>CAYRFQ010000008.1:15463-176644 GCA_964423615.1 uncultured Alcaligenaceae bacterium | reverse complement strand
GGCGGTGGTCTTGGCGGCCTTGGCGGTATCGGTGGTCTGGCTGGCCTCGGTGGTCTTGGAGGACTCGGTGGTATTGCCGGTACCATTTCAGGCATCGGAGGAGTTGCCGGTGGTGGATTGGGTGGTTTCAACGGTAACCTGGGATTCCAGGGGGCCCAACAAGCACCCCAGCTTGTCCAACTCATCACCGCGGTCATCGATCCTGGCCCCGAAGACACCCGTTGGGTGATCGGTCTTAATACTCAACAGCAACAACAATTCCAGCAACTCAACGGCCTTGGCGGTGTTGGAGGTGTTGGCGGTCTCGGAATCGCTGGAGGGGTTCTCGGCGTCGCTGGAGTCGCTGGGGTCGCCGGAGGTGGTGCCCTCGGTGTACCCGGAGTCGGTGGGGTCGGTGTCGCTGGCAATGTGGGTGGAATCGGTGGGCTACAAGTAGCTGGGGTTCCGCCACCTCCCACCGAAATCGGTGGCCAGGGTGACCCTCGATACGACCCAGCGATCGACATCTACAACCCAGCGCTTGCCCTCGTCGTTCGTGCTAACACAAAATTGCACTACTCCGAATTTGGAGGATTGCTAAGTCCCAAGAAAGGTCCCGTCGATGGCGATGGTGACTTCGGTGGATTTGGCCCGGATGAGAAAGGATTCCCAAGATTTCTTGTTCGACCCGGCGGTGGGAAAGACAAAAAAATCGACCCGAAGGATATTGATCCGAAAAAGATGTGGCAGGAATCGATCGAAAAAGGAGCCTCGGATCCGGGGATGATCATCGCGGCTGCCGACTTCCTTTTCGAGAACAAAAAGTTCGAACATGCCGCTGAGTTACTCAAGGCGACTTTACGAAACGGTATCATCGTTCGCCCGTGGGTGTACGAGGCTTTGGCTGTTGCTCTCGAAACCAAGCGTGGTGCGAGTCCCGAGGAGTTGCAACGTCTCCGCCTTTCAGCGCTGTCTCTTGAACCTGACGACGTCAGTGGGTTCCTTCGCGCGGCGAACACTCTGGCTGACCAAAAGGACTACCGCCGGGCAGTCCAGTTTTGTCGTCAAGCCTCGGTGATCCAACCCAACCTGGCTTCCCCGTACATCGCGGCCCTCGACTACGCCGAACTTGGCAAGAACATCGACGATATGATTTGGGCTGCGAACCAACTCCTCTCCCAAGATTGGCCCATTGATAACGACGCCATTCACGCCAAGGTAGAAGCCAAGATCGAATCGCTTGTACGCACCTTGGAAGGGGAGAAGCACGCCAAAGATGTCCAAAGGCTCAAGCAAGCCGTGAAACGAACTCAAATCCGCGATCTCGTGATTCGGGTTCGCTGGGAAGAGGGTAAGAGTGGTGTTTCGGAGATCGACATGGAAGTCAGGGAACCCAACGGAAGTTTGGCTGCCCACGAGCATCGCCAAACTCCAGGCGGTGGTATTCTTCTTGGAGGAGACCTCGATTCGATCACAGACATGAGCTACATTGCAGCCAAAGGGTTCTCTGGCAAGTACACGATTAACCTCAAACGGCTGTGGGGTACTCCCCTGGGAGGCAAAGTTCGCGTCGAGGTGATCAAACACCGAGGCACAAAGGACGAACGGTACCAAATCCACACACTCGATGTCTCCAATCCCCAGACTCTCGAAGTCGAGCTCCCAGAAGGACGCCGAGAGAATGTTGCTGTTGTTCCGCCGGTCTCGTCGCGTCTTCGAAGTTATGCGAAGCAAAAGACCGAAAGACAGAACATTCTCACCAAGCTCCGTAACCTGACAGACCCCTATTCTTCCAGTGCCCAAAGAGCCGCAATGACCGGAGGCGTTGGCACATCGACCAACGCGAGGGTCTTACGCGATCTCGCAACGGCTCGGTTCCAGAAGAAGAACAAGGGCAAGAGTTCGAAAGGTAAAGAGACTGTCTTGGTTCAGTCCGGGGTACGGTCTCAAGGCCCCAATAGTGTGGCTTTGACAACCAGTACGACACTCTCTCCGGAGAAGGGTGAAGTCCGGGTCAAAGTAACTCCGAACTTCGAGAACATGCAATGGGACAGTCCGGTCCACCTACTGAATTTGCCGCTCATCCCCGGCAATGAGAAGGATCTGCAGGAGCGAAGCTAACCTTCTAGCACTCGCTTTTGAAGTTCGACTTTGTTCTTTGCATCTACCCCGCAGTCCACTGTGGGGTAGTTTTGTTTACACAGTACCTGACACGTGAAATCTGCCAACAGGAAGCAGAGGTCACATGGCGGTTACCCGCTGTGGTTCACCGCCCGCGCAGTTCTTAACAGGATCTTGCACGTCCTGTCGTGTGGCTTCTCAATTCGAAATGTTTGGTTTCCAATGGCATGCAGTTTACGGTCCCTCTCTGTTCGCCGCGAGTTTTCGTACCCATGGACGTGAAATTAGTTGTCCTCCGAGGCGGAAAAAAACAACAAGTCTTTGCCCTCAAGTATGAGGAAACGGTCTTGGGACGGAAGCGTGGATGCAACATCCGTATCCCTTCCGGAGAAGTAAGCCGGCGACACTGCCGGTTGATCTATTTGGATGGGTGTTTAATTGTTGAAGACCTGAACAGTGCCAATGGGACTTTCTTGAATGGACGTGCTCTTCGTGGAGCTCAACTAGTCCAGCCCGGAGATCAACTGACTTTGGGTCCAGTGACGTTTCGCGTTACCTACTGGTTGAGTCCGGATGCCGAGACTCGATACCACCAAAGAGCCAATCCAGTCGTTGTCGAAGAAGACTTTCCTCAAGATGCTCCCGTAGTTCTTCCTCCGGTTCCAAATGGAGAAGATGCTTCCAGGGAGGCACTCCCACCCCCCGAACTGCCTCGCTTTGAAGACGTGGAAGACTTTGGTCTTGTCGAGGAAGAAGATGAAGAGCTAATCAATCCATACTCGCGTCGGCGAGCGCCAAAGAAAACACAGCCGCCTAAGGAGGTTCCTCCACACCCAGACGGCGATTCTGACCCACCACCTGAAATCGAACTCGACGAGTCTTGGCAGTTGCCTCCCGACGAAGACATTCGGGATTTATTCTCTGACCTGGAACTCGATGAGGAGTGAGTTGTGAGTCATCTTGCAAAGAGGCTTTTGAGGAACGTTTGGACTTCGGACCAACGCCCGGCAGCGCGTCGAAAATCGACTTCGACCCCCTTGATCGCCACTCCACGCAGAGCAACTGGAAGTTCGACGTTGGCTTCCGGGTGCAACGGTATCTGACAGCTGTCTGAAAGGGCCAATTTTTCCTCGACTTCCTTGCTCAACAGATAATCAATCAGTTTCTTACCAGCTTCGGGATTTGGACAACCGCGTACGAGTGCGACGGTGTTGGGGAAAAACAGGGTTTCGGAGCTTCCTTCTGGGCTTTTTGGGAAAAGAATCTTCACCGCTTTTCCCGCACGGACTTCCCCCATGGCATCGTCCGTGTCCGTCATTCCAACCGCGTATTGTCCTTTTCCAACGGCAACGGCCACGTCTTTGTTTCCGCCCAAAATTTTGACGTCGTTCTTTTGCAGGGCTCGATAAAATTCCTTAGCCTTTTTAGCTCCCCACACTTCAAACAAGCACGCAGCGTGGCTCGCCGTCGTCCCGAATTCGGGCTTCGCCATGGCTACTTGACCCCGTAGCGACGATTTTGTCAGATCGGCCAATGATCGAGGCCAATCGGCTTCTTTGAGCTTATCAGTGTTGACAATCAAAATGCGCGCACGAGATGCAAAGCCGCACCAGGTGTTGTCTCGCGCTCGAACCGCTTTGGGATAAGGTGCTGCAGCAGGGCTGTCGTACGGCTGAAGGACTCCGGCTTTTTGTAGACGAACCGTTGCCAGAATTTCATTATTCCAGTGAACATCACACCGGGGTTTGGATTTCTCTCGCAATAACTCTTGGAACAGACCAACGGACTTTGTGGCTTCCGTGTCGAAGCGGGGAAGCACCCGAATTCCAGTTTTCTTGGTAAAATCTTCCAGAATTACTTCCGAAAACTCACGATCGAGTGCGCAGTACACTACAACCCGATCCTCTCCTTTTCCTCCACAACCGACCAGGAGGATCGAGAGCAGCACCAGACCTAAAAAAGCTATCTGCCGGTACATCATTGGAACTTCATGACGAGAAAATGTGGTGGGGTAAGCGAAACGACTCCACTATGAGGCGTCGCTACCGCCTGAGCTATCGGAAGATTCGTCTTTTGGCGGGAAGTACTTGATCAAACGAACTTCGTTACCTGCTTCGTTGTACTGCAAGTCATCGACGAGTCCGCGGGACATCAGAATCCCAAATCCACCATCACGCAACCCCAACGCTTCCCGGACCATCATGTGCGAAACTGGGTCCTCAGGATCGGCTGCGTGAGGTACGTTGTCGGGGTCGAATCCAGGACCTTCGTCCTGTATCACGATCGTCACTTTTTCCGAGTCGATTTGATAGTCGACCGTGACGATCTGATCGACTTGTTTTTGGTGGCCCCATTCGATGGCATTGGTGCCCAACTCACGAACGGCCGTGCTCAGTTGGTGGGCCTGGGTTTCGGTGAGACCACTGTAGAGGAACAACGAACTCAACAAACTATTGAGTTCTTCCAGGTAACGCATGTCGCTTTGGAGTTCGAATCGGACTTCTCCGTGCTTTCCCTCTTGTTGCAACTGATCGCGCCAGTGACTAGCGGCTTGGACCGCGGCGTGAAGATCCTCGGCCGTGAATGGTTTGGGGAGGTATTGATTGGCTCCCACCTTGAGCCCGCGAAGTTTGTCCTCCCGCGCCGAAAGAGCACTGATCATAATGACCGGAATGAGGTTTGTGTCCCGTTCAAGTTTTAACGCTTCACAGATTTGGAAGCCATCCATGTCCGGCAGCAACAAATCGAGCAGTATGATGTCGGGATGGTGTTGCCTGACCCACGGAACCGCTGGTTTGCCTTCACCAAGAACAGTGGGTTCGTAACCCCATCGACGGAGATGCTCGGCGAGCAAAAAACCGGTATCTTGTTCGTCTTCGACTACCAACGCCAGAGATGCCATTACCATTCCCCAATTGGCGAGAATTTTTCATTCCCAACCCTTCCACGGTCAATTTATTTTCTCACGGGTGTGGGGTTCGGTCAACCCTCCACCTGCCGCTATCTGGAATGGGACCCGAATCGGTCGAGAACCCCAGACGCAAGAGAACCAGGCTACCAGGCTTTTTTACAACGCTAATCGGCCGCGCGAAGAAACCCTCTCTGGTCTCACATCGCTCGTTTGTTGAATTCGATCGTAGCCAAGTTGAAACCCTCAGCACTTGCATCAGTTCGGGTTCTCGGTTAAGCAGCTGACGAATATACTGTGGACATGGACACCGCATCTGCAGGAAAGCTGACCCACCAAACTTACACGTACTCGGTGGATTTCGCCTTACAATCGAACGCCGAAATTGTTCGAAAATGGTTCATAAGACATTTTTCGACTCCGACAATCGCCCAAAGAATGACATGGCCGGTCCTTAGCCAGGGTGACAACTGTCTGTTGGTGGCACCCACCGGGAACGGCAAGACTCTGGCCGCATTTCTTCCAATCATTGGGCACTTACTGGATGATGGTATCGTCCCAGGCGTTCGGTGTTTGTACGTTGCTCCGTTGAAAGCTCTGTGCAACGACGCCCGGAAAAATCTCCGAAGCCACATCCACCAAATCACCGAACAATCGGACATGTTTAGTCCGCAGGTCGGGGTCCGTACAGGAGACACGTCTTCCGCTGCCAAACGAAAAATTTGGACCGACCCACCCGACATCTTGTTGACCACGCCTGAAAGTTTGGCGCTGATGCTTACTCATCACAAGGCCACGGAAATATTCTCGACTTTGCGGTATGTTGTCGTCGATGAAATTCACGCCCTGGCATGCAACAAACGTGGCGCAGATTTGGCCGTCAGTCTTGAGCGACTCGAGCGACTGGCCGGAATTCCTATCCAGCGGATTGGTTTGTCCGCAACGTGTGCTCCTGTTGAGACGGCAGCTCGGTTCCTCGTTGGTCCGGCTAGGGATTGCTTCATCGCCCAAGTTCCAGACAACGGAGAAATGGAGCTCGTCATCGAGCCGGTGGGGTATCGCGACGAAGATAGCTCGTGGGCCCCCCAACGTTTCTTCTGGGAATTGGTCGATCGCATCTCCGAGGAACTCGAAAATAATACGACCACGCTGGTCTTCACCAACACTCGCGCCCTCTCCGAGCGACTCGCGTACACATTACGACAACGTCGCCCGCGTTTCGCAGCTCAAATTGCGGTCCACCATTCTTCTCTCGCTGCCAAACGGCGCCGAGTAGTCGAGCGTCAACTCAAGTGTGGAAACCTCCGGATGGTCGTTACCAGCACGAGCTTGGAACTGGGCATAGACATCGGTTCGGTCGATTGCGTCGTGATGGTTCGCCCCCCGGGAGGAGCCATTCGCTTGCTTCAACGAATCGGACGCGCGGGCCACGGTCCAGGCCAACTTCGACGCGGACTCCTCCTGGTCGCTGGTCCAACGCAACTGCTTGAGGCCGCCGTCACCGGCAAAGCCAGCCAAACCCGACAGCTCGAACAACTCCAGGTACCGAACTGTCCGCTCGACGTTTTGTGCCAGCAACTCCTCGGGATGGCAGCTACCGAGGCTTGGTCTGCCGACGAGGCTTATGAACTCGTTCGACAGGCCTACCCGTTTCGAGACCTGGGTCGCGCGGACTTTGAATCGTGTTTGGAATATCTCCTAGGTCTCGATGACGAAGGTTGTGATTGGCTCCCCGGGCGTCTCCGCAAGGCAGGCGACGGAGCACTTGAGGACTTTCCAGGGAAACTCGAGGACATCGACGAGCGGTTCACGTTGTGTGATTCTCAACAACTCCAAATCCTACGGCAAAATATCGGAACGATCCTCGGGGAAGACCCAATCACCGTTCAACGGAGCGACGGCACAAAAATCGGCGAGGTCGATCAATATTTCGCCGAACACCTCCAACCCGGGGACCGGTTTTTACTCGACGGACTGAGCCTGGAGTTCAAGCAACTCCAACACGAAACGTTAGTCGTTGAGGAAGTGACAAATCGTCCGGTCGTTCCGAGGTGGTTCGGGGATAGCCTGTCGATTTCTCGTGAATTGGCTGGGCGTTTGTTTGCCTTTCGCCATTCCGCGGCCGACGCCCTGTTGAATGGTCCAGATGCCCTCGCCCATGTTTTGCAGACAGAGTTCTCCGTCGATGACAACGCGACGTCTCTGCTCGTTCAATATTTCGAACGACAAGAGACGCTCAGTCAGATTCCTGACGCTTCGACGCTTCTCGTCGAGGCTGTGGGGACGGATTGCTCCGTGGAGTATTCGGTCCATACTCCGTTGCACCGCCCTGCTAACCAGGCCATCGCACAAGTCCTCGGCCACCGACTCCGACAAAACGGTTGGCGTGCTCAAGTGCCAGTCGTTGCCGATTTAGGAATACTGGTGTTTTCGGAGTCGAGTCGAGAGATCTCCGCGCCAGAATGGCGAATGTTATTGTCCCTGGAAGGCTTTGAAGAGGAACTCGAACAACTCCTCGCCAACGGCCCCACTCTTCGTGATCGATTCCGCCGAGTGGCGACCACTGGATTGATGTTGTTGCGAAATCCTCTTGGCGAAAAACCGAAAGTCGGCGGACGCAGTTGGGTCGAGCGTCGTTTGTTCGAACGAGTCCGCAAAGCTCACCCGAATTTCGCATTGCTCCGCCAAGCCGAAAGCGAGGTCCGTCAGTATTGCGTCGACATCGAGGGAGCTCTCGGATTTCTCGCCGACCTGCCGAAACTGTCTGTCCAAGTTCGCTGGCTCCACAGCACTTCTCCGTTTGCGGAACATTGGACACAAAGTCACACTCAACCCGACGAGATGATAGGCGATCCCGAGGAAGTGTTGTTTCGACTCCACGCAACATTGATGGGTGAACCCTCCAACTCCGAGTGAATTTGGTTGGTTGAAACGCAGAGAGCGATCGAACAAAATGGGCCTCCGTGCCGTGACCTTCTAGCCCTGAACACTTCGGATAGACGAGAGAGTATCCTTGCGAGCTGCCATCCATGACGATTGGTTGTTGACGCCCTACCGCGTAGCGGTCCACAAGTCGACGCAAACGGCGGTTATCGCTGACGTGCATCTCGGCTATTGGCAAGCCCGCAGAAAACTCGGAGAAGCTGTCCCGGTCGTGCCCGTTGTCGAAGCGCTTGCTCCCTTACGACAAGCCATGACCACAAACGGCGTAACGCGACTCGTTGTTGCGGGAGATTTTTTCGAAGAAACTCCCGGCGAGGACTTGATTCAGGAGGTACTCGAATGGTTCGAAAGCAACGAGGTACAACTCGTTGGAGTCGTTCCAGGCAATCACGATGAAGATTTGGGAAACGTGACCACTGCGTTTCCGTTGTATCCGGACGGACTTTGGGTTGGCGAATGGAAAGTGCTGCACGGCGACGGCAAAATCCCGAAAACGGCTGTGGTGCATGGCCACGTTCATCCCTGTTTCCGAATCGCGGGTGTCAATGCACACTGCTATTTGAGCAAATCGAATCGGCTCGTCTTGCCTGCTTTCTCGACCGATGCGTCAGGGGTAAATGTCCTCTCTGACGAAATGTATGCCAAGTTCGAGTCCCACGTAATTACGACTCAAAAAGTACTTGATTTCGGAGCCGTGAAGTTGTTACAGAAGACCAAATCGTAGTTGCTCTTATCCCACAGAGATGGGCCTTTTTCCACGAAATCCTTCGGTCATCCGATCTGGATCAACCATTAGTATCCTCGCTCTAAATCCACCACATTCTCCAGAGGCTCACCCTTGAGCCACAACCTGAGATTCCGGATGAAGCGATCCGTGGGCAAAGTAGTCTCGTAAATGTTATCGCCGCTATAATGTGGGCTTACGATCACCTGTGGGATCGACCACAATGGATGCCCAGGAGCTAACGGCTCTTTCTCGAAAACATCCAAAGCGGCCCCCGCGACATGCCCCGAGTTCAAGGCTTCGAGGAGAGCCGTTTCCTGGATGATCGGACCTCGTCCGACGTTGACGACGAACACGCCTTTTTTCATGTTGGCGAACTCTTCCGGACCGATGAGCCCTCGCGTGTGGGCCGTGAGAGGTGCGGCTACGACCAAAAAATCGATCTCAGCCAACATCGTTTCCAATTCGTCGAAAGCATATACGTGATCGACAAACGGGGTCCTTCGCGAAGTCCGGCGTATCCCGACAACACGCATACCGTGTGCCTGAGCCAATCGACCGACACCTCGCCCTATGTCCCCAAGGCCGATGATTCCGACTGTTCGCCCACGGATATCTCGGACGATGCGGGCGAGCTCTTTTTCCCAGCGTTCCTCGAATTGGTTGCGAATGGCGGTATGGACGTGTCGTGACAGCGTCATCATCAAGCACAAGACATGTTCCGCAATCCCAGCTCCGAACAAGCCCGCAAGGTTCGTCACCGTCAGGCCGCGGTCTCTTGCCGGTTCGCGAAACTTCTGAGGCACTCCCGCCGTGAGAAGTTGCACCCAACGGAGCTTTTTAGCCTCGACTAGCTGGCCGACAGAAGGCACACCGAGCATGATCGTGGCTTCGGGCAAATGTCGGTTGCAGACCTCGATTTCCCTACCATCGATAAATCGAAGGTCCGGAAAGAGTCGTTCGAGCCGAGGTGTAGTCTCGTCACGAATTTGGCCGGTCAACAAAACAAGAGGTTTATGGGTATCCATGATTACGCGTTGCGGCATGCTTGAGGTACCTCGACGCCCAACGTTTTAGCCAAGTTGACGAGTTGTGACCAGGTTCCCTCGTCGAGCGTGATCCCATCCCGTTGTCGCCGCTCACGTTGTTTCCCTTCCGGTTCCCCAGGAAGAACGATTTCATCCACCCCTTCAATTCGGGGACAGTTTTTGACAGTTTCCGCTAACTTGGTCACTTCGCCCAAAAAATGCTCACCCCCGGCAAATTTCGCGACGTCGATAACAAGGAAGAAGACAGCGTTGGCTGATAAATTAGGGCCGTCGGGGTGACTACACGGGCTCCCCGCAAGTCCCGCAACTAGCATGTCGAGTAACAACCCGAGGCCGAATCCTTTGTAAGCTTGTGCACCTCCAAGCGGCAGAATGGTTCCTCGAGGATCGTGGTACAGGACGCCTGGATCGTTCGTGGGACGTCCTTCGCTGTCGAGCAACCACCCATCGGGAACTGGCTGTTTCTTGTTGTACGAAACGCGCACCTTCCCCTCGGCACAAACACTCGTTCCGATGTCGAGCACAATCGGTGCTCCTTTCGTGGGCACCGCAAGACATATCGGATTTGTGCCCAAACAAGCGACTTTTCCACCCGGTGGTGCCATGGCCCGAGCGAATCCGTGGTTGTTCACGGTCGAGACGAATCCCATTCCTTTGGCAGCCGCAGCCTCTCCGTATTCTCCGACGCGGCCTATATGACCGCAGTGTTTCAATGTTCCACAAGCCACACCGAGGTCACGGGCTTTTGGGAGCAGCATATCAAGTAACTTGTGGGCCTGAACTGGTCCCATGCCCCAATTCGCATCGGCATGGACAAGGGCTGGTGTTTCGGAGAGAATTGATAAATCAGCCCCGGCCTTCAAACGCCCGTCTTGTAGTGCTGCAACGTATTGCATGACACGAATCAGTCCATGCGAATCGTGTCCACTCAAGTTGCTTTTGATAAGACTATCAGCAACGGTTGCTGCTTCGTTGTCCGGCACCTCAACGCCACAAAAAACCCTTCTGGCGAAGTCCTTGAGCTTTTCAGCAGAAAGTGTTGGCACAACTAGACCTCTATCGATAATGACCGCTTAGTCCCAAAGACCTGTCCTTCTTCACCCTGCACGAAATGGGGGAATGTTGCTTTGGCCTTTCACATTAAAACGCAATCTCGCGCGACGAACAACAATCGTGACGGCACTGTCTACATATTGGAGGATCCTAAACGCAAGTGTTTTGCCGAATTCTGGCCCGCCGAGGGATTCAACTGTCTTCGGTGGACCACTCTTTGTTGCGGAAAACCCCACGATTGGCTCTACTCGTCTCCTCAGGTAATGACGGAGCAATGCCCGACACGGAGCGGCAATCCGATTTTGTTTCCGTTCCCGAATCGAATTCGCGGCGGGGTCTTCTCATGGGACGGCCAGGAATACCACCTAGAAAAAAATGATCCCGAGGGAGCGAACGCGATACATGGTTTCGCGTGTCATTATAGTTGGCGGATCGTCGGGTCCGATATTACAAATGAAGAAGCGTCAATCTCTGCGGAGTTTCAAGCTTCCATCGATGCTCCCGACGCGATGCCTCTCTGGCCCGCCGACTACAAACTACAAGCAACATACCGGATTTCAGCAGGGACGATGGGACTCACCATTACGATTTCGAATCCAGACACCAAGCCGCTACCGTGTGGGATTGGATTCCATCCATTCTTTACGATCCCGAAAGCCGAAGACCAAACTTTGATCCATGTCCCGGCTACTCAATGTTGGCCGCTCGCTGGTTGCTTACCGGACGGCGAGCCGCAATCAATTGATGCGGACAAAGAATTGGTTCAATCGCGCCTTTTTCAGGACCTCAAATTGGATGACGTCTTTACGGAACTCGTTTCCCCTGTTGACGAAAACGACGGATTGCGTCTTTGCGGAAGTGTCAGCGATGTCGGAGGACAATACACGTTACAACTGCGAGCCTCGACCGATTTTCGAGAAGTCGTGGTCTTCACTCCACCGCATCGCCAAGCGATTTGTCTGGAACCTTACACGTGTCCCACCGATGCCGTCAACATCCATCAAAAAGGAACCGACGTGGGATGGAGGGTGTTGGAACCTGGTGAAAGCTGGACTGTTACAATAGCCATGACCGTTCCAACGAAGTGATTCGTGCTCCCTACCAAACCATTGGGCTGGGAGAACACTACAGGCGAAACACCAACCCAAAACAAGGTCGAGTATTTCCAACAGACAGAAGCTCGCCAATGTGTCGGGTTGGTCCAGGAAATGGACCAACGAATCTGCTTGGACAGGTCACTCGGCACGGAAACAAAGAGCCCACGACAAACTCAAGTAAGACTAAAAGAAGCCTATGAGACGACGCAAAGCGAAGAATACGATTCATCTCACTGACCTGTCTACCCACTTGGGAGCCAAGATTGCTGATCCGCTTGGCATCATCATGGGCCCGACTCGCGAAGTCGCGGAGTTTTTAAGACAGCGACAAACCCCCACCGATGTCGTCTATCATATGGACTTTTACAATGCCCAAAAGCTGGAAGAGGAACTTCAGGCTTCGTCCGTCGACGCGACTATTTTTACCGCTGCCGACCTCTGGGACCTACCGAATCCACTCAAAACTTTGATCTACCCTGTTCCGATGAGGGGAGAGCGAGAACTCAAACTCGACCTGTTGGAACAAGCGTATCACGTGTTGGAACCGCACGGCAGACTGATTGTTATCTCTCCGTATGCCAGGGACAGCTTCTTCCAACCTGCCCTCAAGAAACTCTTTGGCAAAGTCAACATGCCGGTCGTCGATGGTCATGTATTGTTCTGGTGCGAACGCGAGAAGGAACGTCCGCGACGCCGCCATGAGATGACTTTCCAGGTCCGAAGGCCAGACGGCGATTCGTTACGATTCATCACGCGACCTGGAACGTTTTCCTACGGACGATTTGACAACGGCGCTCGTGCCCTCGTCGAAGCCATGGAAATTAACCCCGGCGACAAAGTCCTGGACATCGGGTGTGGGTGCGGAACCAACGGAATTCACGCTGGATTACGGAGCGGCGAAGGCGGACGAACGGTGTTCGTCGACAGCAATGTAAGGGCCATCGAACTGACCGAAATGAACGCCGAAGCCAACGGTCTGACGAACTTCCACGCAGTCGTCAGCAGTGAGGTTACCGAGTCCGACGTGGGCGAGTGTGATTTCGACGTGGTCCTTGCCAATCCCCCGTACTTCGCCCAACGTCACATAGCAAAGCTGTTTATTCAACGGGCTAGCGAATTGCTAAGACCCGAAGGGCGGCTGTATCTGGTCACTAAACGGCCCAACGACATTGGACAGTTCATCATCGATTATTTCGGAGATGGGGATTGGTTCGAACACCGCGGGTACACCATCATGACGGCAGTGCGTTAATCTAAGAGTCAACCCCGGCCGTTGCCGTGATGACGAAGACGTTGTAATTGCTCTTCCAGTTCGGCGTGATGTTGTTGGCGGAGTTGTCGTTGGTGGCGATGCCAGTATCGAATGGTTGCCCAGCCGTCCAAGGCTGCGAGGATCGCAAATGCAAGGAGAACTAGGAGGGCCACAATCCAGTACATTGTGAAGCGTCGCACGACTTGTTTTTCGTATTCGGCCATCTTCGGTTTCTCGTTGGGCTGTTTCCGAGCTTGGACGTTGGCAATCAATTCTTGATAGGATCCCTCCAGAAAATACGATCCGACAAGCAACCCAGCCAAAACCACCATCAACCCGGAACCGAGCAAACGTCGACGTGCCCGTGCGCGAAGATAATTCTGCTCAATCTCCGACATTGGTTCTTCGGCGACGCGTTGGAAGGTTTGTAATTGACGGAAAACGAAAAAGCTTGCAATGACAAGTATGACAACTACGACTACGATGCCGAAGGCGAGTTCGAAAGGATTCACGAGTACTCTTTCCCAATGGATGCGCTGATGCCGTAACGAGAGGATTTTGGTTCTTCCGCCTAGTTTTGGCCATTCAAGAACTCCGGACGGGCCAGAACCGAAAGCTCAGCGATTGTAACTCGACTTGCTCGCTTTTATCGAACTCTCCAGGATCGCCTCGCTCAAGAAAGAGTCGAAACCAGCCCCAAAGACACGCGGCCTCTCCCATCGGATCGTATCCATACGCATCACGATCACCGTCGATCATCCAACCCCAAAGACGCTTTTCGTTGCGACCGGCCGCTTCCTCCTGCCAGCCTTTCATGACACGAACGACTCGATCCATTACGGCTTGCCATTGTTGCTCGGTGCGAAAGCTAAGTCGCATTTCATCATCCCTCTCCAGTTTCTCCAAATCGGGAACTTGGCCGATGGAGTTGAAGACCTTCGTTTCTAACTGGCTCGCTTTCCAGGACGACCAAAGCGAAACGCTGACCTTGGGGGTTTCGATAGCCAATCCGAGCAGTTCAACACGCATGACCGATTCCTATGTGCACCAAAAAGGGAGGAACTGTATTTGGCCGATTGCCAGAGCCCAGAATTTGCTGGAGTAATTTCGTTGCAGCGGCCCCGTCGTTCCTATACATTTTTCTCAACAACTTTGTCATCCCTACCATCGTACAGCGCCTGAGATTCGCTTGCAGGAGATATTTTTATGGCCAGTTCGCAGCCGTCCGCCGACATCAAAATTCCCCCACTCGGAATGGGACTGCGGATCCAATTATCGTCGATGATGTTTTTCCAGTTTGCCATCTGGGGAACTTGGTTTGTCCTGTTGGGGAACTACTTGGCAGCCATGGGATTCCAAGGCAGCACGATCGGGGCGGTGTTCGGGACTGTCCATTTGGGTGCCATAGTTTCGTCGATCTTCGTCGGGCAGATCGCGGATCAGTATTTTTCGAGTGAACGTCTGATGGCAGTTCTCCATACGATCGGAGGAGCGTTACTGTTATGGATGTCCACGTTGACCGATCCCACATTGTTCTACTGGGTTGCGTTGGGCTATGCCCTCGTCTACTCGCCGACACTAGCACTCTGTAACTCGGTTGCGTTTGCACACCTTCCGGACGCCCAACGCGATTTCCCGAGCGTTCGTGTTTTGGGGACGATTGGGTGGATGTTCGTTGGTTTCATCACGATTCCACTATCGATCGCTTACTTTGGGAACACAGGCGGAGAGATCTCGGCCGATGCCGCTCCCGAGTATTCGACACTCATCGGAGGAACTCGCTTTACATTACCGCTCCTTCAAGCTTCCCTAATCTCGTTTTTCCTCGGCGGGTTTTGCCTCTTCCTTCCACACACACCGCCTACAGGCAAGGCCGGGGATGGAATTCCATTTTTACGTGCCCTCGGCCTCCTCAAAGAATTCTCCTTTGCCGTCTTTTATTTCGTCTCCCTGGCGATTGCTGTCGCCTCGGCCTTCTATTTCTCTTTTGGCGGTGTCTTCCTGGAAGCGGGACTTGGGACTCCTGGAGCTTGGGTGTCTCCGAAACTTGCGATCGGGCAGACGTGTGAACTGTTCCTGCTCATCGCGTTGCCGTTTTTCCTCCGACGTTTTGGTATGAAATGGGTGCTAACGATCGGGATGCTTTGCTGGGGAATCCGCTATCTGCTGTTCGCGACAAACGGGTTGATCCCCATCACGATCATGGGAGTTCCCTGGTATCCCATTATTCTTCTCGGTATTGCACTACACGGGATTTGTTTCGATTTCTTCTTTGCCGCAGGTTTCATCCATGTCGAGAATACGGCTCCCAAGGATATCCGTGCCAGCGCTCAATCCTTGTTTAACTTTTTGACGTACGGCGTCGGAATGTTCGCGGGAATGACCATCTCCGGATGGTTGAATGATTACTACAGCGACACCAGCGGAACGAACTGGCCGGCGTTCTGGCTTTGGCCTGGAGTCACCGCCATCGCCTTCGTACTGTCGTTCGCGGTATTGTTCCGAGAGAAATCAACTCCTGCCGTCGAGGACGTCTCAGGCCCCGCAGCTGCGGAAACGGTGCCTGTTCCACAAACCCAAAACGAAACGGGCATCACGACCGAGCAAACACAAATGCAATCCGAGCAGGAAATCTGAGACCTGACAGCAATTCAAAGTTCTGGTCGTTAGCAGAACGTTAGTCAAAGTCCACAATAGTTTTCGTGGACAAAGAAGTAAATTGTCCACGAAAGATTCCTGCGGCAACCACACGCGAAAGACCTGCACCTCTCCTTTCCGAACTATCGCCCAAACTTATGGTCCGGATAGGATTTTTTACAATTCTTTTCAATCCACTCCAGCCTCTGAGTCGATAATTACAATGCGACTCTGTTCGCGCCAATCTCCTTTCCCGTCACAATTCCTGTGAGTACAGCAAGGGCATGAAAGCATTACCCACAATTCCCGGTTACGAACTTTTGAGTCCGCTTGGAGGCGGGTTGCTGTCGGCAGTTCACACAGCACAGGAGACCGCCACCGAAACGACGTGTGCCGTGAAATTTCTCCGCCCGGACTGGGAGGATCAGCCAACGGCGATCAAACTGCTCCAACGAGAGGCACGAGCTTACTACCAGGTCCAGCACCCGCATCTGGCGACCATGCGTCATGCGCACGTCATGAAGCCACCCTATTTCATCGTGATGGATTTACTTCCAGGAGAATCCCTACGTCGTCGGTTACGTCGAGATTACAAACTCACCGTGAGTGAGGCATTGTGGATCACAAGACAAATCGCAGAGGCCGTCCAGGCTCTCCATCGAAATGGATTCATTCACGGCGACATTAAACCGGATAATATCCAACTCACTGGAGAAGGGACTGCAATTTTGGTCGATTTGGGGTTCGCCCACAGGAAAGGCGAAAACGCGGCCATTCTTCGAAAAGGATACATCCTGGGGACTGCGGATTACCTTGCCCCTGAACTTTGTGGGACACCACCAGACGATGGACCAAAGGCCGATATTTTTAGCCTGGGTGTTACTTTGTACGAGCTTCTTACTGGTCAGCTGCCCTACCCACGTGGGCCTGTGGATCAAACCATTCGGTCCCGCGGACTCCAAAAACCGCGTGACATCCGCCGATGCATCAATTGCCTACCCCGGCGCCTCGTGGCTTTCGTGAAGAAACTGCTTGTGCGTGACCCGAACGAACGGCCAAATGCCAGTGCCGTGGTTCAACAGCTCATCAAGCTAGAAATAGCCATGCTACAACGAGAGGCAGCGGCTTAGAACTGAATTTTCTTTGCCAGAGTTCACCCGAACGATAAAAGATGAAACCCCCAAGACCTGGACGAACCTGTTGAGTTCATGCTGGTTTTGGGGGTTCCTAATTGTTTAGGTGGATCCAGACGAACTGGATTCAGTCTTGCCCTAAATCATCTTCGGTGAAGAGACGAAAGCCATTGCGTTCCAACGTGGCCGCGGCGTTTTCGATGTCTTCGACGTGGATCGCGAGGGCCGTTCGGCCAGTCGGACTCACTAGCACTGGATAGGCATAATGAATGTTGATCTCCCCCATCAACAGAGTCTTGAAGGTGTCCAGGAGAGGCTCGTCCCCTTCAGGAAGTTGCACGACCAACAGATTGCTCTCGGTGAAAGGCAGCTTGGCTTGCCGGAGAATTTCATAAGCCCGTTCCGGATTCGCAGGCACAACCCGGATGATGGCACAATCAGCAGAATCGTTTACTGTCAACGAAATGATAGTGTTATCACTGGCTTCGAATCGGCGGACTACGTTCAGCAACCCACCTAGCCGATTTTCCACGAAGATGTTGAATTGGCGAATACTGGGCCAATCTCTTCCTCTCTGGGTGTCAAAGTCGATTCCAAGACTCTCGTCATCCGACATGCTCATGGCGTAACTCCCTCAATTTGTCCGTTAGTATACCGGAGGGGTTTCGTCCGAGTCAATTCGACCCAAGTCTTGTTCGTGAAAAATCATAGTTGCATTGAGCAAGAAAAAGTCCACCCACGGCTGCCATACTGACCGTGAGTGGACCGCAACGGAGAGAGCAAAACAAAATCAGCAAGCAGTCGGGACTACTGAGTGACGTCGCGAATTTTCGTCCCGAATGCGAAGTAAGATGACGCCTTCGGCATTTCGCTTTGACTCACACATATTCACCCTATCTTACCTATGCAAGCACCTTTCTCTGTTCCGGCCCGTTTAGCTTGCTTGTTTGTATTCTCGAACTTCAGTCGGCCGCACGGCTGGCGCATCCTCTGGGTGCCACAACGAATACCCAAGCCGAGCTCGCTCGGCCAACACTTCTACCTTCTCTGGCGTTCCCGGCAGTGCATCAGTCGGAGCCGGTGGAAGTCTGTGGTTGCCGTTGAAGTCTTGAACACCACGGCGGGCGAATTTGCTGGTGGAGGGATACTGATCTCGCACGCCAGGAGAATAATAACAAGACCAACAAAGGCCACGAGGACGATTCGGCTTTTTCTTCTGGCAGTGGCGACAGAGTTTCGTTGTTTCGGTTTGGCACATCATGGTTCTATCCCCGCGATTCGTGATTGTCTTCTGTTTTGTGTTGGGTTCGGTTGTGTGATTGGTTGGTCAAAGCGATCTTTACCTTAGGCCGCTGCGGCGACACGTTTTGTGTCTCCCGCCGTTTCTTCGATTGCGGCACTGATGGCAAGGAGTTGTTCCGATGGCTCGACGTATTCGATTTCAACACGGTAATCACG
Source organism: uncultured Alcaligenaceae bacterium (assembly GCA_964423615.1). Lineage (GTDB taxonomy): Bacteria > Planctomycetota > Planctomycetia > Gemmatales > Gemmataceae > CAYRFQ01. Next base: position 158,290 of record CAYRFQ010000008.1, on the reverse strand, counting down.
CCCAGAGAACTTGGAGAAAGTTCCGCGTGAGAAAGCTCGACGTTCGGCCTGGTCCCGCTTCATTTCGAGCCAATCGTCGGCGTAACGACGGGCACTTTCGCGAGTTTCCAAAAGCCAACGATGAACGCGCCCGGTGTTGATGTTGGAGATGATCGCCTCAAACATTGGAGTTGCTCCTTCTTGAATCTTGGTTAGTGCCTCGAGTTTTGTTGTGGTTTCTTGAGAGTTCGAGCGTTGAAAATTTGGTTCGTTAGGCGGCAGTAGCCTCGTCTTTTGGCTCCGCGAACCCGCCGATTCGCTCGTGCAGGAGCAACTCGACCTCACCGAGCATCTCTTCCCGCATTTCTTCTCGTGGGGTCTCGTCATACCAGTTAAGGAACCAACGGCACGCAGCGGGTTCTCCAAGAGCGTTGTCCGCTTCGAAACACGTTCTCGCAAACGCTTCTTCGATCTCGGCTACGGTTTGCAGTCCCTCTCCCTGCCAGAAACAGAATCCGATGACGCAGCAAGATTCCACTGGCCAATCTTGCACACATTGCAGTGGTGGAGGAGAAGTCGTCGCTCCCTGGATCAACTGTTCGTCGTCACACTTCAAGGCTTCTCGAAGAGCTTTCAACCCTGTGGTTGGGAGGAAAGGACCAAAACCATCTCGCCATACTTTTCTCCAACTTTCCATTTCCTTGCTCCTTACAAATTTTCGTGGCTATTGTCTATTAATGTTGAAAACCTTTGTGGTTTTCGCTTGTTCCTGTTTTTGTTCTTCTTTTTTTCTTTGTTTTCTACACCTGTAATGTACCGTCGCTCATCCCTTCTGTCAACGTTTTTGTCTAATAATTTGTGTTTTTATGATTAAAAACATACATGAGTGGACATTGTTTTCTCTAAATGCATGCTAGCAAAAGCTTTGTGTTGTTGTATTCTAGCTGAAGTTCATCCCAAAGAATCGATCTTACAGACAAAAATGTATATTATGGACAGAGGTGGACGAATATCTTGGAAGGGGCTAAAGTCACAATGACATATTGGAAAACGCTTTACGTCTTTCGTGACGTAAAGCGAATGCCTGGCCAACGAACTTGAGCTAAGGATTGCTTCAACCAGAAAGTCAAAGCCTGGGAAATGTGGTGAAGAATAGACAAAAGTAGTTGTTTAATTGAAAGAGATGACAACAACTGTGTCATTGAGAACGGATGACCGACAAAAAAGTATGTACATTAAATCACTAAACCGGTGCTCTATTCGAAATGGCACGGGGTTCGGTGGATTGGTTGCCAAGGACGGACAAGTTTAGAATTCCATTTTTCGAAGTGCCTTAATCCCTGCTCGCACGGGCATCACGATCGCGCAGCCACACAGAGCTAAACTTGCGATACTCCCTCGGACGAACCATAAATCGATGTGGCTCGTATCAGCCCGCTGATCCGCTTGCTTGGCCCAGAAGAACAGATGACAAGGGACGATCACCAACAGAATGATGCCAGCTTGATACAAAAGGCCAAGGATTAGGTTCATCGTTCCGCCGAACCCCACAGCGATCTTCGAAGGATCCGTTTCGCGGAAGTTCGGCATGGTGGCCCCCATTCCCACGCTCAACCCACTCAAACCGAGGGCCAACATCGCAATCGTTAGGATGTGGGTCACGATGATGAGCATGGGTAGACCGAGCATGAGGTTGCTGGTAAGCACCAAGGCTTCCCCGACCGAAAGAGTTACTGTCACGCTGAACAGGAATTTCCCATAGACTAACCGTTTCCGATCCAAAGGAAGCAATCCAAGAATCCAAAACTTGTTCCCTTCCAAACTAAGCATCGGATAGACGAAGCGACCAGTATACGCGCAGATCATCAGCGACGTGGCGACAAAGTTCAACAAACTGATGCCGTTCCGGTATCGAGCTGCGAAGTCCTGCTGGTAAAAGTGTCGCATGCTCACGAAGTATAGCATGCCCAAACAGAGGAAAATCATGAGTTGAGCCCACTGGGCAGGATCTCTTCGGAATGATTTGAAATCTTTCTGTATCAGCTCTCTCGTTTGAAGATCAACGAGCAACAGCGGCAGGCTGACGAATTTATCAAGAAACGTCGTCCCATACTTCTTTCCCGACGCGGCAAATCCGGTATTTTGCGGCCCCTTCTTGCCATTGAAAGCCACTTCGGAAGAAACAACCGGGGCCTTGATTTCGCGGGTCAAGTCCGTAGGCCCTCCCGAATCAGCGGCGTTCTTTTCGAGCGTCGACTCATTGGAAGGAACCGGTGTTGTTTGACTTCTCTCGGGTTGTCGAGACGTTTCGCCCAGGACCTCACCTCGTGGCGAAGTGAGAGGTTGACTCCACTCCGCAGGAGCTAATCCACCTGAAGCGAGCAAATTGTATCCCCGCCGATAGAGTTTCTTGGCGGTAGCGGTCGTCACGACGTATAAAAACAGTCCGTTGCTCCAAATCAAAGTTAAGTAATACAGGGCGTCGTAGTGATTGCCTTTCGCTGTTGCGACGATCCCTTCCGCCATCCAAGAGGCCGGAGAGAACCGTGTTCGGAGTAAATTAAAAGAACCAAAAAAGTCCGTCAGGGCATCAGCGTCGTTCAACATTCGCCGCGCCGAAGCGAAGACTTGGCTATACGCCCACCAGGCGATTAGCACCACCAAGATAAGTAACAGAAAGGTGAGAATCTGCTTTCGATGCCGGGGGAAGAAGTTCACAAAGACCAGGCATCCCAGCGCCCCTAGAGAACCTGGAATCAGAATGAAGCCTAGAAAATACAGCAACACAAAGATGTAGTAATACCAAGGAGCGCCACCGTTGACTTCCAGCCCGTAAGCAAGCAGCACAGGCGTCCCCAACACAAGGAATGCCCAACTACTGAACCCCAAAGCGCTCTGAAACTTGTAGGCGAAGACGTGGTCGGCTGTCGTAGGGGTGATCAGCAAAAAAGCACTTTCACGGGTGGTGAACAAGCTCGTATAGAGGATGATCGCTGTCGAGAACACCAACAGCATGGTCAATGTGAGAAAGGTCAAGTTAAAGAGCGTTCCGAAGATTTGTTCCGACAACGTCAAATGCCAATCGACACGAAGTTCGCGAAAACCGAAGTGACTGACGGCAAACAAACCGCTCCAAATGACCAGACAACACAAGAAGATCGTGACCAGCCGCATTAACGACGTGCCGAGAATGAGGCGAGAACTATTTCGGAAGATTCGCCACCGAAGTCGTTGAAAAAGACGGAAGGAATTGCGAGGACCTGGACTCGTTTCGGTGCTGCTCATGTTGATAGTGTCGCTTCTGAGAGGTTGCTCTGTTGCTTGGTTAGTGGAATGAGAACGAGGTGTCGCCAGAGCAAGGGCAAGTACAAAAAGGGCTGGTTGCTGTGGGCTCCTACAATTTCGGGACAGCTACATCGAGATGGGAGAGTATTCCATCTCAATCAGCTCGCGGTATTCGCCTTGAGTGCTCCTGAGGTCCCAGGTTCGGACAACTCGAACGCCGTTGTCGACTGAGTCTACTGGGCTTTCAATGCGGACTCTGTTGTCGTCACTTCTGGACCCAAGGGCTGATCGTCTTCGGCGGTAAGCTTCAGAAACACTTCCTCGAGGGAACCATCCATCTCCGCTTGGTCTCGTAGTGTTTGGAGCGTCCCGCATCCAATCAACTTTCCTTGCGAGATGACGCCGATTCGGTCCGCGAGTTCCTGGGCTATATCGAGCGAGTGCGTCGAAAGAAAGACGGTCCCACCTCGATCCGCTTCCTTCCGAAGCAAATCTTTCAAAAGGCGAATACTGCGAGGGTCAAGTCCGACGGTTGGTTCATCCACGATCAACAAGTCCGGTTCGTGTAACAAAGCCGCAGCGAAGACGGTCCTCTGTCGCATTCCGTGCGAGTACCGTTCCGTCAAGTCGTCCACGAACCCTTGAAGGTTAAAGAGGTCGATCATCTCCTGGATGCGTGAAACTAAACGGGGGCGAGACATGCCGTACATCTCCCCAACGAATTCCATGACCTCGCGGCCAGTGAGTTTTTCGTAGAGGTACGGCTGGTCCGGTACGTAACTGATTAACTGTCTGGCCTTTTGGCCATCCTTGGCCAAGTCGTATTCCCCAATCTGTACCCGACCAGAAGTTGGGAACAAAAGCCCACACATCAACTTGATGGTGGTCGTTTTGCCGGCACCGTTGGGCCCGAGGAATGCAAATAATTCGCCCTTGCCTACATGAAGGTTCAGGTGATCCAGAGCGACCTTGTTTCCGTATTGCTTTGTCAGTTGTTCGAGTTGGATCATCGACAAGTTACTCTTTCATCAACCAGTGAGCTGCAGTACACAGAATGTTATGGTTTACGTTGGTAGGTCAATTTGATGGCGGCCACAGAACCTTCCTGTCGGAGGATTAGCCCATCCTTTCTTCGCACCCAGTAATTAAAATTGACTTCCCGGTCGATCTCGTTGAGTCCCATCTGCTTGGGCTTGGTGAGGTTGATCCGCCAACACGCGACTTCTTCCCCTTGCCATTTCAACGAGTCCTGGTAAACCCGCGCGATCAATTCGGGCGATGCTGGCGGAGGGATGGGTAAGACTTTCTTGAGCAGACCGTTGACCAAGCCTTTATTCAAGGCGTGGGGAGGAACGCTCCACTGCCGGCCTTCATAGAGCCCCAGGACACGATTGGCAGGGAACCAAATCGTGAGCACGTCCTCGCCCGGATCTAAAGTAAACGGCTCACCTTGGATCTTTTTTTGGAACGGTCCACTGATCTCGTATTTCGGATCGACCCGACGGTTGTCGCTCACAGTGCCCCACGTTTTTATTTGCCACTTTGCGCTGGCAAAATCACCGGCGAGCAAATGCGAGAACTGACGGATCTCCCCATTGCGAGTGATCAACAGCTTCTGGTTGCACTTCGACAGAGCCAGAAGCCCCCTTCCCAAGGAAGCCGTGGGATTCACGTTAGCCCGGAACGTCATCCTGAACTCAAGCTCGAACATCCCTTTCCCACGTCGGAGAATCGTGGTGCTTGCAGTTCCGACCTTTTCGTCATTCTGACTGACTTCCCACAACACCGTAATGCGTTTCTTGACCTCGTCAGTCATGTCGAGGGCGAATTTTGGTGGGTTTCCTGAGTTCCAACGTGGGGCTAGTTCGCGATACATTAACCAACTGGTTGTAGCCAACCAGAAGATCACAATACCGATGGTCGTCAATCGCGAAGGCATTCGTGATGTCCCCGAAAAGAGATGCAAGAAATCACATCAGAGAGAGGATTTATTATACTATATCCAAACAGGAGCAACCGCTCTACTCAGAACTACGCAAGGTGAGTATCCCTTCGGACATCGGTTCTTGGATGCGACCTGCATACTCGAATCCTCCGGGGTTATGCTGGCTAGCTTGCACGCACAAACGCACACGAAGAGGGCCGAGCGTACCTATGGCGGTCGCTGGCCCGAGAAACTCCTATTCTTTTGATGATCAACGTTCGAGAGTTTCCGTCCAAAGGAACCACATTATGCCTCGTTGTCTTCTCACTATCCTTGGGATTTTCTTGGTCCCTGCACTCCCGAACAATGCGTTGGCTGGAGCAAAGAAACAAACTTCACCTGTCGGGCTCGACAAGACCACCCAACAAACCCTCGACACGAAGATGAAAAAACTTGCGGCCTCACTCCGCAAGTTGAAACGCCAAGGATTGTCTCCGCGATGGCGAAACCAAATCGAAATTCACCACAAGGCAGCCTCTTGGATCATCAAACACAACGAATTCTACAACAAGCAGTATCCTCTGTGGACCATCGATGTGCTCAACCAAGGCTTACTGCGTGCCAGGCTCGCTGCAGAAGGCCAATTCAACTGGGTCAATACAGTTGGATATCCTGTTATCCGGTCCTACCGATCCCGAGTCGACGGGAGCCTTCAGCCATACGCCGTCACACTTCCCAAAGATTACGGAAAAGACCCGAAGCGAAAATGGCCACTCCACGTGGTTCTTCACGGTCGAGATTCCCGGATTAATGAGGTGAAGTTCATTTACAAAGCATCGACGACGAACACCGAATACCAGAAGGATTTCGTGAGACTTGACGTCTACGGACGTGGGAATAACGCTTATCGATGGGCTGGGGAATCGGATGTTTTAGAGGCGTTCCAGGATTTTCTCGCGTTCGAAAGTCAATTGGGCCGCGCAAGGTTGATTGATGGCAATCAAGTCGTCCTCCGTGGTTTTTCGATGGGCGGTGCAGGAACCTGGCATATCGGTTTGCACATGCCCGACCGTTGGGCCGTCATCGGACCGGGTGCTGGTTTCGTCCGCACCCATGGTTACATCCGCGACCTCCCGAAGAGACTACCTCCGTGGCAAGAAAAATGCCTGACGATCTACGATGCCTATCGCTATGCCACGAATGCTTACAATGTCCCAATCGTGAGTTACAATGGAGAAAATGACCGCCAGCGAATTTCATCCGAGGTAATCCGGACCGAGTTCATGAAGGCCGGGATGATGAACCCCGACAAGCTCATGAAACTCCTCGTTGCTCCGGGACTCGGCCACCGGTTTCCCCTCGAATGGCAGCTCAAGGCAGAAAAAGAATACGCCAAGGCGATCGAAGAATACGCCAGCTCAAACCCCAAACGGGTGCGGTTTGTAACTTACACGCTGGCCTATCCCAGGTGCCACTGGGTGGAAATCCTTTCGCTCGGCCAGCACTACACCAGGGCTCTTGTGGACGCAAAAAAGACCGAGCTTGGTTTTGAAGTCGAGACCAACAACGTCACGGCGATGCATCTTCAATATTTAACGGGTCAGGAAAATCGGCTCGACGTTAACATCGATGGGCAGAAGCTGCTCGTTCGCCCCCTAAGCTTGAACAACGTGGTCTCCCATATCTATTTGTTAAAAGACGACAACGGGCACTGGAAATCAGTTCGATTGCAGTACCTTCAAACCCTACGACAACGAGGTCTGTACAAGGTCACCCGACTGCAAGGTCCGATTGACGACGCCTTCAAGGGTTCATTTTTGTGCGTCCGCGGCACAGGTAAAGGGTGGCATAAAGCAACTCAGGACTACACAGACGCCCGGCTGAAACAGTTCGCATACGAATGGAGCAAGTGGTGGCGGGGCTCCCTTCCGATCAAGAACGATGTAGACGTAACCGCAACTGACATAGCCCAATACCACTTGGTTTTGTTCGGTGATCCCAGTTCCAACTCTCTCATCAACGAAGTCGTCGACGCCCTACCCGTACAATGGGATGCTAAGCAACTCCGTTTCGGGGGTAAAACGTATGACTCCTCAAAACACATCCCGGCGATGATCTATCCGAGTCCTCTAAATGCCAACCGATACGTCGTTCTCAACTCAGGCCATACGTTCCACGAGCCTGACTATCGAGGAACGAACGCATACCTATACCCACGGCTTGGAGATTACGCTGTCTTGCGAATCGGCAAGGACAAGCAAGACCCTCTCGCAGTGGATGTAAAGACAGCAGGCGTGTTCGGTGAGCAGTGGGAGTTACGGGAGACCAAAGTCACCAATAAATGAGGTGATTCTTTCGGAGCACGTCTCCAAAACTTGGCGGAATTTCGGACGAAAAAGCGCCCGAAATTTTGACTCTACTTAATGGCTCCTCTGTTCAACGCCCGCTGCCAAAAATACGACTTGATCACGACAACAGATATGCACCATGATGAATTCCAAATCAGGAACTGCGGCCGGTGTCGCTACGTGTTGCACCTCACGACGCCGAAGTGGATCGGACCTTCTTGCGGATCTCCTGGGCAAGAACTCGAAGGCCTTCGTAGTACAACCCGACGGCCACTGGATGGAGGCCGCTGACTCCGCCCTCATCGTCGCTGGGGCGTTCAATCCTCTACACAGCGGACACCTCGAGTTAGCTTCAACTGCCGCAGCGATGACGGGCCTCCAGCCCAGCTTTGAGTTATGCGTAGTCAATGTCGACAAGCCTCCGTTGGATGCCCTAGAAGTCCGAAAACGCATTAAGCAGTTTGCGTGGAAAAGACCTATTTGGATCACACGGACACCAACCTTCGTCGAAAAAGCAGCGGTTTTTCCCAATGCTACCTTCGTCGTGGGTGCGGACACGGCTGAACGAATCGTGAATCCTCGGTACTACAATGGACAACCAGGATTGACCAAAGCTCTTCGGCAAATTCAAATGGCTGGATGTCGTTTTTTGGTGGCGACCCGGAGGCGATCTTTGGAACACCTGTTGTCCGTCGAAGATATCGACATCCCAGTGCCGTTTCAGGGGCTCTTCCAACCAATTCCAACATCTCAGTTCTTGATGGACATTTCGTCGACCGAACTTCGCATAAAACGGATGAATGTCAATGGACAACAATGAACACATGGAATCGAGCGTACCATCGAAATCTGAAGCCGGTGATTCACCGACGACGAATCCTCTCGGGGAACGGATGGCCGAACGGCTCCGAATGGAAGAGAAAAATAACCGACCCAACTTCTTCCTCACAGGTCTGGTCCTGGCCCTTTTGGTTTTCGGAGCTTTCGGATTCATGATATGGAGCTTCTGGCCGGGTCCTGATCCGGTTTCGATGCAAATTTTTACTTACGACGAGGTCGTGAGCTTCAACCAAAAAGCGGAGGTCACAGTCCTTCTCAAACCGCACGAAACAAGCGGCGAACTCCCGAGCCTCAACGACTGGCCTGTAGAGTTCCGAATCTACAAGGATTCGTCACGAGCAGGACTGACTTGGTCAGAAACGGTCAAGACCAAACAAGACAAACAACTGGCATCGGCGAGCACTCTGCTGCCATCGCTCGCCGAGGGAAGGACCGTCGAATACGAGGTTAGCTACGCTCCCAAAAGAGTCGCGCTCCCATCGGTCACGGACGGAAAAGTTTTCGTTTGGCCACCAGACGCCAACATCGTCGTTGTTCCGGTGTTTCCCGAGCTCATACCCAAAGCCGCGAAGGAACTGACGGATCAGGATCTCTCGAAGATGAGAGGGAACATTCAGGTGGCCAAGGCATTGAACGATCTAACCAAAAACCACGGATACAAAGTTGTCTATTGGGTCGGAAAACTTCCGGATCCAAAGCTCTACCGCAGGCTCATCACTTGGCTCGAATCCATCGAGTTCAAAGGGGTTGGAGGGTTTCCAGAAGGACCTCGGCTCGCCGTCCACGAACACCAAGAAGAAACAAACCTGACCCGGCTGTCCAAGCTGTGCGACAGCTTCTCAGGAAAGATCGTGCTCGCAGCGAAGTCGAACAGCGGATTCGAGAAATTGTTAGAAGGTACCGAGGCTTGTATTGAGTGGCTTCGTACGACTGAGGCAGAAGACGGGGAATTCTCCTGGGCTTCACTTGGGGATAGACTGTCCAAGTGAATTGGTGTAGCCGTCCTCCGTTCAACTAACGTTTCGGGTGATTTGAGCCGATGCATTTTCCCATTGAGTAGAGTGGTTGTTGTGTTGGAGTATCTGCCACGGGGCGTAATAAGAATGACGCATCGAGAAAAGGGCGTTCGATCGCTGGCCATGACCTCGCTCAACCAAACTGGCATCATCCGGGTGCGTAATCTGAGCGCAATACTCACTACGGTCAACGAACAAATCAGTCGGAATCGGTCACAGTGGTTCCGTTCATCAAGCCAAATCGGCTTGAATTAGCGATTCCGGTGATCCTGCCTTTGCAAGCAATCCCTCGGCAGCGAGATACCCACTTCGAACCGCCCCCTCCATCGTGGCTGGCCAACCTGTGTTCGTCCAATCGCCCGCGACAAACAAATTGTTTATCGGAGAGACCTGAGACGGACGGTAAGCGTCCACACCTGGGACAACACTGAAGGTGGCAGCGTGTTCCGTGACAACACGATGTCGCAACACTTTGGCATCGGCAGCTTCGGGAAAAAGCCCTCTAAGCTCCTGGAGTACCCGCTCTCGGAGTTCTTCGTGACCCAGTTCACGAGCCTCTCGCGAGGCGCTAATGACGACTTGAAAGTAATGCTCTCCAGGTGTGGACTCGCGTCGGAAAAGCCATTGGCCGAGACAATCAACGAAGACAACGTGCGGCAGTTCTGTGAATGATCGATCGAACCAAAAATGGACACTCGTGATTGGCGAAATCTCCAAGTTGTTGAGTCCCGAAAAGTAGGAACTTGCCTGTCTGAGTTCCGGTTCCAAGACGTCCAACAACCGATCAAACGGGAGTGCCGACACCACCCAGTGAGGTCGAAGCCTCTGTCCGCTCCGCAGTACTAACTCGGTGACAGAATTGTCGGAAACACTGAAGCTTTCCACCCGCTCGCCGAGCCGCACGTCGACGGAATGTTCTGCCAGCCATCCCATGAGTTTGGCTCCGTAAAGCTCACCGAGCGGTACGTTAGGGATTTCAACTTCAAAGCCTCTGCGGTGGCGCAAAAAACCATCAAGAAAGACTTTGCGGGCATAGCGGAGGCCAACGCGCTCTACAGACTCGTTTAAAGCACTCGTCAAGACAAGGCCCCAAAACCGAGAGATCGTTCTTGGGGTTTGCCAGTGCGATTCGAGCCAATCGAGAAATGGTGGGTCGACTTCGGCAGAGGTCATCTGGAGAAATCCGAGACCACAGGCAATACGGAGCTTTTCCGTCACGGACAAGTAATGAGCCGTCAGGAAACTTCGGGAGAGATGAAACGGAGCGGGGAGGCGGTCTGAGCCGAAACGGCTCACTTTTCGATCCGGCGTCATGAAAAAAAGGGTCTGTTGTTTTTCGAGATGCCCATCGATCCCGACGACCCGACAGAAATGGGCAAGGTTCGTGCAGCAACCCATGCTCACATGCTGACAGTTGTCTAGAAGTTGATCAGTGGCCGAGTCTCGAAACGAGCTGGCGCGACCGCCCAGACGGTTCCGAGACTCCAACAAGGTGACTTGGTAGCCACGAGGTGCCAGCGCTACGGCCGCCGCGAGGCCTGCGAGTCCACCTCCAATGATCACCACATCCTCGTTCTCGGGTAAGCTCGAATGTCGCGCTGTTTCGACCGTGTCTGTAGTTCTAGCGATCATAAGGGTGAATGGTGTTTCTGGTTCGAGTTTCGGCAAAGAGCCGATTTGTTGTTGATTTGCGTTCGGGTTGGAATTCGTTTAAGTAACATCGACCAATCCCCAACGGACTGGGAGAGCGCGGAGGGCGTATCCAATTTTCTCCCACTTGGTGAGAGCTACACGTTCCGCAAAGACATCATAGTTGCGTTTTTCGATTCGTTCCAATATCGCTCGATACGTACGAGCCATCACCAGAAACACCGCTCGGCCGGCCGGTGCCAACAAAGGTAGGAGTGGCCAACTCTCCTCGTAAAATTTTCGAGCCCTGCTGACCTGGAATTGCATGAGTTGACGGTAGTTCTCGTCACGCTGCCCCCGAGCCAACGAATCCGCGCTACAACCAAAACGTTGAAGTTCTTCTTCCGGCAAATACACGCGACCAAGCCGAGCGTCTTCGCCGAGATCTCGCAGAATATTAGTCAACTGAAATGCGAGGCCAGCCTTCTCGGCGTATTCCTTGGCCCTCGCGTTCTCGAAGCCCCAAATGTGTATGCAAGAGAGCCCGACGACCGAGGCCACGTGAAAGCAGTAACGTCGTAACTCGGTGAACGTCTGATAGGTCACCTTTTCAAGATCCATTTCCACGCCATCAATTGCGGCTTCAAGATATGCCGGCGGGATAGAATAACGTTCGACCGTGTGTTGCAACGCGAGATGAATCGGGTGTGTCGGATTTGCTGCAAGACACTCTCGCAGTCCCCGACGCCAATTCTGCAGCTCGGTTCGCTTTGTCTGCGCTGGGGCTGGTTCATCGCTCAAGTCGTCAGCAATTCTAAGAAAAGCGTAGAGCGCGCACATCGCTCGCCGTTGATCCGGAGGCAACACTCGGAAGGCAATGTAGAAATTTCCGGCTCGTTGCTTGGCGATCGATTCGCAGATCCGATACGACCTGGAAATGTGCGAGGATAGCATTAGCTCACCCTTTTTCTAATGTTCCGAACCACTCGCTACGACAACCAAGCACGAACCTGTCTCCACGCCACGCGCCCGATCAACCCCAACTTCTCACGTTTGCTTAACTTCGGTCGTGTACGCCAAACATTGTAATGGAGCTTTTCAATTTTTCGCAATATCGATAGTCCACCGCGAAGGAACAACTCGATGTCCGCCTGGACGTGTGTTGGCATCAAGTCCACAAGTGGGAAGCCACGATAGAACAAGTCTCTGGCGTGGTCTACCAAGAACCGCATCAGGTCTACGAATTTATCGTTATATCGATGGGCGTGGAGATCCGCCTCGGAATACCCGAATCGAACCCGTTCGTGTTGCGGAATGTAGACGCGACCGATGGCATGATCGCGAGCAACGTCCTGCCAGAAATTAGCAAGTTGCAACCCGGTGCAAATGTAGTCAGAAAGTTCTACCTGCCTAGGAGAATAACTATCACACAAATACAATACAAGATGGCCGACAGGATTGGCCGACCACCGACAATACTGCATCACTTGCTCCATCGTTTCGTATCGCTTAATCAACTGATCTTGCTCGAACGCAAATAAGAGATGGACGAAAGGGTCCGATGGAATTTTGAATTGTTCGATAGTCTCCTGGAGCGCGACCATGACGGGGTGGTGCGGGCGACCGTGATAAACATCGAGTAGTTCTTCCCGCCACCACCGCAACAACGCCAGTGAACGAGTTCCGCCTCCGGTTTCGTCGGCGAGGTCATCGGCCCAACGACAATACGCATAAATGTTGTAAAAATGTTGGAGTAAGCGGCGTGGTAACAAGAGCGATGCCACAGAAAAATTCTCGTAATGGCCGGTAGCAAACTCGCGACAATAAAGACGAGCGGCACTGCGAGTTACCGGAGCATACGATCGGTGTGGGCCATAACGACTCAAATCTCTGTAAAACCGGGCATCCATTGTCCGCCGTGCAACCTTTAGATGGAGTCTTCAGAATGTTCCTGTACATCGGGAATCGTACTCGCTAGAGAACTTCCTCAGGTGTCTCGCGGAAGCTCCGATCGAATACAAACGTGTTTAACCTGGTAATTTAAAACTTCGCGGAAACTTCTAGCAATTGCTACCACGTTTATGCAGACATTGCATCGTCGGCAAGATCGGAAAAATCCGAGAAAAAAACTTGGCGTGAGTCAAAGGAGAAAGTATAATCCGGAGAGTTTTTGTTGGGGTAAGTTTACAACCCGTGTCTGTCTTTAATTCTCACACGGCTCTAGCTTACCCACACTCGCAGTTGTGTTTGGAGATCATAGTCTACGCAATCCCATCTTGACCCCATCATTCAAGTATTTTTAGATCAGTTCCAGGCTTGGTCCGTGAGAACTGCGGACGTTACGCTCCGGCTTACTTGTGTGGAAAGGTTGAATATTCGAAAAGTTGGAAAAGCCACTTTCCGCCAGTATGCGGAGCTTTCCGATGAACTTGGTCTGCGCCGAGGCGATCTAATGCAGCCTCGTGGTGACCAACGAGTGGGACCTTGGTAGTCAAATGATCAAGTGTGATCTCGCGGTGTTGCTGCTCACCCACGCCGGCCGGATAGCAGTCTACACTTGCAACCCCGTTAACCTCTCCGGTACCGCCGAGCACGTTTCGTGTAGCGGAATTGTTTCTTAAGATTTGGTTCGTCCGGTATCTTCTGCACCATGGTTTTCTCTCTTTGCACTTCCACCAAGCAGACGAGATGCCCGGACCGGAAATGAGTTTGGAAAGACTCACGCTCGAAAGGTTTCTCTGATGGGCAAGAATATTTACGTTGGCAATTTACCTTGGCGTTTTTCTGACGACGATCTCCTCGAATTGTTCTCTCAACACGGCAATGTTCGTCGCGCACAGGTTATTATGGACCGTGAAACGGGTCGGTCTCGAGGATTTGGGTTTGTGGAAATGGATGACGATTCGGAAGCCGAAGCAGCTATCGAAGCACTGAACAACTTTGATTGCGACGGTCGTCCGCTGACTGTCAATGAAGCTCGCCAACGCGAAGACCGCGGTGGTGGCGGTGGCGGAGGCGGTGGTCGTGGCTTCGGTGGGGGCGGCAACCGTGGCTTTGGTGGGGGCGGCAACCCTTATAGCGGGGGTACGAACAGAGGTCGCAATTACTAAACCTCCTCACGAATAAATCAATTCATCTCGATAGAGATTAGGGGTGGCAATAACCCACCCGACTCGTAATTCGAGTCCTGTAATCCGAATTAACACGAGCATTCTCTTGGCATACCAAGGGAATGCTTGTCGAAGGTTTATTGCTTTCGTTGTTGGTGAATCCTTCGAATCCCTGCTTCGCGAGCTGCGTCCTGGATCGACACGACCGTTCCCCAGCTAATTCCTTCTGTTTGCAATAACACTTCAGTCTTACCCGCTCTGCGGTCGACATGTTCTCGAATCTTTCTCGCTAGCCTACCCACGTCGATGTCCTCCAACTTTGGGTTCCAAACTTCGACGGCTTCCTCCTCCACCCAAAATTTCGGAGGCGCATCGCGTTCGCCAACGACTCGGACTCGGACCATGTACCTTTGCACCTGGCTGACTCGATAAGTTTTGACTCCACGTTTCGGGTCGATTGGAGGGGCAATGGGCACAATTTTTTGCATCACGGTGGCGTGCGAAGTTACGAGGATAAAAAACACCAAGAGAACCAGACACACGTCAATGAGTGCGTTCATGTCCAAATGTGTTTCGTCGGGATGTCGGTTCTCAGAAAAGGATTCAATTTCCTCAACGACTTCTTGAAATTTCGGATGATCAGCGAGTGCAATCCAACTTTGATCCGTTGGGCCGCGGGTTTCGTCGGTGGCATCCCAAATGCCATCACGAATGCCGGCTGCGATCTCTGCTTCCGTCAGCCCGCTCATTTCGGATGAGGAACCCTGGTGTCGGACTCGCCAAGACATGTCTGCAGACTCCTCTGTAGTTGGGGTGGCGGAGCAAAACCTTATTGGGTCGAGGTAATGACCTGGGCGAAGAACTGGAACTCGACTCTTTTCCCTTTTGACTTTTCTTGCGAGTTCAATTGAGCCTGAACTTTCTGAAGCTCGACGGTCAACTCCTGGACCGAGTCTGCCGAGATTCCCCGGTCGGCGCGTAGCGAAACTTTAAAATCGCCGTCTTGGCTCTGAAATTCTTGTCGTATTTTCTGGATGAGTACGTTTCGGTTCGTTGTTGGCTTGATTCTGGTAACGTCGCCGATACCGAAAGAGTACTCCAGGACAGGCCAACCACTTTTCGTCTTCTCGACATTGTTTTCGGAATCGTATCGTTTTGTAATGGCGATCCAGTATTGATCAGCCTTGACCTCTTGAAGAGATTTCTTTGCCGCCGGCAATGCCATGTCGAGGACTGAAGCTGGGCCACTTACAGCCGCAGTCATGATAAAAAACACGAGCAAAACCAGACTGACATCAATCAAAGGTATCATATCAACGTCTTCGTCTTCTGCTCCAAATGGTGAGCGGTGGGACAATCCTGTCTCGACGGAATCCAGGGCCGCTGCCGTGTCTTCTGGAGTCTTCGGAGTGGACTCCTGTTGCGGGAGATAAGGTAAGAGGGCTTTGACTTTATTGATGGGATGCCAGGTTGCCTTTCCCGGAGCCCGGACTTTGTCCTCGCCAAGCAACCGTCCTTCTTGCAGCCAGTCCGTAACGACCATAAAGGGAACTCCTTGGTAGACAGTTGTGGAATCAGAAATCCACACGTCGAGATTCACTGGTTGAGATGACAATGTCAGTCCTCTACGGTTTTGGTCCCAAAAGAAGAGTGTGTCGAACGAAGGAACTAATGGCAAATTGGGGATATTTCTATCGAGAACCTGGATTCCGGGTCATTCTTGTAGAGTTCCTCGCCGACTACACCTTGACATTGACTTGAGGTTGAGATGTTGGTTTGGCTGTCGGCCCAGTTTTCGGTTTGTTACTTGCAGCTTGGAGTAGCACCAGGAGTTTTTGGGCCGAATATTTCATTTTAATTTCGAAGTTCGCAACCCAGGCCTTGAACAACACATGTGTGAAAACCAGCGGAATGGCGGTGACCAAACCGAGTGCAGTAGCGAACAAAGCTAGACCGATTTTACCGCTACTCCCAGAGATAGCTTTGTTGCTTTCGCCTCCGGTTTGAGACTGCTCTACGGCTCGTTGGATTTCGTCGAAAGTTCCGATCATGCTGATCACAGTTCCCAGCAACCCCACCATCGTTGCGATCTTGGCGATGGCAAGAATCGTGGGCAGCAAGTAGTTCAGCTGCGGTACGATCTCCAACTCGATAACGTTCGCCATTGACCTGCGCGAGGCGGCCAAACCTTGTGGTGAAACTTCGAGTCCGGTCGCCAATAATCGTTTTGGGATGAGTCCGTTGGTTGATTTGCAATGTTGTAACGCGGCTCGTACCCCACCCTTGGCGAGCTGATCCTGGATTTCCGGCAACAATCGATTGAGGTTAGAATTGGCGTTGCGGTTAAGGAGGACCCGCCATACAACCAGTGCGAACGCCACACACGACATGCCCAGCATGGGAACAGCGAAATACCACTCTTTTGTCACGAACTCTTGAAACGCATGCATGTTTAGTACCCAAGACCAGGCTAATTGGCTTCATAACGAAAATCGTCTGTCTTCTGCCTTTGGTTTGCGTTTTGGATCAGCAGAGACCGCAGGGAAGATCGACTCTTAGCTATCGTTAGTTCTAAAAACACATTTCACCGTCTGCCAGAGGAATTCGGATCCGGATGGGTTGGCTTCTTTCGGACCCTGGATCGGAAAAAATCGGTTGTACGGCACTTGTTGAGAGAAGTTCCGAACCATTGCCCAACGAACACCAAACACCCATCGCGTCCTATCAAGCCCCCTGTAGAATGAAATACTCAATTAGCTTAACCTGAAAGGAGGATCTGATGACAACAATCTACACCCCGGCAGTCAAGAACATGTGGTTGAGTTTGGCACTCACAATTGCATGTACTGGTTCGAGTTTCGGACAAGGTTTTGGAACTCAGCG
The DNA here is from genome assembly GCA_964423615.1 of uncultured Alcaligenaceae bacterium. Lineage (GTDB taxonomy): Bacteria > Planctomycetota > Planctomycetia > Gemmatales > Gemmataceae > CAYRFQ01. The sequence continues at coordinate 141,276 of CAYRFQ010000008.1, read as the reverse complement.
ACCTCTCATGCCGACGCTTTCAGACATTTATCTCCAACAGAGACTCTCTTTACAATACCAGGCAAGGTTTGCTTACGGAAGTCTCTGGTACAGAGGATATCCATCCTTTTATGCAGCACCTGCGGTGAGTCGCTTCGGTCTCTCGCCAAGTCAGATACCGCAGCAACAGCCTCTCCATTCGATGTCGCCAGATACGGAATTTCTGAACCCGTTGAACCAACTTCGAGGACAACCACCGGTCCAACGAAATCCCGTTCCAAGGAGAGGAGGTCTTCCGCAAGGTCCCATCAACCCCTTCAACGGCCAACGGCTCAATCAATAAAACCGGGCGATTAAGAAACAGGAAAAACACTTTTAAGCAGTGGTTGGCCAACACCAGTTAGTTCGCAAGACGATTCCGCGAAAGAAAGTGTTTCAATTCAGCGTGGGAACATGTGGACCGCACCGCGAGAATCGAGTTGACCATTTCTTTTCTCGGGCTTAACGTGGCAATCAAAGGCTTCAATTCTCGCTCGGTCAGAAGGTCAACATTTTGCTCCCAGTCAGAGTCCAACGATGTCTACGCAGAACGAAGATCAAGCATCAAAATTGCTAAACCAGGAACAATCCGAAAGTCCTCGAACTTCGGAATATCCTCCGGAGGACTCGCCCGAGTCTTCCGAGCCGTCGGATTCTCCAACAGGTTTGCCCTCAGTAGAGAACAGGGATCAGGGAACAGGGAAGGACCGATCAAGCGCCCCGATTGAGGACACCAAAGATCTAAGGCCGGATACTTTTGCTGGGAAGACGCCGTGGGTTCTTCTTGGGTTGGTGCTGTTGCTGGCGTTTCTGCAAAGTTCGTTCGCCGTCCGGAATGCGGATTTTTGGTTGCATTTGGCGACGGGGAAATACCTTCTGGGAAACATCACGCAAGTCGGAGTCGATCCGTTTGGGAACTTGTCGGAAGGTGTGTTGTGGGTCAACCATCATTGGGTATACGACATTGGTCTCTACCAGGCCTACTCGGCGTTCGGGGGCGGAGTGGTGGTGTTGAAAGGTCTGGTGGTCGTAGGCATCATCAGTTTCTTGTTGTTGACCCGACCACGTAGTCAGAATTTGTCATTGACGGCTTTTGGGATGTTGCTGGCGGTTCTTACGATGGGTCCGTGGTTGTTGCTGCGCCCCATGCTTTTCTCGATGCTATTCGCTGCTGGTTCGCTTTACATTTTACTTGTTTCATCAGAACACAACACAACCCGTCTGTGGTGGCTTGTTCCACTGTGTGTGATATGGGCCAACTTCGATGGTTGGTACCTTCTAGGGCCTTTAATGGTTCTGTGTGCGTTGCTCGGCGAGTGGCTTCGCCGTCGTGCAATGGTTGCTGATACAAGTACAGAAACCGCAAGCGAGACGACGGCAGGGTCGGACGAACCGAATCCCAAGGAAGGGCTGACCGAGGAGAAACCGGCCAAAACGAACTCCTATCCGGTCGAGCGTATTCGGACCTTGGGTTGGGTCACACTGGCATGCTTCCTGGCGTGCTTTTGCACTCCTTATCTTCATCGTGGTTTGACGTTGCCGACAGAGCTGGGTTATGTCCTCGCCGGGTTCGAGGGCTGGTGTCCCGCTTGGGCTGCAGCAGACGGGTTGGCCCTCAGAACGCTCGTTGGGGATCAGGCCTACAGGCTTCCAGGAATGGAGGGTTGGGTAGGATATCCAGCCAACGCTGTGCCGTCGAATCCGAAATCGATTGTGGACGTGGCTTCATTCTCTTTCTATCTCCTGTTGCTTGGAGGATTGGTTTCGTTTGGAATGCATGCGTTATTGGACCGCGAAGAGGGTAACCTGGATCCCATTTGGGCACGACTGTTCCTGTGGTTAGTTTTTTTGCTGCTCACGTTTCCGATGCCTCGTTTGTTTCCGCTATTTGCTGTCGTCGCCGCCCCCATTATGACCTGGAACTTCACCGAGTTCTTTCGCCGTGCGGGGAACCCAATCCCAGTTCCTGTGTTGTTGGCTGGACGGGTTCTTCTGTGGTTGTGTCTGCTGTACTCAGTCCTTTTTACTTGGGCAGGTTGGCTTCGGGGTCGTGTCGGGATGGCCAATTCGTACTACCGGGTCTCATGGGCGATTGTCCCCGATGAGTCCTTGCAAGAGGCTGCGAAAAGCTGCGGGGAACTCCAAGAAGCGAGTGGAGTGCGACTGCGAATTTTCAATGATAATCCTGATTTTGCGTGTTACTGCGCATACTATGCTCCAGAAGTCTGGTGCACTTACGACTATCGATTCGGGTTGGTTCTCGATTTTGCCGAGACACTGAGCAAAGCAAGGACCTGTTTACGGTTGCAAGACCATGTGGGACAGGTCCTTGACCATGTCGAGAAACTGAATCAAGGACGTGCAGGATTGCCTCAACAGAGCCGTCTTGACGAAACAACCCGACAAGAAGTGCAGACAACGTTAAAAGATTTACGCACGAAGCGAGAGTTCCTCAAGGAAACGCTTCAAGACTTTTGGATCAATCATGTCGTCTGGTCGGGTGCCCACAAAGACAAGCAGGCTTGGCAGTTTTCGGTTTACGTCTCTGGTTATCCGGCCAACTGGGACTTGGTCCAAGCGGACGGTCGAACGATCCACTATCGGTACCATCCACCAAGCGACCCGGTTCGCTCGGACTTTGCCCAAGATTGGACCTCGCGGGCGTTCGTAAAACATGGTGGAGCCTTTCGCTACGATGCTGAGTTGGTTGAGGAAACCAACCCGCCCACATGGTGGCGTCGGTTCGTAGGAACGATTCCGGTGAAAGACCGGGAAAGTTATCGTTCCTTGTGGCTGGCACAGTGTGCTGAGATCCAAGAACGCTTGGCAAAACAACAAACCCGAATCCTTTCTTACCAGCTACAATTCCAGAGAAAAGGCCAAGGTCCTTTGAACATAGCTCCGATCTTTTTGCGAAATTTGTTGCCTGGGACTCCTCATCTTGCAGTCCAAGCCGCTCGTAAGGGCATCATCGAGGATCCCTACTCATCGCGGAGTTGGATGGCTTTATCTCGTGCTCACAAAAAACTTTGGGCTCGTGAAGACCTCGTGCTTGGTGCCCCTCGCAATCGAGGTCCAGTCAGTTATCGGACTCATTATCGTGAACTCATCCAAAGTTACTCACTAAAACAAGAGGTGGAGCGTAATCCGACATCCTGGCAGGCGCATAACGATTTGGGTAGGTTGTACCAGAAGCAAAATTGTTGGGATCTGGCCGCTGCTCATCTTCGGTTTGCGTACGAGCTTCAGAAAAACAACGTGCCCGAAAGCAAAATGCTACGTCGGCAATTTCGTCTCGAGATGGATCGGTTGAAGAAAGATGTCGAAAGACTCGAAACGGAGGTGAAGGTCAGGACCACGTTTCTGGATAAGAAGTATGCAGATGCCGAGGCCAGTCGGAGAGTCCGGATGGGATTGGCGCGCCCGTTTTTCTACACCGATGGTGATGGTCGGCCACAATATGACAAATTTGGGTGTCGGTTGGCTCGTCGGCAGCTTGAGTTAATCGACGAGGGACTTCGAAAACTGCCTAGTGGCAATCTCAAATGGTTGATTCTAAAATATCCCTTGCTTTTGGTCACCGGGCATCCTCGGCAAGTCCTCAAGGAAATGGCTGCCTTACCGGACCATCCACTTTTTGCAATCAACCGGGGTCTTTACGAGACTAAAGCTTACGCGATGTTGGGGGCGTATGCCCTTCTGGAGGAAGCTTTCGAGAGGTTAGAAACGGCGCAAGGGAACACCTGGGATCCACAGCAATGGGGAGACGCTCACGGGAAGTTGGTCACCGAGTCCGCAAGTGTGCTGGGTCCGATGAATTTGGTGGGTTTGCACCCATCAAGACGACTGGTGGCCAGCTTTGCCTACGACATGGTTTATCAATATCGACGAATGACAGTGGCGCAGGTACGCAACCTGCGTGGTATCTTTGCACTGGAAGGGGGCAACGTCCCGCTCGCGGAAGCGTATTTTCGGGATGTTCGAAAGATGGATCTACCTAGAAATTGGAATCGGGATCTTCCGCTAGCGAGTTATTATCTTCAAATCATCGAGCAGGCGAATCGTTAGAAATCTTGCGATGAGCGGAGTCTGGTTCGACAATGGTCTGAAGATTCTGATTCAAGATCGAAAACCGGCCCTCGGAATTTCCGGTTTCCCATAACCGAGAACGACACCGCGGTGTCGTTTACTTTGCGGAGAGTAAAATAGACCGGCAGCGGTAGTCCGGTCATTCTGAGCGGGAAGAGTAGAGAAGGTCTTGTCTCATGCGTTCTCAACGGGTCCAACTTCGAATCGTGAGCGGTTCTCTCCGAGGGCGAAGATTGACGTGTGTGGTCGGACCCAATCTTCGACCTACGCCTCAAATGGTGCGAGAGGCCCTATTCAACATACTTGGCAATGCCATCCCCGGTCGTCCGTTTTTTGATGTCTTCGCGGGAACGGGGATCTTCGGTCTCGAAGCTCTTAGTCGGGGTTGCTCGTTCGCGACCCTCATTGAAAGAGACTTTCGTCTTGCCCAAGATATTGACGAGCGCTTGCGTGGATATTCGCTCCAGGACCGATCACAAGTCTTACGGACGGATACGTATCGATGGGCGAGTTATTGGCATCCACCCGAAGAGCCGGTCAACATTTACCTGTCTCCGCCTTTTCGTGACTTGGAACGCCTGAGAGTGGATGAATTCCTCAAATTGATCGCCACTTTGCGTGACAAGATGCCCGAGCAGTCCGTTATTGCCATTCAGTCGGAGGCTGATCAGCTGAAAGACAAGTTTGAAGACCAAGCCGATTGGGACATCCGTAAATACGGAAGGAATGTCCTGATGGTCTGGGTCAAGGAAGCGACGCCCGATCTGGCCGCGGAATGAGAAATGTCTATGCGTGCCCTTTGGATGGGTGTCGAGTTACCTACATCATCCCTATAGACTGACCACGAGATCACAGTTTCGCTTCTGAAACCACACACAGGATCGGGATCATGAACGAGCGTGAGTTCGCTCTCCAGGTAGTTCAACGACTACAGGAGGCCGGTTATCAAACGCTCTGGGCGGGAGGGTGTGTGCGCGACGAACTCCTGGGCATCCAGCCCAAGGATTATGACGTGGCGACTGCAGCCCGCCCTGAGGAAGTTCGTGGACTGTTTCGACGGACGATCGCCGTGGGTATGAGCTTCGGTGTCGTCGAGGTTCTTGGTCCTCGTCTCGACGGTGATTTCTTGAAGATTCAAGTCGCAACTTTCCGAGCGGACGGAGAATACAGCGATGGCCGACATCCCGATAAGGTCACGTTTTGTTCGGCACGCGAAGATGCGTTGCGAAGAGACTTTACCGTCAATGGGATGTTCAAGGATCCCATCAAAGACGAGTTACTCGACTACGTCGGAGGGCAGGAAGATCTCAAAGCGGGAGTCTTGCGAGCCATTGGCGATCCTTTCGCGCGGTTCGAAGAAGATAAACTGAGGATGGTACGGGCTGCCAGGTTCGCTACACGGTTCCGGCTCGCGATCGACCCGGCAACGGCTGACGCAGCACGCCAAATGGCGCACCTCGTTCCGGAAGTCGTGAGTGCCGAGCGGATCGCCGAAGAATTCCGTAAACTGTTGGTCGATCCCGAGCGAGTACGAGGCGTCGGGTTGCTCGTGGATCTGCATTTGTTGGAGCCGTTGCTGCCCGAACTGGGTACCCTTGTGGACACTTCTCGTTGGTCAATCATTCTCAAGGTTCTGGGTACCCTCGGGCCTTCGCCTTCGTTTCCTCTGGCGTTTGCCGGTCTTCTGAGCGAGATGGCTGAACGTCTCGACGAGCCACAGCAAGCTGTCCAACGGTATGAGGCCTTGTCTCGCGCAGAGAACATGACGGAGGGTATCTGTCTCCGGCTAAAACTCTCGAACGCAGAAAAGGATCGCACTTGTTGGCTAGTTGCCAATCAACGGGTTTTGGCCAATGCCCGGACCATGCGGTTGAGTCGTATCAAGCGGGTCCTTGTCCACGATGGAATTCGCGAACTTCTGGCCCTGCACCGAGCCAAAGCGGTTGCCGTGGACGAGTCACTTCAAGAAGTCGAGTATTGTGAGCACCTGCTAGATACGTTGAGTATGGAAGAGCTCGATCCGGCTCCGTTGATAACTGGAGCCGATCTGATTCAGCGAGGTTTGAAGCCTGGACCAATGTTCAGGGATTTACTCGAGAAAGTTCGTGATGAACAGCTCGAAGGGACTATTGCAACCTTCGACGAGGCGATGGTTGTGGTGTCTCAGATTCTTGACGAAAGGGCAGGGGGGTAAAGCGAAAGTAGCAGACACGCTCAGCGTGCAGTCTGGGTTTTCTGCGTCAGGGCAGCGGCAGTGGTTCTACTACTTATCGCCGTTCCCGAGTTTATTCCCCAACCATTGCGATGAACTCATCTTCGGTTTTGATCTCGATGCCGAGTTCGCGAGCTTTTACCAACTTTTCGCCAGCTTTGTCTCCGGCGACAACGAGGTTTGTCTTTTTCGAAACGCCGCTTCCGGCTGTACCGCCGTGTTTTTCGATCAAAGCCTTGGCCTCTGTCCTTTTGAGATTCTGAAGCGTTCCGGTCACGACGACCGTCATCCCTGCTAACACCCCAGCTTTTCCGTCAGCTTCTTCTAATATTTTCCCATCAAAGACACCGACTTCGCCGATCGCAGCATCCGTGTTTCCTCCAGGGGAATTGGTGACGACAGGCGTATCGGCTTCGGCCTCGGCTTGAAGGTCGAGTACCATTGTCTCAAACTCGGCCTCGCTGAGTATCTGAATGCCAAGTTTTTCGGCTTTGGCAAGTTTGCTGCCTGCTCTCTCACCAACGATGACGAAATCGGTGTTTTTCGAAACACTGCTGCCAGCAGTAGCTCCCAGTTCTCGGAGTCGATCCTGGATGGTTTCTCGGGAGTACTTTTCCAATGTTCCCGTGACGACCACTGTTTTTCCCGATAGAACGGCAGCACCTGCAGTCGGACCGGTCTTCCCAGTAACGGGAACGTCTTCCGTCATCTTGACACCCAACTCGCGGAATTCCTGGATGATTTTCTGGGTCAAGTCGCTCTGGAAGTAGTTCACAAGATCTTCCGCGACGACTTCGCCGATTCCCTCGACTCTGACGAAGTCGGCCGCGGTGGCTTCTATCATCGCCTCGATGGTTCCGAAATGGTTGGCGAGTGTTCGGGCGAAGGCATCGCCGACGTGAGGGACGGCCAATCCTCGAAGTACACTCGCGAGGCCGCGTTCCTTGCTGGCCTCGATCCCCGCAAGAACCTTGTCTGCTTTTTTGTCTCCAAAACTATCCAGGGTGAGTAGCTGCTCGCGGGTTATTCGATAAATGCTTGGAAGCGAATCGACGAAGCCGTCCTCGACAAGTTGATACGCTATCTTTTCTCCCATGCCGTCGATGTCCATGGCCTTCCGCCGGGCGAAGCCGCGGACTTGTTTTTTCAGAACGCCCTTACACTTATCCTTGTCCTGACACATCCAGATGGCGCTTTTTTTGTCGCGGGCGGCCTTCGCTCCGCACCACGGACACGTTTCGGGAAATTGGATTTCTCTTTCTTCGCCCGTTCGCTTCGCTTTATCGACACTGACGAGGTAGGGGATGATGTCCCCCGCTTTTTCCATGATGACGGTGTCGCCGATCCGGATGTCTTTACTCGTTATGAAATCCTGGTTATGGAGGCTGACGTTCGTGACATTCGTCCCGGCCAACTTGACGGTTTCGAGTTTACCCACTGGAGTGATCGCTCCGAAACGTCCGGGGTGCCACTCGACATCGATGAGCCTGGTCGGCTTGCGTTCGGCGGAGAATTTGTATGCGACTACGAACCGTGGGGCTTTCGCGGTGAATCCCAGTTTTTCCTGTTGGGCAAAATCGTTGACCTTTACGACCATGCCGTCGGTTTCATAGGGCAGGTCTTTTCTTTTTACTTCCCAACTTTGGCAGTATTCGATGACCGAGTCGATGTTGTCGAATGATTGAGTGTGTGGATTGACTGGCAGGCCAAAATTGTTCAATAGATCAAGGGCTTGGAGGTGGGAGTTAATTTCGATGCCTTCGTGAGCTCCGATGGAGTAGCCGAAGATGCGAAGTTTGCGCTCGGAACAGAGTTTCGAATCAAGCAATTTCAGTGTTCCAGCTGCCAGGTTTCGCGGGTTGGCGTAGGCCTTGTCGCCTTTCTGTTCTTGGAGGGCGTTGATCCGTTCGAGTTCGTCCTTGGTCATGTAGATTTCCCCGCGGATTTCGAGCAGGGCAGGGGGGGAGTTGGTTTTTAGTTTCAACGGTACGTCGCGGATCGTTCGAACGTTCGGGGTCACGTCTTCGCCCGTCGTGCCGTCTCCGCGAGTAGCCCCGAGAGTGAAGAAGCCGTTTTCGAACGAGAGCGACATGGCAACGCCGTCGATTTTCAATTCAACGACGTAGGTGATGTCTTCATACTTGAGTGTTTTTCGAATTCGTTTGTCAAAATCTTTGAGATCTTGGGCGCTGTAGGTGTTGTCGATCGAAAGCATCGGGAGCCGATGCTTGACGTTGGGGAACTCCTTGCTGGGGGTTGCACCGATGCGTTGGGTGGGGCTGTCGGGTGTGACGAGTTCGGGGTTCTCGGACTCGAGTTTTTTCAGCTCGGCGAAAAGCTTGTCGTACTCGAGGTCGGAAATTTCTGGTTCTGCGTCGTCGTAATACTTTTGGTCATGGTAACTGATGAGTTCGCGTAACTCTTCGATTCTTGTTTGGTCGGCTGGCATGATGGGACCCTCGTGTTTACGCTATTCGAGTTGCTCTGGTTCCTGTTGGGAAGTGGTTGTTGTTTTGGAGCCCGCTTCGTTCGTCAGAGAGCCAGACGGTGACGTTTGTTCAGGCGAGTTTAAGTGGTCTTTCGGAAAACCACTTTCTTGTTGAGATGAGAGGATTTTGCCTGAGGCGCGTTCTTTTTTCAAGCGACGTAGTCGATCCAATCCCATACTTGCCAAACCCATCACCACGATGAAGGCTACTTCATAAAGGACCCACAAATATCCGTCTTTCCGCAAGGAGTCTCGGAAATCAGATTGCGGGACCTCTCTCCCGGCATCTCTTGCCTTTTCTTCCAGAATGGGGACAAATGTCACTCCCATCACTGTAATTACAAACGCAACACCCCCGACGAGCAACAACCAGTAAAACGGATTTATTGGTTCTTTTTCGTCGGTAGTGTTGCTAAGCGGGGCGGGCGGTTTGTGTGGAGTCGGGGAATTGGTGCCCAGGGGTTCTTCTGCCACGAATGGTGTTCCTTGAAATTACATCAAGCCTGGTGTGATGAGGATGTCGGTGGGCGAGTACAAGGACCTCGTTGCGAGGTTTACTCAAACACGTCTGAGACTAGTCCGGACATCCAAGGGAAACATCGGAATGCGCAACGTGTACGCTTTGCTGTTATTGTAGAGCCAGTGAGTCAGGAGAGGCGAATTGCCCGCAAAGGGTTCTCGGTCTCGCTAACGGGAGGCTCTTTGGCATTACGTAAATGTCAAGGAACTGCGAGGTCCATCCCTACATCAGTGACCTTACAAAATGGAGACCGTAAAGTCACCGAAACTGCTCCAAACTCCCCCTTGTCCCATATCGTTAAAGGCGCGTATCCACCACCGGTAAATGTGGCCTGAAGTCAAATCAGCCAGAGGCGTAAAAGTGGTCTCCACCAAACCCGTTTTTTGGACCACACCGCTCGTTCCGGTCGTCATATTGCTGACCCACAATTCATAGGTCTCGGCACCCTCGACCTCAGTCCAACTGAACAGTGGTCTCAGATTGGTCACTGTGCCAGTGGGAGTCAGGACCGTCGGTGTAAGGTAGCTGTTGACGGCGAAGTCGAGTGGGTCGCTCCAGAGACCCGCTCCAGATGCATTCGAAGCACGCAGCCAGGCGCGATAGCTATGGTTGAGGACCAGTGGTGAGGTTGGAGTCCAGGATGTGCCTGTGAGCGAATCCTCCCAAAGGACGGCGCTCGTTCCAGTCGTCAGATCGTTGACCCATATTTCATAGTGAGTAGCTTCACAAACGGCATCCCAAGTAAACGTTGGAGTGCTGTCGAGCGTCACTGGCGCTGGGTCTGTCAGAGTGGGGCTCTCCAAGGCGTAGACGGTCATGTCTTGATGGGCACTCCAATTCCCAGGTTGTCCCATGTCGTTAAAGGGCCTTATCCAACACCGGTAAGTGTGAGTTGAAGTCAAATCAGCCAGAGGCGTATAAGTGGTTCCCTCCAAACCCGTTTTTTGGACCACACCGCTCGTTCCGGTCGTCATATCGCTGACCCACAATTCATAGGTGTCGGCACCCTCGACCTCCGTCCAGCTGACCTCTGGTCGGAGATCAATCACAGTGCCCGAAGGTCCCAGAATCGTCGATGTGAGGTTGCTGTTGACGGCGAAGTCGAGTGGGTCGCTCCAGAGACCCGCTCCAGATGCATTCGAAGCACGCAGCCAGGCGCGATAGCTATGGTTGAGGACCAGTGGTGAGGTTGGAGTCCAGGATGTGCCTGTGAGCGAATCCTCCCAAAGGACGGCGCTCGTTCCAGTCGTCAGATCGTTGACCCATATTTCATAGTGAGTAGCTTCACAAACGGCATCCCAAGTAAACGTTGGAGTGCTGTCGAGCGTCACTGGCGCTGGGTCTGTCAGAGTGGGGCTCTCCAAGGCGTAGACGGTCATGTCTTGATGGGCACTCCAATTCCCAGGTTGTCCCATGTCGTTAAAGGGCCTTATCCAACACCGGTAAGTGTGAGTTGAAGTCAAATCAGCCAGAGGCGTATAAGTGGTTCCCTCCAAACCCGTTTTTTGGACCACACCGCTCGTTCCGGTCGTCATATCGCTGACCCACAATTCATAGGTGTCGGCACCCTCGACCTCCGTCCAGCTGACCTCTGGTCGGAGATCAATCACAGTGCCCGAAGGTCCCAGAATCGTCGATGTGAGGTTGCTGTTGACGGCGAAGTCGAGTGGGTCGCTCCAGAGACCCGCTCCAGATGCATTCGAAGCACGCAGCCAGGCGCGATAGCTATGGTTGAGGACCAGTGGTGAGGTTGGAGTCCAGGATGTGCCTGTGAGCGAATCCTCCCAAAGGACGGCGCTCGTTCCAGTCGTCAGATCGTTGACCCATATTTCATAGTGAGTAGCTTCACAAACGGCATCCCAAGTAAACGTTGGAGTGCTGTCGAGCGTCACTGGCGCTGGGTCTGTCAGAGTGGGGCTCTCCAAGGCGTAGACGGTCATGTCTTGATGGGCACTCCAATTCCCAGGTTGTCCCATGTCGTTAAAGGGCCTTATCCAACACCGGTAAGTGTGAGTTGAAGTCAAATCAGCCAGAGGCGTATAAGTGGTTCCCTCCAAACCCGTTTTTTGGACCACACCGCTCGTTCCGGTCGTCATATCGCTGACCCACAATTCATAGGTGTCGGCACCCTCGACCTCCGTCCAGCTGACCTCTGGTCGGAGATCAATCACAGTGCCCGAAGGTCCCAGAATCGTCGATGTGAGGTTGCTGTTGACGGCGAAGTCGAGTGGGTCGCTCCAGAGACCCGCTCCAGATGCATTCGAAGCACGCAGCCAGGCGCGATAGCTATGGTTGAGGACCAGTGGTGAGGTTGGAGTCCAGGATGTGCCTGTGAGCGAATCCTCCCAAAGGACGGCGCTCGTTCCAGTCGTCAGATCGTTGACCCATATTTCATAGTGAGTAGCTTCACAAACGGCATCCCAAGTAAACGTTGGAGTGCTGTCGAGCGTCACTGGCGCAGGGGCTGTTAGGGTGGGGATACCCATTTCCCGCACAGTATTGCTCGTAGAAACGGCAACGCTTTTGGCCCCGTCGTTGTCAGTTGCTTGAGCATAGTAAGTGTAAGTGCCCTCGCCCAATCCGCTGACATTAAACGTGACTGACCAACCCCCAATACCGCTGGTATCCGTGGCAAGGAGAGTATCACCCCCCACGCCAATTTGGAGTCCAGCGAGGCTGTTGCTTTCCCGATAAAAACCTACACTCGTAACTGTCCCATCGGGGTCGCTGACGCAGTCTGCTGTGAGTGTCAAGTTGGCTATAGAACTCACCGGATCGGGACTGTCGGACAACGAAGTAATGATTGGTGGCTGGTTCGGATCAGACGTAGTCAGTGCTTTGATGCTGAAGTTGGTCGTTGGGTTCCATGAATAGATGTCATCCCAGATCGTCCCGTCGAAACTGTAGTAGCTTTCGCCAGGATTTGCTGTTGAGGCGGAGTTGTACCCAGGATCTTGGATATCGATTGCTTGTGGATAGGTTCCGCCATTCCAGATATGAAGATACACGTAGAACGAGTCACCTGCTGTCAACGAGACGCCTGTGGGCAAATCCACGGTATGATGACCAGCATAGGCAGATGACCCTGTCGTGCTGGTGAGCAGATCGGAGAGAGTCCCACCAGAGAACGTGTCGTAAATGCGGATGTCATACTGTGCCCAGTCTGCCTGAGTCCAGAACTGCACGGCGGTGAGTTCTTCATTTGCGACTGGTGTAAAGGCGTTGAAAGCATAAGGTGTATTAAGACCGCCTACGTAACCAAATTCGTCGTGATAATAGACCCTGGAAAATTCAGACGGAGCGACGGGATCGTAAAAGCTGAACCCCACATTTCCGCCAACGGTATCCGAATAGGACATCCAGAAGTAGCCGTTATCTCCAAAGGCGGTTCCCCAGCTGTTCTTGATCAACCAGGCGCCAAATTCGGGTGCCGCGGTTACCTTTGTATCATCCCAACCAACAATAGTGACAGCATGATCCGAGCAGTCTGAGCCGTTGTAGTAGTAAGTAAAATCGGCTGGTCGGTAATAGGCGTCATCCCACTTCATCGAGGTATACAGGCCACCGGAAGTCATGATTGCATTCTTGATTTCGTTATCAGTATCTAGGATAGCGGATTCGCGGACATAATACTGAGGAGGACCACCAGGGGAAGGCCGGTCGTCCCACGGATGGTACGGATCGTCCACTTCATCCACGGGCCCATGATAACGAGTAAGATAGGCCTGGCTTATCGTCGGATTCCCGCCGGTGCATGGCCCAACATCGAAACCGTGAGAGTTCTTCAGGTGATTCTCGGAAAAGTCTCTCACTGGCCCTTCTTCCATCAAAATAGCGCTCTCAAGGGCTGCATAAGTTGCGAAAGCCCAACAGGACCCGCAACTACCTTGGTCTTTTACAGATGTGACGTGATCACCCACCCGCAAATCGTAGCTCGATGGTAATTCCGAACTTTCCAACGGGGGGCCAAACGAACTGGACTGTTGAACGGCAGGAGGCTCAAAGATTCTGTGTTCTTCAGACGGATTCCGTTCTGGCACCTGCAATATTTCAGACACTTGGACGCCGGGAGGCTCGAAGAGCCTGTGTTCATCGGCCGGATTGCGCTCTACCTCTGGCATCGTCTCGGACATTTGGGTTGCATGAGTTTCGAAGCCCCTCGGCTCCTCAGCAGGATTATGTTCCAATACCTGCAACACCTCTATGTCTGCTCGACCTGAGTTTGCTGCCAGATGGTGGGTCGAAGCTATTGATTCGATTATTTCCTTCTGCTGGTTCACTCCAAAGAGCAGTTGAACGTCCCCGCCTGCAAGCAGCGCGGTAGCCGATGAGGGGACGACCCGCTCTTCCAAAGCTTCAAATGTCTGGCGAAATCTTGGTAAGGCTGGAGGCGAATGCTGATACGCAGAATAGAGCCTTCGCCAAAAAGTGATGACCCAAGATGTAGTTTGTTTTTGTCCCATGACTGATGCCCCCAAAAGTTATATGCTAAACTCTTGTGTCCCTCAGTCACTATGCTGCAAGTTACGTGCCAGAAGCGAGTTCTATTCGTGAACCTCTGAGTAACGTACTTATTGAGGACTGGCCAACTAATGAACCTCAGTACCATCCACATCTCGCGTGCCTTCCTCTTGTTGCTGTGGTCAGGCCAGGACACAGGTCGTGGGCTTAGTACTTTATCCGCTTTGTTTTCAATGGTACATGAGGCGGATATGCTCCCAACTCCCCACGAATTGGCGAATGCGAAGTGTGTAGCCTCCTGTCTTTTGTTGGTAGATTCCGCACACTGTGCGGTTTGAAAGGGAGTTCCAAACGTCGATGCCAAGGCGATGCAAGTTTGGACTAGATGAGACCTCGGTCGAAGCGAGCAACAACGGACCCGCAGTTATTATTGGATGATACGGTTTAGGTTGATCGGCGATTTGTGCTTTGACGAGGTTAGAAGTCCTATTCAAGAGCTATTGGAAGAAAACTGCTGCTGGTGTTTGAACCAAGCTAAAATTGGAGATGATCTAAAGAACTATGTTTAGCGGATTGTATTTCAAAGATCGGAAAAAGCACAAATTGATAGAGAAGGCAGTAGAAAATGGCAAGCAAGTTGATCTGATCGACATTAACCGGGATCGATTTGCAAAGACACCTTCGGGTGGGGGAGCCGAGTGCCTAGGCCTTCAATTGCGGACCCATGGCACGAGAGAGTGTCTCGCAGGTAATCAGGAAGTGCATGCAGCTCGCGTATGCCAACGGCTGAAATGGAATGTAAACGCGAGCTGCGTTTACTTGCGAAACAGATCCTTCGGTGAATATGCGACTTGGGATGTCTCCAGCACAAACTGGAACCGCGCTACAGCCCAAATACGTTATACCCACAATCGACATACAACACGTGCCCCGTCACCGCGGAAGCTAACGGGCTGCACAAGAACAGAGTCGCGTTGGCCACTTCTTCGGGCGTGATGGCTCGCGGAATGAGCGAGCGTTCGGCAGCGTATTCCACGAGTTTGTCAAAATCGGGATTGATGGCCTTGGCCGCTCGGGAGGGGTAGGGGCCTGCGGAAATCAAATTGACTCGGATATTCTTGGTGCCCATGTTGTGGGCGAGTTGTTTGGCGTCGATTTGGAGTGCGGCTTTCGCCGTCGACATACCGCCGCCGTAGTGTGGGACGACCCTGTCGCCTCCGATGTACGTCAGTCCCACCACCGAGGCCCCACCAGCTCGATTTTCCATCAGTGGTTGGGCAGCACGGCACAAGCTGGTGAGTGAGTATGCGCTGATGCTTAGCGCTTCCAGGTAGCCTTTACGGGATGTGTCGATGGCTTTGTGAATGATCTCTCGGCTGAACGCTACGCTGTGGATAAGGAAGTCGATGCCGGTGTAGTCTTTCTTGACGGTCTCCATCATGTCCTTGATGGAAAAATCTCCATGACGGTTGAATTTCTTGTTTGTCGCGATTTCTTCGGGAACATCTTCCATTGTGTCGTATCCAACATCGCAAGGAAGGAGGGCATCGACGGTCAGGTCTCCGGCCCCATTCGGGAGTTTTCGCGCTTCCGCGTCCATGTCCCGTTCGAGTGATCCCTGGACGATATTTATCATTCGGGGGTGCACTGACCAGATCAGTTTGGCTCCTGCCGCACGCAAAACCTTGGAGATGTGCCAAGCGAAGCTATCGGTATCGCCGACGCCCGTGACTAAGGCGGTCTTTCCGCTGAAGTCTAAGGGAATCATAAACATCCTCTTGTTGTTGGAAGGGATTCAGAATATCGCGAATGGGCTGTCAACCTTGACTCTTTCAGGTCTACCAGATTTGCCGAAAAAAGCCAAAGCCTGGTTTTTCGCAAGTATCGTTTTTTCCAACAAGCGTGGACATTTTGCCCAGGCACCCGTGAAGGGACAGGTGCTTAGGAAGGAGACAGAAGCGGAAGGTTGGATGGGGAAGAGAGTCAGAGTGAGAAAAAAGGCAGAAGGAGAAAAAAAGCCCCTTCTGCCCTCTGCAAGAGATTATTGCCTAACGGAAGCTCGACCAAGGTTAGGACTCTTACCACTGAGCGCTTGCTGAACAGCTTGGCGGACTCGAGGATCCTCGTCATTTTTGAGGACATCGAGTGTAGACCGCATTTGCTCGATATTGATCTGGATTCGAACCAAAGCATTGACCGAAGCGGCTCGGACTGTTCCTGCCGCATCGTTGCGGGCAGCTGCGAGCAGTGCGTGAACGACTTCCGGATAGCGTCGATGGTCATATTGGCTCAAAGTCATGACCGCCATCTCACGATCCGAAGGCGACAAGGCCTGTTGAAGTGTCGAAAGGGCTTGCTTCATCCCGTACACTTGTTGGGTTGGCTGTTGGTAAGCCATCTGCTTGATCGGGCTTGGATTTTGGTATCCTTGGGCAGGGTATCCATGTCTATAGCCCTTTGGGTAGTAAGGAGCCGGATAGTGAGGTGGACGCCCGGCATTCGGATACCCTACCTGCGCGACATTAGGGTGTCCGATTGGGCTCGGTGGCCTCGGACCTGGATAGTTCCTTGCAGCGGGAGTGGGCATCCCTGAATAATTCGGGTTCCCCATCCCAGGATACGGCGGCCTCGGAGGAACTGGATAACCGCCGGCCATCATTGGCGGTCTGGGATACCTCATGCCCGGATTGGGACGCATCATTCCCTGGGCCATTGCCATCTGTGGAGCGTTAGCCATCTGTTGAGGTAAGTTTCGAGGCGCAAAGGCGTTCGAGTACGCCAGTGGATTCGGGGCCTTCGGCAGCGTTGGTGGGGGAGGCATTGGGGGCCGATTTGGTTTCGGCGTTGTGATCACGGGGTACGGGATGTATTTCGTCCGGAATCCGTTACTTGCCTCGATCACGCTACGCGAACCTGGTGGAATGTAAGGAGGTTCCAGCCTCGCCGTGCCAGGGTGGCGATATCCAGGCGGAATTGCACCATCACCTGGAGCATCCAGACCAGGACGGTCTTGTCCCTGTTGGCCGAATCGGTGGTCGTCTGGGAGGCCGTTGGTCGGTTGGTTGTTCGCATAGTGTCGGGGTGGTGGGGGTACCGCTCCCTCGTCCTTTTTGGGCAGGCTCTTGAATTTCTTTTTGGCCCGATCGGAAAGCCCGTCGATCGGATCGTTCAAGGGGTCCAAGGATGATCGATTGTCATCCGAGGTCGAAAGCGCCTTTCGCTTGGTTTTCGGGAGTTTGGTGTTGGTAGCAACCTGCGGATTGGACTTCTTGGTAGTCGTTTTAGGCGAGTTCCCTCCCAAGGCCGACTGGTCACTCTTTCCGAACCGACTTCCATTCAGCGGAGCCGAATTCTTTAATTGCGGTCTTCTTAACAGCGGGTCGTCCTTTGTGGAGTTCTGAGAGGCCAACTCGGCGAGTGGTCGGGCGGAGGTCGGCTTTCCAAGGTGACCGGGTGTGGTTCTGTTCTTAGAGAAAAGGTTCGGGAACAATCGCCGCCGTTTCGCAGTTTGGAGCTTTTGGCTGCTTTGTTGGGAATTACGATTCAGTAGGTTCGGAAGAAACCGGTTGGCACGCTGGGACGGCTTGTGAAAGTGTCCATGTACAAGGACGGTTTGGTAGGGTTGTCGTTGTTGGACATGAATCTGTTCACAGACAGGGTTGCACGGCACTGGCCGAGCAACGAGGCGCGATACCGGAATTTCGCAGCAGGGTTGGCACACATCGCAGGGTGGTAGGTTGCAGCCACAATCGGTTCCACCAACGACCACCTCTCCCACGACCTGTTGCTGGGCCGCGTAAGGGGATTGATTCCGGGCTGGGAGCGGCGTGACGCGTTCCGTTTTGGAGTTAGCTTTGCCGGTTTTGTCCTGCTTCATGACTGTTTTTGTCGAGACTGGTCCCATCGGAATGGATTCCCAGTTTTGGACTTCGGCCGTTTTCATCGAAACGTTTTTGGTGGATCCAGGGAGGACCGGGAGGGCTGCCGTGCCTCCGTTCGACCGGGTAGGCGATCCAGGTATGGACTGGAAGGCTGTTGTTGAAGTTTCGTCTTTTCGTTTCTGGGATGTCGGGATGGGCAGCGGTTGGGGACTGCCATCTTGGGCATTGGTGACCTGAGTGGCGGACGCGACTTTGGTCGAAATGACTTCCTGAGATTGCGAAAGTACCTGGGTCTCCTCATCACTAGGAAGGTCAGGATGATCTTCGTCCTTGGCTCCTCGAACTTGAGCGAGCTGGTCTTTGTTTTGTTTCGTTCCCCGGCCAGAACCCACTGTGACATTCGTTTGCGGACCTGCCTTGGCACTAGCGGTCAACGCCAGGATTTCGGCTGTTATTTCCTCCTGAGTGACAGTGACCGGTATGTCGGAGGGTTTTTGGTTGCCGATTTCTCGGACTTGAATGGGCACTTGATTGTGATTCCCCGTCACGGTTGTTCTGGTGGTACCAGCGGTATTCGGCCGTGTGATAGGGATCAGGCGCCCGGTCTGGGGATCTTCCTGGTATATTACCTCTACATCGTCGGAGGTTGATGTGGGAAGCTCTTGATCGTTGGCTGCAGGCGAGTGGAAGGTTATGCCAAGATGTTGGCACTTCCGTTGGGCCGATGCAGGTGGCTGCGGAAAGGTCGTAGGGGACGTTTTGCTTGCTCCCCAACGATAGACTTCCCGATCCGCTGTCCCATCGAACGGGTTGACGCCGACGATGACGATGATTTCTCCCGAAACCAAGGATTGCACGAGGCAAGCTTGTTTTGCGTTCTTCATGGGCCACTGGCACACAAGACGACATTTTTCACTGGTTCCGTTTTGTTGAATCACGAAAAGGAACTTTTCGGAGGTCGTCTGAGTGCCTTGGGAGGAACTTGTCGTCCCGTTGCCACCGACGACCGATAATCGAGCGACGTTCTCGCCGTAAGGGGATGACTGGCTCCAGGCAACCCCTGCCCAAAGCAACGTCACAACGAGGGCGCCTTTCCAGCTTGAGCAGACCATGTATGTTCTCCTTAACTCACAAAGCACCGCGTCATCGGAGACGGACTTTCGCATAAAACAAAGCAGAAGGACGGAGGAGGAATACCTGCTTCCTTCTTTCTGCTCGTAAGTGAAACCTGAGTGTTGCCATGCGGGTCGACGCGAGCGCAACGTTCCTTCTCGTTCGCCAACCTGAGGGACAGGGGGAACGCGACGGCGGTTTGGTTTCAACCGGATGGTTCCAGCTGATTACGGACCCTGGGCACCCTTCGGAGTTTATGGCTCCGCTGAATTTGGTTTTTTGGTCTCGTCCAGGGACGAAACGGATACCTTCGAGAAACACGAAGCTTGTTGTGTTGAGATAAACCGGCTTGTGCGTTTCCTTGAACTTGGGCTGACTTTCCCCGCAAGAGTCGGGGCACCAGTGTCAAGCCGCGTTCTCGTTTTCGCGCGTCAGTCCTTCGAGTTGAACTGCCCGCGAAAACCCCGTGTTGCGTATTATCGGCGATGCCTGGTTTGCGAATTAATTTGATAGTGTGGGTTATGCATTTTGTGCAAGAAATACCTCTGGAACCGCTCGATTAGTCCCATAGGCTCAACCTCATGAAGATACTTCTCACCGCAGAGCAAATCCAAACCCGCGTTCGCGAACTTGCTTCGTCCATCGAGCGCGATTACGGCTCGACGCCCATAACGATTGTTGGGGTTCTCACGGGCAGTCTCATTTTTGTGGCAGACTTGGTCCGATTATTGAACATGCCGATTCGAATTGGTTTCGTGCGGGCTTCGAGTTACCGAGGGGAAGCTACGACGCCTGGAACGCTCGAAGTCCAACCCGATCTTCTCCCTGATGTCAAAGGCAAAGACGTCCTCTTGATCGATGACATCCTCGACACCGGGCGAACTTTGGAGCATCTTGTCGGTCATCTGACCTCACTTGACGTGAACTCGCTCAAAGTGGGGGTCTTGTTGTGGAAGAAGGCCCGAACCCTCGTTCCGATCGAACCGGACTACGTTGGTTTTGAGATACCTGATAAATTTGTCGTCGGTTATGGTTTAGACTTTAACGACGAATTTCGAAATCTCCCCTATGTGGGAGAGTTATCTGAGAGAACGTAAAGTTCGTGGGTGTTGGGCGTGGTCTGCGGTGTAACTGAAACGCCAACGGCCAATTCTTGCTGGGCTAAGCACGAACATTTCTACACCAATCCGGAGTCGTGTGGAGACGGCTGGCATCTTGCGTTTTCCAAGACTCGGTTCATGGAGGAGCTTTATCATGCCGCATCACCTCTTCGTCGTTCCGCACCTTCGTTACTCCGGCACCACGAGTCAGGTTTTCACCCTCGTTGATGGACTCTCGAGGGCAGGGCATCGAGTGGACGTCGTGAGCCTTCAAAACACTGGACCACGCCAGCTCGATTTCGAGCGCGCGGGAGCGACGGTTCATCTTGTTGGGGTATCGGGGCGTTGGGAGTTTAGTGGCGTGTTTCGCTTACGGACTCTGATCAAATCTCTCGACCCGGATCTCGTCCATTTGAGTGGGTTGCCCGTCGTGAGGTGTTATCGCACTGTGTTTCCGAAATCCCGGTGGCCGTTCGTGGTTAGCGGTGTGGCTCCACGGACTGACCGAGAACCCATTGCACTGGTGGATCGTTGGTTGCTACACGGAGCGGCCCGGATTTTTGTGCGAACACCTGGAGAGAAAGCTAGGTGTGTGAATTCGGGGCTTCCAGTGGGTCAAGTGGAGTGTGTTGGGCTCGCACCGACCCCGGAAGTTTGGTTCTCACCGAATGAAAATGATCGTTGCGAACCAAAGGCAGGTTTTTCGATTTGTTGCATTGGGCCAATCACCCCCGAGAAAGGGTTCTTGGAGGCCGCGTGGAGCTTCGATTTGTTGGGAATCCTCCACAAAGAGGTCCATCTGGAATTCGTTGGGAGTGGCTCGTTCACATCTCGACTTTCGGAGTTTCGGAGTTGCGTTCTCAAGCCGGACCGCATTTCCATTACTGGAAACGTTCCCAACATCCGTGAGTCCTTGCGTTGCGCCGGTGTCGTTTGGGTACCGAGCCTCCAGGAGTGTGGTTTGCAGGTGATGGTCGAGGCGATGGCCCTCGGTCGTCCTGTAGTCGTGTCGGATCGACTCGGTGGATCAGGACTCATTCAGGATGGACGAACTGGATACGTCGTCCCGGCTGGTGATAAAGTCAAACTCGCACGTGCGACCAAACGGTTGATCGACGACCCGGAACTTCGAGAGGCTATGGGCGATGCCGCAAAGATTAGCGCCAGGCAGAACGCCAGTCCGGACTCTTTGGTTGCGCGGTATGCCGACTTGACGGAGAAGGCTGCTTGATTTTCTGATGACTCGGCTACAATGGGTTGTAAAAGCGTTGCGACACTTTTCGACACGACTCGACCCATGACAAAACCACAAATTATCGACTCAGCCGACACAGCTCCTCGTCTACCCAAACCTCGCTCGTGGATTTGGTTTTTCGTGGTGATCGTTGTGCTGGTGGCGACGGCGATAACGACTCTCATAATCTACAACGTAAACCAACTGTTGACTCGGGAAGATGTCGAAGCTGGGTTAGCCAGATGGAAGGAAAAAGGGCCTAGTAGTTATGTGATGTACTTCAAGGTGCGGCGGATCGGAGACATTGTGGAGCCAGTTCCTTTAACGACTCCTGGAGAGTACCAGGTCAAAGTAGTCGATGATGAAGTCAAGTACGTCAGTCGCGATTTTGTTGCTCTCCCTCCGGAAACGTACAAGCATTTTGGGATGGAAGCGATTTACGAGAATTTGATTCTGAGTAACTTGCAAGAAGACGAAAAAAAAGATGCTCCTTCCACATTCACACGAGGCATTTTTCACCACACAGACGGTCACGTACAGTGGTACGTTCGTCGCGTCAGCCGCACACGAAACCGCGTCGAATTGATCATGAACGATTTTCGTAATCGGGACAACTCGGATTGAGGCGCGGGTTGTGACTAAATCCTTCGCTTCGTTTCCCTTAGGCAGCCTCGGCACTGACTTCTGGTTGAGCCGAGTACGCCGGTCCACTCAGCTCATGATACATTTCTGTTCCTAGTTGTAATAACCCCTGTACATGTTTACAAACGTGTCCGGGTTGGTCACCTCGATAGATGGCATCAGCACATGTGCAATGTGCCCTGAGGTCGCCAGCCTCCTCCCGTTCCAACGCAATTTGGTAGATCATTCGCCCACCAAGAACTTCCCAAGCCAGCACGCAGCCTTCGTCTTGCGGGTTTTCACTTCGGTAAATCAACCGGTATCTATACTCACAAGGGGTACGCTTGCGGTCCGGTCCAGGAATGGTAGTCCGCATTGAGACTACGTTGGGACTATCTGGATTAAGATTGGAAGTTGTCATTTTTGTACCTGAGACAGAAGAACAGCGGTTGTCTATGTTTATATTTTAGATTTTTAAGTTCTTTTTTCAAGGTTTTTCTTTTAATAATTACACAAAAATAATCAAAATCGTTTCTTTTATCGATTTGAGTTTCAGTCAGAACTTTTCGTTGAAGAACAACAACACAGAATATAAAAGACCATCGCTCTTGCACCTTGGCAGCCTGCGATGGCCAAAATCACTTGAATTGGTGTGGTCTGAATTATGGAGAAGAATGCGTCTCATGAAACAGTCGCTGACGGCATTTGGCACGAGACGCTTTGTTGCGCGAACGGTGTGCCCATCTCATCATGAGCTTACCCCGCTGCCAAAAGCAACACGACTTGGATGCATTCGCGGGTCTCGTTTGTTTTGGACACATTCCAAGTCGTATTTACGAGCAAGCTCGGGTTGTGAACACTCGGTTATCGCTTCTTACGTTTCTGTTTTCCTTTGCGAGCGTATCGAATTGGCCAATCCATCGAATCGGTCCTTGCTTCGCGCAGCAATCGCTCGACTTGAGTTGCGATCATGGGGTTTTGTTCGGCAATGTTCTTGTCCTCGTGAAGGTCCTTATTGAGGTCGTAGATTTGCACGGGGGCCTTGTTGAGCTTCACGGCCTTCCACTTGCCCATGCGTAGACCTTGAGCGAAGCCTCTCTCATGAAATTCCCAGTAGAGATATTTGCGTTGCTTTTGGCCTTTTTGGTTCAAGAGTGTTGGGACGATGGAAATGCCATCGATGTCCTTGGGAGTCTTGGTACCTGCCAATTCGGCCGCCGTTGGCAAGAAATCCCAGAACGCCCACTGGAAGTCGCTTCTCGAACCGGCTGGGATTTTGCCTTTCCAGACGACGATCGTCGGAACGCGAATTCCACCCTCGTGGAGCGACCTTTTGAAACCGCGAAGTGGTCCCCAACTCTGGAAGAAGGCCGGATCGCCTCCACCCTCACGATGGGGACCGTTGTCGCTCGAGAAGAAGACGATTGTATCTTCCGCCAGACCAAGGTCCTCTAGCAAATGGATCAGCCGCCCGATATCGCGATCCATTCGGGTAATCATCGCAGCATGATTTTTTTGGGGGATCGGCCAGGGCATCTTTGAGTAAGGTTCATCACTCGGGACTTCCATTCCGTCAGGTAGTCCCTTGTATTTGATCCGGCCACGTTCATTGTTCGCGTGTGGTATTGTGTAGGCCAGATACAGGAAAAACGGGTTGGCCTTGTTCTTTTTGACGAACTTGAGTGCTTCGTCAGTAATTAAATCGTGGGAGTAGGCCACGCGTTTGGTTGCTATGTTGTATTTAGGGACGACGTTTGGTAGCTCGACTTTCTTTTGATTGCGCCACAAGAACGGCGGATAGTAGTTGTGGGCATTGCGTTGGTTCAGGTACCCGTAGAAGTAGTCGAAACCTTGTTTGTTTGGGATGCCGGTGGAGTCGGCTTCCCCGAGACCCCATTTGCCGATGAGCCCAGTGACGTACCCGGCAGCCTTCAGGATCTCTGCGATGGTGATATCGCCAGGGAGAAGCGGTACTCGAGCATTTCCGCGAATTCGACAGTTACCTGTATGCTTACCAGTCATGAGCGTGCACCGAGACGGGGCGCAGACGGTACTACCGGCGTAGGCTTGCGTGAACAGCATGCCCTGTTTGGCGAGGGCGTCGATGTTGGGCGTTTTGATCTTCTTCTGACCGTAACACCCAACATCGCCGTACCCCAGATCGTCGGCGAGAATGAAAATGATGTTTGGCTTCTTTTGTTTTCCGGTTGCTTCGGATCGAGAGGCGAAGGCAAGAGTGACCAGGATGGCCATGCTGGCTGCGAGAATACGTTGACTCATTCGTTGCACTCCTCTTGAGGTGAGTCCGTGGAATAGCAAAAAGTCCGTGATACTCGGCTCGCGACGGAAGTGCAACGGAAAAGAGACTTCAGTGATTTGTGAGCATCAGGAAGGAGGTCGCAGCCGAATTTCGGAACACCAGACCAGGACTGGTTGGCATGATAGCAGCACGATTCGGCAAAAACTACGATGGGGTTTTGAACTTGTACCAACCCATTGGTTTTCTTTGCAGGAGGAATTACTTGTAGGTGTGCTCGGCGGCGGGGAATGTACTCTCCTGGACCTCCTGGCAAAAGCGTTTAACGGCAGCGGAGATTTGTTCGCCGAGGTTCTCGTATTGCTTGACGAACTTGGGCGTAAAATCTGGGAACATTCCAAGCATGTCGTGGATGACCAGCACCTGCCCGTCGCACTTGGCACCTGCTCCAATTCCGATCGTTGGTATCTTCAGGGTGGCGGTAATTTCCTCGGCAATTTCTTCGGGGACGCACTCCACAACGATTGCAAACGCGCCGCTTTCTTCGACAGCCTTGGCGTCGTCGATGATCTTCTGGCCGTTGCGTTGGACGCGAAATCCTCCGAGCGCGTGAACCGACTGTGGCGTCATCCCGATGTGTCCCATGACTGGGATGTCGGCGTCCGTGATCGCTCGAAGTGCTTTTTGGACTCGGACTCCGCCTTCGAGCTTTACGGCATGAGCCCCACCTTCCTTGAGAAGCCTGCCAGCATTCTCGACCGCTTTTTCTGGGCTCACTTGGTAGGAAAGAAATGGTAGATCCCCGACAACACAGGCTCTTTGTGTTCCGCGACAGACAAGGCGAGTGTGGTATATCATTTCATCCAGTGTCACAGGAATCGAAGTCGAGTTGCCCTGCATGACCATGCTCAACGAATCACCCACGAGAAGACAATCCACACCGGCGGCATCCAGCAACCTGGCCATTGTATAGTCGTAGGCCGTCAGCATGGTTAGTTTCTTTCCGCTAGATTTGACAGCCAGAAAATCCAACACCGTGACTGGTTTGCTAGCGGGCCTGTTATTCGTTTGGTCCCCGAGCCCGTGTTTCCTCGTGATGGACATTGGGGTCTCCTTGTATTGACATGTCGATGGCAGCATTTCGGTCAGAAACTCAAGGTCTGTGAGTTCCGGGGCCTCGGAATGATCGAACCCACTAAGCATTGTCGAAAACGCTTTGAAAACTTCGACACGTTCGAATGGCTGAGCCATTTGTGATGTTGATGATCATTCGATCCGGCACTCGTCGACTCGATGGCGAATCTCTGCCATCATTGTATGCAAGTGGCTCAATCTAAGTCATATTTCGTGCGTTGTCGTCCTCGAAAGATTCCCCACCAGACCAACCCGCAAAGGCCCATTGCTCCTACCAGAGACAATTGCAGCAGACATATTGCCGCCACTTCCTGAGTGACGCCGTAGTGCATCCGGTCGAAGACCACCATCGAGAACGTCTGGACACCAGGCGTTCCCGCCAACTTGCTTGTGCTGACCTCCCCTAGAGAGAGGGCCGTTACGACGCCGCTTGCGATGAAGACGGCTCGGCGGGTGAGCGGTGCTTCCAAAGACCATAATCGCCTAGTGGCGGAGAGTCCGTCGAGATCACTCTGGTCGGTGAGGGACTTGGGAATCGAACGGTAAGCAAGCCACACGACGGCAAAGGCAACAGGGAACCAGCGGAGAAAATACGCCCATCCGATCGGCACCCAAGACGGTCCAAAGTAAAGCCACTTTTCGACGAACGGGATGGGAATCATTGAGATCAGAAACAAAATTGTGCTCTTCAGACCGATTCCCAAAATGGGGCCTGGCAACACCGCGATAGCTGCAAGGACCGCGAAGACCAACCAACGCAAGTAACGATTTCTCGCCAGGTTTGACGAAAGGATCAACGCTGTAACTCCAGCGACGACGCCGACGATACACGCACAAGCAAAACTTGAGATGACTTCGATTCCGGAGACTCGAGCGGCTTTTGTGAGTTGTAGTAATGCTCCTGAGAATGACCATCGCTCTGGGCTACCTTCGATACCCACCTGACGCAGCAGACTGAAGATCGGCAACAGAAGGACGAATCCGTAAAGAACGACCAAGCCCAAAAGCCAACACCAACCCCATTGTCCAGCCGAAAAGATCAGTGGCGGTCGGGTGATCGAAAGCGGAGGTGGTAGCAAACGGTAGGCGTACGCTCCGACGCTGAGGAGGAAAGCCCAAAAGAGGAACATCGCCGGTAGTGAAACCATAACGGCACTCGTGACCGCATCCTCGGAGCCCTGATTTAGCACCAAGTAGACCTCCTCGGCAAAACTTCGGACCTGGAACATGTCGGTGACCACGATGTTGCCAACGACTTGTAATGCAGTCCAGATGGCCGCGCAGATTATTCCTGCGTAACACCGTGAGACTGTAACTCGCAAGAGGACCGTTAGGGGGGGGTGGACGAGTAGGGCGTCTTCTTCGAGTTCTCGTTCGACCCATAGTGAGCACGATCCGACGATCCAACTTGTCCATGGGATAGCGGCTAGTGAGTGGACCCAGATAGCGGGAAACAATCCTTCGGCCCAAGGTTGTCGCTGCCTCGGTGCCCAGAGCGGAAGTAGCCATCCATCGAAGCCAACTGCCGCTTGCCACGCCGATGTGAAAACGGGAAGTGGAACAAATAGTATCAATCCGGTGACGAACAAAAACAGGGATCGACCAAGCATGTCCGTCCGGAAGAGCAAGAGCCCGGACATGATTCCCATTGGCAGCGAAATGCCCACCACGCTGATGACCAATAGCGTTGTTGTCTTGGCCAACGAAAAGAGACGAGATAACTCATCGGGACTAACGAGTTTCGTGACCGAGGACCCACATTCGATGAGGGGAAGTAGGAGAGGGAGTCCAAGTAAGACTCCCAAAACTGTCAACAGCAGGTATCGCCACCACACCACGATTGATCTCGTTGAGAGAGGGCCCTAGTTGATCGGTGGCAGATCGTCACCGTTTTTCTTTTTCTTCGTTTTCTTCTTTTCGGCCTCAGGATCGAAACGCGGCAGCACCGGGGTCTCGTTCTCGGTCAGTCTTAGGCACATGATTCGGCCGTTGTGGGCCGCCATATAGATCCGGTCGGTATAGGTATGGGGCAAAGTGATTGTGAAGGCGCGAGTGTTCAGCTTGGCCAATGTCCGACCCCGCATGTAATCAATCACGAGGAGATTTCCACGGGAGTCCCTTGCGTAAACGAACTTCTGATTGACTGCGAGGAACATGTTGGCGTCGCGATTCCGCCATAGCGACCGACCCGTCTTCCGATCGAGTCGAGACAATCCAGCCTTTTCGGGTGTGATGAAAACGTCCTCGTAGGTGACGTGCACCGGCTTCTTGATCCTTCCGCCTGAGAAGTACCGCCATTGGAGTCTTCTGTCCTGGACGTCGAAGGCATAGAGCAAGGTTTCTTCGGTACCAATGAACACCTGGTTTCCGAAATGGCCTAACGCTGCGCTGAGCTTGCCGAAGACTTTGTAGCGCTTACGTTGATCCCCGTTGAACTTGTCGTGAGTGAGAAGGACTCCATTGGTTCCAGGGATTGTGATAGCTTTCTCGCTGATCACGGGCTGAGTCGCGATATTGAAATCAAGGAATCGTTTGCTCCAAATGAATTTCAACGCCGGTGGGTTCAACTTTTCCAGTTCCAAGACATCGGGGGGAAATGCACTGGCGGGGTTAATGGCCGGAACCGTGTACAACTTCTTGTCTTTGGGCTTTGGGAAAGGAGTTAAGTAGGCAGCAATCCGCGGTCCAGACGGGATGAAGACGGCCAAGTCATCGGCCACCGGAGGTGATGTTGGAGGGAAAATGAGCCGGTATCCCAATTTTACGTTCAATGGTGGTCGAAGGGTCGTCCTCTCGGCAGTTTGGAGATAGTCCACGGTGTAGAAACGATGTTTTCCTGTCGTGCGATCGAGGCCGAACATGTAGTTGCCCCGAAACACGAAAACGGTGTCAGGGTTATAGGTGATAGGTAGGATGCTTTCGAAGGGAATTCTCACTGGAGTGCGCCACAGACGGTCGCCGTTCTCGGCATCATATTGAACGATGTCACCACCTATCGTTTGGATAAGCAGGTGAGCATTGGACTTGTTGTTGGCGGGACCCATGATTTGCAACGTGGCAATCCCGTCCTTTAACCCTGCCGTTCTAATCTTCCCAGACCAGGCTAATGTCAAGCTGAGTCGATCGAGGACATCCTTGGGTGGAACTTCGGGACGAGTGTACATCCGACCTTCGAACTGAGCCAGGGCTGCTGGATTGATGAGACAAGAGAGAAGTAAAACGATGATGTGTTTCCGCACGGGGACTCTCCTCAAGGAACTACATTCGAGATGTCCTGAAATCTTACCACACCAGCGGAGCGTTTCCGACGGCATTACATCAGTCGAGGAAGCCGGTTCGTTCCGACCTGATGTGTTGCACCAGTTGCGACTGTCGGGGGGCAATGTCGTGCCGAATTCGACCATTGGATGTCTACAACTCTGGCAACTTTTCGTTTCCGTTGACGGTGATTAAAGCTTGAAGTTCCTTCTTGTTGAAATTGACAAGATTTCGAACCGAACCATCAGCAAAACTTGCCAAAGCCCCATTTCCGTTGACTCCAAGCTTCGGTAGTGGACCGGCTGGATCAAATTCCAAATCTTCTGGCTTTGTCCAAGGAACCTGTTTGTCGGCTTCGACGATGAGGATCGTGCTGGATACGCCGTCTAATTTTCTCATGTCATAAAGACTTCGTTCCGAAATTGGCGATTCCACTAGGATCGATGTTGGATTTGTACCTGGTTTTATCACAAATGCTTGGTAATGGGTGAGTCCCTTTGATGAATCGAATGCAGCGTCGGGATGAACGTATATCTGTGGCATCTTCCGTAACAGCGGCTTGTTGTGTGGACTATCCCATGGCTCGTCGAGTCGGAATTCTTTGTAGAGGTGTCCTTGGTCGATGAATGGCAGAATAAGGACACGCCAACTCAGGAGCGGGCGTCCATTGGGGTCATAAATGGCGTGCCGAGGGAGCTTTCCGTGGTTGTCGTGGTAATCATGAAAGGCGAGTGTAATGTGCCTCAGATTAGAATTACTCCCTGATCGGTTGGCTGGTGTGCTCACTCTGTAGAACAGGTGATTCGGGATAGAGACAACCAGGCCACCAAGGATGAGAAAAAACAGCACGGCCAAGAGCCAATCCGGGAACCAAATCCCCAGCTTGTTATGGATTCTTGGAATAGGGCGGCTTTTCTGTTTTGCAGCCAGCTTCCCCTGGATTTCTTCCAAATTCATCGAAGGTCCTCTTCAGCAACTGTTTTTCGCCCTTGGCTTCCTAATCGTAGTCTTCCGGCTTACCTAGGAAACCAGGACTTGAATTTTGGGTGAGCTAAAATGATCAATCTGCTGCCGTAAGGTGGCCGGGGAGTCTCCTGGGAACAATGGGGTTCGTCGGGTATCATTGTGCGAACTCTTGATCCGGTGACTGGGAAGTTGCAAACGTTGTGAAAGTCAGAATTGGAACTTTTCTCCGCCATTGGCCGTGATCAAGGATCGCAGATCGGGTGCATTTTGCGGGTCGAGAAACCGTACCGATCCATCCGCCATCCCGGCTACATACCCGCCCGGGAATAGGCCACCAACTTGAGGTAAGGGCCCATTGGGATCGAATGTTAAGTCCTCGGGCTTTGTCCATGGGACGGCCTTGGTGGCTTCTACGACCATGATTGTGTTGGACGTGCCATCTCTAATCCGCATTATCCTGGGTGCTTGCGTTGGTGATCGTAAGAAGATCGAATTCGGCAGAAGCCCCGGTTTGGTGACGAAGACTTGGAAGTGTGTCAACCCATCGCGTTCCTTGTTACCATCGGCTGCATACGGGTGGAGGTAGGTTTTCGGAATCAAAGGCAAAAGGGTTATGTTGTGTGGGCTATCCCATGGTTCGTCGAGTTTGAATAGGTCGTATAAGTTTTTTTGTTCGATGTAAGGCAATATTTTGACTCGCCAACTGAGCAGCGCTTTGCCGTCTTCACTGTAGATGGCGTGGACTGGGTAACTACCTTGACCGTCTTTGTGACTCTGACAGGCCAACACGATCTGTTTCATGTTGTTGGTCGTCTGGGAGCGGGCTGCCGCGGTGCGGACCTTCTGGACTGCCGGAAGTAGCAATGCGACGCCAGCTCCGCCACAGAGGAGTATGACTCCCGCGACGATGGCGATGATAACTCCCACGGACGTCTTTTTCTTGGGTGGTCGTCGTCTTGGCCGCCGGGAACCGCGATCATCGTAATCATCGCGATCATCGTAATCATCACGGTCGTCGTAGTCGTCGGGTCGTCGCCGACTTTTGCGATCTTCGAAAGCATCGCGGTCGCCAGGTCCTCGCTGGCGTGGTTCGTCTGAGAAATGTGGATCGTCGGGTGAACTCATCGACTTGTAGCTCCTTGGAATGTCTGGTGCCTTAGCTTGTGATTACTCCGCTTGCTTTTGACAGTTCTCAATCAATTCGTCATAAACCTTAAGAGTCTGCAGAAGAGCTTTCTTGGCTTCTGGTTTCAATCCAGTCGCGATGGCGTCCATGTATTGTCGTTTTTTCTTGATGGCCTTGAGCCTTTTTTTGGGGTCGAACGTGGTGCTATCCAGAAGATTGTCGTAAACGTCGGCTAGTTTACAAACTTGCACCTGCCAGGGAGCCTTGGCCAGAACATCGCAGTAGAGGGCTTCCCGCTTTTCCTCGGGCAAACGCGGATCTTTGGACAACATCGCGACCCATTCGGCGATCTTGTGGCCGAACTCTTCTTCCAAGTCGTCAAAATCTGCGAGTGTATCTTCGAGTGTGTCGTGTAAAACGCAGGCCGTCAACGTGTCGTGGTCAGCGACTTCAAACAAGTCCCTGAGGATGAACGTGACTCGAAAAGGATGGCTGACGTATGGCGTTTTGTTGTCTTTACGGATTTGACCGAGATGGTGCCTGGCCGAAAACGCAATCGCAGCCAGTATTCGTAGAAATGGATCTTTGTGGTTCATAAATGGAGCGTAAACAGCCAGAAGTGGAGAGTCAAGAGTTGAGAGGTCTCGGGTTGCATAGCGCTGAGAGGCGTTTTTTGGGAGGCAAAGGATCGACGGGTTGATTTTCCCCTCACCCTCGATCCCTTAATTCGCAAGCGGTGCGAGGGAAGTTCAAGTCCTTCGCCCCGCAAGCAGGGCGAAGGAATAAGTTCGACACTTACCTAACTCTCGACCGATGAGTTCCTCTACTTCTTGTCTGCGAGGGCCGCTTGGGCTGCAGCAAGTCGAGCAACTGGGACACGGAAGGGAGAGCAACTCACGTAATCAAGTCCGATGTTGTGGCAGAAGACGACCGAATCGGGATCGCCGCCGTGCTCGCCACAAATTCCAAGTTTGATATCCGGGCGAGTTTGTCGGCCTTTGGTCACGCCCATCTTCATCATTTCGCCGACACCGTCTCGATCGATTGACTGGAAGGGATCTTTGGGGAGGAAGTCATTGTCGAGGTAGTGGGGCATGAATGTGCCGTAGTCGTCGCGGCTGATTCCCAAAGTGGTTTGCGTCAGGTCGTTAGTCCCGAAGCTGAAGAATTCGGCGACCTGGGCAATTTGATCGGCAGCAGCACAACCTCGGGGCAATTCGATCATCGTGCCAACCAAGTAAGCGACTTCGATGCCTTTCTCTTCGAAGACCTTCTTGGCGGTATCGCGAGCGATTTTCTCTTGCGCCGAGAGTTCAGTCTTGAAGCTGACGAGCGGGATCATGACTTCAGGCTTGACGTCGATGCCTGCTTTCTTGACGTTACAGGCAGCTTCGAAGATGGCTCGACACTGCATCTCGGTGATTTCGGGATACACGATGCCGAGGCGGCAACCACGGTGTCCAAGCATCGGGTTGGATTCGTGGAGTTCGGCGACCCGTCGCTTGATGAGGTCGGCGTCGACGCCCAATTTGCTCGCGAGTTCTTTTTGTTGGGCTTCGGTGTGCGGCAAGAACTCGTGCAATGGCGGATCGAGTGCACGAATTGTAACCGGAAGCCCTTCCATCGCCTTGAATAGACCCTCGAAGTCTTCTCTTTGGTAGGGAAGGAGTTTTTCAAGAGCTTTCTTGCGATCCTCGACGTTGTCTGCGAGGATCATTTCTCGCATCGCGTCGATACGCCCTTCCTCGAAAAACATGTGTTCTGTCCGACAGAGACCGATGCCCTCGGCTCCGAAGGCGATTGCCGCCGCCGCGTCTTTTGGAGTGTCGGCGTTGGTTCGAACGCCGAGTTTGCGGTGTTTGTCGGCCCATTCCATCATCTCGGCGAACTGTTGGTAGACGCGAGATTCCTCAGGCTTGAGCGACTTTTCGATGAGGACCTGGATGACTTCGCTGGGGCGTGTTTCGACTTGTCCTGCCATGACTTCACCGGTGAATCCGTCGATACTGATCCAGTCTCCGTCGTTGAGAACGGTGTCACCAACGGTGAGCGTCTTGGCGGAATAATCGATTCGCAAGTCTTGACACCCGACCACGCAGACCTTACCCATTTGTCGGCTGACGACCGCGGCGTGGCTGGAGGCTCCACCTTTGGCGGTCAGAATGCCAGTGGCGATTTGCATTCCTTCGATGTCTTCTGGGCTGGTTTCCTCGCGGACGAGTATGACGCGAGCGTCGGGTTTGCCTTTTCCGATCTGGTTGACGTGTGTCTTCGCGTCAGCTGCTTCGAACTTGATTCGTCCTGTGGCCGCTCCAGGACCGGCGTTGATGCCTTTGGCCAGGACGCGTTTCTCTTCCGTGGCGTGCTGCTTGGACTTGGGATCGAAGACCGGTTGGAGCAAATGGTTGAGAGCGTCTGGTGCCACGCGGCGAGGATTGAGGGCTTCTTCCTGGGGGATCAAACCTTCATCGACCATATCCACAGCGATCCGGACGGCGGCAAAACCGGTCCGTTTTCCGTTTCGAGTCTGGAGCATCCAAACCTTGTTTTTCTGGACCGTAAACTCGATGTCTTGCATGTCCTTGTAGTGAGACTCGAGCTTTTGGCGGATGGCCTCGAGTTCGTCGTACATGCCAGGCATGTCGGTTTTCAACTGGGCGATCTGTTTGGGTGTACGAATTCCAGCCACCACGTCTTCGCCCTGGGCGTTAATGAGGTATTCGCCCCAGAAGACGCTCTCACCGGTCGCCGGGTCGCGAGTGAAAGCGACACCTGTGCAACAATCGTCCCCCATGTTGCCGAAGACCATCGCTTGGACGTTTGTGGCGGTTCCCCACTCGTGAGGGATGCCGTACTGACGTCGATAAATAATGGCTCGGTTGTTGTGCCACGACTTGAACACGGCGTCAATGCCTGTCCAAATTTGGTCCATGGGCTCGTCTGGGAACTCTTTGCCGGTATGTTCCTTGACTGCAGCTTTGTATTGCTTGACGACTTCCTTGAGGTCTTCGGTAGTGAGTTGGGTATCGAACTCGAGGTTCTTGGCGTGTTTGATTTTGTGCAGAATGGATTCGAATGGATTATCGCCGGTTCCCTTCATCCCAAGCACGACATCGCCGTACATGGCGATGAATCGGCGGTAACTGTCCCAGCCAAATCGCTCGTTGCCGGTCTGTTTGATGATCGCAGCGAGGGTAGTCTCGTTTAAACCGATGTTTAAAACTGTGTCCATCATGCCGGGCATACTTTCACGGGCACCACTGCGGCATGAGAGTAAAAGGGGATTGGTCGAGTCGCCGAACTTTGCTCCCATGACCTGCTCGGTCTTCTTGAGTGCCTCGGCGACTTGGTCTTTTAGCTCAGGAGGGTAGGTGTGGTTGTTGTCGTAAAAGTAGGTGCAGACCTCGGTGGTGATGGTAAATCCGGCAGGGACCGGCAAGCCGATTTTGTTCATCTCTGCCAGGTTGGCTCCTTTGCCACCAAGGAGATTTTTCATAGTGGTACTGCCGTCGGCGTTGCCACCACCGAAGAAGTAGACGTACTTGGTCATCGTTAAGGTTGTCCTCTAGGGTATTCAGATCGCACCAGCTGGTGCTGCAACCTTTGCGGCACCAACGGTCAAACGTTCCACTGCATGGGGTGAGATTTTCCCACAGAAGCACGCTCAGGGTGAAGGTTGTTGTCTACCCTGAAATTGGAAGTTTTGGATGTGAGTTCCCGTCACGCGTGCAGCCCAATTGGCAACCGCGGCAGGTCTGCCAAAATCCCAAGGCGCTCTAGTGGGAAATGTACGAACGACATGCCGAAGCGTCAAAGGGCAGTTGAAAACTGGTGTGGCGCTGGAAGGTGTGGCAGAAGAGTTAAAGTGTTGGGGCCCCAAAGAGGATAACGAGTCATCGAGTCACAAATTCGATTAGTCGTTAGCATGGGTTCCATTGGCATGAGCCGCTCCGTTGATTGGACCATGAGAGCGCTCCAGAGCATTATTGAGCAAGTCAATCAAGCGAGTCAGATCTTCTTGATCTTCGTCGGTGGCTCCAGAGAGAATCGATGCCAACCGACCGACCCGAGCCTCTTGGTAGTCGAGGAGTGCTTGCTCACCCGAATCTGTCAAATGAACGTCGACTTTTCGTTTGTCACGCGTGTTAATCTCGCACGAGATGAGTGGTGGTTCTCGGTTCTCTAGGGCACGAATGATTCGCGACATTTGTGCCGGAAGAACACCGAGAAGGCGCTGGATGTTCCCAACGATCATTGGTTGGTGGGAGTGGAGGATGGAGAGAGTTAAGAACTCGAGTTCTTTTAACTCCATACCACGCCTTTGATGGGGTTGGGTTGAGAGCGATATTTGCGTCAGGACCTCGAAGAGATCCTGGGCAAGAGCTAGTGTTTGAGAACCTGTGCCTGTGGCCATGGACGTCTTATCCCTTCCATCGCGAGCAGGTTGCGGGCAATTTAAGAGAACAATACAACAGTTTTTGGAAACGACATTGCCTCGATGATGAACAACATCGTGGTGAGATAGGCAAATCGTTTCTCTGAAACGGAAGGCCAGCAACTCAAGACCTCGTAGAACGTAGATGGCCAGAGTCAAGAAAGATTCGGACAATTGCGGCTGAGCTTTCCGTTCAATACTGCATGTACATCATAATCATTGACATAGGGCTGTCAATGACAATCGCTGGGTAGGGCAGGGTTCCTGCGAAGGCGATAGTGCTTCTATTGAAAATGCTTTTCGTTGGGAATATCTCACGAGTAGTGGGTGGATGAGTATGGCTGAAAATGCAGAGAGCGAAGGTGAATTTTGTCGGTCCAAGCCTTCCCAGGCCGTTAGCCTGGGCAAGACCGACTCTGAAGAGAAATTGAAAGGCTTGTATCTGAGGCTGTTTAGAGTTGCAAAAACCAGGTCAGCAGGAGAACGCTCGCAAAGAGTGCAATTCCAGCAAGGACAGTAAGAATTGGGCGGTGTTCTCCCATCCATGCGCGGACCACACGGCTTGTGTCCTTCAACCAGCTTTTTCTTTTGCGTTGGGCAACGACTTCGCGTAGGAAACTGAGGTGAGATTGGATGAGCGTTAGCCCCGTTCGCCAGTCTTGCTTTAGCAGTTCGCGTTCGGCTTTGTCCATTTGATGCAGGGCCTTCAAAGGCTTCTCGTCGCGAGCCAAGATGGCGACTCGGTATCCGGGTTTCCCAGGACGACCCACGAATCCTGGAAACTCTTCTAGTAAAGCTTCCAGCGCCCAAAGGTTTTTCAGAAGAGCATGGCCTTCGGAGGGGCGAGTTACTTTCCGTTTAGCATCTCCCAAGACGCTTCCGGCACGTTGCCACAGGCGTCGAAGCTTACGGGTCAAAAGAACCCTCTCATATAAACCTCTCCGGGTGGCAATGCCGCGGAGGGCAGTGCGTGAGTACCGCGCCGACTCTAAAACTGGATCGGCTGGGAGGGATGGGAGGACCGTTGCTTTTTCAGCTTGTGAGTGACCTACAGGGAGTTCAATGTCCGATTTTGCAGATAGTTCTGAGGGACCTACTTCCATGGGAGGGATAGCGGGCATTTCTTGCGTCTCGACGTCGGCACTCCGGACTTGTTTGCGTCGTCTTGGAGGTTCTTGGCTTGAGTCGTACACAATGGCTCGAACACCACTGGGGATTGTGTCGCCCTGGCCTCGCATGGTCTTTTTTTGTGAGTCCGAATCGAAGGTGGGTTGGTGGCCGAGGACAATTCCTAGTCCAGCGTCATATTGGTGTTTCATTGAGCTGGTAGTTAGGCATGCGTAAGCTTCTGCCAACCGGTTTAGCGCTTCTGTCGCTAATTCCGGGTGAGAAAGTTGGTAGCAACGGACGGTCGCCATCCGTTCCTGCGCCTGTTCTTCGATCTTGTCGATGTTGCTCTCGCCTTGGGTCAGACCCAGAAGGGTGTAGTGGTCGGGCGGCCAAGTTGCATCCGGCAACTGCAACCAACGGCAGATAGCTCGAGAGTCCATATTCCCGTTCATGACCTTGGTTCTAGGAAGCTTGGCTGTTGACATGTTCGTGACCTGCTCGGAAGTTGGCGGAGCTTTCCGAAACTTCTGACTCTCCGTAATCGAGTCACGGTTCGGGAAAAAAGTTTGAGGGGAACCGTTAGTGTCCTAAACAATTCAAACCGAAGTTCGCTTATCCTTGAGATTCTCAGACGAGGAAGCATTGTTCCTAACACATCAATGAATGTCCTATCTCAGAATCTTCCAGTTTGTTTATCGATGGATTACAAACGTGTCCTCTGTTTTCATGGAGAAATCCAGAGAGAAGCCTCAGAGGAGTAGAATTCCACGGCAAGGACCATCCAGAATCTCAAATGGCTCAGAGCGTAAACGCCTGCGATTCATTTCCAACACACCGCCGCTGGTTGATCGCTTGCATGCATTGTGTGCTGTGTTGTTGGGGAGACCAACGAGGCCTTTTGGTTGACGAATTTATTTGTCGGACCAACTCGGCTGCCTAACGAAAGATTGTTCAAATGAGCTTTGTTGATTGAATCACCAATAGGACCTTGGAAGTGAGAAGCCAATACGATTTTTTCGTTTCGACGCACAGAAGAAACGGTGAATTCCAGTTAAGTCCAATTATAGCCTGCGAAATCGTCGTAGATTGTATTTCTCCGAGAAATTTTCTAGCCCAAAGATCCTAACGTGAGGCTTCGTTCAACTGGATTTCTTGATTGCCTTTGTTGAGTGCCCTGGAGAAAAGTAGAGCCGTTCTAGAAAACCTCGAAGGATTGTTTCAACCACATGTACTTATAGTTTTATCATAAACATGGGAACGAGATAGGAACAGCATTAACCACAAAACTCTTCGGAAAAAACGATTCCAATGAGTTCCAATGTTGGTCGGGCGGACATTCGCAGGGTGTTGTTTTGCCTAGTTTTGTGCGTTCTTGCCACAGCCAGGACGAGATGAGGTGAACCGTTGAAAATATTGGTTCTTGGCAGCGTCGAACGGTCTGGCATCTCAGAAGTCCTCGACCAGTTGCGTCCGCATTTAGCAGCGCATTGCACGATATTGGTGGAGGATCTGCAGCAAAAAATGGACCTCAGTCCCTATCAGGAAGCCGATTTGGCACTGGTTCTGGGGGGTGACGGGGCCATCCTCCGTGCGGCCCGGCAAATGGGGTATTTCCAAATCCCAGTTTTGGGAGTGAATTTAGGGCGACTTGGATTTTTGGCTGATTTGGACCCAGACCGATTGGTAGAATGTCTTCCGTTGGTCACAACAGGCCAGTACACACTCACGCGTCACTTGATGTACGAATGCGAGATAGTTCAGAAGGACAGTACCTCGGGAGTCGAACGCCGGGTTTTTCTCGGTCTCAATGAGGTGATGGTTCACACGCTACCACCATTTCCACTGCTCGAACTGGATCTCGCAATCGACTCCATTCCTGCGGCTCATTATCGCGGTGACGGGTTGATTTTGAGCACACCGATCGGGTCGACGGCTCATTCGATGTCGGCAGGAGGGCCGATCCTTGGACAGCAGCTTTCGGCTTTTGTCATCACGCCGATGTGCCCGCACGCTTTGACGCACCGACCTGTTGTTGAGTCAGCCGAACACACATACACTATCACAATGACAGGACGCACGAAGCAAGCGAGTCTGGGGATGGACGGCCAAGAATCGGTTACAATCACACAAGAGCATAAAGTGACCATTCGCAAAGCTCCAGTCACATTTCAACTAATTAAGGTTCAGGGAAGCAACTACTACGATACACTGCGTCAGAAACTCAATTGGGGTGCACTTCCCAACTATCGAGAATAGAACTCTCCGAAAACGGAGGGATTTGCAGGCATCCGCGGTATCCTGTTTCCTGCGGCCACTTGCCAGAACATTCTTCCAGGCAGCAGCGTAGTAGCATCGAATCGATACAAAGACGAGGTACGCATTGTCAATGATGGTTTGCAAAAAGGTCATCTTCTCGGGAAGGGTACAGGGTGTGGGCTTTCGCCACACGACTCAAGCCTTATCGAAGAACCATGCGGTGGAAGGCTATGTCAGGAACGTCGCAGATGGGACCGTGGAAATGGTGGCTCAAGGGGAAGCGGAAGAGGTTGTCGCCTTCCTGGAAGCCATCCACTCGCGAATGGAGAACAACATCACTGACACCTACATCGAAGACCAAGGCTCCCAGGAATTCAATGGTTTTGTCGTTCGACAATAAGACTTCGAGACGACCTATCGGTGCAATATCGACTAGAAAACAAAAAGAAACGAAAGGGGAATGGTGATCGGAATAAGGATTAAAGGAAAAGCGATTGCTCGAACCTTCTCCTTTGTGATTTTTCCGTTGACCTTCTGCAGCAGACATGACAGCTTCGCTATCTTCGCTTTTACTCCTCGGCGTCTTGTTGACCACGCTTCAGGTACTTTGCGCCGTCCCGTGGTTGATTGTGTTTGACCCCTCTCTGATCAAGACACGACTGAGAAATCCAAAAACTTTGGGATACACCCTGCTGAGCATTTTAGGGGTAGGGGTTGTTTTTGGGCTCTTGTGCGAGTTCAACTCGGAGCCGAAAACCCTGGAGGGTTGGGGGCGGATTTATTGTGCCTTGTTGGAGTTACAATTGTTCGCCGATTTCTTTGTTGGCGTGTTCTTCTTTCTGTTGTTGGTTTGGCCAAAAGGCGGAGCGGTTGCTT
Source organism: uncultured Alcaligenaceae bacterium (assembly GCA_964423615.1). Lineage (GTDB taxonomy): Bacteria > Planctomycetota > Planctomycetia > Gemmatales > Gemmataceae > CAYRFQ01. The sequence continues at coordinate 102,121 of CAYRFQ010000008.1, read as the reverse complement.
TGGCAGCCTTTCGTGAGGGGGTCCGCCAGCCGATGTTTTGGGTCCTGGGTTTCGCCGGGTTTGGGCTAATCGGGATCTCGCCAGTCTTGCCCTATTTCACGTTTGGTGAGGACATCAAGATGCTGAAGGATCTTGGTTACATCACCATTATGGCTGTCGCCGCGTTGTTTGCTGTGTTGACGGCGAGCACTGCCATCGCCGAGGAGATCGAGGGTCGCACAGCTGTAACGGTGATGAGCAAGCCGATTTCGCGGCGTAATTTTCTGATCGGTAAATTCCTGGGAATTTTGATCGCTGGATTGTCGATGTCGGTCATGTTGGGGTGGTGGCTGGTTTGGATCATACTTCTCAAGGAGTGGTTCGATCCACAGATTGGCAACGAAACGAAGCCGGATCCTTTGTGGGTCCTCAACACGGCCAGTTCTTTGTATTCTTCGGGGCCAGCTTACGCTCTCACGAAGGGAATTCTCTTGTGGGTTCATGAGTTTGGGTCCGTCGCTCCAGGACTGCTTATTTCGTTCTGCCAAGTCATGGTCCTGCTTTCGATAGCTGTAGCTTTGGCAACACGTTTACCAATGATCGTGAATGCAATGATCTGTCTTTCGGTGTATTTCTTAGGACACCTCACTCCCGTCTTGAACTCAATTGCCCTCCGCGCCCAAGATAACACAGGTCAGGCGAGGTTGATCTATTTCGTGGCCCAGGTGTTTGACTACGTTCTTCCAAACCTGGACCGCTTTGATATGGGTCCGGCTGTTGTTCGATACGCACCATTACCAGCAGGACTATTTAGTCTGTACACCTTGAATGTAACGGTGTACGCTTTGACCTATACGACCATCGCCCTTGTGTTCGGTCTAATCCTTTTTGAAGATCGTGACGTTGCTTGATCTCGAAAAGGCTGAAAGATGAAAGGTGCCAGGGTTGAGGCGAAAGGGTTACAGTATTTCTTAAAACCTTTCACCTTTCCCTTGCACTTTTCCAGGGGAAACTTTCCGTGGCAACCAATGATTTTCAACGTGCTCGGGGCTTCCTAAAGTTTGACCCGGTGGCCAAGTGGACATCTGTGATTGCTGGGGTCGGAACCGGACTATTGTACTTGGGGTATCTCTTCGTACTTGGTTTGTTTGCCGACGCACTGGTTAACCGGGGGGCGATCCCTTCTTTGCGTAACCTACCTCCTGCCCAGCAACAGAATTTCCAGACCAATGTCGACCGGAGTAGTCCCGAATACTGGGAACGCATGCTGAAAGGTGACTCGTATGCGGAACAATATGACAAGTTTCGACTAGTCACCATTATGACCGGGAAAGACCAGGAACTCCTGGAGATCGAAAAGAAGCATCGAGATGGTTGGAACCGGATGTTCGTCCAGAAATGGAAGGAGCGGCTTACGCTCCTTGGTTTCTCTCCCGAGAAGATATCGTTGTCCACATTCGATGCATTTGCGAATCTTGCAGCCACTGGCGCTGCCGGCCCTTATGCAACATCTTCCGCTACCGAACTGCGGCAGGAAATTTTATGGCGTTGGCGTGTCTACGCTTACCTTGAGGAATCCGTAGGGTCCCCAGCCGCAGAACTGGTTAATGCACGTTCGCAGGCGATGATAGATGAGGTCGGGCCGGAATTGGCCCTGGTCCAAGACATCCCCGATTGTGGAATCCTGAGTCTAATCGTCAGGATGCAGCACCGAATTGATGCAACTCCCGCCGCTTGGCTCGCTTCGATCAATCCGTGGACATGGCATGATGGAATTTTCCTTTACCTCGTTGGACTGCTGGTGTTTGCGATTTTTCTCGCTGCTGTTCGCTGGATTTTGATATTTTTGAACGAGTTTTTCGCGGCCAAGGCCACTCTCGAAGCAGTGACCCGGCTGCGACGCGCGGTTTATCATCACACTTATCGTCTGGGAACTTTGGCCTTTCACCAAGGTGGACCGACCGAAGCGGTGAGCATCTCGACGAGACATATCGAAGCCGTACACAGCGGTTTGTACACCTGGCTCACGGGTCATTTTCGCGAACCCATCAAATTCTCTTTGTTGCTTATGTTCTGTCTGATGGTGCAACCGTGGTTGACACTTGCCTTTGTGATGTTTGCGTTGCTTGTCTGGATGGTCGGGGGGCAGATTGCTTCGTTCTTTCGTGGTAAGGGTCGCAAAGCATCGGAGGGATCGGCGGAACAGCTCGCGCTGATCCAGGAAAGCCTGATGATCCTGCGACTGGTCAAAGTTTATTTGATGGAAGTCTTTAACCAGGCACGAGTTGAGCGACAATTCGCCAAGTACAGTCGCTCCGAAATGCGGAAGTACTGGAGTGATGCAATCTACCTTCCGATGCTGTTGTTCATGAGTACCGTGGCGGCGTTGACACTCTTGTTTGTTATTGGTGTCGTTGTGACGCGTGGTAGCCTTAGTATGGCAGGTGCGATCACATTGACGACGGCGTTGGTGAGTTTGTACCTACCGTTTCAACGGTGGTTGGAGTTGAGACGTTCTTTACGTCGGGCTTTCGCTTCGGCTCAGGTCGTGTTTGAATTTCTTGGGAAGTCGGGAGGAGTTGGCCAGGATATCGACGCGGTGTTCCTACCACCGATGGTCAAGAAAATAGCCTTCAAGAACGTCACGCTCCGAACACCGCAGTCCGATAAGAATCTGGTCGAAGATATTAGCCTCTCGATCCGGGCCGGTCAACGGGTTGGAATAGTCGGTTCGGACGAACGCGAGAAACACGCGTTAATCTACTTGATTCCGCGTTTTCTCGATCCCACGTCAGGGCAGATCATGATCGATGGTCGGCCTCTTCCTTCGGTCACGTTAGAATCGTTGCGTGCCCAAATAGCCTTCGTGCTGCAAAACAGCCTCATCTTCAATGACACGATCGCAAACAACATTGGTTGTGGTGAGAAGAGTTATGCATTGGCCCAGATCATCGAAGTTGCGAAGATTGCACGAGCGCACAACTTCATCCAGAACCTCCCCAAAGGGTACGAGACGGTCATCGGTGAGATGGGTCATCCGCTTGAGGTTAGCCAACAGTTTCGAATCGCGTTGGCACGCGCGATCTTGCGAGATCCTGCTATTTTGATCATCGAAGAGCCTCTGGTTCCACTCGACGAGGAAGTGAAGGACTTACTCGACGACACCATGTCGCGGGTTTTACCAGGACGTACGGTCATCTTCCTTCCCCACCGCATCTCAACGATCAAGCATTGCGACAAGGTGTTCTTGATCCACGACGGCAAACTTGTGGCTTCGGGAGATCACAAGACTTTGCTGGGATCGAACGAGTTATACCGCCACATACAGTACATGGAGTTCAACGAATTCGTTGGAGTCGTCAAACCAACTAACCATGTGCCTGAGAAGTCCACCGTCAGTTGACGGACATCAAGACGCTTGGAACTCCCAAAATTCCAACGAAGTCCTCCCTCGACCTTTTACTTGATACGGAATTTTTTATGCCGCACGAACGCGAACTCCAAGCTGCATTGGAAGCTGCCAAACGGGCCACTTCCGTGCTCTTGACGGAATACGAACGTTTCGAAGTTATCTCGGATGCGCCAGCCGACATTACCACCGCTGCAGACCGGTTATCCCAAGAAACCATCCTGAAATTCCTGTGTGAACAGTTTCCCGAAGACGGAATCTGCGCCGAAGAAGATACCAGTACCAAGGCGGCAGCGAAATCATCTGCTGATCGAATGTGGGTTGTTGACCCTATCGACGGAACCAGGGGGTTTGCTCGGAAGAATGGCGAGTTTTCGGTCATGATTGGCTTTGTTGAAGGCGGTGAGACGAAGGTGGGAGTCGTTGCCCAGCCAGCTGCTCGCCGCACTACTTACGCGGTCAGGGGAGGGGGATGTTGGCGTATCGACGGAGAGCAGACCGTGCCGGAGGAGTGCTCCGTACGGTCTGTGCAAAACTTATCCGATTCGACTCTCACTCAAAGTCATCCGAAAAGTCTTGGGGAACCGACGAAACCCGTTAAAGTCCTCGGTCCGAGGCAAGTTGTTCCGACGTACTCAGCAGGGATAAAACTCGCGTTGGTCGCTCGAGGCGAGGCTGATTTGTATTTGAACACGTACCCTCGCTTCCATGACTGGGATATTTGTGCGGGACACATCCTAGTCGAGGAAGCAGGAGGAAAAGTGACTGGTCTGGGCGGTGAAAAGATTGAATATGGTTCGCCGGGGGCCTTTCAAACGAACGGGTTACTTGCGAGTAATGGCGAGTTGCACGGATTGGCCATCGATGCCTGGGCTGAGGCATACAAAAAGGGTGAAGCTTAAAATGCGTTAATTCCAAGTCTGCCAAACTTGAGTTCAGACACAATTGTTCTTGGCGGTCTGCCACTGTCGCCCAATTCTTTTCACACCAAACAAAAACTAGGGGCCTAGGCACACGGAGAACGACAACGAAAAGCGCTCCCGTTTTTCTTAGGCGAGGCCGAGCCTCGCCTCTTTCTGTTCCACAGCGGATTCAGGCAATGCGTTTGCAGTACCTTCTTGTCCAACAACTCCGCCGTGTTTCACGATACCAACAGAATGTAACTTGCTATTTTGCGGTGCGAGAACGCCTGACCGGGAAGGAGGCGTTGGAGTTATTTATCGTCCTCCATGCTCTTGTTGTAATCGACGACCCGAGTTGGTTGATTGGTGAGTTGACCGATTCGCAAGGCGGCGATTTCGGACTCTCGAGTTCCAGGAAAGTTCGTTCGCACCTTCTGGTAATAGGCAACAGCTCGTTGGCGGTCGTTCTTCTCCATGTATGACTCGGCCAGTTCGCAGTACATCTTCCTCAATCGAGCATTCAGCTTCTCGCAAGCCAGCTTCATTTTTGCCGGATTCGAGCGAATCGTGGAAGCAAGTTCCGTGGCTTCTTTGGCCTCCTTGAAGTCTTCGTATTCCGTGTTAAGTAAGTCACATCGTTCGAGGGCAGCCAACACATCCCCGCGGGCATAATCTTGTTTGGCAAGCTGGAACAGTTCTTGAGCCCGATTCTTCCTTGCGATCTTTCGGTTCGGACGAGCAACAGTTGTTATGAGCGTCGAGGCATGTCGGGCAGCAGGCGTTCCCGGGTAATTGTTGATGAGGCCAGTGAGCTTGGCGATGGCGTCCTCGGAGTTCCCAAGGTCGATTGAGTTTTTTGACCTCGTAAGGATCCCAGTTGCCTGGTTTTCGATCGTAGTGAGGAGCACTTTGGCCTTACGTTGGATTGGTCGGGACTTTCCGTCGTCCAGGATTTGACGAAGGATTGGTATTGCCTTCCCATAATCTCTGGAGTCGAACGATTTGCTTGCGAGGCGGTAGTCTCTCTGCATCCATCCGGGGTTTTCGACTCGAGCCAGGGTCCTTTTGAGAATTTCCCGGAACGGCTCTGCAGTCTTGAATCCTTCCATTGTCCCTAAGATTCGACCATCGGAATCGGCGAAGACTAGGGTGGGGTAGGTGGTGACCTGGAGCTTTTGCCCGAGCGTTGGGTCCTGGTGTACGTTGATCTTCAGAGGAATGAACTGAGTGTTCATGGCTTTCGAGACGGCTGGGTCGCTGAACGTGAGCTTTTCCAGTCGAACACACCAAATGCACGCAGGATAGCCGAAGTCCAAAATCAACGGGAGGCCTTTTTCCCGGGCCTCCTTACGGGCTTTGGCATAATCATAACGCCACTGAATGCCCTCTTGAGCTGCTCCGACGGCTGGCCAACACGATGCGACCGTCAAGAGCAGAAGGAATAAACTTAACGGGTGTCGGGTGCGAATCATTGGGGAGAATCTCCGTGCCGGTTGCGCGTTTTGTGGTCGTTTTCGCCCTGCTTACACAACCGCTGGTTGTTGGGCAGAGCTTATTTCTGGAGACGAGTCGACTCTTGCAGGTTCCGTGGGGTCGAAAGGATAAAAGGAAAGGGATTGGTCTGTTGGTCCAAGCCCAGGGTCACAACATCAGGAGCTTATTCAGCGACAGGGACTGTTGCGCGTTAGGCTGTCTTCGATCAACACGGATCAAACCAGCGGAAGCGGAATCCCTAGGAAAAAACCAGACAAGTCTAGCGAGTGTGCTGAGAATTTAGTTGCACGGGTATCGAGAATTTGTTGGAGGCGTTCATTTAATGACAGGAATCAAACGGCCGCCCACCGTCATTTTCTCGGAGGCTAGTGGTTCCCCAACGGACGATCCTGGTCTGTTTCCGTTTTCATGCTTCCTTGGCTCTTGGGTGCGCTTTACGGTAGCTGTCCTTCAGTCGTTGAGTCGTCACATGTGTATAGATCTGTGTGGTTGTGAGACTCTTATGTCCCAGTAATTCCTGCACACTGCGAATATCGGCCCCGCCGTCGAGTAAGTGTGTCGCGAAGCTATGCCGTAAGCTGTGTGGAGTCGTGTTTGGATCTAATCCTGCGGTTTGGAGATGTTTTTCGAGCAACCGGCCAACACTCCGCGAACTCAATCGTGTTCCGTTTTTATTCAAGAAGACAGCCTTCGTCTTCGGTTCTTGGTTTTCTCCAGCGTTGCCGATAGAGCAGCGAAATCCCAGCCAAGTGTTGATGGCCTGGGCTGCGTACGGGCCGACTAGGATGAGTCTTTCCTTTTTCCCTTTCCCTCGGACGGTTGCGATCCCAATTTCCAAATCCAAATCTTCCACATTTAAACCCGTCAATTCACTTACACGCAATCCTCCCGAGTACAACGTTTCCAATATGGCTCGGTCTCGAATCCCGAGTGGGCTGTCCCCAGGCGCATCGAGTAAGCGACCGATGTCTTCCACACTCAAGAAATGTGGGAGTTTTTGGTCTAATCGTGGTCCACGCAATCCATCCGTGGGGTTAGTTTCGAGGTGACCTTGTCGACAGAGAAACCGACACCAAGACCTCACGGCAGCCATTTTTCGTGCAATGGTCGTCTTGGCATACCCTTGATCGTGAAGCCAAACGGCGTAGGCGCGTACATGGCGAGTGGTGACACGGCTTGGGGCTGCTGTAGCACCGAGGCGTTGGTAAAAAAAGTCCACCACTTGAGTTAAATCTTCTCGATACGATTTGACTGTATGATCGGAACTATCTTTTTCCAGACTCAGGTGTCTCAGATATTCCGCAACGAACTCCTGCATCTGGTGTTCTTTCTGGCATCTAAGGGGAAAGCTCTAAAGGAACCGGCTTGTCGGCTTCACCCTTGGCTCTGCGACTTTCGTTTGTTCTTTGGCTTTATCGGCAAGGACTGCAGCGTCGAACCAGTTGAGTTCGAGTGACGGATCTGAGGCCTGGTCTCGGAAAGTATCGACCAGTGCATTGAGGCTTTCATCGTCAAAAATGAAGACGAACTTGTGCGGGCCTTTGCTGAGAGCCAAGATGTTGAATTCCGGAGACATAGAGTTACTCCAGAGTTGACCGGTTGCCTGTTCAGGTTCCAAGGGAACCTACATGTCGCATCGTTCAGGCTGCGATCACTACCTAACGAGCAATCGACCAAATCCTCATCGAAAGAAAAAAGAGTAAAAGTCGAATTGGCATTGATCTATGAATACTTCAAAGTAAGTATCGACCATGATTGGACTTGGTTTTGGGAAAACGGAGAAAAACAAGATGTGAATTTGGAATGCAGCTGCGAACAACCATGCCGATGGCTAATACTTCACTAAATTGTGGAATCAGCAGACGTCGATCAAATTCCGGATTCCCACCAGCTCTTTGGTGACCAACGGCTCTCCGTAAGTTTTACTGATGGTCCATCCCCAATAGCGGTCCCGAGCGATAACGTCGTCGAAGAAAGTGGGAAACTCCGTGGACCTGCCTGCTGCGAACTGGGAATGGTAGCACTGAATGGCTTCCATTTTCATTTCGTGATGGTCAGATATATCGAGGACGAAGGAAGGCTGGCAATGGAGCCGAAGGTGGAAGCTGAAGAAGTAAAAGATTTTTTCAGGAAAATAGCGATCGTGCGGCATGTTCGTCTGGGATAGTTTGGACCAAAAGCGCGAGGCCTCAGTGAGTTGGCTTGCGGCGATGTGGTCAGGATGGGCGTCGTCATAGTAGTGAGCCAAGAGGTTTCGAGGACGAAGTTCGCGAAACTTCGATGCGAGGAGTCGACGGGAACGCAGGTCGTTGATGAGCTCACGATTCGTCAGGCCGAGTGTTCCCCGCCAGTCGACTCCCAAGATTTTCGTTGCGGCTTGAGTTTCGTGGTCTCGGATTGTCGGTGATCCGTGTGGAGTCGGTTCGCCATCGGTCAAGTCGAGGATTCCGACGGTCGCTTTTCGGGCTTTCAACGCCAGGATCGTGCCTCCCAGGCACAGTTCTGCGTCGTCCGGGTGAGCAGCGACGACGAGATAGTCCAAAGTCATGAAAGTCGCCTCAGAGTGTGAAAGGAATTTGCGATGACTGAAGATCGAAACAGGTGGCAAAAGTACACGCCTGTTGGTTAGATTGTTTAATTGGAGAAATAGAGCAACTGTTGGTTTGTCATTTGGCTGGGTCAAAATGTAGCAAATTGTGTTGCTATGTCTGTGTTAGCCAGATCGAAAAACAATCAAAAAATTCCAAGGGTCTCCTCCATCTCACCACCAGTTCGATAGTCTTACAAAAAACACCGTTGCCCTCGCGGAGAAACAAGTTACATTATCACCGATGCCTGGCAATTTAGGAAAAGCTGCGAAACCACGGTGACCCACCAAATCGGGCCATCGGGACACATTACGTGTATTATTTTAGGTTTTTCGATATATTTAGACCTAAAAGCTGAAAGTGATGCGTCCTGTGCTCGCCATTAGATGTATCTCGCCATACTTTTACCTGCCTCGTAGTCTTGTCCTTATGCCGTTTGCGTAGACGTTGCTCGTTCCCCGTTAATCAAATTTCAAGGATGCTGGAAGTCCCATGGCCAGGAAAACCTCATCCCAACAACCTCGGCCAGTCACTGCAGAACGGGCTTCCCGATTGTATCAACTCATATCGTTATTGGGGAAGAAGGCGCACTCCCGCGACGATATCGTGTTGTCTCTGGGGCTTGACGTGCGGACTTTCTACCGTGATCTCGAAACGCTACGGAATTGGGGCATCAACATCAACTTGGACGATGAGGGTCGGTATACATTGGCGATTTCAAAAACCGATGCGATTGGTCTTCTGCCATTTCCGGACCCTCAACTCACTGTCGGTGAAGCCGAACAGCTCGCTAAAGGACGGACCAAAGCCCATAAGAAGATGAAAGAAGCTCTGAACGTCATAAAAACGAAACCCGAGCCCAAGAAAACCGAGGATAAGCCCAAAAGCAAATCGAAGAAAAAGACAGAACGACAACCCAAGTCCAAGACCCCTCCGAAGCCGAAGTCGGAAAAGTCAACGAAGCCCAAAAGCAAATCGAAACCCAGATCATCGACGACCAAGTCCAAAAAGAAGGAAAGTTGAGAATCGAGTAAGGGCTCGAGGGCAGCCAAATCACCCGACCTTGACCCAATTTTGAGAGATTGGTACTAAAGTTCACCATCCCTAGAGTCCTTGGTGGGAGGTGGTGGTGAAAACTGCAATCGTCATTCCAGCTCGGTATGAGTCTTCGCGCTTGCCTGGCAAACCCCTTTTGCGCGAGACAGGCAAGTATTTAATCCAACATACATACGAACAAGCGTGTCAAAGCGCAGCTGACTTTGTTGTTGTTGCCACAGATAACCCCGAAATCGAGAGAGCTGTTCGTGGGTTTGGTGGTGATGTGGTGATGACCCGTCCCGATCACCAAAATGGGACGGATCGCGTCGGGGAGGTGGCCCAGAATCTTTCTGCGGACATCATCATCAACCTGCAAGGTGACGAGCCACTCATTGACCCGGACCACCTGAATAAAGTGGGTCAGTTGTTATCTGGGTCGCCTGGTGATGCCGTCGCGACTCTTGCGATACCCATCGAGAATCGTCGGGATTGGGAAGATCCGAACTGTGTCAAGGTCGTGGTTGATGAATGTGGCCGGGCGTTGTACTTCAGTCGAAGTCCGATTCCTTACCCCAGAGACTCGAGTCCTTTCTTTGGCCCATCAAGTCCTTATCTCTGCCATCTAGGACTTTACGCGTATCGGCGGGACTTTTTGCTCGAACTCGTGAAGTCGCCCGTTTCTGCATTAGAGCAAATCGAAAAACTTGAACAGTTGCGTGTGCTTAGCCTCGGCAGGAGTATTCGAGTGGTCACGGTCGATGAGGTCTACAGTGGCGTGGACACTCCCGAGGACTACGCTCGATTCGTTAAAACTTACCAACGACTGCACGCATCCCGAGCCGCATGATACTGACTTCTTTAATCTTAGTGAACAAGCTCATCCCAGTTTGCTGTGGGTCTGAACTATGACACATCCGAAGATACCCGATATAGTGACTACTTGGAAAACGATCAGTCCAGAGACTTCGGACGATTCCCAAAGTAATCACAAAAAGGGTTCGAAAGTGACCAAGTACATCTTTGTGACCGGCGGGGTGGTGAGTTCGCTGGGCAAAGGACTCACCTGCGCCTCGATTGGGATGCTGCTCGAACAGCGCGGGCTTCGTGTCCGTTTGCAGAAATTTGATCCTTATCTCAATGTCGATCCAGGAACGATGAGCCCGTTCCAACATGGCGAGGTGTACGTCCTCGATGATGGTTCCGAAACGGACCTGGACCTGGGTCACTACGAACGATTCACCAACGCTCCGCTCAGCCGCGAATGTAATTACACGACCGGACAGATTTATCTCTCGGTCATCGAGAAAGAACGTCGTGGGGATTTTCTGGGGAGAACTGTCCAAGTCATCCCGCACATTACGGACGAAATCAAAGAAACGATTCAAAAACTTGCGACGGACGAAGTTGACGTCATCATCACCGAGATTGGCGGGACCGTCGGGGACATCGAAGGCTTGCCGTTTCTGGAGGCGATTCGTCAGTTTGCTCTGGATGTGGGTAAGGAAAATTGCCTCTACATTCACTTGACTCTGGTGCCTTACTTGAAGGCCGCCGGGGAAGCCAAGACCAAACCGACACAGCACAGCGTCCGGGAATTGCGGCAAATCGGCATTCAACCGGATATTTTGATTTGCCGGACGGAAAGGTCACTTGAACCGGAACATGCTCAGAAGATCGCTCTATTTTGTAATGTCGAGCCACGGGCTGTGATCGAAGAACGCGACAAAGAATTGAGTATCTACGAAGTTCCTTTGAGCTTCGTGGAAAACAAACTCGACCAACTCATCGTGGAAAAACTCCATCTTCGGGCGCAAAGCCTCGACGTGTCTGCGTGGCGTAACATGCTGCATCGCGTGATGAATCCGGACTACGAAGTGACCATTGGTGTCGTTGGAAAATACATCACCCACCACGACGCGTACAAGTCGGTCTACGAAGCTCTGGACCACGCTGGTATCGCTTTGTCGAGCCGTGTGGTTGTGAGAAAGATTAATGCGGAGTTGATCGTGCAAGAGGGGCCTGAGCGAACACTGAGCGGTCTCGACGGTATTTTGGTTCCAGGAGGATTTGGCGAACGAGGGATAAACGGGAAGATTGAGGCCATCCGGTATGCTCGCGAGCGACAGATCCCGTTCCTCGGAATTTGCTTGGGATTACAATGTGCTGTGATTGAGTTTGCCCGCAATGTCCTCGGACTAACAGACGCGAACACGACGGAGATCGATTCCAAGACGAGTTCGCCGGTGATTTGTTTGCTGGATGCCCAGTACGCCATTGTCTTCAAAGGTGGGACGATGCGACTCGGGGCGTATACCTGTGATCTGGTTGATGGAAGTCGGGCAAGGGAAGCCTATGGCGAAAGTCGTGTTCAAGAAAGACATCGACACCGCTATGAGATGAATAATGCCTATCGCCAGGAACTGGAAAAGAACGGTTTGCTGGTGACTGGTACGAGCCCGGACGGCAAACTTGTTGAAGTCATTGAGATCTCCGGCCATCCCTGGTTCGTGGCCGTTCAATGCCATCCAGAATTCAAGTCGAAGCCAACTAAGGCGCATCCTCTCTTTCGAGGATTTGTTGATGCGGCGCTTGCGAAACGGACTCGGAACGTGATAGACCCTAAGCGGAATTCGAAAAATGGGTCTATCTCGGCATCAGCCTAATCGTACGATCCTACGAGCAAGCAACTGTGTTCCTGCGAAGCGGTTAGTTAGTGGGTCCATGACTGCGGGAACTAGACCTCGTCTAATGATCTCCATGGTTTCTCTTCCCAGGTGCGGCCATATTCCAACTTACCCGGCCATTCTGATAGGTCATCAGCTATCTGCCGGGTCATTCTCTTCCGGTAGTGAGGTTGCTCCATCGGGTGGTTTTCCTTTACCTGACCGGATGTAACCAGCTCGCCTCTGAGCGTATTCCTCGGCAGTGAGGGAATCGAATTCGATTTCTTCGCCAGTCCTGTGCTGGGCGAATAATTGTTTCAAAAAGGGAATACACCAGCCGCACCCAGTTCCAGCTCCCCCGCATTCCGAAAGCTGACTTGCTACTTTCAGTTCTTGCAAAGCCATGAAGTTGACCAACTTGCGCCGCGTGATATGGAAACAGTAACAGACTTCGGTGTCCAAGCTCATATCGTTCTCGCATTTATTGGAAGAATCTATCTTTAGCCTATTGTACAGTATGAGGCGTTCGAATAGAGGCTATTGTTGAGATAGACGCATACACGATAGGCATCTTTGATTTCCGATTTGCAACTGCGATTATAAGAAACTGGGAGTGATTCCTCGATGCAAGATCACTTTATCTTGTGTGGTTACGGAAGAATCGGCGCGAGAGTGTTGAAATATCTGCGTGCCACGGAAGGTCAGATCGTTGTGATCGACAACCGCGAATACGGCCGAGATCCGCAGTTGCAAGGCGTTCGTTATCTCAAGGGAGACTTCCGAGAAGAATCTGTCCTTCGTGAAGCGGGAGTGGAGAAGGCGAGGGGAGTTTTGATAGTTACGAGCAACGACTTGGTCAACATGTCCACGGCGTTGCTGGTGCATCAGTTGAATTCGCCGGTTCGCATCGTTGTGCGGATGTTCAACCAACAACTCATTCCGCGACTCGGTCGCGCGGCCGAGAACATCACGGCCTTGAGTACCTCGGCGCTAGTCTCCCCGATGCTCGCGGTGATCGCCCAAACGGGCGAATCGTTGGGCGGCTTTTCGGTTAGTGATGGACGTCGGTTACGTGTGGCGGAGATTACCATCCGGGCCAGTTCTCCTTTACGAGGAGTTGCCTTGAAGGACCTTGTGGGGCGTTATCACGTTCACATGCTGGGGTATCTGGAACGTGGAGCTCAGTACCACTTTGCTGACGAAATTGATCTGGAGTCTCGACTCCAATCCGGGGACCGTTTGATTCTGTGTGGAGAGCCGGATCGGTTGGCGGAACTGCAACCGAACCATCCAGATTCCGACGAACCGGATCTGCTGCTGGCTGGATTTTTCATCCGGTATTGGCGGGTATTTCGGAGGACTTTGGGGCAAATTGATTTGCCCGTGAAACTCTGTTTTGCGGCATTGCTCTTGGTTGTTGTCACCAGCACGACCATTTTTTACTTCGCCGATCCTGAGGGGAACGGGTTTGATGCGGTTTATCGAACCATCAGTATCATGGCGACGATGGCCGACATGCGTTTGGGTGCGGAAGGTCCTCAATGGTTGAAGCTTTACGCAAGTGGACTGCGTTTGACCGGAGCCGCTTTGGTAGCTGCGTTCACGGCGATCTTGACGAATTATCTTGTCCGCGCCCAACTGGGCGGTGCTCTGGAAGTTCGTCGCATCCCGGACCGAGGGCATATTGTCGTTTGTGGGCTCGGGAACGTTGGCTTTCGTGTCGCCAAGGAACTCCGCGACGACGACGAGCGCGTTGTCATCATCGAGAGGTCTGCCGACAACCCGTTCATCTCCACGGCACGACGTCAAGGTATGGCGGTGATCATCGGCGATGCCGGTGTTATGGAGGTTTTGCGGGAAGCTAATGTTGCCACGGCAAAAGCTGTAGTTGTGGCAGCCAACGAGGATCTTGGGAACATCGAAATGGCTTTGTTGGCGAAAGAAATGAACCCGAGCCAACGTTTGGTGTTGCGACTAACGGATGTCCGTCTTGCCAGAACCCTCCGAGAGGAAGCCGACATTCGGCTGGCGGTATCGATCCCGGATTTGGCCGCTCCTGCTTTCGTAGCTGCTCTTTTTGGGGATAAAATCCACACTGTATTTTTCGTGGATGGACATCTATTTGCCGTCATCGATTTAATGGTACGTGAGGAAGATACCCACTTGAAAGGGCAAACGGTGCGTGCGGTGGCGGTGGATTATCGTTTTACCCCGGTCGCCGTCCAATCCGCTAACGGACCCATGAGGATCAATCCCATGTTCGCGAGGTTGGAAGTCGGCGACACCATGACCGTCATTGTTGACCTGGTCGATTTACAGCGAATGCTCCAACGTGAGACGCTTCCCAGATGTTATGGGGTGGAGATCGATGGATTTCCATTACCAGCACGAGACTATGTTCTGCAAATGCTCCGAACTCAACGTGAGTTGACACAAGAAGAAGCCGAACACCAAATTGAAGATCGGCCGATTCGTCTGGCGGAGGAACTGACTCGTGGTCAGGCCGAAGACTTGATGCAGATGCTAGCAAGAGAGCGCGTACACTATCGACGGGTTGGTGGGACCCTGGAAGAAGTTCAGTGACTTGATGGGCCTGCCATGCTCGCAGGAGTCGGAGTGCCCGTAATGTCGTCGGGAATCGGTGCTTCGCCGCTGAGCTTGGTCTCAGCGAAACGGTTACCCATTCCGTCATAGAATAATATTCGATTTTCGTCCAAAGTCCAAACGGCATAGGCCTTCAAGAGGCGGGGGCCACGCACGTGGAAAAAGAACCCGCACGGCTCTGTGGCTTTCCAAAGTGTTCGACGATGGATCGGTGTTGTTGTAGGCTCTAGATCGTCGTGGTCGCACAACATCTGAAGGACATGTTTTTCGAGTGCAGAATAGGTTGTGATCGTTGGGATTTGATGATTCATACCCACCCTCCGTGCTGAGATCGACTTCCCTGACGAATATCCAGTGGCGGAATTCTACGCTACCCTGCAATTGGAATCAATGCGTGGACGGGTTGCTCGCGATTGAAGGTGGTCGTTGGGGACATCTAAGAAATGAGCGGGTACACGAACCTCTGGCCACGAACAAGAATCTGTGCCTGTTTTCGCTTTCAAAACGCTGATGGTTGTTTTGGGTAGACCTTTCCACGGAGAGCGCTGGGGCACGGCATCGGCCGGAATAGTACTTTCTTTCTGGACGGATCGCCCCGATCCGAGTTAGGGTGGAGACATTACACAATTCTGCCGGGAGGACCGTTTCCATGATTCGTCCCTATCGTTTCAATCGCAGTGGGTTAGCTCTGGTTCAACTTCTGGGAAGCACAGCCTTTCTTACCACTATCATGGCTTGTTGGATGTCGGGTTTGCAATTGTGTGGCGTTTTACTCAAAACAGCAAAGTCACAGAGCTCGGTCCTTGAGAGCTTTGTACCCCTCGACATCCTTGACAAGGAGAAGAAACCAAACGCCGAGGAGGAGCCGAAAAAACCTGTATCGCTGAAAGCTGAAAAAACGACAGTCATCAAAAAACGTAACGACGCTGCTTTTGCCGCTCCCGTTTCAACAACTGGTAAGTCACTCGTTCGCTGTATCCGAGAAACTGGCGGACTTGAAATCATGGATGTCGAGTCTGGTCGTACAGTTTTTGGCTTGTTGCTGCCTGGCTTTCGAAAAGCCTTGCCGAGCTGTGTCCGGTTTTCTCCGGACTCTAGATATCTGGTGATCACATCTTGGACGACCAAGCGACAATACCTTGTCGACTCGAAGCGACTGAAGCGTGGGCCTCAACAGTTCGCAGTGAATATGGTCAAGGACGGTGCCTTTTCTTCCGACAGCAAGCACGTGTATTTACTTCGAGGGGATCCGTTCAAGAAAAAGTGGGCCGTCTACAAATGGGCCCTTGTAGGGCAGGGGATTGGAGCGGCACAGATTGTTGCCCAAGGGACTGGTCAAGCTAAACGACTTTGTGTTGTCAGCGAGGAAGAAATCTGTGTCGTTGGAAATAAAGGCATTTATTCGGTGGTCAAGGGCGTTGGTCGGAAGATCGACGTTGAAATACACGCACGTCGAGGGGCCATTTCCCCGGATGCAAAGTTCGTGGCTCTCCACGACAAGTCCAATCCGAAGAAAGTGTCTCTTTATGTTCGAAAGCCTGACAAACTGCTACTCAAATGGACCAATAAGATTAAGGAGAATTACGTCGAGAAGCAGTTCTTTTCTCGGGATGGAGAGTTCCTCATAACCCTCGCCCGAATCCAGAAAATCAATAACCAGAAACCGGGGGACTTTCGGGTGGTGGTCCATGTCTACTCAGTGAAAGATGGAACGGAAGTGTTTCAAACTTCGATTGATAACTTGAGACTCGAAGGAGTTGAGTTCCTTACTTCAAAGAATCTGCTCTTTGTCTTGACGAAGGAGATCTGTCAGGTTTGGCAACTTCAGCCTGTGATGGAAGAAGAGGTTGACGAATAAGAGGAAGTGTAGTGATTGAAGAAGTTGTAGTTCGATTGGATTAGACCTAACATAAGCGGACCCGAATAGGCAGTTTTCCATAAGTGGTTTTGAGATCTTCAAATTTGAAAAAATGACACTCCGGTATCATTGCAGATTTCAGGTGAAACGCGCTCCCAAAGATGAAGTCACAAACTATTTACAGGTAACACGTTGTGACTATCTGGCGCTGTAAACTCTCACCGGGTTCGCTTGTTTTAGGTCTAGCTGAACACAGTTTAGTTGCGATTACAGCGCCCGGTGAACTCAAGCCGGGCGTGTCAGTGTAATGATAGTGAAATCACCATGATACAAATTGTAATCATATAGACAACAAGATTCGTTCATTTCCCTTTTCTCGCAGTGACCATTCTTTTCTTCATTTCACACGAAAACAACGATTTTTATCGAGTTAAACTGTGCAATCCTCCAACACTCTGTATCAAAAAAAGCCAATTGGTACACTTTGAGCTTCTCTTCACGAGCGTTTCAGCAACTTGTGCCTGAACTTGAGAATCGGATTCGAGACATCTCTTGTCGTGTTCTTGCTGTGAGCAAGTAACAAGGGACACACGATTTTTTTGCCCACGTTTTTTGGAGATTGCTCAGATGAAAAGTCTATTAACCACACTCACAAAGTTGTTCTCGGGACGCCAAACCACAACGAACAAGCGTAACTGCCGCTTGCAACTCGAGGGCCTGGAAGAAAGAGCCTTGATGGCTGGCGACGTCGGAGCCTACCTCTCCGGCACGACCCTCTACGTCAACGGTGACACGGCTGAGAACAACATTGAGATCTACCAGCTCAAGGATGACTCAGTCCGAGTTGAAGCGACAGACTCGACTACCCGTATCAATGGTCGGACAGCGAGCACATTCACAGGCTCGATCAGCAACATCATTGTCAACATGTCGTCCGGCCACGACAGTGTAGACATTTACGACTTGGATTTGTCGTGGGACCTCACTGTTGACCTCGGCCAAGGGGGAGACAAACTGACTATCAAAGACGTCACAACAGGCGATGACATTCGGATCGAAACCGGAGGTGGTGGAACGACAAGCAAACGCGACGAAATCGATATCCGGTCCACGCAGGTTGGCAACAACACCAACAACGATCTCGAGATCCACGGAACTTCGGGGGTGGAGAAGTTGATTCTCGACGACGTGACCGTAAACGATGATTTCCGGGCCTTCCTGACCAAAAGTGGAGAATACGACCAGACGTTCATCTACCCGACGACCAAAGTCCTTGGGAAATCCAGTGGTGGCGTAGCGTATGTCGAGTCCGACTATCTCTACGTCAATGGCCTCGAAGTCGAGAGTGACGCCGACTTCCGCCAAGCCGATCGGTTGTACATGTATAACTCGCACATCGGTGATGACCTCCTGATTGATGGAACCAATGAAGACAACTATGTCTATGTCTCGTCCAGCAACGATATCACCGACGTGTTCGATATCGATGTTTTCGCAGGCAATGATTCTGTCTACATCTACACATCCGATGCAGTGCACATTGATGGCGGCACAGGTAACGACTATCTCCGCGCCGGTTCTGGCCATGATACTGTCATCGGTGGCGATGGAAACGACACTCTTCGAGGCGAAGGCGGAAGTGATGACTTGCTTGGTGGCAATGGCAACGATTCCATCGAAGGTGGCACGGGCAACGACGACCTGTGGGGTTACAACGGGAACGACACCCTGAAAGGAGATGCTGGCGATGACGAACTCCACGGCGAGATGGGCGACGATCTGTTCTACGGTGGAAACGGCGCGGATACCCTCCGAGGTGGCGGTGACGACGACACACTCTATGGAGAAGCAGGCGACGATGTTGTGTTTGGTTGGTATGGGAATGACAGCCTCTTCGGAGGAGACGGCGATGACTTCCTCGCTGGGGGTTACGGCAAGGACACTCTCAACGCCGGCAATGGTGACGATGGTCTCTACGGTGGAAGGGATACCGACAGCTTCAATGACGGCGGTGGTTACGACCGTATCTACAAAAACGACGGAGACAACAACGACCTCGGCAATTCTGTTAGCAACGGATTCGATGTCAAAATTACCATCGACGACAACAAGGAGAAGGGTGGCTTCGCAGCGGCTACTTGGGGTCAAGACGACGTTTACCTGGTCGATAAAGCCTTCCTGATGTTGGTCAAGCGAACCGGCAATGTCCGCTTGCTCGAGGACATGCCAACGTTATGGCGAGGTGGTAACTTCACTGGTAACGTCGGTGGCGTCACCAACGCCATTGCCGTCAACGGAGGCTCGTACATCGTCTACGGCAACGGCACCTTCAGCACCGAAACCCAAGCCCTCAAGACTGTCATTCACGAAACCGCCCACAACTTCGATTCAGCCAACGAGATAAAGAGTGCCGGGGAGAGTGAAGCCCTTTGGGATGATTTCTACGACATCAGCTGGCGAGAGAACAAGCCATCGTGGGGTTCTTGGGAACAGGCACGGGACACGCGAAAAGGCGGGGTTTACGACGACTGGTTTAACACCAATACCGGATTTGCTCGGGGATACGGAAAGCACAATCCCAAAGAGGATTGGGCGACCTCCTGGGAATACTACTTCTTCAACACCGACAGCAACGGAAATCCCAACAACCCGGATATGCAAGATAAGATGGACGCCCTCGATGCCTTCTTCAGTGCGTTTTCTTCTTAAGGATTGACGTCCGAAGATCGAATAACCCAAGCCAGCCCATGCAGTGCGTGGGCTGGCTCGCTTTCCGAACGGAGCTCGATTACTTGCTTACTCCCGGTTGTTTTGCCCAACGGCTTCGTGTAGCTGATTCAAGTTGTAAGAGGCGATTCCAAGAGTGTCACGGTCATCCAAGTTTGTGGGGTCGAGAGTAGCCCGATTTCCAGGTCGGAAGCCTGGCAAAACTCCATCGTCCTTGGAAATCGTGTCGCCAAGCAAGAAGAGTGGACCAAGGTGTTTCGTGCCTTGTCCAGCACTTTCACAGTTATGAAAAGTCTTCGAATTAGAGACAACTTAACCTCGGGAAAACACGTGGCGGCTCCTGAATAGTGGTCAAAAGACCATGCAGCTAATTCGAGATATTCAAGATCGAATGAACAACATACCCAAATTGCGCAGATTTGCTAATTCCTTTGAATGCAATGACTCGGCCGGTTCTTGGCCACGGTGTTTGTTGCCCTTTCTTGACGCTCTTTTTCTTCCTCGGCTCGTCGTTGACGCAGAGTCCCGGTGGCTTGTTTGGCTTGTTCTTCTTTGCAAACTACAGATTGTTGGGAAATCGCGTCGATGGTTGCACAAAATGGCCAGAAAGTTGAGGTTTTGCTTTCAGGCCAAAGTGATCGTTAGGGAGGAGACTATTCCGATGCAGTAGCGGTCGGGCGATAAGTTGAGGGTCATTGGCGGTTCGAAAGGCGGTGCGCCTCGGGTTTCGATTTGGTAGGGTGGGTAGAAAGCCCTCAGAGCGAGTTCGTCGATGAGGTCGATGAGGTCGATTATAGAAGAAGAAATCCGAGTCGGGGGTCTCTCGTGCATCGAGAAAGGTTCGTTTCGGTACGATTCTGGTTCTCAGGGTCGAAAGGTTTTCTGAGTTTCCGGTCGCATGCGAAACACTCAGAAAAGCCATAACTCAGTCTTCAACGCAACGGAGGATGCAAAGATGTTGACGAAGCAGACCAGGAAGAACAAAAGGACGGACGACTGTGAAAACGTTATTCTCGGACGCCCTCCTACGAAATTCATCAATTCTGCCTCGGATGAAAATCTAACGTAAGCGAATTACAAGTCGGTAGGAAAGACTAACTCGACACGTCACCGAAACGAAATCAGTATCGGTTGATGTATGAATCTTTTGTATTTCCTGTTCTCTCTAACAATTCAGGAACAGGACCAATAGGTAGGAAGGAGGGAAGAACCAATGGTTTTTGGCATAGACCCACTGTATTTTTTGATCGTTGGTCCCGCGATGCTGTTAGCCGCGTGGGCGCAATGGAAAGTTCAATCGGCGTATCAAGAGGCGAACAGATTTGCAAGTAGGAGCGGCGTCACGGGGGCGGAAACCGCGGCTGTCATGCTCGAACACGAGGGAATCCAGAATGCGAAGATCGAGATGACCCAGGGATTCTTGTCGGATCATTACGTGCCTGGCGAACGTCTCTTGCGTCTGAGCTCCGACGTCTACCATGGACATTCCTTGGCCGCACTCGGGATTGCCGCCCACGAAACAGGCCACGCATTTCAAGATGCAAATAGGTACCCCCTATTGATAATCCGAAATGCAATCGTGCCTTTGGCTAGTTTTGGAAGTAGCACCGCTTGGGTGATCTTTTTTATCGGGGTCTTTCTTGGGTGGGCCAACTTGGTCATCGCTGGGATCGTTGTCTTCTCTTTTGTGGTGGCGTTCCAGCTTGCCAATCTCCCAGTCGAATACGACGCGAGCCGCCGTGCCCGCATTGGACTGTTAGAAACAGGATTGATTTCGCCTGAAGAAGATAAGATTGTGGCCAAAGTCCTCAACGCAGCAGCTTTGACGTACGTTGCCGCTACGCTCTCCAGCGTTCTCACCCTGCTCTACTTCATTGTCCGAAGCGGCCTACTCTCAAGGAATCGAGAGTGAGCGAATGGATCAGCGGACAGACATTACTTACTAACGCAGAGCCAGAGCGATGACCTTCTCGGCTCTTCGCTTACAGTTCGAGTTCTCGATTACAACAACACTATCCTCTTCTTCTGGCCTTTATTTTTTCTTTTTGTCCTTTTTCTCTGCGGCAAGGGCCTTGCTCACTACTTCCAACGCTTTGGAAGCTTGCATTCGAACGATCTCCCGTACCGCGTTCGATGCCAGGTCCTTGAGTGTGTCCAAGGCTGGTTCAGCCTTCGCCCCAAGTCGTTCGAGTTCGTGGATAGCTGCAAGTTTCGCTTCCTGGTTTCCTTGACCACACATCTTGATCATTTGCTCGACAAAGCCTTTCTCAGCCTGGCAAAACTGTCCGCTGAGACGAATCGCCTCGGCGTGCAAATCACCTCGGTCTTCGGATAGGACTTCCTGGACGGCCTTCCAAGTTTCGCCCTGAGATGGGTTCATTTTTCCAAGCGTGATTGCCGCCGAGCGTCTGAGCAAAGGTGGGTTCGAGGGCTTCTTGAAGATCGCGAGAACCTCTGCCACCGCCACATTCGCTTTCTCACCGTAATTAGGTAATCCATCGATCACTATCTGCTGTAGTCCTTCGGGAGGGTCCGTCTCGGACAAGGCTGCCTTCAAAATAGGAAGTATTTTCTCAACGTCCTCGTCCGTTTGGTGAAACATCGTCAAAGTTTGGACCAAATACAAACGAGTGAATCGGTCCAAATTCTTGGACTTGACCACAACCACAATTTTGTCTCGGACGAGTCTGGCCTTCTTTCCCATCTCTTTGAGGACACGGGCTGCTGCGGCCCGTGTTCCGGCGTGATCGTCTTTCAACGCCTGAGCGAGAGATGTCACCACATCCTCCCCATATTGGACCATCTTTCCAGCAAGAGCTTCGGCTGCTGTCTGTCGGACTTCCTTGGCTTTGTCTTCTAACATGGCCTTAGCAAGCACGAGAGCGATGGCTTTACCGTCGGCTCTTCCGACTTTCGGGCCAACGACCGATAGACCAACGGCTGCCGCTTTCCGAACTTCTGGTTCTTTGTCTTGGAAGAGACGTTGCTTCAGAGCCGGGAACACGCAACTCTCGTCCCCACCAAACTTCTCGGCAAGGATCAACGCGACAATGGCTCGCGTGCGTGGCTTTTTCGCCTTCTCCATGAATTCAACCCACCCTTCAGCGGTCACCGGAAGCTTTTTTGTTTGCTTCCCACCACCAAAAGCGGTTGAGGTAACTGCCGCGAAAACTATCAACGTTGCCAGCCCACATCGGAACATCTGAATTGTCCTCCAAATGTATTCGCGGTCGGAGATTAGGAAACCTGCAAGCCGCGGCTTTCAAAATCAGGTCATCCCCTCGTGCTTTGTACTGAACGCGATTTAAGGTTGAGTTTGTAGGCATTTAACCCGAACTGCGATAGAGAAGTTTCCATCTTGTGATCCTGGCTTTTGGTTCGTGATGAGTTTAGCGCCAAACGTCACTCGCGGAGTCATAGAAATAAACCACGAAGCTCAAAAACCCTGATCTACCAATCTACCATTGATACTCCTCGCTCGACAAGTGGCGAACGAACCCAACCCAGCAAAGACGAAAGACGCGGACAGAGTCTAACGTCGGCAAAAATTGAACACCCAACATCGTCTTCAGAATGCGATAGACAGTGAAAAATCATCGGAGTGAGTAATTTTCTACCTCTGGATTCCTATAATAAACCTCCGAACCTCCCAACAACAGTGTTTGCGGAGGCAAAGATAAACACTGTCTGCTATCTCCCTCCAAGAAACTTTGAGGTCCCAAACCAACGTTACCTACAATCTTTCGCCAGTCCTCCGAAACGGATTTTTCCAATGCCTGATGGCAACATCCAACAATTCCTTGATGCCGACACTTTCGCCGTGGTTGGTGCGTCCACCGATCGAAGCAAATACGGGAACAAAGTTCTCCGCGCTTATCAACAAACACAGCGCGAAGTGTTTCCCATCAACCCCAACGCAGACAAAATCGAAGGGGTAAAGGCCTACCCCAATCTGAAGTCAGTGCCGAAACCGATCCAGAGTGTTTCCATCATCACCCCACCTCCCATCACGGAGAATGCCATCGACGACATCATTGCCGAGGGGATTCTTAACGTTTGGATGCAACCAGGAGCTGAAAGCACGGCAGCCATTCGGAAAGCCGAGGAGGCAGGACTCAACGTTATTGCTGGAGGTCCTTGTCTTCTAGTCGTTGCGGGATACCGTGAGGTTTCTTAACTGCAATTCATCAAAGACAGGAATAGCAGTTGCGCAATTGTGGTCGGCAAGAGCGTTACAAAGCTGAAGGAGTGAGAAAACGAGCCTGATGAGAAACGAACGGAGAAATGGAAGCTAGACTGATACAACAATTGACTTTTGATTTTTAGCTTTTGAGGCACCAAGATGAACCACAAAGACCCCAGAACACTCATCAACATGGGACGCAAAGCAGGTCTACGGACCTCAGAAATCTATCGTGCAATGGCAAACCAACAACAAAGGGTCGATTCTCGAACTGGACAAACAGACGGGAATGGATTCGCCGGACAGTATAACCAAACGGGAAAAATCGTTTATCGACCAATCACCCGATGAGCGACAACGGATTCCATCGATCCTCATTTCGGCTAAAACAATTCCAGGGCAACTTCGGCCTTCTCACCTCCTAGACATCCCTTTGGGAAAAATAGCTAAGTCCTCCAACGGCGAGAAGTAACGACACTCCTGTCGTCCAAACAAAGAACTCCGTTATCATTTTCCAATCCTGCGTTCCTTTGAGAACTTCCGATAATCCGCCAAGGGTCCTGTCCGGCGATGGGAACGTCTCGGGTAGGAAGCTCAGACCAAACCCAACGCCGTATAACAACATCCAAACCATTGCAACTCCCAACAAAGTGCTATTCACAATAGCGCTGACGGTCACACTTGCGGTCACGACAACAATCAGGAGAGCTCCGACTTGGGCCAACGCAAGCACACTCCCCGCGAGCGTCAGCTTTCCATCCCGGAGGACATAAAAACTACCGAGTAGCACAAGACTACCGATCAGGAAGAACGTACCGAGGACGCTCAGCAAGCGTGAATGCCACTTGGCAAGAAAGTACTGATGACGGCTAACTCCTCGACTCAGCACAGAGTCAGCAAGCGTCCCACGTTCCGAAGAAATACAGCCCGCCGTCAACACGATGATGAGCGTTACACTCCCCAACACGACCCATCGGACCAAATCGGACATTACTTCCCCGGTCGTTTGGATCATGCCCGCTTCGCGATACGCTCCCACGCGATAGAGAAAATACCCAACTGCCACAACAACCGACAAAAGAACCCACACCCGGTACACCCAACTCAAAAGCGTTTGGTGGAGGTCCGCTTGCAGAACTGCCAAATAGGGGAGAACTCGATTGAATCGAATTGGTTTTGGCGTCGGTTTTTCGGATTTTTCGCTCATGATGGGATGATCACTCCCAAAACTCGTTGCTCAAAGTCATTTCGACATAAAAGCTCACGATGCCGTATGGTCAACATTCCGAAATCCTTCGAATTGTTCACCCTCTTGTCGATTACGCTGCCTCAGGTTGAAATGCTCCAGTAAAGCCGGTCGCTTGTTCCTTACCTATCAGATCCAAAAACGCCTGCTCAGTCTGATGACCCACAGTTCGGATGCTGATGACGCCGACCTTATTATCGGAAAGTGTGACGAAGACGTTGGCCAGCGCGGTCGTATTGACGGGGTCGTCGTTGAGAACAACTTCCAGTCTTTTCTGTCGTATGGAACACTTGATCACCTCAGTCAAGTTTGCGATTGCCTGAGCCCCTGCCTTGATTGCCTTTCCGTCACCCTCAAGATCGAGTTCGAAATGGTTCTTCCGCATCCGACCTTTCAAATCTTGGAGCGATCCCTGGAAAATCAAATGCCCACGGCTCATGATGGCGACGTGGTCGCACACTTCGTCGACATCCGCTAAATTGTGGCTCGAAACGACCAAACTTTTTTTGGCCGCAAGGGCTTTGATCAACTCGAGCATGCTCCGTCGAGCTTCGGGGTCGAGTCCGTGGGTCGGCTCATCCCAAATCAAGACCTCAGGTTCGTTGATGAGGCTCGCGGCAACGGCCAACCGTGCTGTCATCCCGTTAGAGAATCCTTCGATGCTCTCCCCCGAAACGGAGAGTAGACCAACCGAGCGAATTAGAGAGGCCAAGCGCGGCTTTCGCACATCTTTGGGCATTCCAAACAACCTGGCCATGTGATCCAAATAGGTGATCGGCGTCATGCCCTTGGGGAATTGTGGGTTGGTTGGAATGTATCCAACACGACATCGGAGGTGCGCTGTATTCGGCGTCATCTTCTCACCGAACACCTTTACCCAACCGGCCGTCGGACAGTGGAGCCCGAGTATTAAACGAAGAAGGGTCGTCTTTCCAGCACCGTTCGGACCAAGCAAACCAAGTACACACCCCGGACGCATCTGAAGTGTGACATCGTTCAGGGCGATCTGGCGGTTTTGATATATTTTCGTGAGGCGATGGGTTTCAATTACGAACCCATCAGGTTTCTCGGACACGAATGTACCTCCTCGCCCACCCCGACTCTATTCTCACATTGGCACACTGATCCTTGCCACGAATTCGCCTCCTCGTCGTCCAGCCTGGATGTCTCAGGGACTTGGTCGGTTGTCGAACTCGCTGCAGTTTTCGCTTACGAATACGACCAGGCGTCTCGTTCGTCCTTCGAGTGATAGGACCAAACATAGCCGCTGAGGATACGACCATCCCCTAGATGTTAGGAACCCCTTTGGATTGTCGAGGTGTGCCGTGCGCAGGTGTCAACGCAACGACATGCTCGAATTATCCAAAGGGCTGAGAATGATCTTCAGATCAATGGTTGCAGGGAGCAAGCTGATTCACAGAGTTATCCTTACTTCTAACTTCGGCAACCATCGGATGGTTCATTACCGGAAACTCTGATCGAGTCAACACAGATGGCTCTGGTTGATAATTTGGGAAAGATAGAAAAGCAACAACACCGTCAGGCTAGGAAAAGTCTTGCTACCCCTTGCCACGGACAGATAGACCCGTACCATCACCCTCAAGATACAACCCTTGGGAGCGTTTGATGTCCTTGCAAAATATTCATTTTTTGCTCATCTTCCTTACTTTCTCGCATTGCGCGATCGCTAACGCCCAAAGACCCACGCCTCAGGGAAAGCACCTCATTCGCGACTATTTTGCTCAAGAAACCCAAGAAATCGAAGACCGTTGTCTCGCCGACATCAAGACGCTGGCTGATTGGAAAAAGCAGCGACCGGAATACCGACGACAGTTTTTGGAAATGCTCGGCCTATGGCCTATGCCCAAAAAAACCAAGCTAAAAGCAACTGTGACTGGAAAAATCCGGACCGAGAAATTTACCATCGAAAAGCTCCATTTCCAATCAAGCCCTGGTCTCTATGTAAGCGGTAATCTCTACATCCCAAAAAATCTCAAGAGACCCGCACCAGCGATTCTCTACGTCTGCGGACACGCAAGGACCATCATCAACGGTGTGTCGTACGGGCAACACGTGAACTATCAACACCACCCGAGGTGGTTTGCCGAGCATGGCTATGTTTGCTTGATTATCGACACACTGCAACTCGGAGAAGTCCAGGGCATCCATCACGGAACTTGGCCACAACATCGGCTTTGGTATTGGCACTCTCTGGGATACACCCCAGCAGGTATCGAATGCTGGAATGGGATCCGAGCCCTCGACTATTTATGCTCACGCAAAGAGGTCGATTCGAAAAGAATCGGAGTGACTGGACGTTCCGGCGGTGGAGCGACCAGCTGGTGGATAGGTGCTGCGGATGACCGTGTTTCTTGTATCATCCCTGTCGCTGGAATCGCCGACTTGCGAGCCCACATCGTGAAGGGAGAAACCTCCCGTTTCCGAAACGGCGTCATTAGCGGCCATTGCGAATGTATGTACATGATCAACACGTACCGTTGGGACTTTGCCCAGGTTGCCGCCTTGTGTGCTCCTCGGCCACTGATGTTAGCCAACAGCGACTCAGACAGCATCTTTCCGGTCCCTGGATATCGTCGACTTGCAGCCAAAGCTCTTAAGATATACAAACTTTATCAATCACCTGAGAAGTTCGTGTTGTTGGAAACCAAAGGTCCTCATAAAGACACGCCAGACCTCCGACTTGGTGCTTACAAATGGATGAACACCTGGCTCAAAGACAAAAATGAGCACAATTCTACCGTCATCGAGGAGGTCCGCCCACGGTTCACAGCCCAAGAATTACAATCGATTCCAACACAGCCCGAAGACGCCCGGAACGCCACGATTCACGAAACCTTCATCACAACACCAATCCCTCGCTTGCCCAGAAACAGGCGCGTCGCTCTGGAATGGTGGAAGGGTAAGCGTGTCGAGTGGATGAAAATGCTCCGAGAGAAAGTCTTTCGTGGGTGGGAGACCGAACCTCCTGCCTTGGACCTCAAGCAGACCTCCAACGCCGTGGTGAATGACACCAAGATGAGCTTGAAAGTCTACGAGTACACGAGCGAGAAAGCTGTGCGGCTAAAATTCTGGTTGCTGATGCCCGAAAAAACGAAGCAACTTAAGAGCATCACTGTTCGTGTCATTGACGACGCGCTGTGGCAAGAAGTGAAAAACGCCGAAGGTCGGCAGTGGCGAAAACTGGCGAACGATTCTCGTCTCGAATCGAATGATCTGCACGGAATCGTCTTCTTTCCTCCCAGAGGAATTGGTCCAACACGATGGGCCAAGCCCAATACCTCGGAGGACCAACACATCAAACGGCGCTTCGTTCTCGTTGGTCAGACCCTGGACGGACAAAGAGTTTGGGATATCCGGCGGATGTTGCAGGCAATCAGACAACTTCCGGAGACGAGAGACGCCTCCGTCCGCCTTCAAGGCACCGGGGAAACGGGCATCTTGGCGTTATATGCGATGTTGTTCGAACCCACAGTTGCTGGATGTCGCATGACGAATCCGCCTTTCACGCACAAACTGGGGCCAGAATTGCTCAATGTTCTAAGATACCTGGACATCCCACAAACGACCGCGTTGGCTCTTCCAAGGAAGGTCGTTATCGAGTTGAAGAATGCCAAACAACAAAGTCAATGGCGATGGACCCAAGAGTTACAACAACGGTTGGGACAGAAGTCGCTGTCGTTCGTCGTTGCAAACTGATTTCGTAATGCACCCTTGTTTTTCCTCTTAAGGAGATTTGACAATGTCTGAAGAAAACATTCCTGACGCTCAACCAGCAGCACCGAACGCTCCAACGCAGCAGCAAGTGCAGCAATTCCCGACGGATTACTCGGGGTTGAGCACTGTCTACACCAACTTCTGCCGAGTCAACGTGACGCCTGAGGAGCTCGTTCTTGACTTCGGTCTGAACACTCAGTTGGCTCCAAACCCGCAAGAGCCTGTGAAGCTCACTCATCGTGTAGTCATGAACTTCTACACGGCGAAGCGTTTGCTCATGGCTCTGAACAACGTTGTCGTCCAGCACGAGCGAAACTATGGTCCGTTGGAACTCGACTTCCAAAAGCGAGCCCAAGGTCGTGGTCCTGCTCCAACTGGCGTTCGGCCAGGCACTCCTCCGACTCCGGGTGCTGAAGGTTAATCAATGGAAGAGGAAACTTCCATTGGTTAGGCTTGTATTGTCCTCTGTTGTTGCTAAACTACAACACAACCCACAAGTGAAACTTGTGGGTTGTGTCTTTGGTTCGAATGAAAATGCGTCCGTAGCTCAACTGGATAGAGCATCGGTCTTCGGAACCGAGGGTTGGGGGTTCGAATCCCTCCGGGCGTGTTTCCAGAAGTCCAACTCTGATTAACGCTTACATCAACAATCTTGACTGAATCCTCGCCATCCACAGTAGCGTTGACTGACTACCGGGTTCGAGGTCTGCTCCAGACCATTGATCATTGATCACTTCCAACCGGCTCGAGTCAATCATCTCCCAAGATCTTCGACATCACGACGGCAGCAAGCTCTTGCTACTCTTGCAACACATGCACATCAATCTCCAAGAGTCACCACCGACTTGTGGCCAATTCGTTTGCTCACGACTTTGATCGGCGTTCCTCTTGACAATAACGAAGCGCTGGTGTGCGGTACATCTTGAAATCGGATCGAGGGTACCCCTCTTTTATCAATCGGCGGAAGGCATTTCGGGTGACGTTTGACTGCCCCAATTGACTTCCCACACAGGAGCAAAACACAATCCGCGATAAGTGTCCTTGGAGTGCTATTCACTCTTGATGATTTTCAGAACGGATAGGCTATGTCTACTAGGACGTCCATCTTCGATTGACGGGTCACCGAAAACGGGATTCGTTGTCACTGAAGTTCTTGTGGTTTTGCGCACCCGTCAATTGAAGATGGACGCCCTGCTAGTCATGGTACATGACTTTCTGGGCTTTCTACTTGATCTATGTGCTTGACGTCCAACGAGAACATCAGAGTAGGCACTAGAAAGCGAAATAGAATCAATTCTGATTGGACTGCCTCGGAATTCGCTATCGGAACAGCCTGGTAGTGTAATTGGCGAGTGGATGTGTCTGTCACCTGACGTTGTCTGCATGGCCCTCTGCTTTTGGGATTTCTTACCCATAGAACCGCGACCACATCGCCAAAGTCAAACAGATTCCAGTGATCACAAGTCCACTAACGTAGAACGCCCAGTTGTCTCCCAAATGGGATAGGAGCCTGTTGTTATAAGCTCGTTTGCGCTGGTTTTTCGGATTGCGAATCTCATACCGTAGGACTTCTTCAGGGGAAGGGCAAGGCTTTCGCGCCGACGTTCGCCCCGGTGAACGCAACTCATTGATTTCCTCAATCGGCTTGAATGGGCCGTTTGCGGTGGGACTTGCTTCGGTATTGGGTGGAAGATTCTTTTCTCGCAACCGTTTGAGCACTTGGGGCTTTGTGACCTTGCTCAACCGCCAGTTCCCTTTTCGGCCTTTGTACCTAAGGTACCAAATCTGTTGACCGTTGGTTGTTTTCGTGTGTTCCGGACTTTGGGCTCCAGGTGACGAACTGCCGGATGTGACATCGCTTTCATCGGGCTTTTCCCGGTAGCGGAGATCGGGAGAGGTAGGTTGAGATACGAGGGCCAGACGCTCCTGGACTATCGGGTCGGAATAAGCCAGTTCTGGATCGACAAAACTGGGCACTTCTGCAGCTAGATCGGCTCGTTCGAGGTCGACGATCAGCTCGCTCACAGTTTGGTACCGATCGCCAGGATTTTTGGCCATCATGCCAGCTATGATTTCGTCGAGGATCGGTGGGATACCGTTCCGAACTTCGCTGGCTGGATTGTAGTACCCTTCCATTTTTTTGTCGACGATCTCGACGTGTGAGGTTCCTGCGAAGGGGACTTCTCCGGTCGCGAGGTGATAGAGTGTTGCCCCCAAGGCATAGATATCGGCTTTCTCATCGACCATCTTCGCATTGATGGCTTGCTCGTATGGCATGTAATACGGCGTTCCAAAACCCTGTCGTGTGGCCGTAAGATGGCTCGGTTGGTCAGTCCGTTTAGCGAGACCCATGTCGGCAAGTTTGGGGATCCCTGTCTTTGTCATGAGGATGTTGTCAGGCTTAATGTCGCGGTGGATTATGTTGTGAGCGTGGGCGTGCTCGAGCCCTCGTGCGATCTCCAATGTAATGTGCACGGCATCAGCCACGGATAGGGGGCCATATTGTTCGAGCAAATCCATCGCACTCGGACCATCGATGTATTCGAGAACCAAGTAGTGGAGTCCTGTGTTGCGGTCCTGGCCGTAATCCAGGTTTTTGACGATGTTTGGGTGGTTCAGGGCAGACCCGCTCACCGCCTCCCGATAAAATCGATCTAACGTTACTTTTGACTCGGCTTCCGGAGCAGGCAAAATCTTGATGGCTACACTGCGAGGCCGATTGATGGCCGGTTTTGATTCCCGAGAGTTGTTCGAGTCATTTCTCCCCCGAAGTTTTGATTCTCTCGAGCCCTCTTTCGTTAGGTAGCCCAGATAGACCGAACACATCCCTCCTTGCCCAATTTTCCGCAAAAGCCGATACCCTCCGATTTCTTGGAGGTCATCGAGAGCCACATGGGGTTTCGGGATTGGGATAGGTTGGTCGAGGGCCTTTAATGTTGGTGCCAGGGATATCGAAGAACTTCCTGTTATTTTGTGGTTGGTGTCGCTTCCTTGGGGCCTAATGCGAGATTCGCTTGTTTGCGAGGAAGGGGCAGAGCGGGACGAACCGGTGTTGTCCTCGGTCTGCCTATTGGTCGTGGCAGAAGGTTGTATGGCTCCGTTCATTGGTTGTGATCGCAGTTGGTTGGTGGGAGGTTTCGGAGCGTTTTTGTTCGATTCCAGGGCAGGAGCGACTCTCGGGACGTCCGTCTTGGAGTCGTCGGAGTGATGTAGGACCGCAGATGGCATCGGTCTTGCGTCGTCGAGCTTTCCTTCCGGAGGGTGCGCGGAGTCTCGAAGCAATTCGTACACGTCTTTGGCTTGGTCCGGAGAGATGATTTGGAGTTTGACGAGATAGTCGAGGAGGGTGGAATATGTGCGCAGGGCATCGTACCTCGTCGCTGACTGGAAGGCTTTCTTCAGGAGCAGACGATTGGCCTGGTATCGAGACACAGCGCGAAAAGCAGTCCGTGTTTCGGAATCCGTCAAGATTTTGCGCGTTTCTCTCATGAGGAACGATCCCATGGGACTCTGCATACAACGAGGCTTGAAAATAGTGAGGGTGTGAGGAGGGACAAGGCTAGAGTCCAACTGCGAGCCTTTACCTCTACAAATTGGAGTGTCGATTTTGTGGAGGATTCGCTCGAGTGCCTAAACGTTGTCAACAACAGAGTCGCAAGTAAACCTCTGTTCATCTAGATGACAACTTGCCACGTTAATGGAATTGTGGAAGTTGTATCCACCCAACTCACACACCGGCGTACCACCTGACCAACTTGAGATTGATCGTAGGACTTCAGGCGAGTTACAAGCTGCCTCGTTATGCGGAGTATGCATCTAATATACCTTGAGAGCATACTCGCGTTCAACTGTAAAACTGAAAGCGATTGCTTCTGCTTGTTCGGAGGCGGGTTGTT
This sequence comes from uncultured Alcaligenaceae bacterium, assembly GCA_964423615.1. Taxonomy (GTDB): domain Bacteria; phylum Planctomycetota; class Planctomycetia; order Gemmatales; family Gemmataceae; genus CAYRFQ01. The sequence continues at coordinate 69,799 of CAYRFQ010000008.1, read as the reverse complement.
GATCGATGTCTCCGCTGCTTAACCATCGTTTTCGAGGCGTTCTCGCGAACCCATGTAGAACGTTGGAGGTCGCGCCTTTGGATTTTGGAATACTGTGTTCGAAGTGGGCACATGGGGGTCGGATGTATGCGACTGCAGTGGAGAAAATGGACACGTGAGCCGCGTGGTACTACGCTTCCCTGGCGAATCTCAATGTCACAATCCCAAGACGCAGCTCTTGCCGCGCGGTCTGGCAAAGTATGGGGTTGAGTGGTAGGGTTTGCGTGAGCACCCGATCCAAGTTGTCACATGGATCCTCGGTAGGGGACGCTCGATTTTTGCTCGCAGCTGCACTACGTGTTGCCGATTTTCGCTTTTGGGATGATTTGGTGATTGAGTGAGTGATTTGATGATTGCCTGATCGCCAATTCCATGGGCACAAGGCAATGGAAGTCGGAATCGTGCAGCTCAGGGTCTCGCAATTGCGATTTTAGTTCAGAAAGGTTTCGGTCGGAAACTCTTAATAGGCTTTGATCGTGGTCGCACGCCGTTGAGGTTGGGTTGGGGCCAGCGATCCTGAACGGAATTTTTGATACGTGTCTGCTTGTCTGGCCATTCAGGCAAGGTCACGATGAAGTTGGGCTTCGGCGAAAAGAGAAATGACACCAAGAAGTGTGGCAGTTGGCTATCGTTTAATGCTTGAGGCGATCAATGCGTATGTAATCCCCAAACGGTCCGCGGTTGGTGTGTTTACAAGCAACTATTTTGCACTTGATCAATGGTTAGCTGATCGAACCATCAAGAGTGGGAGATTGTTTGATTCGTCTGGCCAAGCTCATAAATCCAACTTTTTCCCAAGACGATCACGTGGCGGGTCCTCGGTCATGCCAATTGAATCGTTCTAGCGCGATTGTGGCACTGTCTACCCACCATAGCCTGACGGAACTTAGGTATCACCGAAATACTTGATAGAAAGTAAATCAGTTGGGATGGTCTTCGGGAGTCACCCCCGCATCGTCAGTTTGTGATTCACTTCTTCAGGCTCTATGCAGCTGTTGGCCAATTTTAGGGTCGAGCAGTCGTTGTTTCTATGACCTTCGGTAGAGGGACTGTGCCGAAGGTTGTTAGGTGTTGACATGCTGAATCACGTAGCAATCGTTGCCTAAGTTGTGTGCATGCAACACTACTGTTGGGAATTTTGTCAACGGTGCTTAATCCACTGTGAATCGAGTTGGTTACGTCTCGAACCCTTATCCAACGGGAAATTCCACCCGTGGAGGTCACTTGTCAGGGAAGGTTGCGGGGCGTGGATTGGTTCCCTTGAAATTTTGTCCAAAGTCGGAGTGCGAGCGGACAAAAATAGCTAATGCTCGGACGCATTAGCTATGGACCTGAGCGAATCGAAGACAAGGGACCGACCGGAGTGAAGTCGTGTGCCTGAAAACGTTCTCAGGTGGAGTGCGGATGCTGGAGTAACGGTGTCAAACCCCTTGGAGGGGTCTCTCGTGTGAGAAAACTGGTAAGAAAACCAAGTGAGGAAGGTGGAGTGGGGCGAAGAAAACCTTCCTGCGGAGTGGTCATCTGACCTTTAGTCATCTTCGGCATCGTCGTTGGCGTCAGACTTCTTCTTGGAAGATTTTGGTTTGTCGTCTTTCTGCTTGGAGGCTTTGGCGGCTTCTCGCTCTTCTTTTTTCTTCTCTTTGAGTTCTTCCTTCAGTTCCTTCTTTTTCTCGTTGAGAGCAGTGATTTCCTCTCGCAGCTTATCCTGCTTGGTCTTGAGATCATCCTTTTTCTTTGCGATCCGTTCTTCCAGTTTTTCGAGTTGGGCTTCGAGTTTAGCGACAGTCATGAGAACCTCCACGACATAGGACTAATGAGTATATGTGACTCAGTCTGCAGAAAAGGGCATCAAAATGATGAGTTCTCATTGTGAAGCCCATAAAACGTCAGAACTATGGAGTTCTAATTAATAGTTCGCGCAATTTTAGCCCAGGATTCCAAGGAGATGCAACCCCTTTTGATGCTTAGATTTCTATCAAATGCTATTTTTTGGTAAGATTCACTGATTCTGTGTGCCAAACCATAGATATGTATGAGAACTCATGCACCAATTAGTCATAACGGAGTCAAGGTGATGGATTTGGTTCCGGAAAATGACAAGCAGTTCGAGAAAAGGCTCAAGTTCCTCACGATCAGGGACTGCTCTTCAGGCGGAGTTTGAGACGGGATTTCGGTGGAATGACGCTGTCATTGGCATCGTGGGAGGTCGGACCTATAACGAATGGGAAGAGTGTTCTTACATGACGTTGTTGCATTGCTGATCATGAATTTGTCCGGCCTGAAAATCTGAGGAAGCCCGATGACTGAACGACCTGAGAGGGAAACTCGCTTTTACGAACAGAAACCTGTTGCCGAATGGATTCAAGACCTAACAGGAGGCAAGCGTCCACTCGAACGACGAAAAGCGGCTCTTGCGTTAGGATTGCTCAACGATCCGACTAAGGAATGTTTAGATGTTCTGATACTTGCCTTGGATGACGAAAATGAGATCGTGCGCCGCCAAGCTGCCGAATCGCTGGGTCAGTTCGGAGAGAAGGCAGTTCCGGCAGCCTCGAAACTTGGCCAAGCTCTTCAAGACGAATGGGAATTCATTCGCCAACAAGCCGCCGAAGCGTTACGACGGATTGGGCCGGGCGCTCGTGCGGCTATACCGTCTCTGCTGCTCGCTCTCAATGATCCGAGTAAACACGTCAGGTTCCAGGTCGCTGAAACGATTGCGCAAATCGGTTATCCCGATGAGACCATTGCGGATGCTTTGTTCGCGGCATTGCAAGACGAAGCTGAGGAAGTTCAGTCTGCGGCTGCTAGGGCCCTGGGAGTCGTGCAGCCCACGATCGTTTCGAAGTTGATCTCTGCGTTGAAAGATTCTGACCCAAACCTCCGAATAGGAGCTGCTCAAGCACTTGGTGAGCTGGGAGAAACTGCTAAACCGGCTATTCCGCATTTGAAAAATGGTCTCGAAGACCAAGAGCCAGAAGTTAGGTATCGTGTCGTGTGTGCTTTGGGAGAGCTCGCTCACGTCCATCAATCCGCCTTGGATGCCCTTTTGTCTGCGTTAGAACATGACGACGTGGAAGTTCGCCGAGAAGCCGCTGAAGGCGTGGGTTTGTTAGGGCCTTTGGCGGAGGAAGCTATCCCAATTCTCCTCCGGCTCCTGGCAGAGGAAGATGAAGACGTTCGTGCCTGTAGTTCCTTGGCCTTGGCTACAATCGGTCCGCTGGCGACCAGCCACCTTATCAAGGCCCTTGGTGACGGCAATCAGGGTGTGGCCGGAGGAGCCTTCCAGGCCCTCTGCAACGCTGGAGAAGTGCCTTTGAGCGAAGACGACCTTCCTGGTTTGTGCGATGCTCTCGGCAGTTCTGATGCCACGATTCGCGCCTGGGCGGCAAGAAGCATCGCTCAGCTTGGAGGCAAGGCTGCATCATCCATTACCTCGTTGGAGAAAGCGTTGCAAGATCGTAACCCCGATGTGTTGGTTTGGGTTTTGCGTGCTGTGTCGGCAATAGGCCCCGAGGCTCGATCACTCCTTCCAGTTTTAGAAGAAATGCTCGCACAAGATGCCAAGGAGTGCCGAGAAGACATTGAGAACACCATCACCCACCTCAAGAGTTGAATGACGACATTCGGAATGGATGGTTGTGGATTGGTGGGACAGATCGGCGGATAGGATTGCGAGATATTTCGAAGACCTAATGATCGATTGGGAACTTTACAACTTTCAGAGGTGTTGACGTTCGTGTTGGGTACAAGTTCGCAGTCCCCGAAGTCCTTACTCTCAAGAATCCCCCAACCGCTGCGTTTCCCGCTTCGCTCGAATCTGGCGTTCTGCCCGCAACCGAAAAGAAGGACTTTGAGGACGAAATAACAGTTCCCACTACAAGTGTGAATCGCCCTAATACAGTCGTTGATCGATCTTGTAACAGATCCAGTGCATGGGATTCAGACTGCACTTCGATGAGGTTGGGCCCCAGCTCAAATGGAAAATGACTTTCCTTACCGTGCGGGATTAGATGTACTGATGATGACCAAGGTCGCTTGGCCTTTTCTACACGAATTCAACTCGCGACAAAGGGCTATGTCCGCGGCGAGATTTCTGGCTCTCTACGAATCGGACCTCCATGCCTCGGCTTCGTACAGGGCGGCTTTACTGCGGTGGGGACGTGACGACACACAACTCTTAGTTACCGAATGCTATTAGACTTGGGGCACTCAGATTCAGTTTCGCGGTCGACAAATGACGACTGTTAGTCCCACCAAGCCAATTCGTCGGGTGGAAAAAGGGTTGACTGAGTTGGGAACACCAGGAAAATGCAATTTAGGGATTTTGCTCTCAGGGTGTTCTGTTGCATCCGTTCGGAGTGTTCGATCGAATCAACATGACTTCTCGCCTATCTTGACTTCTCCGACCTAGCCCCGAGAGATCTCAGCTTCGATGACTTTAGCACATCGACCGAAAGGACCGTTTGCATGAACAAAGCTGCCATGTTCTTTGCAACGTTGGGAGTGGGACTCCTGACGTGTTGGTTACCGAATTGGACACGTGCGGCGGATATGCCCCCCATCCAGCCGTACGTGGTCATTGTCGGAATCAGCGAATACCCCGACAAACAAATCAAAAACCGCAAGCACGCGGAAGCCGATGCCAAGGCGTTGTACACCCTCTTGACATCGAAAAAAGCCAACACCGGTGTCAACAAAGACCAAATTAAACTGCTGCTTGGTTCGGATGATAAAAATCTGCCAAGCGAGAAGGCCACCAGGGAAAACATTCTTGGTGCGCTGGATTGGTTGGCGCAGAATGCCAAAGAGGACGATTTGGTGCTTTTTGCCTTCTTTGGGCAAGGTGCACCGCTTGGCGAACGCTCTTGCTACTTTGCTGTGGACTCCACGTTTGCCGAGCGTAAGAAGAACGCCATCGGGAGTGAAGAGATCGCGGGCGTCATGAAGGAACTCAAGGCCAACGAGTTCGTGGCCTTCCTGGACGTTCATTACAAAGGTTACACTGTCAAGAAAGGCTCGGAGCCCGAATTCAAGCTGACTGGATTCTACCGAGAGTTTCGTAATGAACAGAAGGACCGAAAAGGTCTCCAGCGAGTCGTGTTCATGGCTAACGACGGCCTCTCGGAACCTTTGTCCACCGATACTCAAGGGGCCTTCGCCAAAGTCATTCTTGACGGCCTCGGTGGGAAAGCGGATAAATTCGGGTATGAGCAAGACGGACTGATCACGATTGCAGAGCTGACAAAACATATCAGCAAGAACTATCCGGCGCTCCTTCGAAAGGTTGGAAAGACCAAGGAGGAAAAAGGACAACTACCAGTCGTGTTGGCGGAAATTACCCGAGATTTTGTGGTTGCTTACAATCCCGAGCCGTACCTCGGAGCCCGAAAGCTGATACAGAAATTCCGCGAGATCGCCAAGAAAAATGATTTGGCCAAGATCGTTATCGAGGAAGGTGAACATCTACTGTGGCGAATGCCCAAGTTGAAGTCCAAGCAATCGCTGCGGAAGGCTTACCAACAACTTGCGGATGGAAAAATCACGGCCACAGCTTTCCTCGAAGCTCGCCAAAAAGTTATCCAAAGCACACGCCTTTCAAACAAGGCTACTGCCACTTACGCGAACGCCGTCATGGAAGGTGTTCGGATAGTCAATACCTTCTACGTACGAAAGACCAAACCCGGCAAGCTTGTAAAGGGAGCTGTCGAGGGTTTGTACAAGCGCCTCAACGAGAAGATCCCTTCCAAGATTGTCAACCAGCTCAAGCGGGCCGACCAGTTTTCTCCTGCGGAGATGATTTTGGTCCTTTCGGCAGCTCGAAAACATCTTGGGAAACGAGAAGATCTGACCGAAGGCCAGGATGTCACGTATTCACTTCATCCGATGCTATCGACACTCGACCCACATACTGACTATATCGATCCGAAAACTCTTGCCGAATTCACAAAGCTGTTCGACGGGGGTTTCTCGGGTATCGGTGTACAGATTCGTTACAATCCTTCGAATGATCTCCTTGAAGTGGTGACGCCCATTAAAGGCAGTCCGGCCTACAAAAAAGGTATGTACGCTGGGGACATCATTACCAAAATCATCCGTGACGTGGACAAACGCGGCAAGCCGTTGCCCAAAAGAGAAGTCCTGTCGACTAAGGGCATGTCGACAACGAAAGCCGTCGAGAAGATCAGTGGCAGGGCGGGTACGAAAGTCAAGCTGATCGTGCGACGCGAAGGCGAAAAGGAACCGTTGGAGTTTGAAATCATTCGCGGGTCTGTCGAAGTTGGGACAGTTTTTGGGTACAAGCGAAATGGTGGAAACAGCGCGGATCGCGACGAGTGGAACTACGTGATCGATCCGAAGAACAAAATTTGTTACATCCGAATCGATCAGTTCACTCGAAATACCTACCGCGACCTGGCGGCTGTCATGCGAAAACTCAAGGAAGATGTGGGAATCGGCGGGTTCATCCTCGACCTTCGAGATAACCCCGGTGGTTTGCTTCCCAGCGCGGTGAAGATCTCCGATCTGTTCATCGACGACGGTGTCATCGTAACGGTGCGAGAACGTGGCCGACCCGAGGTATCTTATGTTGGTCGCTCGGATGGTTCCTACGTCGCGTTTCCGATGGTTTGTCTGGTCAATGGATATAGCGCCAGCGCCAGTGAGATCGTTTCGGCGTGTTTGCAAGACCATGGTAGGGCAATTGTCATCGGATCACGTAGTTACGGAAAGGGAAGTGTCCAGTCTATCTTGCCTTTCGACGTGACCGGAGGTCGATTGAAGCTGACGACGGCCTCATTCTGGCGTCCCAATGGTCTTAATCTGAACAAAGCGAGTACAAAGGGTCGTGACAAGGACACCTGGGGCGTCTCCCCGAACCCTGGTTTCAAACTCAAGTTATCTCTGAAGGAACGGGGCGATTTGAGGGAGTTTTGGCGTTATCATGAGATAATACCGAGACCTGATCGGCCTCGAGAACCTGACGAGATCACACAGTTTGAGGATAGACAGCTTCAAAAGGCACTTGAATACATACGTCAGCAAATTCAATCGACAAAAAAAGCGAAGCTGGCGAAAGGCATAGCCCGGAAATCCTCTACAACACCTTGAGGCATCGTTTCGGTCTGTCCTGAGTCAGTTGTTGAACTTAATCGAAGCCCCTCCCTTGGCCCGGTCACAAGGGAGGGGCTTTTTTACTATCTGTGTTCAAGGGCAGGGTGGTCGAGGGGAACGTTGTTTTCTGAAACGACGAGTTACGCAGCTAGCCAGAAAATGATCGTTGTCGTTGCTGGATTGCTTTCCGATCGCGGTTAGCTTCCCCAATGATGGAAATGGACCTCAAAGGGATTTTCAAGGCACGCAATTCTTGATCGAGAAAGTGCTAGAAAGCGTAACTTCTCGACCAAAGGCATAACGGAAAATCCAGCAATCAGCCGAAGAAGCGTGACGAACAAAGACCTTCCTGAACAGTTGTTTGCAGTCCCTACAACTCCTGCCACGTGGCTCATTTTGGCGACCGAAAGAGAACAAACACGGCCTTCCACCTTTTGACGAAAGTCCAGTAGTCCTGTCGATCGTGTAAAGATCAAATCCCAAACCCTGCATTAAATTTATTAAAGGTTGCACTCGCAATCAAACCGAACCACGTTACCGACTCAAAGTCGGGAATGGTCAAATCAAAAACTCCCAGTGCATAACTCCTGAAACAACTCATTTCTAGCATTTCTTCTCCACATTATCCTTTCTGTCATAGTTGTGTACGCAACTTATTTTTACTGTTGGCTTTAAGTTGCCTTTTATTAGCACTCATTTTGGGAGGTCAGTCCTTTGAATACTCGCCGAAACATTTTCAAGCCCGAACTGTTGCGTCTAGAGTCTCGCAGTGTCCCGGCTGTTTTTAATTTTCTGTACAGCGGTACAAGTTTGATCGTCGATCAAATTGGTCCAGCAGATGGTACCATTGATTTCGTAGACGACGGTACAACTTTGACAATCGACGATTCTTCGACTGTTGTGAGTGTCAACGTTGCTGGAATTCAAAACATTACATATAATCTTTTTCCTGCCGACACAGATTCTATTGACTACGAACAAATCGGGTTTCGTCCAGGTAATGTCACCTGGAACGTAAACAACTTCGCTTTCAGGGATTTCGATTTCGATGACGGCACCGGTGGAATTGGCGGCGATTTCAGGATTACAACTGGCAATGGTGGGCTTGATCTCGAAGTCGCCGATGAACAGCCAGTCACCATCGGTGGGAACTTTTTTGCCCAATTTGGGTCTGTCGATGAACGAATAGAGTTTGGTGACGAAGCTGATTTGGTCACGATTGGCGGGAACATCACCTTAATCAATGTCAATGACATTGAACTGGAAACGACCAATATTGGCGGTTCCGTATTTGCGTCGTTCCAAGGCGATTCGAGCCCCACGGATATCGACACAGACTCTGACTCGTTCATAGGAGGTAATTTCACCTACTTTGGTGTTTCGGGATCGGATGAACTCGACTTCGATGGATTCATTGGTGGTAATCTTCTTGTCAACTTTCAGACGCAAGCTCCAACCGGCACAGACGATCTGAATATTACTTCCACAAGCACTGTGGCAGGAAATCTCACAGTGATGGGGGGTAATTTGGGTACAGACATTGTTACGGTGGCAGCTGGGGCCACCATTAACGGTAACATCACCCTCATGATGGGTGGTGGAACGAATGATGTCGATTTGCTGGGACTCCTGACAGGTGGCTCGATCACCTATCTTGGCGGTTCGGGAGCCGACTCGCTGACCCTCACTCCAACTTCAGGTTCTTCAAGTCCACGCATCTTTGCCTTGATGGCAGCCGGTGACGACGTGGTGGAAATTGATAGCACGATGGCAACTCCATCTTTCTTATTCATCGACTTCGGAGCCGGGAGTGACACATTTACTTCCATGGGCGGGGCTATCTTCCCAAGCATAATCAGGAACTTGTAATCCTTCCCAAAGAGCGAACGGGAAGTTCAAGGCAGAGGGTAGGATGATTGTGCATTTACCCATCTGATCGAACAAATTGCCTCGGGACAGTTTTCTCTTGTCCCGAGGCAATGTTTATCGCAGCGATCCAGTTCGACAGTCCGTGATTGCCAGGAACCGGCGGACGACGAGTATCGAACCGCAACCATCAGATAGCTAAGCCAAGAAGCGCCGGAATGGGTGTTTGGAACCGAGTGCGTCAAGGCTTTCCGTACAGAGCCAAAACGAGGTAGGTGTCAGATTGTTGGGTCTCTTTGCGGGCCAGAACTTGGGTTCGGCTGTCCCCCGAATTTAGCTTCAAGACGCACCAATTCCCGGACTCTTAATGGAATTGAATCAGGCGATGCGAACCTGAACTGGGAGGGAGATATTGGAGGCGAGGTCTTCCACCGCCTGCCTTGATGTTGGTAACTTGCAAGATCCAACGGACAGAGATCTCGACGCCTTTGACTTTTCGTAAGGTTCCAGTGACAGTCACGACTTTACCGTTCAGTTTTTTTGCTTGGGACTTGAGCTTCGGCTTGCTACGGAATGCTAGTTCGTATCTTGTCCGTTTCACTGAGATTTCCACGCCAGTCGTTTCACCTCCAATGGCTACCACGCCGTATCGCAGTTTGCCTACAATCCGTACCTTCCGGCCTGAATTCTTGTTCTCTTGGGCAAGCACCTCGGGAGCGAAGATGGAAAGTCCCAAAACCCCGGCCACAATTAACTGCCAAAATGGTTTGTACATGACGTTGTCTCCATTGCTCGAGTTCAAAAATAGACGTTTGGGGAACCGAGTTCAAATTACATTCACTGGTCAGAAGTGATAGACGTGTCGGCTTTGGCTCCAGTTGAAGAATGAAATGTCGCGGCTGATTTGCGCCAAAAATTCAAAAACAAATGCCAACCTCCCGTCTCGGAACTTCGTTGGCATGTCCGCCAAAAGTTTCCTTTCCAGGTTTCAATTTTAACCACAAAAGATCGAATAAACGTCAAGAGTTTTTTTGACCCGAAGAGAAGACTTGGGAGTGTCCTTTCGTTGATCCGACTTCACCGAAAAAGCTCGCCGAGCACCTCGTATTAGTACGGAGTGCCCGGCGAGCAAAAATCAATCATTCCTTATTCTGTGGTTCGGAAAAACGTGAGAATCAGTCGTCCAAGTTTTCCTGTTTGAAGAATTGACTTAAGATTGTGCCGTTCGGTTGCATTCTTGAGATTTCGGGAGCGGTTTGGACGACAAGAATTCCTCCGGCTTTCGTTGTGCAAGCATCGACCATCATAGTTCCAGAATCTGTTCGAATGTCGATGTTACGCGGTGCCCAGATGTTCCAGTAGATTGTGTGCTTTCCTGCTGGAAGTCGCAACCCAAAAGAAGTCGTAATGGGTTGAATGTCTCCTTTCGCTTTGAACTGGGTTCTTCGGCGCGAGTAGGAATAGACGACGCTTGGATTGTTTAGCTTATACAGCCCGCTTGAGATGATGGCTGGGCGAGACGAATAGAGCTTTGCGGTCGTCTGGCAAGTGAAATGAACGTACGAAGTTTTGGAAAGGGTAAAAGACACCGACCCGATGGTTTGGGTCTTGGTAATCTTCACGTTGCGGAAATGGCGGTAGGCTGAGGAACAGCCGGCTTTTGCCACCGGGGACCGAGTCCCAAGGAAGGCTATGTTCAACGTTCCGTCGGTTACTACTTTGTTCTTGAGAGCCGGAATCTTGCGAGCTTTTGTCAGCAGGAGGGCTTTCACTTGCGAGGCGGAGCTGTTTCCGTAGTTGGGGTGGGCCATGACCAACGCTGCTGCGCCGGCGACATGCGGGGTAGCCATGGAAGTACCTCGATAGCTAGCGTATCGATTGTTCCGGACCGTACTCAGAACGCTTACTCCTGGCGCTCCAATGTCGACTTTTCGTCTGCCATAGCCGCTGAAGTCCGCTATCTTGTCGTCCTCATCGATCGCAGCGACAGCTACGATGTTGTTATTGGGGTATGAGGCGGGATAGTAGGCACTTTGGTCGTTGTTCTCTCCGTGGTTGCCGGCAGCGGCGATGAATAATACGTTTTTCTTTTCGGAGTAGTCGATTGCTTCTTTGATGAGTCGCGATTCGGGGCCACCTCCCCAACTGTTGTTGAGGACTTTGGCTCCGTTGTTGACGCAGTACTTGATTGCCCTGGCGATCTCGGCCTGCGAAGTGGCTCCCCCACTGGCGGCAAAAATCTGCGCGGCCATCAACTTAACTTGCCAGTTGACGCCAACGACACCTGTTTTGTTGTTGCCGACGGCGCCAACTGTTCCTGCTACGTGTGTGCCGTGGTTATGTCCATCTTTCGGGTCGCCATCTTGGTTGACAAAGTCGTATCCGTAGACGTCGTCCACGAAGCCGTTGTTATCGTCGTCTTTTCCATTGCCTGCAATCTCTTTTGGGTTCTTCCACATGTTCTTGGCTAAGTCGGCGTGGCTGTAGTCGATCCCGGTGTCGATGACGCCTACAACGATCGTAGGCGAACCCGTAACCCGGTCCCATGCTTTGGGGGCTTTGATGTTGATCATCCCCCAAAGTTTTTTGTAAGAGGGATCGTTCGGCACTTTTGCGACTTCCTCTGCAAGTTCCTCGATTTCTCCTTCATCTGGTTTGATTAGTTCGTATTCATACTGTGGTTCGACGAATCGAACAGAAGGATCGGTTTCGAGGGCTCGGATTGCGGCCACACTCACTCCGTTTTGGACTTTCGCAACCGCGAAATCGGCATCCTCGAAGACTTCAACCAATTGGAGGCCGATCTGTTGTATGCTGGCTTTCGTTGGCGCTTGTCCGGTTTCGTAAGCAATGATCAGATTTGTAATCTTTTTGGAGTCTGCTGGGGCTTTGCCGAGGACTTCAACTCCAGTCTCTTTGAGTTTCTCTTGGGCCCCTGCGAATGTTGTAACGAGAGGCACTTCCAGAATGGCGTTGCCGTCTTCGGTGTAACCAACAAGTGTTTTGTTTGCTTCTTTGGCGGCGACGAGTTCACTCGAAAGAGTTTTAGAGGCCTTGGCCGAACACTCCACACAGACGTCGGCTCTTACGCAGGCAATTTGTCCGAGGAGGACACAAAGGGCCAGGACCGATACGGTGCGTTGCTTGAAGAACATAAGATTTACCTCGAAGTTTTGGAAAAATAAGCTGCGTGGAATCAGAATCCCACTATCGGAGATCATCTTTGTCGTTCATCTCCCGATGCGTGACGCTCCGAAATAGGTCATCCCTTTTGAGGACGTAACGAGTTGACCCACACTCTGGAATGAATTCCCGTGTTGAGATGAACGAACAAATCGTCTTCGATGTTCAAGCTACTTCGAAAATGGCCGAAGGATACGGAAAGGGAGGGGAAGGAACATCCGAACGAGGGAGGCGTAAGGTGTCCTCAGGCTCAGGAACTTGCAGGACGGAAGGGAGGTGATGGGTATTCGAGAAGTGTGTTGCAACTTTGATAAGGTTGTTTTGCCAATCCAACCTGATCAGCGTTGTCCGCCGGAGGTATGTGGTTGATGGAAATCACCATGGCGTGTCCAATCTTCGCGCAAGATGGTCCAGAAATCCGATGCTAACTGTTTTTTGACACACTCGTACGGCAACCATCCGTGTCCATTGTCTCCCCACTGGTTTCCCCAACTATTCCGGATCCGAATCGCGCCAGTTGTGCCCGAAGCACGATGGCTGTTGTCATAACCAACCGCGACAACTGCCTGACCACCGCGAATGGAGTCGAATGTCGGCCGGTAAGGGATGTCTGGCTCGATAGAAATGGAGCGTGGGACCGAAAAACCGAACGCGACTGGAAATCCTGCTGCCAAAAAGGATTTCACGACCTGGAGGGTTTGCTCGCCTATGTTGTTCGGAGGGTCAAGACGCAGGTAGTGGAGGTTTTCGAAGTCACGGATGAATCCAAGTGCATTGAGATTTGAAGGTTCGTCATCAAAACGGTCGGGGTCGTCGAGCCACAATTCCACGGGCGGCACGCCAAAACGGATGAGTGCTTTAAGGGTCGTGCGGAGGTCGACACCGCAATCTCCCGGGGTCCGGCGAAGATTGCGAGCCATCTTATACAGGAACAAGGATGAGCCTTCGAACGTGTGACCGTAAACGCGCCGCTCGAAGTATTCCACGAGGCCAAGGACGGCACAGGCGGAGGAGCAATTCAGGTATCCCTGATCTTCCACACCAGCGCAGTACTGCTGCCCGTCTTTATCGAAGCAAAGATCGATACTTTTAGGCAGACCACCTCGAGGCTTTTTTCGGGACTTCAATGACGCCAACAACTCCTGCACCTTATCATGCGCGGAAGTGTAGTCTCGTGGGTCTGGCCAATCCGGTATCCAGCCCATTCCATGCGTAAATGCTCTGGAGAAGGACATTTAGCCAACCTCCGGCTCCGGGTTCGGTCTGCTGTTAATTCATTTTGTATACAACTTGGAAAGGGAGTTTGCTACGGACAGGGAGTATCGCCAGTGCGAAGGGCAGGGGAGAATGAAATGGGAATGCGAATGGCCGGAAACAGGAACTAATCGACAGAATTAATTCTACTTGCTGGGATCTGCTTCGTTAACGTAGGTCCAGATGACTCCTTCACCAGTTCCATCCCCTCGAAAATGGATGACCTTTGCTTTGTGGCTGCGGTTGAGGCATTTGATTGTGTCGTGCAGGCGTCTTTTCGGGTCTTGTTCGGCGACGCCAGGCAATGGGTCGTCGATCCGCGCGGGCCACCCTTCTTCTTCAAAGACGGCAAGAACGGTCTCTTGATTGGGAGCAGGCCACTTGAGTACCTTCACAACTTTGGTGCCGACACGCAGTTCCTTTCGCTCGGCGTCCCAATGAGGCTGACGATTGGTCGAAGGAGGATCAAGTCGTCCATTCGAGGGGAGATCTTCGGGAAAGGTATCGGAAGCAGGTTTCCCGTTTCCTTCATGAAGGGGTGGATGAGGCGACAGTTCAAAAGTGAAACCGCTTGCTGCTGCACCAGCTTCGGTGAGCACGAAACATGTTCGATCAGGGAAAGCATGTTTGCCGAGGGGACGAAAAGCCCGTTGTTCGTCTCCGGCCTCGGTGATTTCCTCGGCATGGTTGACATAGTGGCAGGCCAAGAGCCATCGAAACTCGCTATTGGTAAGACCAGCACGGCGGAGTTCGTGTATTTCGACTGCGAAGTCCCAAACATCGGCCTCGATTTCAACAGCATAGCGATACGCACGGTGCAAGAGTGTGAGAGCAAGTCGGATCGGTCCCTGAACGGTAAACAATGTGTGGGCACACGAATCTCCGTGATGGGATTGCGGGCGTACCATTTGTCACCTCGACACAGACAGTTGTGGGGAAGAAAGTGGGGATCGTACATCATCAATCATCCGGTAGAGCCTTTGGATACAGATCCAAGCGAAACCTTTTTGACTCAGCAGAATGACTTATCTACATAATCGGATATTTCTGTTTGCTCCGGACAAAATCTCGTCTTTTTTCTTAAATTTTTACACTCTGGTTATCCATTACTAATTCCAAGATTGACCTGTTGTTTGATTCGTTGTCGCTCTTGAAAAGTCCAATCAGTTTTTCAAGGGACTGAGGCAGCCGAGCGGAGGCTGTTCATTTCGGTTTGGAATCGAGGCACAGACATTCGGAATTGATGGCCTTTCGAGCGGTTCTCGTTCTTTCTGGGTACAATCCGTAGTGTCCGAACTCTTCAGCCCCACGCGTTCTCCGTTTCGCTCGGGTCTGGCCTAACGCTGAGTGTTTTCCGCTTCGCTAATAGCTGGCCTCTGTCCGTAAGCGAAGAGAGGGACTTGGAAAACGAGAAGTCTGTTACGCATTAAGAGCGTGAACCGCACTTACTACGAACCTTGGACATCGATTGTAGTTCTGGGCGGTTTATCGAGCCAACTGTAGACCCAAGTTTCGGCTCGACAATCATTTCTCACCTTGCACGTGTCAACTCTCAACTCTTCTCTCTTCGTTACACCCGTCATATTAGCTCCAAAAGACACTTTGTTGAGGAGTCCTACGAGGATCTTGGGAAGTTTTACAAAAGTCGTTGGGGTCATTTGATCGAGGGGGCTTTCTGGCGCACTATTTTCCCATCAGACCAGGGCTCATTGCAAGGCAGCCCACCTGTTCATTCGTTTGCCTTGCTCGTCTGATGGTTTCGCAGAGCCATCTGATTGCAGAAGGAAACTAACTAATGATGCGCACGTGTTTGGCTGGAGTGCTGGTCTCCGCGACTTTGACCGCGTTGAGTGGGTGCTCTGGTTGTTATAGCTTTGGCCGTTTCAATGATTCCTGCGGGACGGTGGCAGCTTCGCCTGCGATAGCAGGTTGTTGCCCCACGGCTGGCTGTCCTTGCCCACCGGGTGTAACTACTTCCTTCGATCCTGGGCACGGGCAGATGCTTGTACCTGGTGGGGTTGGGATGGTTGTTCCAGGAGACGTCGGAGTTGTTCCGCAAGTTACGGAGGTGCCTATTGCGCCCGGAACGGGCATGTTCAGTCCGAGTTATCTGGGACCTCCACTGACTTCGACTCCTCAATTGGTACCGGTTCCGGGCGGTGTTCCTCAAGCCCTTCCGACGCCCTACGTTCCGCCACAATAGGGCAATGATCGGTCAATTCGGATGGATCTTTTTCGTCTTCCTTTTTCGGAGCAATTCGCAGAAAGCATCACACAGTAGGGGGGCGGTCTCAGAACCGAGGCTGTTGATCTCGCCGTATTGTGACCGTTTTCGTCCGTAACAATACGGCGGTTTTTGGTCCCATTGTCGTTTCGGAATTATGTACCCGATTTCGTCGTTGGCGAGTCCGATGATCATTTTGTGTTTGGTTGAGAATTGGGAATAGATACTCGGTTCGAGCTTGGATTTGGGGTAGTCTGCTCCTGGTTCCACAGGGTCTTGGTATTTTCCAAGAACCAACTCTGGATAGATTTCGCCCGGAATTGCAGCCACTCCCAGTTCTCCGAGCCGAATGTATCCGACTTCTGTTCGTAGACACAGGTTTTTCACTGATGTGTTTCTTCGGGGCAGTTCCTTTGCCTTTTCGATATTTCCATTCCACTTGTACGCTTTTCGTCGAAGCACACCGAGTTTCCATCCCAACAGGTAAACCTCATTTGCGATGGGAAGATAGATTTGTTTCTGTCGCACGTCGAATGGATATAGTTTTACGGGGAGGGATTCTTTAAGTGCCGTGTCTGCCGCTTCACCTACCAGATTCCCATACCTTTCCGCCTTCTGGAACGTCCGATCCTTTAGCAACTTGCCGTTTTTGTCACGAACTGGGACCCGGAGATTCGTCATCAGTCCACCAACCGTTCCGGTGAAATAGGCGACTGGACATTTATACTTACGCTTGAGATACGCAACTGTGTATCCAACATGGTCTGCAGTAATGAGTTTGTTACTGCCCCCCAACACTTCCGGATGGCAATTCCATTGCACCAGAATTCCGATCGACTGGCTTGACTTTGGTTGTAGAAATTGGAGGACCACGATTTCGTCATGCTTGACGAGAGGTTTGCGGCTGTCGTGTAGGAGTTCCGGAGCGCGATGTTTTCCCAGCCGTGTGTTCGCGCTGCGGAGATTTTTGGCTGCGGACTGCACGGCCTTGACGACCTGGTTCTGGAGATGAGACATGTATTTTTGATCGATGCCGCTAAGAAATGGGTTTGGTCCCCACAAACCCATGGTGTCCGGGCCTTCATGGTTATGGGTTGCTGAGACTAGGACATACTTGTAGCCGGGTAGTCTTGTTCGAATTTTCTGGGTGAACTCGTAAAACAGGCCCACGACATCGACACTAACCATCGCAATCTTTTCGTTGTTGTGTTGAAAGACAACGGCGCGGACCATCAATGGATCATGAACCCCTGTCGCGACGCGGCCTTTTCCAAACCCAGCCATGTAGACGGTTCGTTGTTTGACTTGTGGGGTAATGTCCGTTTCGGCAAAGCCAACCTTGAGTTGAGGGGCGTGTGCGTTCTCCGCTGAAGCTACAGTTGGAGCGGGAAGTGTTCCTGCTGACGCGAGGACCAAAGAGACGAGGAACCCTAATCGGCTCCTCGTGGCATGGATCGAAAGAGAAGACCAGAGGGAAGGGATCATGTCCAAGTATCCAACCGTTGTAGGTGTCGAGTACGTTGATGGAGTCTGTTTTGTAGCGGGCAACGCCGGTCTTTCTGTTGTGCCCAGGGTTGAGCTACTTTAGTTTCGATTCGCACTCTTGCATGTAAGCGAGACTGCCGGAAGCAATGGTTTCGGGGTCTGGAGAGTAATCGAACACTTCCACTGAAACCCATCCGGTGTAGTTCGTGTCTTTGAGGGCTTGAAAAATTGGAACGAAATCGGTCTCTCCGAATCCTGGCCCACGGAGGTTGGGGTCGTTGGCGTGGAAGTGTCCTGTTTTGGCGATGTGTTTTTTGATGATATCGGGAACAGCGGGACCTTCGCTGCTCATGGCTTTGACGTCGAGGTGGATTCCAAGGTTGGGATGGTCGACACGTTGTAGGATGGCGTCGGCTTCGTCGGCGGTCAGTATGAAATCGGCTTCCTTGGGTGAGAGCGGTTCGAGGAGTAGGTTCACTCCAAAGTCCGCGATGTGTGGCAATGCCTGTTGGATCGTATCGATTGCATTTTCTGTGGCTTGTTTCTTAGTTGCGCCTTCGGGAATGCGTCGTTGACCGGGGGACCCGAAGACGAGTAGGTCACCTCCGAAGTCGCGGCAAGCCCGAGCCAGTTCGACCAAATAGTTGGCAGTGCGAGTTCGGGTTTGGGCATCTGGAGCTGTTAAATGGAAACCTTCGGTCTTGGCCAACAACCAGTGAAGTCCGATGATCTGTAGACCCGCATCTTCGGCTTGATTCCGGATCTCTTGTCGACGCTCCGTTGTGACATCGGTGATCAACGGAGCTAGCGTGAACGGGGCGAGTTCCAGCCCTTGGTAGCCAAGTTCCGCAACGAACTTGCAGACCTTCTCGTGATCCCAGTCCTGGAATGTTTCATTGCAAATGGCGTATCGCATGGTGCACCGATGATGTGTGTTGGAGAAATTTGCGAGCAGATTGTGTGTGCTGTCTGCTTGCCTTTGGGTTGAAAACGTAGTTGAGTCGCGCGTGAATGCCGTCTTGTTTTCGTTTTCCAGAAGCCCGAGGCACGTGGAGTGTGGGGACTAATTTACTCCGCAGGCAACTGGAGCGTCGGCGGTTCTTCGCGTGGGTTTGTGGGCATCACTGTTAATCCAATGACACCACGAGCTTTTTCGACAGCGTGGTAGAACTCGGTCGGATTGCGGACCTTATGTCCGTTGACCGCAAGGATCACGTCTCCAGTTCCGCGTAGGACCTTGCCTGCAGGTGTCCCAGGTTGGACCTCGGTTACGAGGACCCCATCGGGAATTTTGTTGTAGGGAAGGTCACTTCGGTCTGGTCTAACGAGGGTGCTTGTATGGTCGACGCGTAATCCCCGGAAGAAAGGCCGTTTCACGGTCGTCGCGATTACCTTCCCAACGGGAAATGCCTTCGCGAGCTTGACCGTCAGGATTTGTCTCTTGGCGGTATCGGCTTTTTGGACTGTGAGGCGAACTGGCTGGTCGGCAAAGAGCCGACTTAATGTCACCAACAGCTCGTCACTGTGGGTTACCGGCGCTGAGTTTACCTCAAGAATGGCGTTCTTGGCAACCAACCCAGCTTTGTCAGCCGGTGAGCCGGGAGTGACATAAGTGATCCTGACGCCATTCGTTTTCCTGGCACTTGGCAAAAAGCTGATGCCAAGAAATCCGTATTCGACTTCTTCGCCTCTTTTGAGTTTGGCGATCACCGCTCGATTCCCCGAGGTCATGGGAATGGCGAACCCGCCCGGGACGGCCTGACTGCTAAGGCCTCCGCGGGCAGTGGTCAACGCGACGAAGTTCCCATGAAGGTCTATGATTGGACCGCCGCTGCCACCAATGCCCAGGCGAATGTCTGTTTGTAGTAACACCTCGGCTGGCCGGAGTAATTTCGCGTTTCGTTTTCGTGGAATCCAACGACGGATGTTGCTTATCAGGCCTCGGGCGACAGAAGCCTGCCCGTCGCGAAACCCACCGGTGAAGGGGAACGTCATGGCCATGATGCACGAACCTCGCTGGATCGCGCTAGCTTTGCCGAGCGGGACGGGCTCGAGCCTGTGATTCGAGTTGATCAACTTGAGTACGGCGAGGTCGGAACGGGGGTCCGCTGCGTGGATGTTGGCATAACTTCCGCCTCGTTCCCCGATTCGCACGTAGATTTTGCGTGCGTCTTCGACGACATGGTAACAGGTCAGGATGAGGCCGAGGCGATCGATGATGACTCCTGTGCCAAAATCTTCGGGCACGTTGTCTGGGTCGGCGAGATCGAGTTTTTGGATGATTTGTTCTTGTTTTTTCCGAGCCACACCGGCTTTGGTCAAGAAGTCTTTTACACTCGTACGGTCGTACCCGCCCAGCTTTCCAGGGGCTTGTCGGGGGGAAGCCGCGCCGAAGCGTTGATAGTCGTCGGATCGTGATACGTGAATGCAGACCAGGCTGGGCTCGACCTTCTCGACGAGTTGGTGAAACCGTCTCTGCAAGGCAAGAGCGCCGCTCAAAACAGGGTCTTCCTCGGCCCGGCTATTCGGTGTAGCCACCGTGCAAACCAGGAACAGAACACTCACTGTTCGGGACATACCATTGTTCCCTCTGGGGAGGCGTTTCTGGAAAGGAAGCGACGAGAGTCCTTTCACGCATTCCTACCTTTCTACCCAGAAGGAGGGTGTTTTTCCACCATTCACAAAAAATCCCCTGACGACTTGCCAGGGGATTGGAAAAAAGTGTGAGTTAGTGAGCTTCGGTTCTTTAGAGTGGTTCCGTTCGCGTTGGGTACGGTTGGCGTTGTCCAGACCTTCATTCGCTGCGTTTGCCGCTTCGCCCGGTTCTGGTCTTCTTCCCGGGAAGGGCGGTCGGAGAAACAAGAGGCGAGTTTGTTCTGGTTCTTTGCGTTTTGTGGATTTCACCCGCGGCAAGGATGTATCATTCCCTGGAGCTTGCAAACCAAAACACAACTCTTGTAAGGCTGACTATCCCAGCGGCTAAACGAACGAAGACGAAAGATACACTTATGGACCCGACGAGCCTTGCGGGACCCACGACTTGGAAACCGAGAACGCAATTACCAAGGCAAACGTGGGAGGGTCTAATTGGAGGCGGGTAGCTTACGCGTAGTTTCTTTTTCCTTCTCTTTTTCTTTTTCTTTTTTTGGCTCGCGTTCTTTCTTGGCGGCTTTGGGTTTGGTCTCGGCTTTGAGTTCTTCTTCGGTCGGTTCTTCCTTGGTTTCTTCTTCCTCGGATTCAGTAACAGTGAGCATTCCCCGAGCCTCAAGAATCTTGTTGCGGATTTCTTCGAGCATGTCGGAGTTCTCTTTCAAGAATTCGATACTCTGCTCTTTTCCTTGGCCGAGTTTGGTTGCTCCGTAGTAGTAGAACGACCCGCTTTTGCGAATGATCGAGTTCGTCGTTCCAGGAACCTTCTCGTTTTCCCCAAGCCCAATGATGTCGCCGATGATGTTGGCTCCGTTGTCATACATCAAGTCGAATTCGGCGACACGGAAGGGTGGGGCGACCTTGTTTTTCACGATCTTGACTTTGACCGAACTTCCGACGACTTCACCGGCTTTACTTTTGACGGTTCCGGTTCGTCGGATGTCGGCGCGGACCGAAGCGTAAAACTTCAAGGCTTGTCCACCGGAAGTCGTTTCAGGACTCCCGAACATGACTCCGATTTTCATCCGGATTTGATTGATGAATATCAAGCAGGTATTCGAGGAACTCACGGCAGGTGTCAGAATTCGTAACGCCTGACTCATCAAGCGAGCCTGGACGCCGACTTGCGAGTCACCGATTTCGCCTTGGAGTTCGGAGCGAGGAACCAGTGCGGCGACCGAGTCGATGACGATGATGTCGACCGAATCGGATTTCACGAGCATCTCGGCGATTTTGAGCGCTTCTTCGGCGTGAGAAGGCTGACTCACAAGCAGTTCTTCCAGATCAACCCCTAGCTTTTTTGCCCAGGTCGGATCCAACGCGTGCTCGACGTCGATGAATGCGGCCACTCCTCCGTTCTTCTGGGCGTTTGCGATGGCGTGAAGAGCCATGGTTGTTTTGCCGCTCGATTCCGGTCCAAAGATCTCTACGATTCGCCCCCGAGGAAAGCCTTTTCCACCAAGGGCCAGATCAACACTCATGACCCCGGTGGGAATTCCGGGCACTTCGGCGACCTGAGAATCACCAAGTTTCATGATGGCGTTCGCGCCGTAGTTGCTCTCAATTTTTTTCAGTGTTTCTTGGAGGGTAGCTTTTTCTTTATCGTTTTTTGCAGCCATGAATGAAACCTCCCAAGGGAAATTTATCGGTGAACTGTGGTATTGATGGTGATTGTTGGTTACTGAACGTTTGTTACTTTACCATCTCTCCTGTTTCGATCAAGCTTCGTAGTGTTTTTTGCCAATCCTGGCCGGTTTCCCATTGGTCCAAGGTGTGTTTTGAGGTTGAGGACGATGCAGTGTTCGTCCCGAAGGTGACTTGGCGAATATAATAATTTGTGAAAGTTGGAACAGTCCAACAGGGGAGAGTGTTTCATCTTGGATTTCGGGATCGAAACGGAAGGTACGACCGCTAACTACTTTGCTTTTTCTTGGTTAAATTGCCCATCCAACTGACATCCCCAAACCCCCATCGATTTGCACGGCCAGACTAAAGTCCAACGTAGAGGGATTCTTTCATGTCGACCCGACAAAAATCAGTTCCTCTTTCGCCATGGGAACTTGCTGCCGAAACGATTGCCGTCAAGATTCGTTGGTTCGGATTGATTGTCGGATATGTTATCAGCAATACAAGTGAACAATCACTTCCAGATCGGGCCGTGTTGAACGCCATTCTGGGGGTTGGATTTATCTATGCTTTGATCGACACATACTATTCGGTACGTCGGACCATCTTTTTACGCCAGTTTCCACTTCTCGTCTCGTTGATGGAAGCCGTTTTCATCGGGATGTTGTGCTACCACCACGATGGGCTCAACAGTCCGTTCCGCTACTATTACCTGCTATCACTGATCTGTTGCGCCATTCGCCATTCGATGGTCATTACCTATGCGACGTGTATCGCTCATTGTGGAAGTTACGTCCTGCTTTATGTGGCCCTCCCCGAAGAGGACCGAAATGTTTTGACTCTCATACTCACTGTGCTGATTCTTGTCTGGGTGACCTGGGCGAGTGATTCTTTGGCTCAATTGTTGAAGCGTGTCGGAGATCACCTGCGAGACCTCAACCAGAAATTGAAAGAGAATCAGAACCAACTCGAAGCTCGGATCGACGAGCGGACGCGACAACTCCAGGAAGCCCAGGCATTGTTGTTGCACCAGGAGAAGATGGCAGCGTTCGGACTCCTCGCGGCGGGGATTGCCCACGAAGTTGGGAACCCTCTTACTTCGATCAGTTCTCTCGTCCAGATGCTCCAAAAGCGCAACTCTGACGGTTATGCAGAGGAGAAACTCGGACTCATCAGCGGACAATTGAAGCGAATTCAGAAGACCTTAAGGGAGCTTATCAACTTCAGCCGACCGACGACAAACGAGAAAACTTTGGTGAGTCTCCGTGGTTTGATCGAGGAAGCGTTGAATATTGCCAAGTATCACAAGGGTACGAACCAAAGACAGATCCTCACAGATGTGGCTTCGGATCTGCCGCAGGTAGAGGGTAAACGAGATTTGCTTGTCCAGGCATTCCTGAACTTGATCCTTAATGCCGTCGAGGCTACCGAAAAATCTGGACGAATTTCTATTGAGGCTGTGACTAACGAAAAGACGATCGAAGTTCGATTTCGGGACAACGGTTGCGGCATTTCTCCTGAAGACCAACGGCAACTTTTTCGGGCTTACTTCACGACCAAGCGAGACGGGACTGGGTTGGGGTTGTTTGTCACGCGAAAGTTACTCTCGGAACACAATGCGAGCATTCGTGTAGAATCGGAAGTGGGTGTGGGCACGACGTTCACCATCACCGTGCCACGTCGGAATGCCGGAGATGATGGCCAAATTGAGGCAACGGCCTCGATCGAGACGTTAGTCTCTCGTTGAAAGAGACGGAATCGACCGGTTAGCTCTTGGATGGGATCGCTTGATGATCCCAAGTGGGGCTTGGTTCCTCGGGAGACAATCAATCACCCATGATTTTGCATGGTGGCTTTTTGTGATTTGTCGTGAGCGAAGTGGCCACCCACACGTTCGATCTTGGGCAGAAAGCTATGATCCAAGACGTCTCGGCCTCAGCTATAAACTGATTACGACCAGAAAATAGGTCAAAATGAATACACAAACAGCTAAAGCGTCTGTTCTGATCGTCGATGACGAAAAGCTAATCCGTGAAACTCTGTCTGAATATTTGACCGATGAGGGGTTTGCTGTCACCACCTCCGGCACCGGTGAGGATGCCCTTCGAATGGCTGGAGAACAGGAGTTTGATGCGGCGTTGGTCGACTTGCAGCTGCCGGGCATGGACGGCCTTGAGCTATTGGAGAAACTTCTGCAGGTCAGCCCTGAGACGTGTGTGATCTCGATCACGGCGTACGGGACTGTCGAAACGGCCGTGGCGGCTTTTCAACGAGGTGCTCACGATTATTTAATGAAGCCGATCCTTCTCGAGGAGGTTCTCAGTAAGCTCAATCGACTCTTGGAGTATCGAAATCTGGCAAACGAAAATCAATGGTTACGACGTGAACTGCACCGCGCTCAAGGAGGGGGCGATCTGATCGGATCGACGCCGGGAATGTTGGGGATGCTGGAGATGGTCAAGAAGGTCGCGCCGACAAGGTCGACCGTGTTGTTGATCGGCGAGAGCGGCACGGGTAAGGAACTTGTTGCCCGAGCCATCCATCGACAATCCAGCGACAGCGCCACTCCGTTTCTTCCCGTCAACTGTGCGGCCATCCCGAACGATTTGCTTGAGAATCAACTGTTTGGCCACCGCAAAGGCGCATTTACTGGCGCTGATCGTGACCAACCCGGTGTTTTCGTTCACGCTGGCAAAGGTACGGTCTTCCTGGACGAGATCGGAGAACTGCCACTGGCCACACAAGCCAAGCTCCTTCGTGCCATAGAGCAAAAGGAAGTTTTGCCTGTCGGGGCGAACGAGCCTGAGAACTTCGATGGTCGGATCGTTGCAGCGACGAACCGGGACTTGGACGAAGCGGTCGAAGAAGGTCTTTTTCGCGAAGATTTGTATTATCGTCTGAACGTTGTTCGCATCTCCATTCCGCCATTACGTGATCGACGAGAAGACATCCCCGAGCTAATCGACTTCCTAGTTCCGAAACACGCGCGGATAATTGGAAAACGGTTCACAGGAGTCACCCACGAAGCGATGCAGGTTCTGATCGCGTGCCCATGGCGAGGAAATGTTCGAGAACTGGAGAACGCACTCCAACGAGCGATGATCCTGGGTGACGGGCCACTCATCGGGATCGAAGACTTGCCGCCCGACTTGGTGCCCAATCAGGATGACCCTGCGCTGGTCGAAAATCTGGTCGAGGCCGTGTCGCGGTTCGAGAAACAGCACATCGAGCGGATTTTACGCGTGACGGATTCCAACAAAAAAGAGGCGGCGAAACGTCTCGGAGTAGCTTTGAGTTCGCTTTATCGCAAGATCAGTGAATTGAAGATTACGGAAGAGAAGGAGACAGTATCCTAGCCGGAACTACAACCAACTGAAGAACCCACATCCTGTTCCGTCGTTCCTTTCGTGATATCCGTACGAGACCCCGTCACCGCTTGCTGATTCATCAAGATCACCAGCATGTCGCCCAGTAGACGTCCGGGAATCCGTTGGTCCGTGGAATCCGTTCCCTGATACTTCAACGTGTTTCGGGTTGCCTTCTCCGGAGCCACAACCTTCACTTCCACAGTGATGCCCGATCCAGCTTTTCGCGGCTCCTCCGGCACTACTTGGCGGTTCGTCGAAGTAATTGGGAATTTCAGAAACTCCGCACGACCGTCCTACCCGCTTTCGGATTCGAACGGCTTTGGCTTCGAGTGCTCGACCGTTTTCTTCGAGCCAATCGGCGTAGATCAACACCAACGCCAAGTTACCAGGATTCTGGCGAATCTGGCGGACAAGTTCGTCTCTTGTTGAGGCCATTTTTTCAAACTCTAATCAGGTCAAGCGGAGCTGGGTATTTTCTAACGAGTGACTTCGTACCAAACTTACTGCTCTCCCAACACTGTCAAATGAAAATTGTATCGCAGTCTGAAGAAACTCGTGTTAAAATGCAATTCATGGAAAGTGATGATCTGATTGATTCCATACCCAAGGTCACGTTTCACGGAGCCGTCCTCACAGTAACCGGTTCGATGCATTTGGTCGAGGCAGCAGGTCGCAAAATCCTCCTGGATTGTGGTCTGTATTTGGGGCAACAGCCCGAGCTTCGCCAACGCAATCGGGAGTTTCCATTTACTCCGAAAGACATTGACGCGGTGGTCATCAGCCATGCTCACATAGACCACTGTGGCAACCTGCCCAACCTTGTTCGACAGGGATTTACCGGTCCGATTTTTTGTACTCCTGCCACGCGTGACCTCCTTGGAGTGATGCTGACCGATTCGGCCAAAATCCAACGCGACGAGAAGCCTCTTGTGCCTCCTCCGAGTTGGTCCGGTCCGTTGTGCGACCTAGGCGATGTCGCTCGAACTATTGGGCACTGCGTTCCTCTTGGCTATGACGAACCGGGAAGGGTGAGTCCGGAAATCGAGGTTCGGTTGCTCAATGCCGGGCACATCCTCGGATCGGCTATCGTGACGCTGGGAATCAACACCGGAGGCAAGGACTACCGGATTAGTTTTACCGGGGACCTTGGTCGTGCGAACATTCCCTTCCTGAATCCACCTGCGCCGATTCCTCCGTCGGATCTTCTGATATGCGAATGCACTTACGGGGGCAAGGTTCATCAGCCGCTCGACACTCTTGCTGAACAACTCTCTGACGTCATCGATCGAACCGTCGCCCAGGACGGGAAGGTTCTTATTCCGGCGTTTAGTTTGGGTCGGGCTCAAATCGTGGTCCATTATCTGCAGAAGTGGATTCACGAAGGGATGATTCCCAAACTCCCCATCTACGTCGATAGTCCACTAGTTGCTGACATCGTGAATGTTTACCACCAGCACCTCGATGACGTGACCGAGGACTGTCGTGCTGTGTTCGAAGCCGAACGTCAGCATAACTCTCCAGTTCGATATATCCGACGCTGGGAGGAGAGCAAACGACTCACCGACGATAAGACGCCGAGCATCATTGTTGCTTCGGGGGGAATGTTGGACGCGGGTCGTGCGTTATATCATTTACAGCAGTATGTCGAGGACCCGCGGTGTTGTCTTGTGCTCGTAAGTTACCAGGCTCCTGGTAGCCTCGGTCGTCGTCTGATGCAAAAAGGGCCAACCGTTTACTTCCTGGGAAAGATGTGGAACAAGTGGGCCGACGCAGTCCACCTCAACGGTTTCTCGGGACACGCCGACCACAACGATTTTCTCGAGATGCTGACGCCGTTGGCGTCTCAAACGGGAAAAGTTCGGTTAGTTCATGGTGAGGTCGAACCAGCCGAAATCCTTTGTCACGCCCTCCGGCAAGTGGGGTTCGAGGATGTGGCTATTCCCCTTCGCGATGAGACTGTGCTGGTCGAGAAAAAATGACCTGTTCACGTTCCGGCCGGCTTCCAAAATCCAACTTTTTCCGCACATCCTCTTTTCGGGGCCGCCGGTCCACGCTAGTTTGAGATGGAACTTCCGCTCGAATAACAAAGCCGTCTCTCCCAGTCGTTCGGTACGTGAGCCTTACGGACCGCGTGACAATCGGATCTCAGGAGTTCATCATGAAATACTTGCCGGTACTCGTGTTAGTGACAATGTCCAC
The DNA here is from genome assembly GCA_964423615.1 of uncultured Alcaligenaceae bacterium. Lineage (GTDB taxonomy): Bacteria > Planctomycetota > Planctomycetia > Gemmatales > Gemmataceae > CAYRFQ01. The sequence goes on along the minus strand of CAYRFQ010000008.1, from coordinate 42,796 downwards.
GATGAGTTCGCTGCCCGGTCTTGCTCAAACTAACTCAGCATCGTATTCGAAGCACGTCCAGCCGTTTTTCAACAAGTATTGTTCGGAGTGCCATAACGCCAGACGGGCGCGAGGGGGTCTCAGCTTAGCCGACTTCCAGGCGTTGCGGGAAGGTTCGGACGAAGGCCCGGTCCTGGTGGCAGGAAACCCAGACAAGAGCCGGCTTGTGCTAGTAACCGAGGGAAAAGCCAAGCCTGTGATGCCTCCCAAGGAAAGTAAAGTCCGGCCAACGGCCGAAGAAATCGCCCGGCTTCGGAATTGGGTTAAGGCCGGGGCCAAGTTCGATAAGGTTGCTGCCAAGATCGTCCTACCTGATATCCGAGTCAAACGTTCGACACCGATCCCCATCAGTTCTCTTGTGGCGGTCCCAAAAAGTGATCGAATCGTGGCGGGGAGCTTGCAGACATGTTTGGTTAAGCAAGGACGTAATGAGCAGTGGTTGTTCACCAAGATGGCCAACGTTCGCGGCAAGATCACTTCGATGGCAGTGACAGCCAAGGGATCAGTTCTGGCGATGGCGGATTCCGTGTCAGGTTCGGCGAGCGACATTATCTTGGTTCGAATGCCGGAATTTAAGAAACACTGGAAAAGACCAAGCCGGATCAAAGAAGCGCACGACGATACTATTTTGCAACTCGCCTTCAGCCCCGATGGCAAGAAGTTGATTAGCGTTGGGTATGACCGGAAAGTGAAAATCTGGGACACAAAGTCTCTCCAACTCCTGACCACGCTCTCGGAACACAGTGACTCGGTGTGTTCGGTCGCGTTTCGTCCGGACGGAAAAGTGTTTGCGACAGCTGGAGCCGACCGGGCCGTCAAGGTTTGGCGGACTTGGGATGCGAAGCTTCTTTACACCCTCAGTGAATCGACCGATTGGGTCTACTCCGTCGCGTGGAGTCCGGACGGAAAGCATGTTGCCGCGGGTGGTGTCGACAAAAGCATCCGGATTTGGCGGGCTGATGAGCAAGGCGGTACCGTAGTTCACTCCGTTTTCGCTCATAGTGGTCCGATCGTCCAGTTGCTCTACTCCCGAGACGGCAATCGATTGTTTTCTCTCAGCGAGGATCGGACGCTGAAGAGTTGGGATACGGCAAAGATGATCGAGTTGGCGGTCTCTCCGAAGATGGCCGATGTTCCCCTTTCGATGTGTCTGGATTCGGATCAGGAATCCATCTGGGTTGGCCGCTTCGATGGGACGATCATGCGGATCAATGCCAAGACGGGTAACACTCTTGGACAGACGACTGTTGGAAGTCGCGTCAAACAATCAGTGCCGGAAAAGTCCAGTCGTCTCACGCAACCTCCGACTGGAACTCGAGCCAGTCAACTTGTAAGTTTCGAGTCCGGGAAGACCCCCGAGGAAGCGAATCGATTTTCGGAAGTGGAAGAAAGCGAGTCCAACAATTCGGCTCGGGAGGGCCAGTGGATCGAACCGCAACAGACTATCTTGGGTGTCTTGGAGAGGGCGGGTGACGTGGATTACTTCCGATTCCGGGCCAAAAAGGGCCAGCAACTTGGAGTAGCCTTCACGGCGAAGTCCAAAAAGGGAACACCTGCGATCGAACCCGATTTAGTGATCATGGATGATAAAGGGAACGTCTTGGCTAACGACAGCGGTTTCCTCGGAATTACTTTCTCCGAGGCCGGAGTGTATTCCTTGGGAATTCGCGACCGCGATTATCGGGGAAGCTCCGGAATGAAGTATGAATTGAAAGTAGGAAAAATTCCGGTCATCACTTCGGTGTATCCTCTTGGTGTGCCAGCGGGAAAAAAGACGAGTGTGCGACTCCGTGGCGTCTTTCTCGGAAAGGAAACCTTGTCGATCGATGCACGCAAGCATCGTCCTGGCGAGACTATCTCGATCAACGTCGCGACGCCGTTCGGCCGGGCGTTGGGAGCCTTTCGGGTGGCGGTGAGCGGGACTCGGGAAGTCGTTGAAACTCGAACACCTTCCATGATTACGGTACCGACAGTCGCCAATGGGCGTATCTCCGAACCGGGCGAGCGCGACTTGTGGCGTTTTCGTGGAGAGAAAGGCCAACGGATCATCCTCGAAGTTACAGCCGACAGGCTTGGGTCGAAGCTGGACTCCATGATTGAGATTCTCGACGCCGAGAGGAAACCTTTGGCGCGGGCCACTCTTCGACCCGTTGCCAAGACGTATGTGGCTTTTCGGGATCACAACAATGCCCAATCGGGGATTCGCATCGAAGCTTGGAGTGAATTGGCCATTAACGACTACATCTACGTAGGAACACAACTACTGAAGATCCGTGACCTACCGACGCATCCGGATTCGGATTGTCAGTTTTTCACGGATCGGGGCCAACGGCAAGGGTTCTTGGGGACGACGCCTGCCTTCGTATCGAAAGGCGAGGTGATGTACAAAGTGACGGTTCATCCACCGGGCACGAAGTTCCCGCCAAACGGGTTTCCCGTGATTACTTTGTACCACCGCAACGACGATGCCAATGGGCTGGGTCGTGATTCTCGAATCGTGTTCGACCCACCACAATCGGGCGTCTATTATCTCCGGATTCGGGATACGTTGGATCGTGGTGGGGAGAACTTTGGCTATCGGGTCAGCTTCCGCAGCCCGGAACCGAACTTTCGGGTATCACTCAGTCCCAGTTCTCCGAAGGTGTGGCGAGGTGGAGCAATCCCATTGACGATCAACGCCACTCGGATCGATGAATACGATGGGCCGATCGATGTCAAATTCCAGGGATTTCCCGAGGGAATGACAGCACCCAATACGACGATCTTAGCTGGTGAGAACAGCACCACCGTTGCCCTCAAAGCGACGGACACCGCCAAGACGACCAACAAGATAGCGTCTTTCAAAGTCATCGCAGAGGCGACGATGAATGGCAAAGTCGTTCGTAAAGTCATCTCGGGTGGTAAGCCGAGTGTGGTGGGTTTGAAGGACATCAAGACCTGGACGAGGGAAAGGGAAATCACTCTGAGCCCTGGGGGGAAGACGAAGCTAACCGTTTCTATTCAACGGTTGAATGGATTTCGTCGTAGGGTACCGATCAAGGTGAATGGACTTCCGCACGGTGTGAAGGTGTTAGATATCGGCTTGAACGGTATTTTGATTACCGAGAAAGAAACTCGCCGCACCATGGTCCTTTATTGCGAGCCGTGGGTGCGGCCAACGGACCGTCCCATCGTGGTTTCCGCTCAACGCGAAGGCACAAACACGCAACATGCAGCGGACTCGGTGATGTTGCGAATTGTCAAAAAATAGGGGGGCGATTGGTGAGAATGAGGTGTACTGCCATCCGATTGTCTCACCACTGTTGATCGTTACGGCTGGGCTAGAATCTTCGTTGGCTTGAACGTGATCCCATCAGTTCCCACTTGTCCAAGCCCTACGAGTTCGCAGTCTTGGAAGATACTGTGATCCTGGCCGCTGGCAAGAGGTTGGCTTAGATGGAGAATTTGACCATGCCGAAGTCGGCGAGCTTCTACCTCGTCGACTTTCAGCCTTGGAAGGTCTCGGATGCCTTCGGTGAGTGGTAACAACTGGGGTAAAATATCTTTGGAATAGTCGTTGAGGTCGAGAGCATCTTCTGCACGGAAATGACCAATTCGTGTCCTCCGAAGTGTATGGACATATCCGCCACAATCTAGTTTTTCGCCCAGGTCACGGGCAATCGCTCGAATGTAAGTCCCCTTGCCGCACTGGATGCGGAGGCGTGCCCTGGATGGTTGAAAGTGGAGCAGTTGGATTGCATCGACACGGACCGTGCGTTCCTCGAGGTTAACGGACCTTGATTCTCGGGCAAGCCGATAAGCCCGCTGTCCATCCACCTTTGCGGCAGAAAACTGGGGGGGAATTTGCTTAACTTCCCCTTCAAAGTGCGTCAGGGCTTCGACCAAACTCTGGCGGTCAGGCAATTGGACCCCGGATCGCTCACTGATGTTGCCGTCGGCATCGTCGGTATCGCTAGTAGCCCCAAAGACTATTTCGGTCTCATACTCCTTATTCATTTGTTGGACGTATTCGATGAGCCGGGTTGCCTGTCCCACACACAAGACCAACACACCGGTGGCCAACGGGTCGAGTGTGCCCGCGTGACCGATCTTTGTCTTACGCGGAAACAACCGTTGTGCAGCATTCACGGCGTCTCGTGAGGTGATTCCAGATGGCTTATCCAGCACGAGTAAACCGTGGAGTTTCTCTTGCGTCATTGCTATCTCCAGTGACTTCTCGATAATGTCCTGTTGTTTTGGAGTCGAGAAGCGAAGGCGAGGTTCGCCCAGAGGCTCGAAGGGCATTTTGACTAAAATTCGAGCGGGTTAGGGAGGGCGGAAGGCACGGAGATGATCTTACCGTCACCGATTCGTCCTGTGCGTGCTGCCTGGACGACTTTCTCAGCGAGTTCGTCGGCTTTTTCGTCCTGGACCCAGACGATGATCTCGACTTTCGGCAGGTAGACATCGCTGTATTCGCTGCCCACGTACCTGTCGAGATATCCCTTCTGTCGGCTATACCCTTTGGCTTCCTGTACGATGCAGGCAACGACATCGACTTCGGAAATGGCGTGAAGGACCTTTGCTGTGACGAATGGTTTGATGATAATGGTGAGTTGTTTCATTGTTCCCCACGCTACTATCGCATGGCTCTGCCCAGATTGTTTTTCGAGGAACGGCGGATTTCAAGCGATTCAAGGGTTGTTTTGGTGATTTCGTCGGTGGCGGCCGCTTGGAAGTCTTTGGTCGCGGCTCTCAATCCGAACTCGGAAGTTTGGTATTCTACCGTGGCCAATGTTGTGTTGCAGAGACATAGAGTAGTTCTTGATTGCGTTGAGCGCATTGGCTTTGCCGAGTGTGAGAAGCTCGGATGCGGCGAACCCAGGTTAACGCTTAAAACGATTCTCTTAAAACCCTCCTCATTCGGTGCGTTTCCCGCTTGGCTCAGGTTTGGCATTCATGCCCCAAGCGGAGAAGAGAAATTGGAGGTCTTCTCAATGCAATTGGACACTGCTGCAAACTTGTTTTTTAGACCGAAACGGAGACCGCCTCCATGAACCGATGGTACCTATTATTCAGTGTATGCTTGGTCACAAACTTCGGCTGCGATCTGGCCGATTATCACCAAAGGATGGATCGACAGCTAGCTCGTTTGGAAAAATGGGACAAAGAACAGGCTTCTCTCGGTGCTCCTCTCTGGGTTCCGAATATCACGAACCGTGGAGTGCATGGACTCAAGTCCCCTTACGAGATGTTCTTTCGTCCTCCGGCCAATATTTCCAAGAGTTTGAAGCTTGGAGAACCGCCATTCGGACCAGGTGGCATTCTTTATCGATACCCAGGTACCGGAAACTATAACGTCTTTTTAGGGCTGAAACCACTCCCGAAGCCACCAAAACCAAGAGCCCAGGTTCCTGATGGAAATCCAGTCGTCGGTGGGAACAATCCGGGTGACGGAGATCAGTTTGATAACCTGACATTCCTACAGAAAGTGGGCCAGGGGCTGAAGGATTTCTATGCTGCAGAATACAAGCATGATCCCAAAACAGTCCAATTCGAGTTTCCCGAAGCGGAATCACCCCGCGTCTCTATTGAACCATTTCAGATAGAGTCGCCTCCGCTGCCCAAAGTCACTTTTCAGCTCGGACTCATGTCTATCGCAGGGGAGACTCAACCGAAAGTCCAATTTCGTTTGTACCATCTTCCGATGGAGAAAGACAGCAAGGAACTAGTGATCGTCTTTCAAATCCCTTTGGAGAAAGCCAATGATGAAGGACAACTTGACTTAATTCGCAGGAGTCTGAAGACATTTGTATTCGGTCAACGAGCCCGGAAACGCCGAATTTGGTACAACCGGGCGTATCGGTGAAATAGCGAGGGGTGAGCAAGGCCAAAATGGATAGGCCACGTTGAGTTTGGCCTTCGGCCAAAAACCGCTGCGTTTCCAGCTTCGCTTGAATCTGGCCTTCTCCCTGCAGGGTCTCAGCACTTCGAGTAAGAAAAGCCTGTTCCAATACAACCGAGAAACGCACTAACTCCTCGGTCTCCTTACGAATAATCGGGAAGGTGTGCTCCGCGAGTGGGCCATCCAAAGCTGGCTGTGGCTACTTCCGTTTGATCGGTGGCATCGGAGCCGAGTTGGCGATCACGCAGTGGCAGGGTATCAGATTGGTGCCAGATGGAATCGTTTTCTTCCAATTCAGTCCGATAGGAGGAGCTTGGGTGCAACCAGAAAGAGAACACTCGCGTCAAGAATGGCATGGCTACCCAGGCCAGCGTAGCGACAACGAACACGTTGATGACGGCTGAGACCAAGAGCTTGGGCCAACCATTCAAATAACCTGGCAAGAACGAAGACCATAGTAAGGCTGTGGGGAAGACTCCAACCCAGGTGATTAATGCCATTTTCCACCGAGGTGGTGAGTTCAAGTTACCCCGGAAGAACCCTTCCAAGCCGTGTAAGTGTCGGCGTTTTGGGGGGCCGATGACGAACGGAGTGACCGCTTTTTCCCATTCCTTGAAGCGAGAGGATCGATAAAACGCCTCGCACGCGGACCAATTCTGAAACGATCGCAAGATGCCATACTCGCGAACGTCGGAAGCTGGCTGCGGTTTGAGAAGGTGGGCACTTGTCGTGCCCGGTTCGTGCATGGATTCTCGGAGATATCTGGAAACGGCAGCTTCGAACTCCGACTCACGACCGGGTTTGACGACCCTAGTCACGGCAACATGGATTTGAGACATGGGCGATTTCCTTGGAGTGCTGTAGCTCTAACGTCAGACCCTGAGAACTCAGCGGTCTACATTACAGCACAGACGTCTTGGACACAGATATAGTGCCAATGTAATTACGGCTCAATGGGAGAGGAGAGAAGACACTCAGTTTTTTTGGGGAGTGGAGAAATGAGCCATTTCAGTTGTGGAGTGAATTCAATAATCCTTCACCCCCCACAATCAAACTTACCATCTTTTAGGTCGTTATACAAAAACACGACATAGCTCGCAATGCGTGATTTTTCCAGATGGGACTCCAGGGAATGCCTCCGGATTTTGGATTTGTATGGTCATGGAAGGAGCACACGGTTTGGGTGGAAATTACTGTAGTTTACAAAAAGCAAACCGGGCTCGCGTTTACCCACGGCTATTACAGAGTGGCCATTTGATCCATAGCATTCGCTAACATCGTGAGGTAGTGAGCGGGATGAGTGATTTTTCTATTTTCTATCAACTGGAATGGTCGTGAAAGTCTTGAATGAGTATCAACAGAGTGCGGTGGAATCCCGCGTTTGTCAGCGTTACGTGTTGGCACGCTGCGGCCGCTTTTCTTGAATGACTCCAATTTGGTTTTCAACTTCTTAACGATCTCTGGATGTTTGAAGTAGAGGTTCTTACGTTGTCCTGGGTCTGTGTCCAAATTATAGAGTTGGCCGGGGGCGTTGGGAGCTAATTCTGGGAGTGCATACTTCTTCATGAGTCCACGGCGGTAACTATTCCCGCCCGAGCCTTTATGGTCTAGATACACCCAGGGACCGTTCCGGATTGCGAGGTCAAGTCTCATTGTTTGATGAAGTGTATATTCTCGGACAGGTGTTTTTCCCTGTTTTCCGAGAAGGACCGGTAGCATGTTGAAACTGTCTTCGGCAGCGTCGTTCGGTAGTTTCTCATCAACGATGGCAGCGCAAGTAGCCATCAGGTCGGTGAGGCAAAGGGTCTGATCGCTTACAGTTCCGGCCTTGATCTTCCCAGGCCAGCGAGTGATGAACGGGACTCTGTGACCTCCTTCCCAGTTATCACGTTTCACACCACGCCAAGGATGGGCTCCATCATGTCCGTGGTCCGCTCGCATGAAAAAGACTGAAGTTACCTCGGGACCATTGTCGCTGGTGATGATGATCAGGGTGTTCTCTCCAAAACCATGACGGTCCAGACCTTTCATGATTTCGCCGACGATGGAATCGAATTCGAAGATGAAATCGCCGTGAGGCCCCGCCTGGGTTTTGCCTCGGAACTTCTGACCCGCGAAAGATGGTAGGTGGACCGCTTGGGTGCAGTGCAGAAGGAAAAAAGGTTTCTTGGGTGTTTTCTTAGCGTGGTTTTCCAGAAAAGTGAGTGACTTCTTCAGAAAGACCATGTCGACTTCCTGGAGATCGAAGTTGGGAGCGATCACTCCGGGTCGACAATCGTTGGCATAGGGATGTTTTGGCAATGGTTTCTTGTTGAGCAGCCCTTTGGGTGGCACTGGCACTCGATCCCCATCGATGAAGGCGTAAAGCCAATCTGTGGTGGGACAGCAAGCCGTCCCGAAAAAGTGATCGAAGCCCCGGTGTATGGGTGCATCTGGAATCTTGCGAGAATAGTCAATTTGCTTGACGGCTTTGAGTCCATTGCGGTGAATGGGTTGGCCTTTCTTGTCGAAGAACGTTAGGCCGACGTGCCATTTTCCGAAGCAGGCTGTTGAGTAGCCTGCTCGTCGTAACATTTCGGCTATCGTCAGCCGTCCTTCCTCGATCAGGCAGGGACCACCGGCACCTGTAAAGACTCCTCGCATTCCGTTGCGAAAAGCCATTCGTCCTGTAAGCAGACTGTATCGGCTCGGTGTGCAAACGGTCGAAGGGCTGTGGGCATCTGTGAACCGCATTCCTTGCCGTGCCAGGTTGTCAAGATTGGGCGTCGCGACCTTGGATTGTTTGTTGTAACAGCGAACATCACCGTAGCCGAGGTCATCGGCAAAGATGATGACGATGTTCGGTTTTTGATTGTCCGCTAAGGTCGGCAAGCCAATCAAGAGGAAGGCCAAAAGTGTGAGTGAGTATCGCATTATTTGTTGCTCGAGTACGGACGCTAGGTGGAATGACCGACCGACAAGGTCTGGCCTTTTAACAGCGTAACAATCGTACTCGTGTTCAGGTGCCTTTTCGAGCTTTTGTTAGCTCTGCAAAACCAGTATGCCAGCATTGTGGGAATGCTACCCACGCAAGATCAAACCAACCCTGGTTACAATCGGAGCCGAAACTTATGCGAGGCTGGGAACGGAACAGCATTAGTTGTCCGGCTGGTAATTCCAATTGAGCCGCGTGGAGTCACGACTAACAGAACTACCGGACAACATTTAAGTTAGGGTTTTCTGTGTGCCGTACCGAGTGCGCAGTGCCGAGGTCCTGAAAAGAAGCGGACGGCACACGGAATATGTCTGCTACTCGGGGTGCATCCGATCGACGAGGATTCCCAAATCAGGATGACCATAGTGTTTCAGGATTTTATTTGTTTGGATACGGCTTTTGCCAGAAGTTTTCGCCGGTCCAGTTAAATCCGGTCGTTTGGACCTTACAGTCGCCGAGAACACGGGTCTGACAGGAAAGCCGTGCCTCTTCTTCGTGACCGACAACGGCCAAGCTCAGCATGAATGACATCTTCTCGATCAAGGTTTTGGGGCTGAGGTTTTCTTTGCCTTCCTTCACGAGAACCATGCAAGTCCCACACGTACCGTGTCCCATACAATTGAACCAACGTGTGGGGCCGTCGTAGACTTGCACCCCGTTGGACAAGGCGGACTTTCGGAGGTTGGCACCGGCATCGACTTCGACGTCGGTCTTTTCGTTGACAAATGTGACCTTCGGCATGGTCGAACAAACCTTATAGAATAGTAGCGTCGGCGAGCCGACTCCCTCGCCTCTCAGGAGTTGTCGTCAATTATAGGAAGCGAATTAAATGGGGTCTATGGACCTCCTGGGAAAACCCGAAACCCAATTCTGACCCTACTCGAAACAATCCTTACCGGAAACCAAGCAGCCTCGATGATACGATTTGCACATCTGAGCGACATTCACGTTACGGCTCCCAAGTGCCGCTGGCAACTTCGAGACTTTGCAAGCCGGAGGGTTGGAGGATGGCTCAACCATCGTGTCTTGGGTCGAAAATATCGCTTTCGTCATGCCGAACAGGTGCTCCGCACGTTGAAAGCCGAAATAGTGGGTCGGAGCATCGACCACGTCATCTTTTCGGGAGATGCTACGGCCCTTGGGTTCGAGGAGGAATTCCAGAACGCTGTCACATTGCTGGGAGCGGATGGTTCGACGAAGGGAATTGCCGTTCCGGGTAATCACGACTACCCCACTGGACCAGCTGCAAGGTCTGGGGCCTTCGAAGAGCACTTTGCTCCGTGGCAACAGGGGATTCGTGTTGACGATGCAACGTATCCGTTCGCCCAAGAAGTTGGAGGATGTTGGCTGATCGGGGTCAACTCGGCCCACCCGTCACTTTGGCCTTGGGATGCAACTGGAAGAGTTGGGGTCGCGCAAACCGAGCGACTCCAACGGCTCCTCACGGAACTTCCCGATGGTCCTCGCATACTCGTGACGCATTATCCGTTGTGCCTTTCGAATGGGTATCTAGAACGGCCCTGGAGGAGGCTTCGGGACCTGGATTTGGTTTTACCCGTGGCAACGGTGGGGAACATCAATCTTTGGCTTCATGGCCACAGACATCATGGTTATCACATTCTCCAACAGCGATTGGCTCAATTTCCCGCGATTTGTGCTGGAAGCACCACCCAGACCGGAATTTGGTCCTATCTCGAGTACGAAATCGAAGGAACACGTTGTCGGGCCACCAGGCGGACGTTTGATGTGGAATCGAAGTCGTTTTCGGACGGAGAGCCGTTCGAGGTGACGTTGGCAGTAAGCAGTTCACAAAGATAAGACGGGCCGTTGGTCCTCTCGATTGGGCCGGGCTGGGCAGGAACTGAAGATTGGGTTGAAGATGTCGATGATGACTCAATCCTGAACGTGCGCAAAAATTTGCGAACGTTCAGAAAGGGGAAGGGACTAAATTGGGTGTTACCTGGAGGGAGGCAAAATGGCCGCATTGATGATTCGTGTTCCTGAAATCACCACGAACCTGAGCCGTTCGATTGTTTCTTAGTAAGGATCTGAATGAAACCTCGACGAATCCTTGAGCCCGTTATTCTCCTCGCCTATCATCCACTAAATACCATTTGTTCATGGAAGATTCTCGTTGGCTTGCCGAAACCAGATTCCTGCATTGATCATTCTTAGAAAATCCGTCCTCTTCCGGAGTGTGCTCTATGCCTGCCCGATTTTTTCTCCCGCTACTAGCTTTATTGATTTGCTGCTGTCCCAGTCTCGGCCAAAGACAATTTGGCTTTGACAACCGCAAAGCCTCGGGGCAGCCCTACCTCAAACCCACCGAGACCGTCAAACGTTTTGAAATCGCTGAAGGCTACCAAGCGAACCTTTTTGCAGGTGAGCCCGATCTGATCAACCCAATTGCGTTCACGATCGACGAACGGGGAAGAATTTGGGTGGTAGAGAACTTTGAGTATCCCAAACGCACGCCTCCTGGGAAAAAACCACGCGATCGGATCAAGATTCTTGAAGATACAAACGGCGACGGTAAGTGCGACAAGGTGACTATTTGGGCCGAAGGAAAACATCTTCCACACCGGTGGGATTTGGCGAGTGGCATTGAGGTCGGTAACGGAGGTGTGTATCTGGGAGCACCACCGTATTTGTTTTTTCTTCAGGACACCGACGGTGACGGCAAATGCGACAAGCAGGACATTTTACTGAAGGGCTTTGGGAGTCAGGACACGCACGAAACGCTCAATACGTTTCAGTGGGGTCCAGATAGCAAGCTTTATGGTCTGCACGGTGTTTTCACACGTTCCAAGGTGGGAGATGTTCGGCTCAATGCTGCTGTGTGGCGATACACTCCTGAGACCAAGAAATTCGAGGTGTTTGCCGAGGGTACGAGTAACCCTTGGGGAATGGATTTCGACCAGTGGGGTCAGTGTCATCTTGTGTGCTGCGTCATCCCTCACCTTTTCCACATGGTTCCTGGTGGCACGTACAAACGACAGGCTGGTTCGAGTTTCAACCCATACGCGTATGGTCTGCTGCCCGAGAGTTGCGACCATACCCACCATCGCGTAAGCGGTTGGGCTCATGCCGGATTGATGGTCCTTCAAGGCGACCATGTGCCTGAAGCCTATCGGGGTAGCGTGATCATGGGGAGTATCCACGGTTGCTCGCTCAAACGCGACGTTCTCCGCCGCGCGGGGTCGACGTTTCGCGCAGGGGACGCGCCGGACTTTCTAGTCTCGAATGATAAGAACTTCCGACCGATCAATTTGCGGTGGGGACCCGATGGTGCGATTTATGTCATCGACTGGCACGACCAAAATCCTTGCCACCAAGCTCATCCGGATAGTTGGGACAAGAAACGTGGGCGGCTTTATCGGATCGCTCGAACGAACTTCAAACCGAGTAAAACGAAAGATCTGACTGACGCAACCACCAAACAACTCGTGTCTCTGTTGGATAACGATAATCCCTACTGGTATCGAACTGCCCAGCGTCTTCTGCACGAACGGAGCGATGATGGCAGTCGCGAATTCTTGAAGAAAGCCCTTGCGGGTTCAAAAGATGACGTATTGACGCTCCGAAAACTGTGGGCTTTATATGCCTCGGACGGCTTCGACGAATCGGCGGCTCAATTGGCTTTGGCTCACAAGAACAAGTGGATTCGGTCATGGGGCGTTCGGTTGTTGGGAGAGGCTGGAGAAGTCAGCCCGGTTTTCTTGAAGCGACTGACGCAAATGGCCAAGGACGATCCTTCACCCGAGGTGCGTTTGCAACTGGCGAGTACGTGCCAACAACTCAAGAAACAAGATGTGTTACCGATATTGCACAACTTGATGGCGCACAAGAAAGATGCGAAAGACCGGTTCTTGCCATTGATGATTTGGTTGGCTTACGAACCACGCGTGGCTCGGACTTACCAAGTTCCCCTGGAGTGGTTGGCGGACAATGCTTCGGGGAATCCTCTGGCAACGAACGAAATTGTCCCACGGACACTCCGCCGGCTTGCCACGACGGGAAACAAAGAGGCCATCGCGGCTTGTGTTTCGTTCCTGGGTCGTGTGGACGATTCGCTCGTTCGAGAGCGAGGCCTGGAAGGGATGCTAGCAGCTCTCAAGAATCGACAGCTGTCTCCGCCCGCCGAATGGAGGCGAGTCTTTTCGGCGCTGGTTCGGGATAACAGCCCAAGAGTGAAGGAACTTGCACGACGACTTGCTGTGAACTTTCAGGACAAACAGGCCATCGCACTTGCATTGAAGATCGCTAGGGACGTGAGCGCCAAGGTGGTGATTCGAGTTGAGGCGATCGACGATTTGGCCCTTGCTCAACCCAAGGGAGCGGCTTCGCTGTTGACGCAACTGGTCATGAAACCGGGTGAGAACCAGAAAGTGCGGGAACGGGCTTGTCGCGCCTTGTCCAACTTCGAGGGGGGAGAGATTGGCGAGCAAATTCTTTCAGGCTGGGAAAAATATCCCCAGGCTCTCAAAACCGAAGTTGTGAACATGCTTTCGAGCCGAAAAAACTGGGCGCGGATGCTGTTGGATCGAGTCGGTGATAAGAAGATTGCCCGAGGGGACCTTTCGGACAACACGATCCTTCGAATTCGGTCGTTTGAAGACTCCGGACTCAACAAGCGGATCGAAACGGTTTGGGGGCGTTACCGCAAAACTCCCAAGGAACTCCAACAACTGATCGGGAAAATGTATGCCGAACTCGACAAGGGCGGTGCGTCGTTCCACCGGGGGCGTCTCGTGTTCGAAAAGACGTGTGCGAAATGTCATACGTTCGACGGTAAGGGCGCGAAGGTCGGTCCGAATCTTGATGGTGCGTCGCGTGAAATCGACTATATGGTCATCAACGTCATTGACCCCAATCGGGTCATTGGGAAGCCTTACTACAATCACATTGTTCAGTTGAAAAATGGGCGTTTGGAATCCGGGTTGCTCGTAAACGAGGACGACCAGAGTCTAACGTTGAAGGCCGAAAACGATGCCGTCAAGGTTCTGTTGAAGAAGGATGTGGCTCGGCGAAAGATTGTAGAAAAGTCGGTCATGCCGGAAGGCCTTGCTTACAACATGTCTGTCCAGAATTTCCGGGACTTGGTCCGTTACACGATGGCCCACCCGTTCCCTCCATCGATGACGTTGGTCGGGCCGGTCCAGCTTGGGCGGATTCAAGCTCGGGATCTTGTGTCTAGAAAGGGGAACGTTAAGGCCCTTTCTCGAACTGTGCCGATACCTGTTACGGGAAAGTTGCAATTGCCGGAACTGAAGAGACGCCGAGCAGAGTCGGTCCTCGTCGTTGTTGAGGTGGTTGCACCCAAAGCCATGAAGACGACTTTATTGCTTGGAACCAATTCTTCAACCAAGGTCTGGTTCGACGATCGGGTGATCAGGAACTATGTCGGCTCCAGTGGAAAAGCGAGGGCCGATCAATTCCAAATTCCGGTGGAACTCAAGAAAGGGAATAACCGCTTTGTCTTCGAGTGTTGGTCGAGAGGCGATGACAAGGTCCTCTATGGCCGGTTCCGTGATCCGGACCGAATTCTGCAATATCCGACTGTGGAGAAATAATGACAACTTTCCTCAAACTTGGAGTTGGGTTTTGTGTCCTGGGTCTGTTGGTAGGTTCATCTCGATTATGTTTTACGGATCCGGGCCCGAAATTCGATTCGACAGGTAATGAGGCCGAAACAGCTACCATCACCAACTTCAAGAACCCGCTAGGCTTGTTCGTGGACCACGATGGCGTGCGTGCGTATGTGGCTCTGTCCTCGGGGAGTTCGGTAGCGGTGGTTGATTTGAGGGAGGGTCGAATCGACCGAGAAATTGTTGTTGGGAAGGGGCCACGGTCCCTTGCAAGTGTCGGGAACACGTTGTGGGTTGTTTGCGAACACGACGATTGCGTTGTGGAAGTCGATCTCAAGACGCACAAAGTCAGGAGCCGCTTTGAAGTCGGGAAAGCACCTCAGGATGTCTGTTGCGAGAATGGAGATACGCTTTATGTGGCGTGCCACGATGCCAAAACGGTCGAGCGGATCAATCTATTGACGGGAGAGCGAGATTCTCTCAAGCTCAAGCTGCATCCGGCTAGTCTAGCGTTTGGCACCTGGATGATGGGGAAACACGTTCGTCCGGCGGTGTTTGTTCTTTCGAAAGGTCCGGGAGTCGCTCGTGTGAATGTCTTGCCATCAGGGAAGAGGCAATGGCGTGGAACATCTTGGGAGCTACCGAACGCGACAAACCCAACTCGGATCGTGACACTTCCATGCGGGAAACGAAACGTATCCGAACCATTTGTTGCTTATCAGATTCCGAAAACGAATCTTGCCGCAACCCAGTTGATTCAAGGCTGGGTGTTTTCGAACGCTCTTGGGAGTTTCACGGACAGCCATCGCCAAGCAGTCCCGATCTCTCTGGATCGACCAACGTCGGGGGCTGCCGATCCGACCGATTTACTTGTCGGCTCCGATAAAAAGTCGTTTTTCGTGACGAGCGGAGGGACAGACCAATTGTTGGTGGTACGACGTCAAGCGGTCCTGGATCGTGTTCGTCAAGCCGAGGCTCGTAAACCATATGGCGCAGCGGACCAAGCTGACTCGCCAGTGTCGATCGACATCAGTCAAGCCCGCCTCGCGATTCGGAAAGCTATTCCCACGGGGAGGAATCCGCGCCGAATGGCTTTCTCGGGTGATGGCAAGACTCTGGTTGTAAGTAATTATCTCGACGACAGTTTGACGGTGATCGATGCGCCGAGTTTGACAGTTCGAAAGACGATTTCGCTCGGTGGAAAAAAGCCGGATTCGGCGCGACGTGGCGAGCAACTGTTTCACTCGGCGAGGCTCACCCAGTTCCAGCAATTCAGTTGTGCGAGTTGTCATCCCGGTGGCCACACCGACGGGCTTCAGTGGGATCTCACACGGAACGGAGTCGGGAATCCGATGAACACTCGCTCTTTGCTGGGCGTGGGGAGGACTGGACCTTACGGATGGCATGGAGAAACAGCGACGTTGCTGGATCGAAGCCGGGGAACGCTCCGCCTCGCTCATCATTACGAGCCGTCACGGAAGGAACTTCGCGATCTCGTGGCTTACCTGAGATCACTCTCTGTTCCCCGCACAAGGAAAGTCGCCTCGAAAAAAGCTGCTGTCGCGCGAGGGAAGACGTTGTTCTTTGGGAAGGCCGGTTGCAGACGATGTCATGCGGGTAAGACTTTCCAAGATGGAAACGTCCACGACGTCGGCACGGCCCGAATCCAGGACACCGATGCCGAGTTCGATACGCCGTCGCTTCTTGGAGTGGCAGCGTCAGGGCCGTATTTGCATGATGGCAGAGCGGAGTCACTGATTGCGATTTTCACTCGTTACAACTCGCGGAAAAAGCACGGTCGAGCCCATCGGTTGACCAAGGCTGAATTAGCGGACCTCATCGACTACGTTGGAAGCCTTTAGAGCGGTCAAAGTTCGTGTCGTGATGAATTTGCAATTGCCGAGCACTTCAGGCCAGTGTGTTCTCCGCTTCGTTCAGCTCTGGCCCGTCCCCGCAAGCGAGTAGAACGTCTTCGACAATGAGAAACCTCTACCCAGTATCTGAGTGAACTTCTGAGGGGTTTGGGATTCAGTACACGACTTATATGCCTAGGTTATCCCAAATCCGTGGGTTTACACACACGGCTATGATCTGCCGCCCCTTCGGGGCTCAGAATGCACAGACGATTCCTAATTTAATCGATTACCGAAGGGCCCAAGGGCTTGAGACGGGAAAAGCTCCAAGGAAAAAACGAAAGACTTATGCAACAAATATATCTCGACTACAACGCAACGACACCAATCGATCCAGCCGTGGCTGAGGCGATGATTCCTTTTTTGCGAACTCACTTCGGCAACCCATCGAGTGCGTATCGACTCGGTAAGTTCGCCCAGGAGGCAGTCGAGACTGCCAGAGCACAACTTGCTCACTTGATAGGGGCGGAGCCAGACGAGATTGTCTTCACAGGCGGTGGCAGCGAGGCGAGCAACCAGGCCATCAAGGGGACCATTTTCGCGAAAGTGAAAGGCATCTTCGGTCGGTTTGTAAAGGGCGCTCACATCATTACCAGCGCCGTGGAACATCCAGCAACGATGGAACCTTGTCAGTTTTTGAAGAAGCTCGGTTGTAAACTGACCATTCTCCCGGTCGATGAGTACGGAATGGTCAAGCTCGATGATTTCCGCCAGGTGATCACGCGCTCGACGAATCTTGTGAGCATCATGCACTCGAACAATGAGGTCGGTACGCTACAGCCGATTCGCGAGATTGCCGAAATCGCCCACAGATACGGTGCGGTCGTCCATACTGATGTGTCCCAGTCGCTTGGGAAAGTTCCTGTGCACGTTAACGACCTCGACGTCGATTACATGACGATAGCTGGGCACAAACTGTACGCTCCCAAAGGAATCGGAGCGTTGTACGTCCGGAAAGGTTTGAAACCTGAGCCGCTGGTTCATGGGGCAGGGCATGAGAGCGGTCGACGCGCCGGTACTGAGAATGTTCCTTACATCGTTGGATTGGGGAAAGCCGCCGAAATCGCCATGGAGAGTTTTCCGGAGGTAACGGCGAAACTTCAAGACTTGCGTGATCGGCTTTGGAGTCATCTGCGAGAGGTCTGCGGGAGGGAAATTGTTCTGCACGGCCATCCAGAGAACCGATTACCGAACACGCTTAACGTGAGTTTTCTTGGGTACATCAACTCCGAGTTGCTCGAAGCCTTACCGCAAATCGCGGCATCCACTGGGTCCGCGTGTCACGAAGGAAAAGTGACTATATCCCCTGTCTTGAAGGCGATGGGGGTATCCAAACAGGTGGCGAAAGGAGCCATTCGGTTAAGTGTCGGCCGTTTTACAACCCTTGCTCAAATCGATCAGACGGCCGAGTTGTTCCACAAGGCGATAAGAGGGTAGGGGAGCGAAGATGTTCCTCTGGCTTTTCTAAGATTATTTGGTCGGATTAGAGCGGTTCATGCTCGTGTTGGAGACAGTTCACAGTTCCCAAACTCCTCAGGCCAGCGCGTTCTCCGCTTTGACTGTGTTTGGCCTCACCTCGCAAGCGAGGAGCTGGAATTTGCATGCGAGAAATCTTCACCCAATTCAAGCGTGAACCGTTCTCATTATCCCGTGGGGTCACGCTCACGGCCAGGAGCTGAAGCGCGGGAAGTGGACGGATCAATAAGCCTCGTGTTTCTTCTGGTTCTTCGCGTTCCGTGGGTTTCTACTTACGGCCAGGATCTACCGGTCGTTCGGAGCCCACAAATCAAAACAAATACACCTGTTTATTTTCCTACCCGCGCACCTCAAAGGACCGAGATGAACGTGAGACTTATTGATCCGACAAATTCGCGGTGCCGTCCTTTTCTTACATTGAGGGTTACCAGCTTAGAGGAATCAGCATGTGCCAGGGAAAATTCTGGATCATCTCAAGTTCCTCCTGTTGGGGAGGCTCGCTAGGCTCTCCGTAGAGCCAGGCACCACTCCAGCTGCCTTCTTCGTAGTTTGAGGTCGTGGTGGTTTTTTCAGACGATTTGTTGTTGGCCTGTTCGTTGCTTTCGCCTTGTTGATTGGTCGATTTCGGTGCTGTTGACGGCTTCGTCCCACTCACGCCTCTCGTTGTATTTGAAGAACGAAACGGACGGTAGTAGCGGGGAGGACAGTAGGGGGTGTGCCCGTTAAGGTATGGGCATCCACCGTGATGGTGACCTTGCTGTTCGTCGTAGTACATGAACTTTTCGAGTTCTTTCTTGGGGACTGAGGAAGTTTCATCCTCTTGTGGTGATTCTTGTTCTTCGGTGAAGGTCCACCCCATCCGGTCGGTAGTTTGTTGAACGGGTCTGACTACTGCTTCGAGTGTCTTGGCTACGGCTTGGTTCAGAGCTGCTTGCACGGAACAACCGAATGTTCCGATACAGGCCCAACCGGAAATGGTGGCGTTCTGTGTAACTTGGACTCTTGTGGAGCTTGGAGGGATCTGGGCTGGTTCACTTTCTTCGTAATCCACGCCAAAGTCACTTCGGACCACGACACCTTCTTCTTCGTCGTTGGGAATCACCTCGGATTTGACCAGGTTGGAATCGATGACTTCGGCTTTGCACATCCTGTGTATCCTTGGATCAATTTGGATCACTTCTTTCCGCTCATCGACTTTACGCGGCATGAAAATCTCCGTGTCGACCGTGTTTGGTTGGCTTCCCCGAACACGCTGGAAAATCTCGTTGCGGTGTGCGTTGGTTCGTGAGGAGACCTGTGGAAACGTCTGATGTCGGGAAGGTTTCACGGTGGGAATGCACGAATTTTCGTGGTAGTCGGTGATTCCAGAGGTAGCGACTGCGGCAATCCCCAGGACGAGGGCACACCCCCCGAAAATGTTCTTCCAGTTCATAGACTGCTCCTTTTTTTCCGAGAACGATGGCATTTGGAGAGTTCGCACGCAGGTGGATAATTCACGTTCGGTCGAAATCTACTTCACAAAGGAATACCCAACTGCAGCTGTCGATTTTGGATTGTTGGAGTGATTTCTGGTTGCGATTCTCTAATCCAAGAACGAAAAGTGCGCGGACTATAGCCACACGGCCAAGACGATGCCAGGGCATTTCTTGGGGTCGTTGGCGGGACTTGTGGGTGTCGTCCGAAGGTTTGGAAAAGCGTGTAGGTGCGGAATTTCTCGGTACTTGCGCCGCGAACTTTGGAGGATATTGGACTGTCCTATGGTTGGAAAGTGAAACGAAGTTTCTCTGGGTCCGATTTTTCCAAGCAGTCCAGATGTGACCGACAGACGGCGCCTGATCAGGATTACAAGGGGTATAGCGGCTGCATTGTCTTGACGGGAGGAGGCAAACGATGGATGATAATGCTAGGATGTTAGAAGGTGAGAGTGATGAAATCGGTTTTACCGGTTGCGAATCATCTTTCTCTTCTCCGCGTCGTATTGGAACCCATAACCGAAGCTGGTCTGGCGATTCGTCAGGCTTCAATCACTCCAACGTGCTCGTATCCACTCGGTCAGGAGGTGCGGACGATTCTTTTTTCACTGCTTCCGTGGCAAAGGACTCTGTTCTCAACTCCGTGGCTTTCGGCTTACGTGCGAAAGGAGGTCCTTTGAAGACAACAGCTAGAAGCGAGGCTCGGCTGATCCAAGCCCCAGCCCGTGAACGTGCCGTTCTCTGTGCCCGTGTGTCTCGAGATTTTAAGGGCAAAGACACCGTTGTCCTTGACATGCGGAAACTTACTCCTCTCTACGATTACTTCATAATCACCTCCGGCTCTAGCCGCCGTCAGATTCACACCATTACGGAAGAAATTGACGCAGCCCTGTCTGCTGTTGGTGATGAACGTCTGTCCATCGAGGGGTACGAAGCCAGTAAATGGGTCGTCCAAGACTACGGCGACATTGTCGTTCATGTCTTTGACGATGATACACGGGACTATTACCGACTCGAAGATCTGTGGGCGGACGCTCCCAGAATTTCCATAGACGACTAACATATCCCAAACGAGTGATCGAATCGGAACCGTTTCGTTGTGGCTTGGGGATGTCTGGATGCTCGCTTGACTCCAAACATTCCCTTGGTCTCCACTGCGGTTTCCGATGAGTTTTTGCATACTGCTTCTTCCTTCGCTCCTTTTGGTGGTGAGGGATGGAGATTAGGATGTATACGAACCAACAAGGTTTTGTTCGTTACTGCCTGGCTTCCAATGGCCCCTTCCAAAACACCCCACCTTGGGTCAATCTTTTCTGAAAGAGGCCTGGGGGTTTCAAAAATGCTGCATACAGATACAAAACGCTTTAGCTCGACACTTTGAGGACTTCGGCAGGCGTTTCGATTTCAGATCCATGGCTGACTGACGCATATAGTCGTCGGAGATATTTTTCTGATGAAAGTTGGTATGTCTCGCGCACTATCTGCCTCACGTTCGTGTCTTGAGCATGTGGATGAGCCTCAGATGGCAAGACATTCTTTACGAGTAACGTAAACTCCTATCTTTCACCGAGACTATGAATCTCCTACACGCCATCCAAGAGAAGTTAAGGAGTGCTGTCACTGGTTACGTCGAAGACATTGAACCGGTGGTAGCACTTGTCAAGCCGACCCAGGATCCCAAACACGGGGACTACCAAGCGAACTGTGCCATGAGCTTGAAAAAAGTCCTTGGGAAAAACCCACGCGAGATTGCCCAGGAGATTACTGACCGGCTCCCCGAAGATCCGACGATTGAAGTTCCGCAAATCGCAGGACCGGGGTTCATTAACTTCCGGTTCACTTCGCAATTCTTGGCTAAACAGTTGCAACAAATGGCGGCGGACGAACGTCTTGGGGTTGCCAAAGCGGCCAATCCAAAGACGGTTGTCATCGACTACAGCTCTCCGAACGTCGCCAAGCCGCTTCACGTTGGTCACTTGCGAAGTACGATCATCGGGGAATCGATTGCCCGATTATTGCGATTTTTGGGCCACAAGGTCATTTGCGATAACCATGTGGGGGATTGGGGAACGCAATTTGGAATGATCTTGTACGGATACAAAAATTTCCTTGATAAGGACGCTTACGAAAGAGACCCGGTGCAGGAACTCGCGCGGCTCTACAAGCAGGTTCGGTTCCTCTCCTCGAAACGAGATCCGAAGAAGGAGGCTGAGAAGAGAGAAACAGTTCTTTCTGACGACGAACTCGCCGCCATCGCTGTCCACAACGAAGTCGCTCCGCAGCATGAAGAAGCCGCACGGCTGGAAACGGTGAAACTCCACCAAGGCGATGAGGAGAACAACCGGCTTTGGAAAGAGTTCATGCCTCACTGCATGACCGAGATCGAAGCCATTTATGAGCGGTTAGATGTGCACTTTGATTACACGTACGGGGAGAGTTTTTACAACCCAATGCTCGCCGCTGTCGTGGAAGATTTGAAAGCGAAGGGAATCGCTGTCGAGAGTCAGGGAGCCTGGGTTATCTATTTTCAGGGGAATCCAGAGAACCAACCACCTGGTATTGTCCAAAAATCCGATGGTGCGTTCACCTACATGACGACCGATCTCGCGACCATCCAATATCGGCAGGAAGAATGGGAGCCCGACGAGATATTGTATGTCGTGGATTCCCGGCAAGAGATGCACTTCAGTCATCTGTTTGACGCCGCAGACCGGTGGGGCTACGCAAAGGCGAAACTGTTGCATGTTACGTTTGGTTCGGTTCTCGGAGACGATGGGAAACCGCTCAAGACGCGTGAGGGAAGTCCAGCTTTGTTGGATGAGTTACTGTCGGATGCGATAGCTTATGCCGCAAAGAAATACTCTGAATTGAGAGAGGAGGCCGCCGCGACAGGTGGTGACGTGCTCGAAATGAACGACGAGGAAAAAGCAGCCATGGTCGAAACCGTCGGAATTGGAGCCGTCAAATACGCTGATCTGTCGCAGAATCGAGTCACTGATTACAAGTTTACGCTTGAGAAGATGGTCGCGACGACTGGCAACACGGCTACGTACATGCAATACGCTTACGTCCGGAATCGGGGGATTTTTCGGAAGGGCAATGCCGACCCAGCTAAATATCGAACGAACCCGCCCAAGGTCTTGATTGAGCAGGATGCTGAAAGGAACCTGGGGATGGCTCTCTTGCGGTTTGGTGAAGCCCTCGACAATGCGACTGCCGAGTACGAGCCGAGTGCGATTACATCGTATCTGTGGAATTTGGCCCAAAAATATAGCACGTTCTTTGCGAATTGTCCGGTGCTCAAGGCCGAGACCGAGGAGCTTCGAGAAAGTCGGTTGGTACTTTGTGACCTGACCGCGCGGGTCATCCAGCAAGGATTGCAACTCCTTGGGATACGCACTTCCGAACGAATGTAATGCTCGGTCAAACTTCGGTGCGGTTGAAGGGCGTTGGTATTGGCACTCGCGTGCAGCATCTCGCATGAGCACGAGGTCGAACTGAAGGGGCTCTATCGGCCCCTCAATTATCTAGCGGACATCTGTTCTTCTGTTTCCTTTGCACGTCAGACATCTTCGTTAAATTCTATTCATTCTGAGCCACTTCCCCTGATTCCACGCGTATAATGGACTGATACATCGAGGCAATGGGTTGAAAGCATTAAACTTGATAGTGCCGAAAGAGCGTTTGTGCTCACGATTTATGTCCACTCTTTCGATCGAGTGGACAACTATAAGTTGAATGGGGAAGAGGAATTGGTTTGTCTGGACACTGCTAAGGCTCTTGGAAGGAATGACAGTCCACTTGTTATGGAGTGAGCTCGCGATCGTTAGGTCCGCGACTCTGCGACAAGCCATATTAACCCGAACGGAGATATCCTTGATGTTCGAAGCCGGTAGAATTTTGGAAGAGTGACGAGTTCAGTGAAAAGAACACGGCGTTCAATCTGATTGCTTACGGGCGAATGCGTCCAATGGCTGCCAGGAAATCTGAAAACGAGCCAAAATCATGATTTTTCGAGCGTCGTTTTCGATGCACTTGTTGCACAATCGTTTGAGCACATGCATGTGGTTGTATAAAACATTTGTCGCATCGTTTTCTCTTTGCGTATCCAACACGTGGTGACTTATCCTTTAAGCATTCGTTACAGACCGCACCATTTTCCCAGGCCGGTTTTCCGGTAGTCCGGTTTGCGCTTTCCGGTCCCCGGTTCTGTTGTTAAATTATGTCTTTACTCCGCTCTGTTAAATCGATTCAACTTTCCATCGAGCAGTGACACCATCATGACATTCAATAAGACCACAAGAACGATTGCTCGGGTAACGAGACCAATCTTGTGTATGGCGGTCCTTTGCGTTTTCACCCTGCCGGTTTGGAGCCAAGAAACACCAACGGTAGGTAAGTGCGAAAAGGTCTCTGGTGCCTTGATCCGAAAACAAGCCAAGACCTGGACAGCTGTGAAGGTAGGCGATGCCGTTAAGGCCGATGATTTCGTGGTCGCCATGCCGGAAGCTGAGATTGTCTCTGCCGACGGAAAAGTGAAGATTATTATGCTCGCCGACATCGGCAAACTCGGTCCGTATCCAGTATTGGAAGCGGGCGTTCGGTTTCTGGAGCCGAAGAAAGCGAACTTGAAAATCCAGTTCGATCGCGGTTTGATTGCTTTTAAAAATACACGGAAGAAAGGTGCCGCATCGGTGGAAATCCAGGTTCGGGATACCACTTTAGAGCTGAATCTCCTGAAACCGGACACGACCGTGGCGATGGAGATTTTCAGCCGTCACAAGCCTGGTCTTCCGACAATTATCGACGGCAAGATCGAAGATCCCGCGACGTTCTTCGCCATGCTCGTCGTGAAAGGAGAGTTGGTAATCAGTTCGGCGAAGGCATCTTATAAATTGAAAGCACCTCCCGGTCCTGCGAAGCTGACCTGGGATAGCATTCTCGAAGAAGTCCAAATCGAAACCCTTGCCGAACTGCCGGTCGACGTCGACCCGAAAAAGAAGCAAGGAACACTGATGTTCAAAACGATTTGTACCGCCGCTTGCCAACTCAACGAGCGGGAAATCAACTCGGTGCTCGATGCATTTCTGAAATCCGACAAGAAAATCGATCAGCTAGTAGGTGTGACAGCGTTGGGGGCCATCGACGACCTGCCAAAGCTACTCCAAGCTTTCCGGACTCAGAAAAACGGTCTCGTGCGGAAGCATGCGATTTTGGTGTTGCGAAACTGGATGGGTCGAAAGCCCGGCCAAGTCAAGAAGTTGTACGACGCTCTTTTGAAGGAGAAGTACAGCCAAGCTCATGCCAAGACGATTTTGCAACTCCTCTTTGGGTTTAGTTTCGATGATCGCGAGGATCCGGCCACCTATGACATCCTCATCAACTACCTCGACCACAGCCAACTGCCTGTGAGGGAGTTGGCTCACTGGCATCTTGTCCGGTTGGCTCCGCTCGGCGCGGTGATCCCATACGATGCTGCTGGTTCGAAAGAGTCTCGTGTTAAAGCGTATCGTCGTTGGCGGAAGTTGATCCCAGAGGGAAAAATCCCGAGGATTCAGAAACTAAAAAAGAAACTCCAGGTTGAGTCGAAGAACTGAACAGACATAGATTGCCATCGGTCGCTTCCATTTGAAGTTTGCACACAACTCTGATTCGAACCAAAGGGTATACCCAGATGAAATACAATCGAACATCCCTGATTGCCGTAACTGCGGTGACATTGTTGGCTGTCTTCGCTTCCGACAGTTTTGGGCAATATCGGTACCGAAATCGTCGTCCGTATGGAGGCGCGTACGGTCCTAATGTGTACGCCCCTTATGCTGGTCGAGGTGGTGCCTACGCGGGCCAAGCTGAACTCGTTCGAGCCGCAGGTGATTTGCAACTAACGAATGAAGAGGTTCGCCAGCAACGCGAAGTTACCAAACGTGAGCGAATGGAGACACAAAGACAGGCCCTGGACCAGCGGCTTTACGAGATCAAAAACACTCCGACTTACGTGGACATGAAGGAGCGGAAAGAGTCGATTCAACTTCGTCGTTTGCTCCTATTCCCCCAACGAGGGGAGATCACAAATGGTGACGCGTTGAACGGATTGATGCCTTACATGACGCAGCTAGTAGAACAAGGGACGCAGACGCCGCCTATCCCGCTTGATCCCACGACCCTCGATAAGATCAACGTGATGTTGCCAGAGACGCAAGGCAATATTGGGGCCCTTCGCGAGTTAGAAAACCTTGAGTGGCCACTCGTCTTGAGAAACGAAAAGCAGCAAGAGGTCGATCAAGCCATCAAATCCACTATTTCGGCTACTGCGAACGGGACGGTAACGTTCCAGCAATTGAAAGCCACAGAGAAGCAGGTGACTGCGTTACGAGAAGATCTCCGCTTGATGCTGAAAAATGAAGAGGTCGATCCAGGGAACTGGGTGACAGGAAACCGATTTCTCAAACAGCTCGAAAGCGGTCTGCAAGCTCTCGGGCAACCAAGTTCGAGGAAGATTTTGACCGGTTCGGTGAAGGCGGAAGGACGTAACGTCGAGGAGTTGGTTTACAATATGAACCGCAAAGGGCTGAAATTTGCCAAGGCGACGATCGGAAATGAGTCCGCCTATTTCGAGCTTCACTCGGCGTTTCAAGCGTTCGCTAAGGGAGCCCCCCAAAGTGCGAACTCGGAACTGTCTTTCTACCCGGCAGCATCGTATTCGACTCGAACGGGCAAAAAGTAAATCCCAGTTTCTGGCAGTCAGGAGCAAGCAAGGAATGTCTCGCTTGCTCCTTTTTCATTGACGGTCAAGGACGCAATCCTCGAAAAGTCTTCCAACAGAGGTATCGTATTCGATGTTCACGAGTTTGGTTTGTGGCCTGGTCCTGAGCTTGCCCGCGGGACAAGATGTGGCGGACAAGGGCGAACTGAAAATTGTTAACCCCCGAGCGAGCTATGGCCGACTTGGGGCGACTCGCCCCAAAGAAGGAGCCATGCCTGGGGATACGTTCCACTTCAGCTTCGAAATTCGCGGTATGAAGGAAGACAAAAAAGGTCGAGTGGCTTACGAGTTGACGATGGAAATTTTTAACGCCAAAGGAGAGCAGGTCTTCAAACTCGGGCCCCAGAATCGGAGTGCGGTCAACTTCTTTGGTGGGAAAACGATGCCGTGTCTTGCTTCCATGACGCTCCCTTTGACAGCGGAACCAGGCCCGCACAAGCTGCGACTGACAGTTGCTGATCGGAATTCCAAGAAGAAAGCTGTGTTCGA
The DNA here is from genome assembly GCA_964423615.1 of uncultured Alcaligenaceae bacterium. GTDB lineage: Bacteria > Planctomycetota > Planctomycetia > Gemmatales > Gemmataceae > CAYRFQ01. The sequence continues at coordinate 16,198 of CAYRFQ010000008.1, read as the reverse complement.
GACGATTGGGAAAGTCCGGGCGTTAGATTTTGGATTCGTTCGAGTCGCAACGTATGCCAACAAAGAATTGACTGTTCCGATGCCTCCGGTTGGGGTTGTGGGACAAACGATGACGATTGGCTTCAGTGTCATTGGGTTTGAACGAGACAAGGAAACCGGACAGCCGAACATCGACATCCTTCGTGGGGTGGTTCACGGAAGCGGAAAAGTTATCAGTAAACCGGCGGTGATTGGGACAATCAAACAAGGAATTGGGAAAGACGAAAAACTCATTTCCCCAAGCTTCACGATCACACTTAATAATGCAGGGAAGTACACAGTTGTGTTAATGGGACGAGACCGAGTGTCCGGGAAATCGGCGACTGTCCGCCTGCCGATTGAAGTGATCCGTCTCAAAGGGCCGATGCTCAACAAGGCTTCTGATTAAGGTCTTCGAGTTCGTTACGCTGTGTTGTTGGTGGGTCCGAAATCACCACCAACAGCACAAGGGACAACGAATGAGGATAGAGACGTGGGCATTATCGAATCCGAATGAGGCAGTTTTGGCTCTACATGCCCTTTTTCCAAAGTGACGGAACTTAGGGCGGTTCACGATTGCGTTGGGTGCGATTGACAGTCCCTCGGAGTCGTCAAGCCAAGACTCCCTGATCCTCTGGGGCTCCCGCTTCGCTCGCTACGATTCCCGCTTCGCTCGCTACGATTCCCGCTTCGCTCGCTACGATTCCCGCTTCGCTC
>CAYRFQ010000008.1:0-15363 GCA_964423615.1 uncultured Alcaligenaceae bacterium | reverse complement strand
GGGTTTGGGGGGGTTCTACCCACAAGCGGGGTAAGGGACTTTGAGTACGAAAAGCCTTTTCCCAAAGCAAGCGGTAACCGCGCTAAACCATCTGGACTCCCGGCTCGCCTTCAATCACATCACCAATGATCCAAGTCCGGATTCCGCTGTCCGTGAGTTGCCTTTGGACACTCTCGGCAAAATAGGGACTCACGATCACTACAAATCCGATTCCCATGTTGAATACGTTGTCCATCTCTTCTTGAGCGATGTTGCCGAGGCTCTGGAGCCACGAGAAAACCTGCGGGATGTCCCAACTTCCTCTTTGGATTCGCACGCGCTTCCCGGGTGGCAAAATCCGAGGGACATTTCCCGGTAATCCACCGCCGGTGATGTGGGCGAGCCCACGAATCACTCGACGTTTGACCGGGTAGTGGAAGAGCAACTCGTGGATGGCTCGGACATAGATTCGGGTTGGCTCGAGAAGGGCTTCTCCAATCGTTTTGTCCAACTCTGGGATATGGTTAGCGAGGTTGAGTTTGGCATGATCGAACACAACTTTGCGGACCAGGCTGTACCCGTTCGAATGAAATCCTGTGCTCGCGAGCCCTACAACTTTATCTCCAACCCGAATGGCCTTTCCGTTGATGATTCGATCTCGCTCGACGACGCCGACACAAAAACCCGCCATGTCATAATCACCCGGAGCGTAGAAATCTGGGAGAATGGCGGTTTCTCCACCGACCAGGCAGCAGTCGCTTTCCAAACAACCCTGGCTGATTCCTTCGACCAGTGAGCGCGTCAATTCGGGGTCATCCTTGGCCATGGCGATGTAATCGAGAAATGCCAAGGGCTCCCCACCGGTGCATAATGCATCGTTGACTGACATCGCGACCAGATCAATTCCCACGGTGTCGTGTTTGTTCAGTCCGATGGCGATTTTGAGCTTTGTACCGACGCCATCGCTGCATGTGACTAAAACCGGGTGACGATAGTTTTTCTGAAATAGGCGTTCGTTGAAATCCAGACTAAAGAGACTCGCGAAACCACCGAAACCTTCGAGCACGCGTGCCGTATGAGTGCGGCGCAGGAGTGGTCCGATCCCGGCAATGGTCTCCTCGTACAAATCGAGATCGAGCCCGGCGTCTCTGTATGTCAGTCCCTGGCGCGGTACTTCATTATCGCTCATGCCGTTGGGCTACTCTTTCTTCGTGCTTGATTTGTGCTGACGTTCACACCAACCCGAAGCGGTCGCGTGTAACTCGCAGACCGACCAGGTCAATCAGACGGAGGCGACTTTTCATTGGTTACCTTCGGTAATGCGAACTTCCTCACCTGCGAGAAAGACCTGGAGGACATTTAGTCCCTTGTCCATAACCACCATATCGGCAAACTTACCGACCTCAATGCTCCCCAAATCCTCTGCTCGACCAGCGATGGTCGCTGGTGTTAACGATGCCATCCGCACAACCTGGGGTAACGGAATCGCCGTCAGTTGGTGAAAAGTCCGGATACAAGTATCCATTCCGACGACGCCCGAGGCGAGGCTTTTGCCATCTGGCATCACGCCAACGTCGTCTTTTCGGAAAATCATTTCCCCACCGTCGGACGGTCCAAAGATGTATTCCCCGTCAGGCATGTCCAAGGCGCGGTTACAGTCGGTCACCAGGGCAAGTTTATCTGGGCCTTTGATCTTGTGTGCGAGAAGCAGTAACTCTCGCGTCAGATGCTTTCCGTCGGCAATAACTTCTGTTGTGAGTTGGTCGAAGAACAAAGTAGCTTCCATCACCCCTCCACGCATGGGGAACGTCTGTGTCTGCCGGAGCCTTGCCCGATCTGACATGGCACAGAAGAGATGATCGACGTGAGTGACACCCCAATTAAGGGCCGCTTCCATCTGGTCGAACGTTGCGTGAGAATGACCAACGTTACAGTCGATTCCACGATCGCGACAAGCCTGAACGAACTCTTCGGCACCGGGAAGTTCCGGGGCGATTGTGGCGCGGCGGATGGCACCTGAATGATCCAAATATTGCAAGTATTCAGTAGATTGGGGAGGACGAACAGAATCTCCAGGATGGCATCCCTTGGCAGCCTCCGCAAAGTATGGGCCGTAGAAATGTACTCCCAGGTTTCGTGGTAAACCTGGAGTGAAATCTTGGTAGTTCTCGCAAACAGAAAGAAAAGCCAAATGTTGGTCGTGCCTGGCCACAGTCGTCGTTGGCAGGAAGGCGGTGGTCCCGTGTTTCAGGTGAGCGCGACCAACTGTCTCGTAGGCTTGCGGGGTGGCGTCCATGAAGTCCGCTCCCGCTCCACCATGAACGTGTAGGTCAATGAATCCGGGCAGAAGGAATGATCCATTAATGTCCGCCACTTTTTTCGCCTGTTGAGGATCGAGAGTTCCGACGGGACCTAAGTTTTGGATTCGGCCATTGGTGATTGCTACGAAGCTCTGTTCCAATATTTGATCTGGGAGTATGATTGACGCATTTGTGATAAGAAAATCGTACATGGAAACCTCAGACGACAGCGATCTCGCAGGTGAACAGCCCACCGTGTCCGAAAGAAGAGAAACTTTGGGTAGTTTTCTGACCACAGAGGCAGCTAATTGGGATTTTATGGGATAGTATTGTGTAGAATCACGCCCGCGGTCCCTCGGTTTGCTGAAATCCTCGCTTTCGCGTGAAACACCCTCCCTGAGCGAACAGAGGGCACTCCTGTTTTTCGGAACGTCCGATTAGTATTCCGAGAATCACCAGCTACGAATCAGGAAACTGCAAAGATTTCTGATGAGAAACGTGAAGGTTTACGTTCCTCTGGCAACACTTGCGTATAATTTATGGATGGACGGGCTTCGCTGCTGTCAAATCAGGATAATTTTACGATCTTGGACCTGATCTTGGGAACTTTCCTGGTTATGCTCACAGAAATGTCATTTTCGTAAACTACTATAGGTACTTCGATGTGAGCGAATGTCGAATTTTGGACCATGCCACTCTCAGGAACCAAAGATCATCACAAGCATGACCGATTACAGGTGGATTAATGGTTGTCCTGGCGGCATCTCAGTATGTAGCCTTTCCTAACCCGCAGAGATATTGACCCGCCGATTCGTCGTTGTTTCGTTGGCTAACCACCTTCTTTGACCTTCGACGAGAAGAGGAAGAATTCGAAACTCACCCCCACACCGATCAGGTAACTCCAACGCCTACTTTTGTGAGATTTGATTGCTGCTGCATTGCTTACCAAAGGGGTTGAACCCATGACCTCAACGCAGATGACCCGAAACACTTTTTTACAGCACCTCCAGAAAAGCGGCATCTTCACACCGCAACAGTTTCAAGCTGTTTGCAAAGACATTCCAAGCAATGCTGACGCGAAAGCTATCGCGCAGTCCCTCATCAAAAGCAAAAAACTCACACGGTTTCAAGCAGAGCTTTTGCTAGCCGGGAAGACCAAAGGGTTTGTCGTCGGCCAGTACGTTATCCAATATTTGGTAGGAAAAGGAGGTTTGGGTCGGGTCTACAAGGCCCTTCAAAGGACCATGAACCGAGCCGTTGCCTTAAAAGTATTGCATCCAGAGTTGATCCAATCCGACGACTCCGAGCAGACCAAAAAAGCGCGGGATTTGTTTCATAGAGAAGTGTTAGCTGCAGGAAAACTCCATCACCCGAACATCGCAACAGCGTTTGACGCGAATATAACAGGCAATAGGGTCTACTTGGTGATGGAATTTGTGGACGGCCTAAATCTTGAGCAACTCGTTCGGAAAAAGGGTGCGCTGAGGACAAGTCTTGCTTGTGAGATCATACGCCAAGCGTCTGCCGCGTTACAATGTGCCTTTGAAAAAGGCATGCTCCATCGTGACATCAAGCCAGCCAACATCCTAGTTCAGAAGGGGCAAACCGGCGGGAGCGGCGTCTGCGTAAAAGTCGTTGACTTTGGCCTCGCACGGCTTCAGGCGCCAGGCGATGAACCGGAAGATGGAGTCGGGACTATTTTCACTCGAGGAAATACCGTAATGGGGACTCCCGACTTCCTTTCGCCTGAACAAGCCCGGAGCCTTCATGATGTTGACATTCGGTCCGACCTCTACAGTCTAGGCTGTACGATGTACTATCTGCTGGCGGGTGACGTTCCTTTTCCAGGCGGGACTTCGTTGGAGAAGATGATCCGCCAAACGAGTGAGGACCCGGTGCCGTTGGAGCATGTCCGAACGGATATTTCCCCACAGGTGTCTGCGATTGTACGTCGTTTAATGGCCAAGGATCGGAATCATCGTTTCCAAACACCAGCGGAATTGATGCAAGCGCTCCTACCGTTTTGTGCGGGGTCATCTCCAGCTTTACCGCTGCATAATATCGCGAAAGAAGTTCGGACTCGTTCGAACGACACCAATCCAGATGTGAGTTCGCCGACGCCAAAACCTAACCTTGCACACACACCAGTTATGGGTGATGGCCCGGAAAACATTGTTGATGATTTCTCGCTGAGCGGGTCCCATTCGTCGGACGAAAACCCGAAGCTCATCGAACTCAACTCGACAGCGAGTAAACGTTCGGGCAAGGGAAGTTCTCCCGTTTGGGTGTTGATTGGGCTGTGCGTGCTCTTTGGAGTGTTGGCTATCGTATGTCTATTACTCTTCTTGGGTCGCTTCTGATCTGAGACTTGCTGAATCTTTGTTTAGGTTCAGCCAATTGCAGCGCCAACTCGGACAATGTGTGATGCCATCAAAGGCACTATCACTTCGCTCGTGTTTAGTTTCGGATTTCATTGACCTCCCAGGCTTCTCTCCGACCCCGAACGCCACTATCGCAAATATTTGTCCCGGATACGGCGGAGTCTTTGGAACGCTGGCCTCGGATTACCAGCTCCATCGAGGAGTCCACATTGAGGGAAGAGGTGTGGCTCGGCATCGGAATAGTGTACCCATTGAACGGCCCGAACGTATGGCTTACATAATGCCAACGTGACGAATTCTCCGGCCCAATCGGCTTGGGTCTCAGGCGTGAGTCCGTCTCGCCAGTAGCCGGCGGTAGCGCTCAGTTGCGAATCAGCCTGGCTGTCTTCTTCTTGGCTAGCGGGATAAGCCAGAGTGACTTGCAGGGGAACTCCCAACAACGCGTAGAGATCCAACATTCGAGAAAAATCCAACAAATCGCGACAGAAACTCCCTCGAGGAGAAACCCCCATGACGACCTCGATGTCGATTGCGGAAAGCGACAAGCCGGATCGGAGGAGGGTGTCCACAAACACGAAGGGAGAGTAGCACCTCTCTTCTTGGGTCATGTAATCCCCCCAGGGTTGGCTCACGCCGACGATCAGGTCACAATCCGGGGACACTTTTCGGGCCGCTTCGGCCATCTGTAAGGTCAACCAAAGTAACTCATCGTCTTGGAGCGACAGTACTCCTGGGACGTTGGCGGCTCCGGTGAGCTGCCATGTTTGAATTTTGTTGTCGTAGTGCTCGATGACTTCGGCAGTGTACTCGCAAAGCAGATTGGCAATCCGAGTCCGATCACGTTCCCAAAGCCAAAGCCAGGAGGGGATTTGGGATGACGAGAAGTCGATCAGCGGCCCACCCCAGACAGGCTGATCCTGGCCTACGGCCCACCGGACGATGGGGTCGTAGGAGTCGAAATTAAACTCTCCCTCTTGGGGAACTGTGTCTTTGATGGAGAATGGAATACTGAATCCATTACAAGCCTTCGTAAGGGCCTGGGCCCCTGGTCCGGTGGGGACGGCCGTGCCCAGTCGTACTCCCAAGACGGTGTCGAGTTTGGTATCTCCTTGCGTGCGTTGTTGATTTTGCGCACGAACTTGAAAAACTTGGTTGGCGTAGACACGAATCAGTTCGTCGGCAGCTTCGGCACCCAAAGCCAAGGCTGTCTGGGCTTGTTTGTGAGCTTCGTCGGAGGGATAGCGTGCTAGCGATCGACAGAAGGCCAGGGTTGCATCTTTGATTTGGTGGCCAAGACCGACCGGCATGTTCAATCCGCCGTGGAGCCAATCCTGAGATTGATTTCGTAGGGTATTGATGCGTCCTCTTGCCAGTTCAATGAGCAGGTCGTAGGGGTTAGTGCGTTCGACGAGGGTGGCGGTGCTCGCCACCAGATGACCGGCGTTCTTGCTCCGCCAGGGAACGGCGAGGAATCCGCTCTCTTCAAAGTCGCGGACGAGGGTCAATAACGCAGGATCGACCCGAACTTGAGCCGAGAAGGGCATCCCATCAGGACCACCACAGAAGGCAGCTCGTTCCAAACCATGTACGTCTTCGAGGCTCAAACTGGGTGGAACCGAGAACTTAATAATACCCATATCTGCCTGTCCGCCAATTGACGGCCCCTATGCTCAGACTCCAGTTTGCCGCCTAACTCCGCCATTTTTCGAGGTAAAAGGCCATTCTATGTGGGTTCTTGTGGCTGCATTGGTCAATTTCGGTGAGCGTTGGCTCCTCGATGGACACCTTTGCATTACAAGGATAGCATCACGAGACACATTCTTGCACAAGAATGTGGGGTCTGGGGATTCGGTGAGTTCGATGTCCGTGGAAATTCGGCACTGAATTCTCTCTGTGGTCTGCAAAACTTGATGGCTTCGAACTCTTGGGATTTACCACTCCGAGGCGAGCGCGAGGAAGCGGATAGAATTCATGTCAGGGTCAAGGTGAGTGGCAAAACGACAGTGCCTCCAACAACTCAACGTGGATTGACTGCTCTTACTTCAAGAATATACCCTTTAGTGTTGCAATCAAGGATGCAACTTCAACCCGGCGTAATAGTGTTCCTCGCTTCGCAGTTCATAACATTGGATTATAAGGCAGTGCAGTTGAGAATGGAACGCTAAGGTGGCATTACTAGAAAGAAAGGGCTCATTTCTGCACAAGGACACCGGATTCGGAAAGGTAAAAGTTACGTCATCCTATGGGTTACCTATCCGTGAGCAAGGGTGCGTCTTCGGTCAGAGACTGTTCGCTGCACGAGACGATAGTGATGGCGTACCGGTTCGCGAGGGCGATGGTTTCGGCTTCATCGATCAAGATCGTTTGGGAGTCTTCCACGGCCAACACACGGGCTCCTGCCTTCTTCATGGTTTCGATGGTGTCGGTGCCTATGGTGGGGACATCGAACCGGGTGTCTTGTTGGGGTTTGGCGACTTTGACGACAACGAATCCTCCGACGGGGCATAACTGGCCAGCACGAAGGATAGCTTTGTCTGTTCCTTCTATGGCCTCGACTGCTAAAACGGCTGACTCTTTCACGGCCACGCTTTGTCCCACATCGAGACGGCCCATTTCCTTGGCAAGGTACCAACCAAACCGGACGTCGGCCATTTCTTTGACTGTGGGAACGCGGGTCGTCAGGGTTCCAGATTTCACGAGCAACTCCGGGCAAAGGTCCAAAGCGGAGACGATCTCAATCCCATCCTTGGCAAATTCGTTAATGACTGCGAGTAGTAAGTTGTCGTCACTGTTGTTTTTTCGGTGGCGGTTGAACCAGACCTTGATGGTTCGCCAGTCCGGGAGAAACCGAACGATCCTCCAAGGAGTGTACATCTGTGTCTTTTGGACTTTCCCAGCCATGACGACGTGCTGAACTCCGGCATTTCGGAAACACCGGATGGTACGGCCTAGCTTTGCCACACCCGTCCAGTAGAACTCGGAGGACAGTTCTTTCAACGCGGGGGCCGCCTCACCTCGGAGCCCGACGGTTACCAAAGAGCGACCCAGTTGGTACGCTTTTTTGGCAAAATGAATCGGAAATTTCCCACTCCCGGCGAGCAGCCCGATCGGACGGTCTGCATTATCGATCGCGTCGAGTAATTGTTGGTGAGTTCCGGACAACGTCTTCCTCCCGAATGGAAACGAATGGCTCTCAGACGGTTTTTTGTTGTGGTCTACGTTTCGGAAGCTTCATCGAGTCCGAGGTGTCGTTGCAAGGCTTTCACGTCTCGCCGGAGTTTGGGTAGTTTCTCGAGACTCGTGATGATGCGTTTCTGATCCCGCTCGGCGATAGCAGGAGCTCCAAGCATTCGCTGTCCTGCTGGAACGTCCCGGGTTACTCCCGCCTGCGCTCCGATGATGGCTCCATCGCCGATCGTGACGTGGTCTTTGATGCCGACCTGACCAGCGACAATCACGTATTGTCCGGTTGTGGACGATCCGGCGATCCCCATCTGGCTCACCAGAAGGTTGTGTTGGCCGATGCGACAGTTGTGTGCGATTTGTACGAGATTGTCAATTTTTGTGCCAGTCCCCACTTCCGTGGATTGGAAAGTTCCCCGATCGATTGTCGTGCCAGCGCCAATTTCGACATCATCTCCAATGACCACGTTCCCAAGTTGGGGGACCTTTGTGTGGGTGCCGTCTATGAATCGGTAGCCAAACCCATCGGCACCCAACACCGCGTTGGCGTGGATGATGGAGCGATTTCCCACAACCGTTCGATCGTAGAGGACTGCTCCCGAATGCACGATGACGTCATTACCCAAGACACAATTCGCGCCGATCGTGGCGTTTGCATTGATTTGACAGCGGTCTCCAACGACTGTTCCCTCACCGATGACTGCGAAAGGACCCACGCCCACATCCGCACCGAGGCTTGCGGAGTAATCGACGGCTGCACGGGGATCGACGACTGGTTTCTTCGGCTCTTTGATTCCCTGAAAATGGCGGACGATACGTACGAACGCGGTCAACGGGTCTGCGACCTGAATTATAGCCTTCCCATTGGTCCGATGCTTGAGGGGCACGACTGCAGCTCCAGCACCTGACTGGGTCAACAAGTTAGCCTTGGCGGATTCTTGAAGAAAAGTGATGTCATCTGGCCCCGCCAATCCAAGAGGTTTTGCCGACTCGATAGGTTGGTTTTCATCGCCGACAAGTTTTCCTTGGACGAGGCTGGCTAGTTCGGAGAGCGGCACTGGCACGGGACAAAATCCTTTCTTCTGGAAAGGGCGTTGGCTCGGTAATTTTCGGGGATGATAACTGAGGAGCAAAAACAGAACAATGGGGGTTTCTTGACGCGTTAGGATAGCCGGTTGGAATGGGACTGCGCATGTGATTGTAATTCGGGCGGGAAGTCCTGCGACCGACGAAGATGTATAGATTTCGAGCTAGCCACGGTGCGTCGTACGTGGAACGCACCGGTGGATGGAAAAGTGTGTCTGCGAGCGAGTCGGTTCGATTTTTCACAAATCGAACTTTGTTTCTGTCATTCTTTCAGTTAGACATCGACTGGTTTTAGTTCGTGGTATCGGACTCCCCAGTCGATATGCCTGGCAACTGAAATGCCCCGCCGTCTTTCAACAGTTGGATCTGTGCTTGAGTCTGTTGACTCAAGCCGAACAAACGAATGAATCCTTTGGCTGCGTCGTGGTCGAACTGATCACCAGTCTCGTAAGTCGCAAGGCCTTTGCTGTAGAGACTACTTTCACTCTTTCGTCCGACAACGGTTGCTTGGCCTTTGTAGAGCTTGATCCGAGTTTGACCGCTGACATATCTCTGGTTGCTTTGGACAAACGCGAACAAATCTTGGTGAAAACTGCTAAACCAAAGTCCATTATAAACCAAATCGGAGTATTCCTGAGCAATGATGGTTTTGAACCGCAGGGCTGGTTTTGTAAGACACAGGGACTCGAGTTCTCTGTGAGCGGCGTGGAGGATGATTCCGGCGGGGGCCTCGTAGACCTCTCGGGACTTGATTCCTACGAGCCGATTTTCGACATGGTCGATTCTGCCTACGCCGTGTTTGCCGCCGAGGTTGTTGAGGTGGTCGATGAGCGGGACGCCATCCGTTTTTTCACCATTGAGAGCAATGGGGATGCCTCGTTCCCATTCGACCTCGATGTACTCTGGCTCGTTGGGAGCTTCGATTGGATTGACGGTCCACGCGTAGGCATCTTCTGGTGGTTCATCCCAAGGGTCTTCGAGCACGCCAGCCTCACAACTTCGTCCCCAGATATTCAAGTCGATGCTGTAGGGGCTCTTCTTGGTGGCTTCGACTTCGATCCCGTGTTTTGCGGCGTATTCCAGTTCTTCCGTTCTCGACATTTTCCATTCTCGCACTGGTGCGATGATTTTCAGACCCGGAGCAAGAGTCTGGAACGTCACGTCGAAGCGCACCTGATCGTTTCCTTTGCCGGTACAGCCGTGGGCGACGGCAACTGCATTATGGTCCTTGGCAACGTCGACCATCAGCTTGGCAATCAATGGACGACCCAGTGCGGTGGCGAGTGGGTATTTCCATTCGTACATTGCTCCGGCCATCAAGGAAGGGAATACGAAACCATCGACGAACAAGTTCCTTGCGTCGACGGTGATGGCGTCGACTGCACCGGTCTTGAGAGCTTTCTGGCGGATACGCTCCAGGTCTTCGGCTTGTCCTAAATCGACCGTGAACGCAATCACGTCCAGGTCATATTGTTCCTGAATCCACGGCACCATGACCGAGGTATCCAAACCACCACTGTAAGCCAAAACGACTTTGTCTCGAGCCATGTATCGGTTACCTTTAGATTGTTTTGCGGGCATTTGTTGTTCGGTGTCTTCTTGACTAGCGCACACCAAGTTTCTCATCTTCGAAAGGTCTGATCCCGTTGTCAACGCAATTCCAGCTGCTACTGCCCAGGGTCATTTATCAGAAGATGATCCGCCACGCTCATGACGAATATCCTCACGAATGTTGCGGCTTTCTTGCGGGTAAGTATGAAGGGGACAGCCGACTTGTGGAAATCCGCAGGTCGTTGATCAACATCCACCCAAATCCAGAGACCAGATATCTAGTCGACCCCCGCGAAGTGTCGAGAAACTTTCGTATGTTTCGGGATTCCGGTTGGGATTTGTTGGCGACATATCATTCCCACCCAACGTCGGGCCCTTTTCCGAGTCGGACGGACATGGAGATATCGATGGGCGAGGGGATCATACATTTCATTATCTCACTGGCAGATGACCAACCCGAGATGCGTGGTTGGTGGGTAAACACGGAACGTTACGATCCTGCCGATTGGGAACTTGTGGACTAAAGGCTACCAGTCAGAACACTACTGTATGTTTGATTGGGTCTCGGCGGACACGCATTCCCTCGCTCCAGGTGTTGGTTTCCAGAATGGGGTGTAGAAAACTGGTTAGTGCATGAGAGCAGGAATCTGTGGTTTGATCTTGACGATGGATCTTTTCGACCGATACAGTGACCGAGTATATTTTACCCGGACATCCGAATTATTCCGCGAGGGCTAGTGAGTTCATGACACCCATTTTTGACCAGTCCAAACCCCAAGCCACTTGTGTTGTTGGTTTGCAATGGGGTGACGAGGCCAAGGGAAAACTCGTTGACATTCTCGCGGAAGAGCACGATTTTGTGGTTCGTTATAACGGTGGGGCCAACGCCGGACATACGGTAGTCCGTGATGGCCAGACGTTCAAATTCTCGCTGTTGCCGACCGGCGTTCTTCGTGAGAACGTAACGTCGATCATTGGCAATGGTGTGGTCGTCCATCCTGTCAAATTCATCGAGGAAGTCGAACAACTCCGCGCAGCCGATCTAGCCCCCGAGGGAAGGTTGCTCCTCAGTGACCGTGCTCACGTGATTTTCCCTTACCACATGGAAGAGGAACGGCTGAACGAGCTAGGCCAAAACGGGGAGGCGATCGGAACGACTCGTCGCGGGATAGGCCCTTGTTACGCGGACAAGGTCAGCCGCGTTTGTGGCATCCGGGTTGGGGAGTTGCGTGATCCAGCCCATCTCCGGAAACGTATGGAATCCGTTGTCCCACGAAAGAATCGTATCCTAAAGGCTCTCGGTGATTCCGCCGTCCAATTCGACGTTGCCGATTTATCCGAAGAGTACAATAGGCATGCAACGAGTATTGTTCCGTTCGTTGCGGACACCACCCGTGTGCTCATCGAAGCCTACAAGAACAATAAGCGGATACTATTCGAAGGAGCCCAAGGGAGTCTCCTCGACGTCGATCACGGGACCTATCCCTATGTCACCAGTTCCAACAGCACTACTGCTGGTGTTTGGAGCGGATCGGGATTTCCGGCACGGAACCTGAATCGCGTCCTTGGTGTCATCAAGGCTTATACCACCCGAGTGGGTAACGGAGCTTTTCCAACAGAACTCGACGACGGACCGGCAGGCATCGGCGAGCAAATTCGCCGCGCTGGCAAAGAGTATGGGACGGTGACAGGACGGCCCAGGCGTTGCGGTTGGCTCGATCTCGTCGCCTGTCGGTACACTTCTCTCGTTAGCGGTGTGGATCGGTTGGCTATCATGTTGTTGGATGTGCTCAGCGGATTACCGGAACTCAAGATTTGCACTGCTTACGATCTTGAAGGAGAACGTATCGATTATTTCCCAGTGGACGCAAACGAACTTCAACGCTGCAAGCCGATCTACGAAACCCTCACCCCCTGGTCAGAACCGATCGACCAACTAAAAACTCTGAGTGAATTGCCCAGCCCAGCTCGTCGGTACTTGGATCGAATTGGCGAGTTCTTGGAATTGCCTGTTGAAGTCGTCTCGGTTGGTCCCGATCGAGTCCAGACGATCATCAGTTAAAGGCAGAAGGCGGAAAGTGGAAGTTAGAGACAATTGCCTCTTCCTCCTTTTCCCCTTCCTCCTTGGAGAGGAGGATCTCGTTGTCGACTATCCTTCCGGAAAAACGGTCGTTCGACCAGGCCACATTGGAACGACTCGAGCGAGCTGGCCTCGAACCCCAGCGTGTGCCTCGTCATGTCGCCATCATCATGGATGGCAATGGACGGTGGGCCCAACAAAGGGGATGGCCCCGTATAGAGGGACATCGTCGGGGTGTCCAAAGCGTCCGCCACATCATAGAGGAGGGTTGTCGCCTTGGGTTGGGGCAATTGACCCTCTACTGTCTGAGTTCGGAAAACTGGAAGCGACCGAAATCCGAACTCGACTTCCTGATGTCTCAGTTGAAGAAGTTCCTCGTCTCCGAGCGCAAACTCATCATGGACGAACAAATCCGTTTCCGAACGATTGGTCGTCGAACAGAACTCCCGCCAAATGTGCTCAAGGAGATGGACGAAAACGTTCGCATCAGTTCTGATAACGATGGGATGGTGCTCTGTCTGGCGATTAACTACGGTGGACGAACCGAACTCGTCGACGCTGCGCGCTCTCTCGTGGAATCCGTAACGCGTGGTGACCTTCGGCCTGAAGAGATCACCGAGCAACACATCACCGAAGCGCTTTACACACGAGGGATGGCCGATCCAGATTTGCTGATTCGAACCGCAGGCGAGATGCGGGTCAGTAACTTTCTCCTCTGGCAAATATCTTACGCGGAACTTTGGGTCACACAGAAGTGCTGGCCCGAATTCGACATTCCACTGTTTCACGAAGCTCTCAGGGATTTTGGCCAAAGGACGCGACGCTTTGGAGGCCTTACGAGGGAAGGCAGAAGGCAAAAGGATGAGGTCTGACTTTGACGACTTGCGGCCTTCTGGGTTGTGTTTTCTTCCTAGTTGGAGTCGGCCATGCTAAGCACTCGGCTTTGGGTTGGATTCCCACTCGCCGGCCTGGTCCTTTTTTTTCTGTTTGCGGATGTTTGGTGGGCTCCGTGGTACCCTGCCTGTTGGGTCATCTTTACCGTTGGAGTGTTGGTTGGTGGTTTTGAGCTGAACGCCTTGCTGCCCCCCAAATTCCGTTCTCCCGGCTGGCTCATATTGTTGGGTTTGGCGGTTTTGGTAACGAGCAACTGGGTTCCCCACATCATCAAGCATTACACGGGGGCTCCCCCTCCATGGGATGAAGTTAGTCACTGGGCGTGGGTGCTGGGAGCTTTCGCGGGATTTTTTCTCCTGGTGTTTTTGCGAGAGATGGACAACTTTCAGGGTCCTGATGATGTTGTGGTTCGGATGGCTGGAGCGGTCTGGATCGCGACGTATCTGGGCCTTTTGCCGAGTTTCTTGATCCAGTTGAGGTGGCTCAAGACCGAAACTGTTCCTGAAAGCCTCCAACTGGTCGCGAGTAGCGTTGCCCTGATGATGGCAATTTCAATCCCCAAGGCGTGTGACGTGGGAGCCTACTTTGCGGGAAAATACTTGACCAAGTACCTGGGCCGTCATCGGTTGACGCCAAACTTGAGCCCGAAGAAAACCTGGCAGGGTGTGTTTGGAGGTCTAATCTTCGCCACTTTGATGACGGCATTGATGGATACTTTGGCTCCGGTCCAACTACTCCGGGGAAGTCTGTTGAATCACATCGGGTTTGGCGTCACGGTTGGAGGTGCTGGGATATTGGGTGATTTGGCGGAGTCCCTGATCAAGCGAGACTGTGAACGAAAAGACGCTTCTCATGTTGTTCCGGGATTCGGTGGGGTGTTGGACGTCATCGACGCTGTGCTTTTTGCAGCCCCGATTGCTTACCTTTGGTTCTTTCTGTTGCGAGCCTTCGAACCGCCAATCTGAAGAAAGGGATTGATTGTTGGGTCTCGGAAAAACTCACAGACGGCATGCCGACCATGAGTCGTGACCGGTCAGGTAAACAAGGTGTTGACCGAGGCTTATCCAAAAACACGGTAACACGACAGATAACATCTGAGGGATCTAGTTTCGGGCTCCACTCCAAATTAGTGAGAAAGGGAATATGTCCGACAACGTGGAAACGACACACACAATTACCCTTCAAGGACGCGACGAAGCTGTTGCCCTTTTCGGCAATCGCGATGCCAACTTGCGACTCCTCCGCGAATCCCTTGGTGTTGTTGTAGTTGCGAGGGGAGACATTATCCAGTTGGCAGGCCCATCCGAGGCGGTCGAACGAGCCACAGAAGTCATCAATAAGCTACGTCAAATTCTTTCTCGACAGGGTAGTGTTAGCGTTGAGGACACCCGTAGTGTCGTGGGAGGTGGTGAAGGCTCTACGGACAGAGCGCAGACTTCCAACCTGCCGGTGATGGAGGGTGGACGGATTTGTCGAGCCCGTACGGAAGGGCAGAAACACTACGTCGCGGCACTGAATTCTCATGATCTGGTTTTTTGTATAGGTCCAGCTGGATCGGGGAAGACTTACCTGGCAGTCGCCATGGCTGTCACCCTACTCAGGCAGAAATCCATCCGCCGCATCGTCTTGGTGCGACCAGCCGTCGAAGCGGGAGAAAGCCTGGGTTTCCTTCCTGGTGACATGGCGGCGAAAATTAACCCGTATCTTCGGCCGCTCTTGGACGCGTTAGCCGATTTTTTGGAGCCTGACCAGCTTAAACGATACACCGAGAATGACATCATTGAGATACTTCCCCTGGCCTACATGCGTGGACGGACGCTCAACAACGCTATAATTATCTTGGATGAGGCCCAAAACGCCACTGTCTCACAAATGAAAATGTTTTTGACAAGGATGGGGAATAATTCCA
>CAYRFQ010000007.1:0-184058 GCA_964423615.1 uncultured Alcaligenaceae bacterium | reverse complement strand
CAGACCACGTGCCAAAAAGGGCAAATGCGACAGTTAATAAATTTTGTATCCTTATTCAGGAGTGCATACCGTCGATTCGAAAGTCTTTGCCATCGTGAGTCGGAGGATGGAATGTCTTTCAACTCGATTTCCACACGAATGAACTCAGAAAGGGCGTTGTCGTCTTCGTTGCCGTTTTCTTCGAGCCAGTCGGCGTAGATCAATCGTCGCGACAGATCGTCGTGATTCTTGAGAATGGCTTGATAGAGGGCATTGCGCTGATTCATTCGGAGGTCTCATTTCGTTTGCGCAATTAACATCACCGCAGGATTTTGAAGTTGTTCCTTGACGACGTTTCCGAAGACGGCCCCAACGGCGCCATCGACGATGCGGTGGTCGAACGAAAACGATAGATAGACAATGCTGGCGGGGACTATGTTTCCAAGCTCGTTGTATACGGGACGTTTGACGACCTTGCCGATTGCCAGAATGCCAACTTCGGGATGATTGATTACGGGGGTCGCGATGAGACCGCCGATCCCTCCGATTGACGTGACAGTGAATGTTCCGTTTTGGAGGTCTTCGCGGCGGAGTTTGTTGGCTCGGGCACTCTTGCTCAGCCGATCGATTTCACGGGCGATTTCGAAGACATCTTTGGCCTCGGCATCGTGAATGACCGGGACGACCAAACCTTGCGGGCTCGCGACGGCGATCCCGATGTTGTACCGGTCATGCAAGACGATTTCGCCAGCAGTCTCGTCATAACGTGAGTTAACGAGCGGGATTGCTTTGAGGGCCGCAACGACAGCTTTGACGAAAAACGGCAGATACGTCAGTTTGACTCCGCTTTTTGCGGCCGCGTGTTTCAAAGATTCTCGTAAATGGACGAGTTCCGAAACATCGCACTCGTCGACGTAGGAATAGTGCGGGATGATCGTCTTGGACCGCACCATTTGCTCTGCGATCTTGCGCCGCAATCCCTGCATTTTGATCTGGGTGCCTGCCACACCGAATTCCATTGGCGAGGGCTTTTTGCTGCCGGCTGTTTCGTGCTCCCTGTTCCCGACTTGAGTGATTTTTGATTTGAGATCTTCGATAAGAACACGACCTTCTGGACCAGTGCCGCGAATTTGGGCGAGGTCGATACCCAATTCTCGGGCCATCTTTCGAACCGAAGGAGCCGCCTTGAAACCCAAAACGGTGGAAGTCGTTCCGTTGCCATTTGCTTGGGTCGTTGCCTTTTCCAGCGATGGTGTGTTCGCGGAAGTGAGTTGTTCTTTCTGTTCGGATTTTTGGGCAGAGTCCGACGACTCGCTCGTTTGGCCGATGGGTTCGTAGGACAACGCCATTTGCCCGACTTTGACCTCTTGGCTTTCTTCGAGGTGCAACGCTGTGATCGTACCGGCAAACGGCGAGGGGACTTCCATTGTCGCCTTGTCGGTCATCACTTCCATCAATGTCTGGCCGCGTTTGACAGTTTCACCGACTTTGACTTTCCACTCGATAAACTCGGCTTCGTAAACGCCTTCACCGAGTTCTGGTATTTCAAAATCCATGTCTCCGATGCCTCTTCTTGTGGCAGCCTCGTGGCAATGGATGTATTTCCATTGTTGAGCCCGATTGGTTCACTGATTCGATTTGGGTCCAGGCATTGCCTGGAACGGGATATCCAAGTTGGGTCAGACTTCGATCCACTCCGGTCGTTCGGGCAATGTATGTGGACCACATCTCCATCGTACAGCAGAGTAGGGTGGTTTTGGAGTTTTCGTGGTTTGAGAATCGAAGGAGAGTTCCCTTTTTCAGAAGTACCGAAATGATCGCTGTTCATCACCTCGACTAACGGGTCGTGTTGAGCGCGGGGATGCAATCCAGTTTGATCTTTAGCTACCCAAGCATAAGCGTAACGAACACAAAGAGTAGCACTGTCATCCCCAGTCCACCCATGATGAGGCCGAATATCGCTCGCCCCATCCCGTTTTTCTCCGGATCACGGTTGAGTTCCCGAATCGCGAGTATCCCAGCAAGCACGGCAAACGGAGCTGGAATGCACAACACTGAGATCAATCCGAGGTAGCCTGCTGCGACAGCCCACCCAGACACATTCACGGGCATGATGAACCGCATCGACTCATCGTCATGTACACGTCGTCTACGTCGGACGTCCGGATAGCGATCGTTATCGTGGCGGCGTCTTCGTCTGGGTCGGTCATCGTACTCGTGATCGTCGTACTCGTGATCATCGTATTCGTGATCATCGTACTCGTCATCGTAATGAGGTCTTCGCCTGCGGCGATCTTCGAATTCTTCGTCGTGTCGTCGTTGTTTGGACATGTGAACTCCTGGCTGTCAAAAAACTAGGAAAGTAGATGATTCAGGTGCTCGAGAACTTCGACAATTCTGTGCTGACATTTCGAGGACAGTGCGGATGTGATCTCCGCACGCCCGGGGTTGAATACATGGACCTGTGGAGGATGCGGTGCATGGTTGAGCCATGCACCGCGGTAGATTTATTGTCCGTGGTTGGACGGCGCCGTTTGCAACAGTCTAACTCAGATCCCGAACGACTTTGATTACTGTTGGATCGTCGGTGTCGTGTTGGGTGAATTGTAGTTCGTGTGCAAGCCGCAACATTCCTGCGTTGTCGCGTAAGACACTCCCCACTAACCGTTTGACGTTATTGTCTTGAGCCACGTCGATCAAACGCTCCATGAGGTGATAGCCCAACCCGAGACCTTGAAACGCATCCCCGACCACGACGGCGAATTCGGCGGATCGCGTTTCGGGGTCGATGTAATATCGCGAGACTCCGCGGATTTCGTCTCCGTTGGCGGTTTTGGCCACACCGACCAAGGCCATTGATCGATCGTAATCGAGGTGACAAAGTCGGATGAGGCTTTCACGGCTCAAGGTCTTGACGACGCTGAAGAATCGTAATCGGAGCGTCTCTTCCGAGTGTGTTCCGTGGAATCGGATGAGGGCCTCCTCGTCTTCCGGCCGTATTGCCCGGATTTGGATGTCGCTTCCGTTTTTGACCCGGAACGTCGATGTGTATTGGTTGGGATAAGGATGTATGGCGAGTCGTGGTAATTTTTCGGGAGGCGTGTCTGGTGGTGCGAGGATGACTCGTGCGTCGACGGCGATGACCTGTTTGTGGCTCGCGAGGAGGGGATTCATGTCCACCTCGCTGATTTCGGGTACGTCGCAAAGGAGTCGACTGAATTGGATCAGAAGTCCCTCCAGGGCGTCCATGTCGACTGGCGGCTGCCCTCGCACGCCCTTGAGCGCCTTGGAAATTTGGGTCTTGTCGATAAGGCGTTGGGCGAGTGGGCGATTCAATGGGGGAAGTGCCAGGGCCCGGTCCTTGAAGACTTCGACGAAGATTCCTCCGGCACCGAACAGGACGACTGGTCCGAATTGCGGGTCGACGATGCTTCCGACGATCAACTCGAATCCGCCTTTCTCGATCATCGGTTGAACCGTCACGCCCTCGAACCGGGTTTCGGGATGCTTCGCTTTCAAGTTGTTGCGAATCGTCTCGAAGGCTTTTCGAACGCCGTCGGCGTCTTTGATGTTGAGCTGTACTCCGCCCACGTCACTTTTGTGGGTGATCTCTTCCGAGAGGAGCTTCAATACAACGGGATACCCGAGTTTCTCGGATGCAACCAACGCTTCTTCGAATGAGGGGCACGAGATGGTTTGGGTCACCGGTATGCCGTAGGCCGCCAGGAGGTTTTTGGCTTCTGTCTCGGTCAACAGTGTACGTCCGGCCTTTTGGACGTTGGTGATGAGATCTCGGACCTCTTGTTTGTTGATCGTTTCGGTTTCTGGAAGTGCTTCGGGGCGTTGGTAGAGTAACTCCTGGTTGCGACGATAATCGACCATGTGAAGAAAGGCCGAGATGGCAGCCTCGGGAGATTCGAAAACGGGAATGCCGGCCTGACTGAGTATCCGACGCCCAGCGAGGACGTCTCGCCCGCCCATGTAGCAGGCCAACAGTGGTTTTTTGGGGTGTTCTTGGGCTGCGACTTTTAGTTCCTTGGCGGTTTCGAGTGGATCTGTCATGGCCTGGGGTGTCAACAACACGAGGAGACCGTCAACTCCTGGATCTTTGGAGCAGATCGCGACAACGTCTCTGTACCTTTTCGGGGTCGCGTCTCCGAGGAGGTCAATGGGGTTGGCGTGGCTCCAGAATGGGGGCAAGCACTCGTTGAGTGCGTCCATCGTTTCAGGGGTGAGTTCGGCGAGCGTTCCTCCCTGGATCATTAGCGAGTCGGTGGCCATAACGCCTGGTCCCCCGGCGTTGGTGATGAGGGCTAGCGCGGGACCACGAGGGGGCGGGGCTGTCGCCAAAATTTCAGCCATGGAGAACAGGTCGGGAATCGTGACGACTCGCAAAACACCCGCTCTTTGGAACGCAGCGTCGAAAACGGCATCGGCTCCGGCCAGGGCCCCTGTGTGGGAGGCGGCCGCCTTGGCTCCGGCTTCGTGGCGGCCCGATTTGACGACAATCACTGTTTTCGTCCGAGCGACATTCCGCGCCGCGCTCAAGAAGGAGCGGACGTCACCAATCGACTCCATGTACAAAATAATACTGTGCGTATTTGGGTCATCTCCGAAATAGTCTATGAGGTCAGCAAAATCTACGTCGAGCATGGCTCCGACGCTTACAAAAGAGCTGAAGCCGATGTGTTTTTCTCGAGCCCAGTCGAGAATCGAGGTGCAAATTGCCCCACTTTGGCTTAACAGGGCGATTTTGCCGGGCTGGGCCATGCTCGAAGCAAAGCTAGCGTTCAAGTTGCTTGGGGGATGAATTACTCCGAGGCAGTTCGGCCCGATGATGCGCAGTTTCCCCTGGGCAGCTTCTTTTATCTCTTGTTCGAGTTTTTTTCCGGCTTCGCCGAGTTCCGAGAAGCCGGCACTGATGACAATGGCTCCCTTGATTCCCAATTCGACGCAGTCTCGAATCAATCCGGGAACGGTCTTTGCAGGTGTTGCAATCACGGCCAGGTCGATGGCCTCCGGGATGTCTCTCAAACTGGGGTAACTAAGAACGCCGTGGATGGCTTTTCGTTTGGGATTGACGGGGTACACGACTCCGCCGAAGGGATTCTCCATTAAGTTTTTCATCAATATGCTGCCGACGCTTCCGGACGTGGCGCTGGCTCCAACGACCGCCACCGAGGACGGGCGAAAAAGTGGGTCGAGTGAATGACCAACGGTGACCATGATGGCTCCTGAGTTTACTGGATGGTTTTCAGCCAGGTAGGCACAATAACAAAAACCAGTGAAGTCTTTATAGTGCTACAACCTTGTTGAGTTCTGGGAGACGGTTAGATTTTGGGCCAAGGTGACATTTCCGTGAGGATTTTTCCAGGTTCAAGCAACCTTCCAACGTCTCTCCGTGCGACAAGTCTTGGTTCTAGCACTCCTGTTGCTACGCGAGGGGGCTTTTCCCACCAAGCTGGAGTCTTGACGCGATCGAGTCCATTGTCGAGACGTCGTAAGCTACGATCACACCAGTCCCGTGTGCGGTTTCGTACTAGCGGGAATCGATCCTGGTGGCACGAACACTGCTCTTTGCATATATCAAAGGCCATAGGAATCTGGTCGGGTTCCAGCGCACAAGTATTGTGGCAAAAACCGAACCGTTCTCGCACGGGAGAAAGACGGAAGAGTTTGAGGGAGAGGTTTTTTGTCACTGAAACCGACGTGGGCTGGAATTTTTCGTCCGCATGCAGGACGAACCGAAACCCAACGGCGACCCTGACAACATAGCACAGTGGTGTGCGAACTAGACACACACTGACGAGCCTGGGAGGCAAGAGAGGAATGAGTCCCGTACCCACCAAGCCGGTGGCCGCACCGGCCAAGTCGGATTCGCATCCGAGCGGTGACAAGCGTTTCAAGCTGCTCGAAGTCGCGATGAAGCGACACCAGTTCCAACAACACGCGCTTATTGAGATTTTACACAAGGCCCAAGAATTGTTTGGATATCTTGAGCCAGATTTACTGTATTTTATAGGACGCCACTTAAAGTTACCTCCAAGTAAGGTGTATGGGGTTGCTACGTTTTACAATTTTTTCTCACTGAAGCCACCCGGAAAACATACGTGCGTTATTTGTACAGGGACGGCTTGTTACGTCAAAGGGGCAGAAGTTCTGCTCGATGCGGTCTCGAACGAGTTCCAGGTTGCTGCCGAGGAAACGACGGAAGACGGGCAGGTGTCCTTGCTTACGGCTCGTTGTATAGGTGCTTGTGGTATTGCCCCGGCCGTTGTTTTGGACGGAACCATCAAAGGGCAGTTGACGTCCGAATTGCTTCTGGAAGACACGAAAGGATGGAAGACCAATGGATCTGCAGCAGCTAGCTGATCTGCAAAAGGCCGAGATTGATTCTTGGACCCCGGTGCATGTTCGTTGTTGTACGGCAGCGGGGTGTCTTTCGGCGAATGCCCAAAGCGTTTCCGACTCGCTCAAGCAAGCCGTCAAAAAGCACCATCTGGAAGACAAAGTCGCGGTCCGGGACGTTGGGTGTCTGAGGCTGTGTTGCGAGGGCCCGTTGGTGCAAGTCCTTGATACCACAAGGCAAGATCTTCCACCCCTTTACCAAAAAGTGACGCCGGAAAACGCCGAGACGATTGTCACAGGTAGTCGCGTAGGCACTCCTCCTGAGCAGGTCGATCCCAACGCTCCGTTTTTCGCCCGACAGGCCAGCGTGGTTTTGGAAAACAGCGGAGTCGTCGAACCAGAACGGATCGAGTCTTATATTGCCGTCGAAGGATATCAAGCCCTTGGGCATGCACTGGAAGAGATGTCCCCCCAGCAGGTCATCGAGACGGTGATCCAAAGTGGCTTGCGCGGCCGAGGTGGAGCGGGCTACCCGACGGGAGTCAAATGGGCCACCGTTGCGAAAAACGAGTCCGACACCAAATACGTCGTTTGCAATGCCGACGAGGGTGATCCTGGGGCTTTTATGAACCGCAGCGTCCTCGAGAGCGACCCGCACCGAGTGCTCGAGGGAATGGCCATTGCCGGGTATGCTGTTGGTGCGAACCAGGGATACATTTACGTCCGTGGGGAGTACCCGCTGGCGATCGCGCGTTTGCAAAAGGCCATCAAGCAGGCCACGCGTTTGGGAGTATTGGGAACACACATTTTCTCTTCGACGTTTGATTTCCGGATAGACATCCGGATTGGTGCGGGGGCGTTCGTGTGTGGGGAAGAGACGGCCTTGATGGCGTCGATCATGGGCGAACGGGGAAATCCCACGCCTAGGCCGCCGTATCCTGCTGAGGTCGGATTGTGGGGCTCTCCGACTTTGCTCAACAACGTCGAGACGTTTGCGAATGTTCCCACGATCCTTCGTAAGGGAGCGGATTGGTTTGCCTCGATTGGAACGGAAAAGAGCAAAGGCACGAAGGTCTTCTGCATAACCGGTAAGGTTAAGAATACGGGGCTGGTTGAAGTTCCGCTTGGGACGCCCATGCGGACCATCGTCGAGGAGATCGGCGGAGGCGTTCCCGACGGTAAGATCAAGGCCGTGCAGACTGGTGGTCCGTCGGGCGGTTGTATTCCAGCCGAACACCTCGACACGCCGGTCGATTACGAGTCCTTGCAGAAGCTTGGTTCGATCATGGGCTCGGGCGGAATGATCGTGATGGACGAACACAACAGCATGGTCGACGTAGCCCGGTTCTACATGAGTTTTTGTCGCGACGAGTCTTGTGGGAAGTGCATCCCCTGTCGAGCCGGTACGGTCCAACTGCACAATCTGTTGTCCAAGATCCTGGAGGGAAAAGGGACGCGTTCCGATTTGCAGGTCTTGGAAGACTTGTGTGAGGTGGTACGGGACACGAGTTTGTGTGGGCTCGGTCAGACGGCTCCGAATCCGGTTTTGAGTACTCTTCGGTATTTCCGTGAGGAATACGAAGGACTTCTCCAGGCGTCTCCGAATGGGAGAGCGAGACAACGATTGCCTTTGGTGGCACCATCGGCAGACTCCTAGATCATCGTCTCTGGAATGAGGCAGATTCACCTCGCAACGCGGGCGAAAACGATAATCACCCAACATCCTACAGGAATATCATGTCTGTTCGAACTTTAGTAATCAATGATCAACTCGTGAGCGCCAACGACGGCGACACGATTCTCCAAGCAGCTACGGATGCCGGAATTCGAATTCCGACGTTGTGTCACCTCGACGGTGTGTCGGAAGTCGGGGCATGTCGGCTCTGTCTTGTCGAGATCGAAGGCAGTCGGAAGTTACAACCAGCCTGTGTCACTCAAATTGCCGAAGAGATGAAAGTCTCGACGCACACCGAGCGACTCCGCGAGTACCGAAAGATGATCATCGAGTTGCTTCTGACGGAGCGAAACCACGTCTGTGCAGTGTGCGTCGTCAACGGCCACTGCGAGTTGCAGAGCCTGGCGATGGAACTCGGGGTCGATCATGTCCGATTCGAATACCTTCATCCTGACCTGCACATCGACGTATCGCACGATACGTTCGGGATCGACCACAATCGATGTGTTTTGTGTACTCGGTGTGTCCGTGTTTGTGACGAGATCGAAGGTGTGCATACGTGGGACGTCCTGGGTCGAGGAAACGAATGCCGCGTGACGACGGACATGAACCAGCCTTGGGGGGATTCTCCGACGTGTACCTCTTGCGGCAAGTGTGTTCAGGCCTGTCCGACTGGGGCCATCTTTCGACAGGGGGCGACGGTCGCCGAGATGGTGAAGGACCGAACTCGACTCCAGTTCGTTGTCGATGCAAGGGAGAAGAACGAATGGAACGTCTAAAAATAGCTTCGATGTGGCTCGGCGGTTGTTCGGGCTGTCATATGTCCTACCTTGACCAGGACGAGTGGCTGATCGACCTGGCCGCCGTGGCTGACTACGTTTACGGCCCTTTTGTGGATACGAAAGTCTACCCCGACGACGTCGATATTTGTTTGATCGAGGGGGCCGTGTGCAATGAGGACAATTTCGAAGTCGTGCGTCACATCCGAGAACGAACCAAGTACCTCATCTCGTTTGGTGATTGTGCCGTGACTGGGAATGTTACGGCTCTCCGGAATACGTTGCCCGGTGCGGAACCGTGTTTGAAGCGGAGTTACCTGGAACTGGCGACTCTCCAGCCGGAGTTTCCCTCGGACCCAGGCGTCTTACCGCCTCTGCTTGAGCGAGTCCAACCGGTTCACGAGGTCGTGGAGGTCGATTTTTACCTTCCAGGTTGCCCACCTCCCGCTGACCGTATTCGAGCCGTGATGGAGGCTCTGGCGGCGGGACGAGAACCCCAACTCGAGGGTGTCGGGATCAAATTTGGCTAAAGAGTCAGGAGTGAAGAGACAAGGGTCAAGGGCCGATAGGGCATTTGACTCTGTCTTTGAGCTCTTATCTGTGGGCTCTTTTTTCTTTTCGCTGTTCCCCTATTCAAGAGATATTTCATGACGAAAAGAGTCGTAATCGATCCTGTGACCCGGATCGAAGGTCATGCCAAAATAAGTATTTTTTTGGATGATGACGGACAGGTCAACGATGCCTGGTTCCATGTCGCCGAGTTTCGGGGATTCGAGAAATTCTGTGAGGGTCGACCGTTCACGGAGATGGCGGGAATCACCGCTCGTGTGTGCGGCATTTGCCCGGTGAGCCACCTCATCGCATCGGTCAAGGCTGGTGACGAGATCATGGCAGTTCGGATACCCCCAGCAGCAGAGAAACTCCGCCGGTTACTCAATCTCGGGCAGCTCACTCAGTCGCATGCCTTGAGTTTCTTTCACTTGAGCGCGCCCGATCTGTTGTTGGGGTTCGATAGTGATCCAAAGACGCGAAACGTTTTCGGTCTAGCGCAGGCCAATGAGCAACTCGCCCGTGGGGGCATCCGCCTCCGGCAATTCGGACAGGAGATCATCGAAGCCTTGGGCGGACAAAAAATTCACCCAGCGTGGGTTGCTCCAGGAGGAGTGCGGGGACCGCTTACCGAGGAGCAACGGGACTACATTCGTGGGCGAATTCCCGATATGCAGACGACCACGAAGACTGCGCTGGATTTGTTCAAAGGGCTCTTTGACAAGTACAAGGAAGAGGTCGATACGTTTGGAAATTTCCCGAGTTTGTTCATGGGGCTTGTGGCCGACGACGGGACGTGGGAGCACTATGGCGGCAAGCTCCGATTCGTTGACAGCGACGGGAAAATCGTCGCCGACAAAATTGACCCGTCGAGGTATGAGGAGTTCATCGGCGAAAAGGTGGAGTCGTATTCCTACCTCAAGTCGCCGTACTACAAGCCACTCGGATACCCTGACGGGATATACCGAGTTGGTCCGATGGCTCGGATCTTGTTGAGTGAGCGGATGGGTACACCGTTGGCCGATAAGGAGCAGGCGGAGTACAAACAGCGTGGTCAGGTCGCGAGCACTTCCTCGTTTTATTATCATTACGCAAGGCTCATCGAGATTCTTTGTTGTCTGGAGCGTATTGAAAAGATGATGAACGACCCGGACATCCTTTCTCCACACTTTCGGGCGAAAGCTGGGGTCAACCAGTTCGAAGGAATCGGGGCCAGTGAGGCACCTCGTGGGACTTTGTTCCATCACTACAACGTCGATGAACACGGGCTCATCCAGAAGTGCAACCTGTTGATCGCCACCGGGCAAAACAACCTGGCGATGAATCGGACGGTCGCCCAGATAGCCAAGCACTATATCACCGGGCCTGAGATCCCCGAGGGAATGCTCAATCGTGTCGAAGCTGGAATCCGAGCTTTCGATCCGTGCTTGAGTTGCTCTACGCACGCCTTCGGTGAGATGCCTTTACGGGTGGAACTACTTAATGCCGAAGGGCAGGTGGTTCATGAGGTGACGCGGGGCTAGCATGCCGACGTCCAGGGAACCCGACATCCTTATCATCGGGTACGGCAATACCCTTCGCCGCGACGACGGCGTTGGTCCTCACATCGCTCAGATACTCGAGTCGTGGGAACATCCACGACTTCGGACACATATCGCGCATCAACTAACGCCTGAACTGGCCGAACCGATCAGTCAGACTGACGTTGTTGTGTTCGTCGATGCTTGCCGAGAGTCGGAAACAGAATACGAGATGCGAGAGGTGAGTCCGGGTCTTGATCGAGGTCCTTCGTTTCATTCGGCTCGACCGGAGGCACTCGTCGCCCTTGCCCTTGAACTCTTTGGCCACGCTCCCCAAGCGTGGTTGCTGACGGTGAAAGGAGAAGATTTTTCCCTGGGTGAGGGGCTCAACGTGGAGACCCAAAGGCGCGCCGTGGCTGCGATCGAATTGTTGGCTGGTGAGTTATTGGAATAGGTCCGAAGCTGTTATGCAGATTTGTTGTTGCTAATGGCGAGGGTTTTTCGGTGCGAATGTCGTGGTTTAGATCGATGGCCTCGACAATTTCGGCGGTACTGGGAAAGCGGCCGAGAGGGAAAACTCGCTTCAGAAATTGTTTCAAGGGTTGATGCTTTTGTTCAGTGTGTCGGTACCGCACATCCGCACGGCACACTAGTGACAAATCCGCACACTTATCTCGTGTGGTTCAGGATCGAAACTGATCGAATGTAAAGAAAATCACAGGATTTCTTTACTGAACCACCAACCCGCACACTTCTTTATCCAATTCCGCACACAAAACGAAATCGGGGCGTAGAAGCTGCGCCGTTGGTACATTGTTTGCATTTCTTCACATCAACCAAGGTCAAACCAAGAAGGAAGCCCATCATGGTGCAGAACATGCGAACAATGGACGGAAACGAAGCCGTCGCTTCCGTCGCCCACCGGACAAACGAAGTGATCGTCATTTACCCGATTACGCCTTCCTCGCCAATGGGAGAATGGTGTGATGAATGGTCTGCTCGTGGTCAGCGAAATATTTGGGGGTCGGTCCCCGATGTGACCGAGATGCAGTCGGAAGGGGGAGCGATCGGCGCTGTGCACGGAGTCCTCCAGGCTGGAACCCTGGCGACGACCTTTACGGCGTCCCAGGGTCTCCTCCTCATGATCCCTAACATGTACAAGATCGCAGGCGAGCTGACGAGTTATTGCATGCACGTTGCCGCCCGGAGCGTGGCGACCCACGCCCTCTCGATTTTCTGCGATCACTCCGACGTCATGGCCTGTCGACAAACGGGCTTTTCCATCCTCGGGTCGACGTCTGTTCAGGAAGCCCACGATTTTGCGTGTATCGGCCAAGCCGCCACGCTCGCTGGTCGCATTCCCGTCTTGCACTTCTTCGATGGGTTCCGTAACTCCCACGAAATCGCCAAGATTCAGATCCTCTCCGATGACGACCTCACCCACATGATGGATGCCGAGTTCATCGCCGAGCATCGGCAAAGGGCCTTGACGCCAGACCGCCCGGTCATTCGGGGGACAGCCCAAAACCCCGATGCGTTCTTCCAGGCTCGTGAAGGGTGCAATCTGTACTACGACAAGTTTCCATCGATCGTCCAAGAAGTGATGGATAAGTTTGCGGCGAGGACCGGTCGTCAGTACCAGCTGTATGCGTATCACGGTGATCCGCAAGCCGAAAGGGTGATCGTGGCCATGGGTTCCGGGGTCGAGACCATCCGGGAGACCGTCGATTACCTCAACCAAAACGGAGAGAAGGTCGGAGTCCTCGCCGTTCACCTTTACCGCCCCTTTGCCATCAAAGAATTCGTCTCGGCGTTTCCAGAGACGACGAAACAAATCGTTGTCTTGGACCGGGCCAAGGAACCAGGAGCCGTCGGAGAACCTCTCTACCAAGATGTTGTCACGGCCATTCGGGAAGCCACGCACGAGAAACTCACCCCGTTCGCTCAAGACCCCCTCATCATTGGCGGTCGTTATGGCCTCTCGTCGAAGGAGTTCACACCATCGATGGTCAAGGCCGTGTTCGACGAGGTGAAAAAGGACGCTCCCAAGAACCATTTTACGGTCGGCATCGTCGACGATGTCACACAGCTGTCACTCGACTACGATCGTGACTTCAACATTGAGGCGGACGATGTGGTCCGATCGGTGTTCTACGGTCTTGGAGCCGATGGGACGGTCGGAGCGAACAAGAACTCGATCAAAATCATCGGAGAAGAAACGGACAACTTTGCACAGGGTTACTTCGTGTATGACTCGAAGAAATCGGGTGCCGTGACGGTCTCTCACTTGCGGTTCGGTCCGCGACCGATTCGGTCCGAATACCTTATCGAGTCGGCCAACTTTGTGGGGTGTCACCAGTTCCAGTTTCTCGAGCAATACGATGTCCTCGAAAGGTTGCGACCTGGTGGGGTCTTCTTGCTCAACGCTCCGTACTCGAAGGAAGAAGTTTGGGACAAACTTCCCAAGGAAATCCAGGAACAACTTATCGAGAAAAAGGCCAAGTTCTACACGATCGATGCTCAGAAGGTTGCTGGCGAGACCGGGATGGGAACACGGATCAACACGATCATGCAGACGTGTTTCTTTGCCGTCTCGGGTGTTCTTCCGCGAGACGAGGCCATTGCCCAGATCAAGAAGGCGATCGAGAAGACCTATAGCAAGAAGGGAGAGGAGGTCGTTCGCCGTAACTTCGCCGCTGTCGATGAAACGCTGGCGAACCTCCACGAATTGTCGGTTCCGGGGTCGGTGACGTCGACGTTCTCGAAACCTCCGATCGTGCCCGAAACGGCCACCGATTTCGTCAAGAAGGTTACGGCCTTGATGATGGCTGGCAAAGGCGACTTACTTCCGGTTTCTGCCTTTCCTGTCGATGGGACTTGGCCGACCGCCACCACCAAGTGGGAGAAACGGACAGTGGCGATGGAGGTCCCGTTGTGGGATCCCAAGGTCTGTATCCAGTGTAATAAGTGCTCGTTGGTTTGTCCGCACGCCGCTATTCGGGCCAAGGTGTACGAGCCGGATCAACTCGCCGGCGCTCCGGATGGTTTCCTTTCGAACGACTACCGGGCTGGGGACTTCAAGGGTTGGAAGTACACCATCCAAGTGGCTCCGCAGGATTGTACTGGGTGTCATTTGTGTGTCATGGTTTGTCCCGCGAAGGACAAGAGCAATCCCAAGCACAAAGCGATCAACATGGAGCCTTTGCTCCCCGTGCTCGAACGAGAGAAAAAGAACTACGACTTTTTCCTCGACTTGCCCGATCCGCCGCGGGACCAGATCAAAGGCTTTGACGTCAAAGGGTCGCAGTTTCGATTGCCATTGTTCGAGTACTCCGGAGCGTGTGCCGGTTGTGGTGAGACGCCGTACCTGAAGTTGCTCACACAACTCCTTGGCGACCGATTGTTGATGGCCAATGCGACCGGTTGTTCGTCGATTTATGGCGGAAACTTGCCGACGACTCCTTGGACGACGAACTCCGATGGTCGAGGCCCGGCGTGGTCCAACTCACTCTTCGAGGACAATGCTGAGTTCGGTCTCGGGATGAGGTTGAGCGTCGATTATCTTACGGCCCATGCCAAGGAAACGTTGCAAAGAATCGGGTCTCAGGTTGGCGATACGCTCGCCTCGGAGATCCTCCAGGCGGATCAATCGACGGATCTGGGGATCGACGAGCAACGAAAACGAGTGGTCGCTCTTCGGCAAAAGCTCAAGGCGATCGAGGGACCGGACGCAGCGCGTCTCGATAGCATTGCGGACTATCTGGTCGAAAAAAGTATCTGGTTGATCGGAGGTGATGGTTGGGCTTATGACATCGGTTACGGTGGGCTCGATCACGTGATTTCGCTTCCGAGGAAGGTCAACATTCTGGTGCTCGACACAGAGGTTTACTCGAACACTGGTGGCCAGGCGTCCAAGAGTACTCCTCTGGGTGCGGCGGCGAAGTTTGCTTCGTCGGGGAAAGCGATTCACAAGAAAGACCTCGGTTTGATGGCCATGAGCTACGGACATGTGTATGTCGCTTCGGTCGCGTTTGGTGCCAAGGATTCTCACACCGTGCAAGTGTTCCAAGAGGCTGCTCGACACCCAGGGCCGTCGTTGATCATTGCCTACAGCCACTGTATTGCCCACGGCTACGACTTGCGATTCGGGGGCGAACAACAGAAACTTGCCGTCAACTCGGGGATATGGCCTCTTTATCGGTTTGATCCTCAACGGATCGATCAAGGCCAGCCACCACTGACGATAGACGTGCCTCCTGGACGTGCCACCGTGGCCGAGTACATGCGAAACGAAACCCGTTTTCGTATGGTCGAAAAGATCGATCCCAGTCGATTCCGCTGGCTCGCGAAGGCCGCGAAGGAACATTCCGAAAGGCGTGTCTCGCTCTACGAACAACTGGCTGAGATCATTTACCCACAGGTGTCGCACAACGGCTAGCTCGATTGGGTGGGACCGTTGGTTCCGTATGTCTGGAACACGAGGGCGACGATGCAAGCGAGAGAAAAAGAAGTAACTCTCGCTTGCGTCTCGAGTCCTTGGAAAACCAGCTGGCAAAGCGTTGTGGATCGCAAAGTCATGGGTTAGCGATTTCCTTTTTTTGTGTTGATGAGAGGACCGGCGTGATGTTTTGCAACCAGTGTGAGCAATCCTACCACGGAACGGGATGCGTGTTGGATCCAGGCGTTTGTGGCAAGGATCCCGACGTGCAGTCCATCCAGGAACTGATTCTTTACGGGCTCAAAGGGATGGCGGCCTATGCGAACCACGCCCGTCGTTTGGGGAAGTCGGACGAGTCGGTCAGTGCGTTCGTGGAGGAAGCCCTTTTTTCCACGATGACGAACGTGAACTTTGACAAGGAAGCGTTGCTTGAGATCGCCTTGGGTGTTGGCAAGCATAACCTCCGGGTCATGGAGTTGCTCGACGAAGGACATGTCGATTCGTTCGGAAAGCCATCCCCTGCCGAAGTTCGGGAGGGAACGGTAGCTGGTCCTGGCATCTTGGTCACGGGACACGACCTGGCAGACTTGGCAGACGTGCTCGAGGCGGTCGAGGGAACCGACATCAACGTGTACACGCACGGTGAGATGCTACCGGCTCACATGTACCCGAAGTTGCGGGAACATCCGAATCTTGTGGGGCATTTCGGCGGGGCCTGGCAGAAACAGAAACAAGAGTTTGTGGAGTTCACTGGTCCAGTGTTGGCCACCACCAACTGTATTTTGATTCCCAAATCTGAATATGCCGACCGCATCTTTACGACGCGGGCGACGGCCGTTCCTGGTGGAACTCGGATTCACGGGCAGGACTTCAAGCCGCTAGTCCACAAAGCTTACGCTTGTCAACCTTTGCCGGACAAACTCGATAAAGTCACGACAGTGGGCCACCACAGGACGGTGTTGTTGGACGCCGCAGGAACGATCGTGGACGCTGTGAAACAGGGAAAAATCAGTCACTTTTTTGTGATTGGCGGGTGTGATGGGGCGGAACCTGGTCGTAACTACTTTTCCGATTACGCCCAATCGACCCCGGACGACTCGTTCATCATGACGTTGGGATGCGGCAAGTATCGCATCCGAGATTACGACTACGGTTCACACTTGGGACTGCCTCGGTTGCTCGACATGGGCCAGTGTAATGACGCTTACGGAGCGATCTCGGTGGCGTTGGCTTTGGCCGAAGCTTTCGAGTGTTCGGTCAACGATTTGCCACTGACGTTGGTGGTTTCGTGGTTCGAGCAGAAGGCCGTCGCCGTGCTTTTGACTTTGCTGTATTTGGGTGTCAAGGGAATTACAATAGGGCCAAACCCCCCAGCATTCCTGACACCGAATGTGTTTGCCAAGCTCCAGGCCGATTACGACCTGCGGCTCATTGGCCAGGACGCCAGAGCGGATCTGGCCATGGCACTGGCGAACTAACGGAGAGCTTGTCGGAAGTGGTAGGTGCACTCGGAACACCAAATCGATAGGTTCCTGGTTTTTGTAGTTTTTGTAACCCTGAGCGGATCCTTGGATTCAATTCGTCGATCCTGCTTGACTTGTGGGCTCGGTCGTGAAACGAAAATTGGTATGAGGTCCGCGTCAGTAGTTTCCAAGAGGAACCGGTCGATGATACCGATGACGTATTGAGTGTTCCTGGTGCTTTCCCACGCTTGAGATGTATTCTGGCACGCTGTTGTGTGTTCAGACTTCACACACAGTGTGTGCATAGCAGTCTTGCTCGCCCTCGTCTGTCTGTCGAAGAAAGGGATGTACCATGACTGAACCTCAACAAACAGTTGGGAAAATGTTGCTGGAAGCGCACACGGACCTTCGCGAGGATTTAGCCAAGTTGGCCGAAACGTTGCGTCCTCAATGCGCGACTACCGTTGCCCAACTGAGTGCTCGTCTCCAGGAAACTCAGGATCATATCCTCGAACATTTTCGTTTAGAAGAGGAAGGTGGGTATCTCCAAGAGATTCGTGAGGCCGAGCCTCGTTTGAATCGTGAGATCGATCACCTTTATGAAGAACATGCTGTTTTGGCCAAAGTCCTTCAAGGCCTCATCGACGACCTGCAGGCGGAAACGACGATCGACGACACCGTACGGAAAAAAGTCCAGTCGTGGATTAAGCACGTCCGTAAGCACGAATCGTGTGAAAACTTGTTGGTGGAAGATGTGTTCGTGTTGGACATTGGCGATAAAGATTAGTTGCTCCCGCAAACGGGATGGTCAGGCCGAAAGGAATTTACTCTTGGGCCTCCATCCTTTAGCCCTGAAGGAAGAATATGGACCTTTCTACAACTTACATGGGTTTCGAGCTTCCGCATCCGTTGGTACCCGGTGCGTCTCCGATGTCCGATGACCTCTCGGTGGTCAGGCAATTGGAAGACTCCGGCGCTCCGATGATCGTGATGCACTCGCTTTTCGAAGAGCAAATCATAAGCGAGCAACTTGCCGTAACGTCTGCTCTCGACTCGCCGACCGATTCGTTTGCGGAAGCTCTCTCGTACTTCCCTCACCCTGAGGAGTTTTTACTCGGGCCGGAGGAGTACTTGGACCAGGTTCGGCGAATCAAGGAGGCTGTCGACATCCCAGTGATTGGGTCCCTCAACGGCACGAGAGAGGGGACTTGGACGGTGTACGCGAAGTACATTGAAGAGGCTGGAGCCGATGGTCTCGAGTTAAACCTCTATGATGTTACGACGAATCTTGAGGAAGACGGGACGGAGGTCGAGCACCGCGAACTTCGCGTCGTACAAGCGGTCCGTGAGGCGGTCAAAATCCCCATCGCCGTGAAACTTTCTCCATTTTATTCCTCGATTGCCAACTTTGCCAAGCAACTCGACGCCTTGAACGTGGATGCACTAGTGTTGTTTAATCGGTTTTACCAACCGGATATTGATACCGAACAACTCGAATTGATTCGCGTGAACCTGTCGAGTCCGGCAGAACTGCTGCTTCGACTGCGGTGGTTGGGAATATTGTCGGGGAGGATAAACGCGTCGTTGGCTGCAAGTGGTGGGGTCCACTCGGCCGTTGATGCCGTCAAAGCCGTGATGACCGGAGCTCATTCGGTTCAAATTGTGTCCGCGTTGTTGCGGAATGGTCCGACGTTCCTGCGAGACGTTCTTCAGTCGCTGCGGCAGTGGCTCGAAGTTCACGAGTACGAGTCTCTTCGTCAGATGCAGGGGAGTATGAATCTCCTGCGATGTGCGAATCCGCACGCTTACGAAAGGGCCAACTACGTGAAAGTTTTGCAGAGCTGGCAATCGTGAGGTGGGCCCTTTGTGAGTGCTTGATTGTTGTTGCTCGGGAGGAGGTCCTGCACACTCCAGCGAGTGTAGTAGCTTCACACGCTAGGGGCGCTATGCGGTGTTTGGTCAGGATGACCGCATCAAGGTCCGAATCAGACCTGTTTGGTATCCGGCTGCACACTGAGTGTTCCAATTCCGCACACTAAAGCAGGGCGAACAATGGGCGGCGAAAGGTGTGAAGGAGCAAGTTCATTGCAGGCCTTTTGCTTAGGGATTTGAAAAGATCGACTGCCATTTTATCGCTGGCACTCCATTTGTGTTCGTTCTTGACACACTAGGGGTGCCATGACGCGAAGACGTTTTAATCATCGCTTTCGTTTTGTGCCACAGTTACAACGAGACCGATATTTGACTTCTATGTTGAGGAAGTTTTTATGGCGTGGACTATTTTTTGGGAGGAAGGCATGTCATTTGCGTGAAGATACTGAGTAGGAACGATTTTCCCTCAACTTGTAGGTTTCGTTCGTGTGGAGGTGCAACGAAATAGACCTACACTCACGGACGGAAGGAGAGCGCAAATGATAACTTCCCCAACATCAATTCGCCCGCTGGTCGCAGCCAACATTATGACCACAGACCTGATCATGATTCCTAAGCATATGTGTTTGGCTGTGGCCGCCCGGATTTTGTCACAGCACCACATCTCAGGGGCTCCAGTCGTCGACGACGATGGACGATGCATTGGTGTGTTGTCCGCCCAAGACTTCCTCAGATGGGTCGAGCGTGGTGGAGGTGGTTTTCAGCCGAAGCGAGAGGCCTTGTTGGAAATTTGTCCTTCGTGGCAGATTGTCGATGTCGAGACAGATCGGATCGATGAGGTTGGTAATTTTATGACGCCGGATCCGGTGACGGTCTCGTTGTATACTCCGGTGGCGGAAATCGCCAGGATGATGATCGAGGTCCACATCCACCGCGTCATCGTCGTTGATGACAAGGACCGACCTCAAGGGATTATTACGAGCACAGATATCTTGTCGATTTTAGCCCGAGATTTGGAACTGTCATCGTTCCACTGATAATCGAAATCCGACCAGAAAACGAATCAGGAGGCATTCCGATGTCCGCAGACCTGAAGACCACCATGGTGTTGACAGCAGGAACCGCTCGCGAAATAATGACGCCAGTTGTAATTTCGCTTCGCGACGACGCAACAGTCCAGGAAGCTTTGATTCTCTTCTCTGAAAAGAGTTTCAGTGCCGCGCCAGTAATCGACGACTCGGGGCGCCCGATAGGCGTGCTAAGTCAGTCCGACATCATCATCCACGACCGAAGCAAAGGGAATACGATTCCAGAAATTCCCGAGTTTTTTAGTCGGTCTCAACTCCGGACACCGGATGGGGAGCCCCTCCTTGGTTTTCAAGTGGAGCAGGCGGATTGGTGTCAAGTCAGCGACATCATGACCCCAGCTGTTTTTTCCGTGCGAGTAGACGCATCCTGTGTGGAGGTCGTCGAGCAACTGTTGGAGCTTGACGTCCACAGATTGTTCGTTGTCGATCACGAAGATACTCTTGTGGGGGTCATCAGCGTGATGGACATTCTACGCCATCTTCAACATTCTCCTGACTAGGCTACCACGCCTGTGTGACGAAGGAGTTTTTCAACATGAAATCCGCTGTCCGCCCATTCGTTTGGCTCGTGCCGTGTGTACTTTTGTCCTTGGGTGCTGGAGGAACTCTCTCTCAAGGGGTTCCAAAACAAGAGCAAGATCGTGGCTCGGAAGAGTCAGCGACCCAAGAGAAAGGTACTAAACATTTTCGGAAGCTCATGCAACAGAAACTGGATAATTCGAAAAATTTGCTCGAAGGGTTGGCTCTGGGTGATTTCAAGAAGATTCAGAAAAATGCCGACGAATTACAAAAACTGACGAAGACGGCCGAGTGGTTCGCTTACAAGACGAAAGAATACAAATTGTTCAGTTCGGAATTTCGTCGAGCTGCTGAGAAGGTGAGTAAGAGCGCGAAACAGCTGAATCTTGATGGTGCGGCTCTTGGGTACCTTGAGCTAACGCTCACTTGTGTGCGGTGTCACCAATATGTGCGGAATGTCGCAGACGCACACTTTCGAGAGGATCATTCGACCAATTTCTCGTTTGAGTGAAGTCTCGACATTAAGGGTGGGAAGAACGTAGGCTCGATAGTGAAACCTGGCTAGGTGTCGCTCTTGTGTAAGGCTTTACCCCGTTATCGATCATGAACGATTTCGAACTTTGGGTAGGCACCCATGCCGAAGGAGCCTTAGTTTTACGCTCTAATACTATATATTTCTGTGGCTGAGGAACTCTCGAGTTTGGGACTTCTGGCTTGTGTGGAAGTCAAACGTTTGCGTGATGGTGAGGTTTCGCATTGTTCTCGGAACCCCTCGAACTTCTCGGCAGATGAACTCAGCCGGTCGGATTACTTTTGTCGTGTTGCGTAACGGATGGCGGAGGAGGCAAATAAGCTGAAGACGCTTTCCTATTCCCTATTCCCAAGAGTAGGCCATGGACACGAAACCACGTTACCCCATCCATTTGTTGATCGTCGATGACGATGAGCAGCTCTCGGAAACTCTTCGGAGTCGTTTCGAGCGGCAAGACATGAAAGTTTGCCTGGCTCGGAATGGAGAGGAGGCTTTGACGTCTGTCGAGCAGTGTCGGCGGGACGTCGTGTTGCTGGACCTTAATTTGCCGGACTGGAATGGGATCGACCTCCTTCCTCGGTTGAAGGAGAAACAACCTGATCTGGAAATTCTCCTCCTCACTGCTCACAGCAGTATTCAAACGGCCATCGAGGCTATGAAACGAGGGGCCTACGATTACCTATCGAAGCCGTTCCCTCTTTCCGAACTCGAAATCCACGTCCAAAAGGCGTACGAGAAGGTGCGCCTTGCTCGCCGCGAACGTCAATGGGTCGATCATCTTCATTACGAATCTCCCCGGTATAGTCTGATCGGGTCGAGCCAGGCCCTCCAAAAGGTTGTTCGGATGATCGAGAAGGTTGCGCCGACCGAGGCAACCGTGTTGATCCGAGGGGCTAGCGGGACTGGTAAAGAACTGGTCGCCCGAGCTTTGCACAATAACAGCCAGCGGAGAGATCGTCCGTTGGTGACGATCAACTGTGCGACGTTCCAGGAAACACTCCTCGAGAGTGAACTCTTCGGGCATGAAAAAGGAGCCTTCACGGGAGCTACCAACAAAAAATCGGGACTGATCGAAGTGGCCGAAGGAGGCACTCTGTTTATCGACGAAGTGGCCGAAATGGCTCCTTCGTTACAGGCAAAGTTACTGCGTGTGCTCGAAGACTGCTCCTACCGCCGTGTTGGCGGGACCCACGAATTGCACGCGGACGTTCGAATTGTGGCAGCTACCAACAAGGATCTCCTGGCCGAGCAGCAGAAGGGGAAGTTTCGCGAAGATCTTTACTACCGACTCAACGTCGTGACGATTCAACTGCCGACTCTCAAGGAACGTCCGGAGGACATTCCTGAACTGGTAGCTCACTTTCTTGAGACACGCCGGATTGGAACTCGGCCATTCATCATCGATGACGATGCTATCGGGGCTTTGCAATCCTTCGATTGGCCGGGCAACGTTCGTGAACTGGCGAATGTTCTCGAACGAGCGCAGATTGTCGCCGAGGAAAACCGTATCACCCTCGATGATCTGCCGGAAAACATTTATGACAGTAAGGCCGTGAGTTCCTGTCGTGCGATTTCGTTGAATGGTTTGCACAACGCCCAGGAGCTTCGCGAGGTCGAGCGGTGTCATGTTGAAACTGTCCTGAGACAGGAAAAGGGGAATAAACTCCGTGCTGCCAAGGTGCTTGGGGTCAGTCGTCGCGCTCTCTATCGATTGATCAACAAACATGGCCTCGGCGACGAGTTCAAATCCTCGACTAACGCCTCTGCGTAAGAACCGCACACGTGTGACATTTCCGCACAGTTTTCGAATCGTTTCTGGTTCTTTCATTATGAGTCTTTCGGAACTTTTCCGGTTCCTTGGCCTTGGTTTCTCAGGGGCCAAGGGATGGAAAAGGTTTTATCCTGGTCCATGGAGAGGAACAGTCGCCGTTGCGCGGCCTACCAACCATGACAAACGCAATAGTGAGTTCTCTCATCGGCTACGGGACACGAAAGGCTGCTTTGAGCGGTTAGCTCATAATGGTTCGGCATATGAGTTGCTTTGACTATTATTGAGGTCCGTAACTTTGAAAGGAGCGAACCATGTTACCCATCAAATCGATCTTACATCCCACAGATTTTTCTCAACAATCCGAGGCCGCGTTCGCACTTGCCTGTTCGTTGGCCAAGGATTACGACGCCGAGTTGATTGTGATCCATGTGGCTCCACCGCCTGAGATTCTGCATGGCGCGTATTTCAACGCTCCGCCGTCTCCTCCAGAAGACCTCACAGTATTGAAAGAACAGCTGTTTGCCGTCCGCCCGGAGGATCCAGCCGTTCGGGTTGAGTATTTCTTCCTCCGAGGTGATCCGGCCGAGGAGATCCTTCACGCAGCAGAGAAGAACGGCTGCGACTTGATTGTTCTTGGAACGCACGGACGGACCGGATTGGGTCGTCTCTTGATGGGGAGCGTAGCGGAACACGTTCTCCGGGAAGCCAAGTGTCCAGTCGTGACCGTCAAGAATCCGGTGTTTATGGAAACTGCAGAGGAAGAAGAGAAGGTGTCGGTCAGGAGTCCTGCGTGAGTCGATGGGCTCGTCTGTAAGTGAAAACGGGAATTGTTGTTCGGACAGGGTTGGAACTCTGTCCGACTTTCTTTTGAGGGCGTCGGAGGCTCGCGGGAACGGTCAAGGGGGGCTTTCATCCTCGTTCGACTCATCCGATTCGGCGCATTCGGTCATTGACGTGCAGGTTTGTTCGAAGCGACTCATTGCTGTGACCATGGCTTCCGTGAGATCGCCTCTTTTGATTGGTTTGACAAGGTACCCCATGATGTGACCGGAGTTGGCACAGGATAACAGTTGCGGGTCAATGTAGGCCGAGATCAGGATGATTGGAGTAGGACGCTCGTCCCAAATTCGTTTGCTCGCTTCACATCCGTCGAGCCCAGGCATTTGCAAGTCGGTAACGACCAGATCGGGCTTGTGGATTCGACATAAGTCTAGCAGTTCCTCACCGTCCTCCGCGGTTCCCACGACATCGTGTCCTAATCGGCTCAAGATTTTTTGGAAGTATTCGCGTATGTCAGGTTCGTCGTCGGCCACGACGATTCGAAGAGTTGCTGTCATTAGGTCTCTCGTGGCAAAGTAATGATGATTCTGGCTCCCTCGCCTTCCTCACTTTCAACTACGATCGTGCCGAGATGGGCATTGATAATTCGTTTTGCAATTGCCATACCCAAACCGGTGCCTTTTGTCTTGGTGGTAAAAAAGGGATGAAATATTCGTCTGCGTTGTTGGGCGGTCATGCCTGGTCCGTTGTCTTCGACGGTGATCTCGAGTGCTGGGTTGTTGTCGAGGTTGGCGGAACGACACCGAACGGAGATTTCGACTGGGTCCTTGCAAGCGGCCAAGGCGTTTTCGAAGATATTTCGGAAGACTTGCTCGAGGCGGAAGTTGTCGACAGGGCAGCGGAGTTCTGTCCCGGTAGTGATTTCGGTGAAGCGGACGTCTCGCCCATTGTGTAGGTGTTGCAGATTCCGCCAAGCTTGTCGCCAAACTCCCGCGATATCCCAGACTTCTTGGTCGAGCTGAACTGGAGCGGCGTACCCTCGTACGTCGTCGTAGAGCTGGCGTAGGTGATCCTGTGCATCCTGAATTCGTTGGATTAGGTCGAGGGCGTCCGGATTCGTATCGACTTCGAGGGAGAGCATTTCGAGGCAAGCCTGACTGCGTGCCAAGGCGTTGCCGCTTTCGTGTGCTAGTCCGGTAACCATTTCCCCTATGGCTGCCAAACGTTCGGCCTGGACCGCTCGTTCCTGGGCTTCTTTGATGATGGTCAGGTCGTGGCCAACGACTAACATCGCGGGAGAGCCTTCGTAATCGTGAAGGTGTCTCGAATTCCAGAGGATCCACCGGGGCAGACCGTCTCGATGGGTGATTTCGCATTCGTAATTTTGGGCCGTCTCGCAGCCGTCGAGGAGACTGTGTAACTTCGGATCATCTTTTCGGTGGTGTGGAAATAGGGTGCCGCGTACGTCTCGTCCGAGCACCTCTCCTTCGGAGTACCCCGTGAGGCTTCTGGCTCCGGGACTGAAATAGTGGATGCGAGAAGCGGGCTGTAGGATGATGATCATGCATGGGGCGGCCTCGACGAGTGTGCGAAAAGTGGCTTCGCTTCGCTCGCGGACTCGCAACAGATTCTCCTCTTGGTACGCGCATTCGATGATTGCCAGGTCCAGGTCCAGCAGTTTGTTGATGGACTGGAGGGACGCCGCGAATTCTGTCAGGTCGCTGTCCCAAGACTGCTGGAGGCCTTGGCAGATTCCAGAACGGAGTCTGGAGAGGGCGGCGTTGGTGAAGACTTGGGAAAGACCAATTTCGACGTGGCGAAGGCCGACTTTCCATCGTCCTATGACATAAGCCTCGTCGTATTGACCCGTGACGAGTTTGCGCAACCAATCGGCGAGCGTTCGTTTCAGTCGTTGAATTTGTTCGTTTCCACCGATGATGACTTGGTGGGCTTCTGGGTGGCGTTGTATCTCGTTGTAAAAATCTTCGACGAGTTTTGGAAACACTGGTTGGAGCTTCGGGGCCAGATTTCGGACCCTGGCGGCATCCGCTTCTGTCCACCCCACATAGTCTTGTAAGGCCTGGTAGCGCTGATAGATCGTTTTCTGCATGAATGAACCCGGTGTTGTATGTGTTCTTGTCTCAGGAAACGACTGCGAGGCTTTTCAGACTGAGCCCGACCAGGAACGCCAGAAGGGCGGCGCTCCCGCCGATCAAGAGAACCTCAAGACCTGATTTCCAAATCGAGCCATGGACGACGCGGCCTTTCAACAGGCCAACTCCGAAAAATGTGAGGGCCGTGGCCATTGTGCTGACTCCGAATGCTTGGGTGTTGGTCCAGCTGAACGGAAGCAATAGAGGCAAAAGTGGTACCAAACCGGCAGTTCCAAAGGCCAGAAAGGTAGCGACTCCGGCTTGCCAGGCAGGAGCGGGGTTTAGCTGTAGACCAAATTCCTCCAGGATCATTGTATCGACCCAGCGTTCACGGTCTTTGGTGATCACGGCTACGACTTCCTCCAGGACATCACCTTCCAGGCCCTTGTTGGCAAAAATTTGCCGAATTTCCTCCCGTTCGCCCTCCGGGACGGTATCGATGTGGTGTTCTTCGGTTCGCCGAATGCGGTCTACGAACTCAGCTTCGGCCTTCTTACTCATGTAATTGCCCACAGCCATGCTGAAACCATCGGCGAGGAGATTGGCAAAACCGAGTATGATGGCTACACTCGGTGGCATTCCGGCACCGGCTGTCCCCGATACTACGGCAAACGTGGTCACGGTCCCGTCGATCGCGCCGAAGACGAAGTCCCCTAAAAAACTATGGGATTTCGATTCCATTAGCCGAGCTCGGACGGCATCCGGTGTGTGGTCTTTGTGAAGTTCGTGGTGCTCTTGCATGAAAGCTATCTCGAGGTCTGTGTAGGGGGGTGAGATGGGAGCCTATCAGGAATCAGCGGTGTAAGGAATTTTACCATCCCCGGAAGACTCGGTGATAGTTCAACATGGAGCATGTTCCTTTTCCACTCAAGAGAAAACCGGACGATACGACTGGGACGGACGATTGGCAGGGAAATCCTATAATGAGATGACTTGGCTCTTTTGTGGCGTTACCACTTAGAGTCTGTCCTT
The DNA here is from genome assembly GCA_964423615.1 of uncultured Alcaligenaceae bacterium. Taxonomy (GTDB): domain Bacteria; phylum Planctomycetota; class Planctomycetia; order Gemmatales; family Gemmataceae; genus CAYRFQ01. The sequence goes on along the minus strand of CAYRFQ010000007.1, from coordinate 157,620 downwards.
GACGTCGACGAATGCCTCACTATCAATCTCACACCGTGTTTCCCTCGCGAATTTATTTCTCTTCTTCCAGATGACCAAGTGGCCACACTACAAGAACTCTCCGCAGGCGAAACGTTGAGCGAAGGCTCCGAACCCAGTCGATTTTATTATGGTTGGGTGATGCTGCCTGTCGCAGCCTTGCTTCAAATCGGGACAAGCGTTGGTCAAACGTTTGGGGTATCGGTCTTCAATCCATATATTCAGAAGGCACTGCATTTGACCCGCAGTGAGTTGACAGGTTGTTATCTCCTAGCGAGTTTGACGGCGGCTGCTCCGATGCCTTTTTTGGGTTGGTTGTCTGACCGGTTTGGCCTGCGTCGAGTGACTTTTGGGGTGGTCGTTCTGCTCGGGCTGGGATGTTTGTTGATTTCGCAAGCTCACAATATGGTGGTATTGACACTTGGTTTTTTGATGCTCCGGGCATTCGGTCAAGGTGGCCTGACACTTGTGGCGAGTAACACGCTAGCCATGTGGTTTTCGCGCCGATTGGGTTTTGTTAGCGGTCTCTCGGGGTTGGGTATGTCGGCGGCGTTTGCGGGCATGCCTATTTTATATTTACTGTTGATCGACCAATTGGGGTGGCGGGAATCGTACATTGCCTTGGGGCTTCTCACGTGGGGAGTGCTTCTACCGTTAATTGTTGTGGTGTATCGCAATCGTCCCGAGGATGTTGGTCAGCACATTGATGGGTTGCCTGGCTCCATTTCTAAATTTACGAAGATTCAGGGGAATCCGAGGTCCTCTGTGGAACAGGACGAACAAGCATTGCGCCCTCAGGTTTCCCCGGGAGCAGCGGATGATAGTCTCGAACTGCCCGAAAAGAAACGAAAGCAACTGTTTCATCGAAAATCGGAGGACAGCACCGGGATATCAATCGAATCCGACAAGATGCCAGTAGTCACCGAGGGAATTACCGGAGAGCGTTCTTACGATTTGCGGCAGGCTTGGCGTACTCGAGCGTATTGGATCGCGGCGGGACTTGTGGCCATGTGGGGTATGATCGGAACAGGGATCTTTTTTAATATCGTTTCCTACTACGAGTGGAAGGGGTTCACGAAAGAAGACGCGGCCCTGACATTTACGACCGTGGCGATTAGCATGGCTGTCTTGCAATTTGTTGGGGGAACGCTGGCCGATTACTGCCCGTTGAAGTTCATCTTGTGTGCGAGTTCGGGTGGTTTGGCGATGGGAGTAACGGTCTTACTGAACATGGATTCTCTCTGGATGGGGCACGTTTATGCAGCCTTGTTTGGGACATCTCAAGGTTTACTCATCGGAGCGAACAATACTCTCTGGGCGAAATACTATGGCCGCGAACACCTCGGCAAAATACGAAGTTCGGTTTGGACGGCGACCGTGGCCGGGTGTGCGCTTGGGCCATTTATTATGGGATTCTCGTACGACTATCTTGGTGGCTACGTCCCTTCGTTATTGCTCTTCATAGGGTTACTCGTTGTTGGGACAGTTGCGGCGTTGTTCGCGACGCCGCCGAAACGATAGTTGATCCGGTCAGTCTTGTCTGACGGCGACCACTGTGTGTTTCGATACCCGAAAGCTTTAACACATTTCAGAGATCGACCGGAAAGATGTCTGGCTCATTTACCGTGTTGTTAGAAATCTATGTTAGTCTTGAGGCTCGACTTCGGAGTGATCACTGGGCTGTTACCTTCCCAGTATGCTCCGGAATTTCATGAACACCTATCACACTCGCACTTGTCGCTACGAGTAGCAAAAGCTTACAACATTCCATCATCGACGAATTATAATTATGCGTTTAGGCATCTTCGGTGGCACGTTCGACCCTGTTCATTTTGGACATTTGATTTTGGCCGAACAGTGTCGTGAACAAGCAAAACTGGATTCTGTGTTTTTCGTTCCGGCGGCCCGCCCACCACATAAACTCGAAGACGAACTGACGTCGTTCGACAAACGTGTCGAGATGCTCACGTTAGCGATTTCGGGCAATCCCTATTTTCGGATTGATGAAAGTGAGAATACACGTTCCGGGCCTAGTTACACAGTCGACACAATCAAACATTTCCGAACGACCTATTCAGATGATGAGTTGTTCCTGCTCGTTGGTGCAGATAGTTTTGTAGACCTCCCAAGTTGGTACAAGCCGGAAGAAATCCTGGAAATGGTGGAGATCGTAGTTGCCAACCGACCTGGTTGGGAGATTCTCTCCCGTGACCAGATTGTTTCGAAACTGGCTCTTTCTGAGGACAGCCGGTTACGCTCTCGCGTGATCACCATGCCTGACATTCACATCGCGAGTCGCGACATTCGCCAACGGATCGCTGAAGGGCGAACTGTCCGATACATCATTCCGAGGGCCGTAGAGGCCTACATTGAGGACAAGCGACTTTATCGAAAGTGATAGCTTTTCAACTTCCTGTGACCACGATGGATCACTCGGGGTTGAGCGTTTTGACCAATACCAACGACTTTCGGCCGTGAAGTTCGTGTAACCGTCGACGTTCGAGTGGTAGGTCGTCGACCGAACCTTTCGCAAACCCTCGCTTTTGGACAAAGTAGTTGAACGCCTGCGTCGAGAGACAAAACATCGTTTCGGCTCCCATTTCCGATGCGCGAGATTCCAGGTATTTTGCAAGTCGAGATGCAACACCTTGGTTTTCATACTTGGTATCAACGCAGAGACAGGCGAGTTCGGCCGTTCTCTCTTCTGGGTACATGTGCAGGGCCACACATCCGACGGGAATATGGTCGATTTCGAACACGTAGAACTCATCGATTTGTTGTTCGATTTGTTCGAGGGTTCGAGGGACGAGTTCTTCGTTCTCGACGCCCGTCCGAATGAGAGAGTCGATCGCCGATATGTCTTTTCGTTGAGCAGTTCGAATGGACTGATATTCGTTGGTGTGGATCAGGGTTCCGACGCCTGCGTTGGAAAAAACCTCGCCAAGAAGTCCTTCCTCGACCCGGCCGTCGATGACATGGATTCGGGGAACGCCAAGTCTCGCGGCTCGCACGGCATGTTGCAACTTGGAAAATACCGGAGGCGCAACCGCCCCGGGACGTTCGAAGGCGAGTGTTTCGGCTTCTTCGACTGTCAACTGGCGTAAGAGTTGAGGTTCTTGTTCGGGTGCGGAGGGCTGCAGGGTCACTCCGGGGTCCGATGTCAGGAAAATCAATTTCACGGCATTCAAGGCGACCGCCACGGCGACCGCGATGGCGTCCGAATTGATTCGATACGATTGGCCCGTGCGGTCACAACCCAACGGAGGGATGATGGGGACGACTTCGCTGGCTAGCAACGCTTTGAGGATCTTTCCTTCGACACGCTCGACACGTCCCGTAAAGAGATGATCGACGGCACGTAGGATTCCAGCTGGATGGGCGATGACGGCGTTCCCGACGGCACCGTGGAGTCCCGTTGCGGTGAGCCCTTCCAAGATCGAATGGGTCGTTTCGGTAGCTGCAGTCAGAGCTAGTTCGAGAGTGGCTGCGTCCGTCACACCGGTTCCATCGAGGTTCGAAGGGGTTGTGTTGCGTTGTTGTCCCAGAGCCGCAATCTGGTAACTGGCTCCGTGGACGAGTACGACCTGGATTCGCAGACTCTGCAACAGGGCGATGTCCAGAAGGATGTTGCTAAAGTTGGGGTGGGCGACAATCGCGCCATCCATTGAGATCAAAAAGATCTGTTCGCGGTATTGGGGGACGTAATGGAGGATTTCTCGTAAGTCGGCCAGCCGGTGCATGATGGTGTTGGTTCCTCGAAGTTTATGGGCAAACGTATGGTATGCCATTGTGAGGCGTTCGTCGTCTCACCGTTAGGTTGGAACGATTCACCCCCTCACGATATCCTGATTGGAGAAAAAGCAGAAGCCGGTTCTTCCGACGAGAATTTGAGTCTTTGGGCAGCTTCCTGGGGTAGAGGAGGGCTTTTCCTCGATCCGAGACGAAAGCGAGGATTCGATGAGAAATTCCTTCCTGACGGTCTTCGGTTGGTGTAAGGCGGCTCCGCCGTCCCCGTTGAGGAAATTTCGCTAATGAAAATCGCTTTGTTGGCCGGCCCGATTGGTTGGCACGCCAAGGCCCTGCAACACGCGGCAGAAGGCCAAGGTCATCGTCTCGAAGTCGTGGCCTTCTCTCGTTTGGTCGGCGTCATTGGCCAGACACCCAAAGAAGCTCTCGAACGTTTTCGCGAGGTGTCCCTCGACCAGTTCGAGGCGGTGCTGGTTCGGACGATGCCCTTGGGTTCGCTCGAACAGGTAGTCTTTCGGATGGATGCCCTACAAACGCTCGAAAAGAATCGAGTGCGGGTAATGAATCCGCCACGGACGCTGGAAATCTGTATCGATAAGTATCTCGCAGGGACGCGTCTTGTTTCGGCGGGTTTGCCTTTTCCGAAAACGGCCGTTTGCCAGACGTCTGAACAGTCGATGGAGGCCTTTGAGTTTCTGGGAAAAGATGTCGTGGTCAAACCAATCTTTGGGTCAGAGGGCCGGGGGATTCTTCGAGTCAGCGACCCCGATTTGGCGTGGCGTACGTTCCGGACACTTGAGCGTACCCAGTCGGTTTTGTATCTACAACAATACATCAACCATCCAGGGTGGGACCTACGTGTCTTTGTGTTGGATGGTCGTGTTCTTGCCTCCATGAAACGGCATTCGGATGATGACTGGCGGACGAATGTGGCTCGGGGAGGCAAGTGCGAACTTGCGACGATCGGTAGTCTCGAGGAAGAGTTGGCTTTACGCGCGACCGAAGCCACAGGTGTGGTTGTGGCCGGAGTCGATTTGCTGCCGAATCCTGAAGGTGGGTATTTCGTTCTCGAAGTCAATGGCGTGCCTGGATGGCGGGCCTTGACGCGTGTTTGTGACGTCGACATTGCAGGGGAAATGATTCGATGGCTCACTCGCAACCAGTAGGCCAAACACCCCGTGGTCTTTACGTTCAACTCGCGTGTATTTGGGAGGCAACCGCACGCAAGCCAGGGAACGTTCACCGGTATGTGGATTTTGAAGACGTGAGTTATGTTGATTTCCTAGTGAGTGCGGCGGCCATCGCGCCGGTGATGGACACCGCGTTGGACCGATCGGTTGGCGAGACCGTTCTGGAGTCCGTTAAGAGGACTCGTCAGGTCACGGATACGAATACCAATCTTGGAATTATCCTGTTGTTGGCTCCTCTAGCCGCAATTCCCGATGGAGAAGAATTGGGGGTCGGGATCGAGAGAGTGTTGGACGTCCTGACGATCGAAGACTCTAAACAAGTTTACGAGGCCATCCGGATTGCACAACCGGGGGGACTCGGCGAGGTGGAAGACCAGGATGTTCGAGAGGTGCCCACGCTTCCGCTGCGAGAAATCATGGCGATGGCGGCGGACCGCGACTCGATCGCGAAACAATACGTTGAGGCGTTCGGTCCCATGATCGCTGCGACTCGTGCGGTTTTTGACCGAGGCATCGAGCGAGGGGAGCCGTTGGAACGCTCGATCATTGAGTTGTACTTGTGGTATCTGAGCCATCATCGCGACACGTTGGTGGAGCGGAAGTGCGGCGAAGTTCAGGCCAAGGAAATACAACGACAGGCACTCGAAGTTCAACGAGAGAGTGAGCCAACGGTACGAGAACGCAAGTTTCAGGAGCTCGATGTTTACCTTCGAGCTGACGGGAATCGTCGAAACCCAGGTACGACAGCCGATCTTGTAGCGGGTTCCTTGTACCTCGCGTTGCGTGAAGGTATCATAACACCGTTGTGTCGCTGGTAATAGTAGGACAGCTTGGCTTTCGAGACCAACGTGAGTAGTCAGCGAGGTCAGCTCGTTGGACTTCTTGGTTGTTCCTCGGGTCAATACCAGTCGATGAAAAAGTCGAGCGATCGGTCCTGGAGTCATCGAGGAATGATGTTGCAGTCTGGTTTCAGCCGGACCGCCGGAAACATATTATGAAGCAGCGTTTTCACATTCGAGTTACCAAGGATTATCTGGTCTTTTGCAGCGGTCACTTTATCACCTACGACGGCGATCAATGTGAACACCTACATGGCCATAACTACCGCACGGCTATCGAAGTCGGCGGAGAACTGGATGAGAATTGGTATGTCTTCGATTTCGTGACGCTCAAGCGACTTGGGCGACAGGTGACCGACGAACTTGACCACCGGATGCTCCTGCCGACCAAGAATCCACACATCACGCTGGAAGAGGCTGGCCGGGGGATTCGCGTTCGATTTCAAGACCGCGAGTGGGTTTTTCCCAGGGAAGACTGCGTTTTGTTGCCAATCGAAAACACCACGGCGGAACTGCTTGGTAAGTGGTTGGCCGGAAGGCTACTCGAGGAACTTCGCAGCAAGTACGACTTTGAGCCACAATTCCTCCGAGTTGAGGTGGAGGAAAGTTTCGGCCAATCGGCCACGTATGAATGGATTCGTTGATGAGTTCCCATGTCCTATGTTAATCACGGCACTGGGTCAAATGGTATCTGCCTCAGAAACGCATCGGGATAGGTCGTCCACATTCTCCCGGACTTGTTGTTATCTTCTCGCATTTCGGGGACTCGGTTGGTGGTATCGACGTTGACCGCCCATCGAATTCCGACTTTGGGTGGATTGCTCACCTTGAGGGGATAGAATTTGCGGGTTGTTCCCGGTTTGAGTTGTGACACCCAATAGCTCCGGGTTCGCTTCACTTTCCCACGCGGCTTTCCGTTAGAAGCTGTGACGATGGTGTAGAAATATGTCCGGACCCAAAAGTTCTTCGCCGTCGTTTTTCCTTTGTTGCCGATGCGGAACCACATCTTATCTCTCATCGGCCGTTTGTCGAGAATGTCCGTCAAGTCTCCGGCTCCAACGAAGTACAAATCAGGACGAAACTTGCTAACGAGTGTCGGTTTTAACTGATGCAAGGTGGACTGTCGTTGGATCGTGATTCGTGATTTCGGAGTGGGTCGTTTGGGAAAAGGAATGGGTTTTTGGAAGCGAGATGGGTGGGAATATCTTTGGGCATTGGCTTCCGAAACGGTGATCAACCCAACGGTCAAGGCGACGACTGCAATTAATGATTGAATACGAGTTCTTTTCGACATTGATTTGCTCCGCTATTTGAGAAGGCAATGCCCGAAGGCGGCTGAGTTTAGTGAACCACACATGTCATCGTGATTGAAAAGTGATTTCTTCTCTCTCGGAACGCCGGGTATCACAATGTTTGCGCAGGGATTTGTTGCGACGTGATTCCGTTTTTACGAGAATAGCGGAAACGCTTGGGCCACGTTCCACTCGTTCGTGGTTTCTTTTGCCCACACAATACCTGCCTACACGTGAGTTGGAGTCTCCATGTCGGAAAAATGTTTCGTGTCGTGCCTCTTGGTTTTGGCTTGTGGATCGATGTCGTTGGGGCAAACCAAGAGCCAAACGCCCTTCGGCTTGGTGCCCAAGGAAACAGAAGCTTCGATATTCGTCCCGAACCTCAAATCGCTGGCTAAGAAAGGTGACAAGCTCTACGCGGAGGCCAAGTTGAGGTTTCCGCTCCGGATTTCGCAGATCGTCGAGACGTTTTTGATCTCTCCGCTCGGCATTTCGGGAGTGGTCGACCGGACTCGCCCGTTTGGTCTGCTCGCCACGTCCGTGGGATCGGATGGGAGGGCAATTGTTTTTTCCCCATCGAATTTCGCGGAGGTTGCGAAACGATACGGGGTCTCGCAGCAAGAACTCGAGTCTGGAAAAGTAATCCGCAGTCGCAAAAGTCCCGGGCAGAGGAACTTTGTTTTGCCTTCTGGCAATCCCTTTGTGTTGGGCCGAGATAAACAGATGTATTTGATCGCGACGAAATTGCTAGGGAAGACTATCACACAGAGTAAATCTCTCCGGACGACGTTTACGAAACGACAAATCGAATTCTGCGAGGATGCGGACATTCTGCTTTCCTACAATCCGACGAAAACCGGTTTTACGATGATTGGGCGGGGTTTGAGTCGAGACTTGAAAAAACAGGCCAAGCAGGAAAAATTGCCCCAAATGAAGCAGACTCTCTTGCAATCGGCGAAACTCATTGAGGCGGTCAACCTCGTTCTCGCTCGAGCTCAAGTCAACGATGGAGTGAACGTCCGTTTCTCGGCCAGCTTCGACCAGAAGTCGAAGAAGGCCGCCCGAGAGTTTCTGGAGTTGTTGCGAGCTGGCAAGTCGCCCTCTTCGGTAGCGTATCTGCCCAAAGGGAATGTCCTCGTTGCCCAGGCTTTTCGGGCGAACGGGGTGGCTGCCGCCATGATCCTCCCTCGACTCGGCAAGGAGTTTTGGATCGGGTGGTTCTCCCCCCGAGGACTGTTCTCGCGAGCCGATTTACCCATTTTCGAAGGAGTCTTCGAAGAAGTTGTGGGGCGACTGCAAGGATTCCGGACCGGATTGTACCTGACCGATGATCCCGACAAAGGCTTGGTCAGCGGGATTGCGATCCTCAAGCCTGAGAACGCTCAGAAGTTCCTTTCGGCCATGAAAGAAATCGCCCAAATCGCCGACGGGTCCAATTTGAAGCTCAAGAAACAAAAGACCGAGAAAGGACTCGATGTCGATCAACTCATCCAAGATTTGAGCAGCCCCCGATACCGTCGGCGTGCTTCTGCGAGACTCAAACTACAACTTTTGGGCTCCAAAGCCGTACCGTATTTGAAGAAGGCCACGAAGTCCACCGATCCTGAAACTGCCCGCGTGGCTCGTCAAATGTTGGAGAACATCGAAGACCGGTTGGAGTTGGCTCGGAGACAATTCAAAGGCCAGAACCCTCTGAAAAAAATACGTACGACGCTCGCCCTGATTCCCAACGTGGAGGAGCGACTGGGATACCAAGTAAGCGTCCTCCGTCTCAAACTTGCCAATGCCAACACCATGGTCACCAAGCAACTCGTTTCGTTCCTCGGGCCAGAGTGGGAAAATATCCGGTTGGCCGTTCACGAAAACAAAATCGTGATGCTCGTCGGTTCGGACACAAAACTATTTGATCAAACTCTTCGAAATCTGAAAGAGGACAACCGAGGTCTGGCGACGGAGAAATCATTGGCCAGGTTCTCCAAATTGACCAAGAACGATCGTCACTTCGAATTGCATATTTCCGCTCCGAATTTGAGCCGCTTATCAGGCCGAAAGCCAAGGAACCGAACCGCGATCGTCAACAACCCCTTCCCCTTGACTTCTGGGAGTTTGGGATTGGGAACTGAGCACCTGCAACTCGATATCCGGGTCCCAGTCGAAGAGATTCGGAAAATGGGAGGGTTATATAACTAATGAGCAAGACTGTGGACTTGAATGGTTCTGGAAAGGATGAGGCAATTTGCCCGGTACAGAATTGAACCGAGAACCGTCATTAAAAGATTATCTTCTCGAGGGTCGTTCTACTCGCGGAGCGACGTTCATCGTGGAAGGGCGATGGCCGGTGGAGCAGCTGCTTGCTGCCGATTTCCAGGTGCGGTCTGTTTTGTGCGTTGAAGGGCAACACGAGGATCTCCTCCCGCTCGTCGCAGGCCGTGCTCGGTTGGTGCTGGCGTCGAAGGATGAAGTCAACGAACTCTTGGGATTCCATTTTCATCGAGGCGTTCTGGCGTGTGCCGAGCGTCCAACTTCGGCTTCCGTTTCGGAGTCGGTCACAGGTGGATTTGTCGTCGTGTGTCCGGAAATTGCGGACGAAAGTAATCTTGGAGCCATCGTTCGTAATGCGGCTGCGTTCGGAGCGGCAGGTGTGGTCGTGCCAGAGAACAAAGGGGCGGATGTGTACTCACGCAAGTCCATCCGGGCGTCTTCTGGAAGCGTGTTTCGAATCAAGATATTCGAGTCACACGATTTGATGGCGGACGTTCGCGAACTCCGCGGTAAGGGTTTTCCGATCATCGGAACGAGCGCGTCACCGGATGCCACCAGCATTCGAGACGTCCCAAATTTCGCCAACTTCGCAGTCCTACTTGGGAGCGAGAGAGCGGGGTTGTCTCACGAATGGCTTGGTGAATGCGACATGGTCGTGACCGTTCCGATGTCTGGCCGAGTGGATTCGCTGAACGTTGCCTGTGGTTCCGCCGTAGTATTCTATGCTCTGACGGTGCAATCGGTTTGAAGCACGTTCGTGGATAAACTCGGTTGGTTCAAGTCAAAATCATCACGTTTCGCACGGCTGATTCCGATTTTGTTTACCATTTTTGTGAATTCTTCGCAAATTCTTAGACAAGTTTCTGTCAAGTTTGGGTTTGACACCTGGGTAACATATCGTATCATTACCTAGTTATGGCGTGACATGGAGGTCATGGCTGTTTTGGAAGAGGTGCATTTATGTGGTACTACAATTCAGACCATCCCTTGCGTCGGCTTTTTGCCGGTGTGACCGAACAAACCTTTGTTTCCGAGTTGGGTGTTGCCGATCCGAACCTGATCGACTACCTCTCACTAATGTTATCTCGGTTCATCCATATGGATTCCTTGCATCGTCTCAGGAGTTCGCAAGGGAAACAGTTGACCGAGGTCGTGGAGATGGTGTTCGAAGCCGAATCTCTCCCACCCGAGGGAAGGACACGACGAGAATACCACAAACACATCGGCGACTTTACGCTCTTCTGGACAGGCGCTTTTGCCGAAGGTACGAAACGATTGCAAGATAGATTTTCGGCGGATAACCTTGTCGATTATACCGCTCAAGGGAAGCGCTCGTACTATATCGCGAGTACGTTCGACGAGGACGAACATCGAGATGAATCCCAGGTTCTTCGTCGGCTGAGTGAGGAATTCGAGTTGTGTGCTTACGGTCTCAAGCAGGTGCACATGGAATTGCAAAAAACTCACTCTGAGAATGAACCGTCCGTGGAATGATTGGTTCCGTCTCCGTTGGATTCTTGTTCCTGAGTTCTCCGATCACTGACTTGAGCGCTCTGGAAGGTTGCCATGTCGCGCATGATGTCTGCGGCACTTTGCAACAATGAGTACGCAAGAACAGCTCCAGTCCCCTCTCCCAACCGAAGTTCAAGATCTAACAACGGACGCAGCCCAAGCGCGGCGAGTACATGCTTGTGTCCTGGTTCGGTGCCTTTATGGGATGCGACAAGGTAACCGGTTATGTTCGGGTCGAGACGCGCTGCGACCAACCCTGCGACAGTGCTTATCAATCCGTCAAGCACAACGATCATTCTGTGCGCAGCCGCTTCTAAAGCGGTTCCGACTAGCGCAGCGATCTCGAATCCGCCAACACATTGGAGTGCCAGGTTGGGCTCGATTGGTTTCATCTGATTGGGAAAGTGTTTATCGAGGGCTCTTTGGATGACATCGACCTTGTGTCTCCACCCGGCCACGTCGACGCCAGTTCCTTTGCCAGTTACGTTCGCCGGGGAGATACCAGTTAGGGCCGCTGCTAATGCGGCGGCGCTGGTGGAATTGCCAATCCCCATTTCTCCCAGAGCCACAACTCGCACGTCCTCGGGAACAAGATGGCTTTGGACCACTGTCCGGCCCAGTTGGATGGCCGAGTTCGTTTGGTCAGAGGTCATGGCAGTTTGTTTCAAGAAATTCTGAGTTCCGCGTTCGATGGCTTGGTTACCGACCCAAGTGAGTTCTGAGTTGGTGGGTTGTATCTCCACCGTTTCTTTTAGGCCAGCGTCAACGACAATCATTCGGATGTTGTGTCGCCTAGAGAGGACGTTCACCGCGGCTCCCCCACTCAGAAAATTCCGAACCATCTGTTGGGTGACTTCTTGAGGATACGCGCTCACTCCCTCCTCGGCGATGCCGTGATCGGCTGCCATTACTACTACCGCGGTTGGTTCCGTTGTCGGTCTTACTGTTTCTTGAATCGTGGACAGCTGTTGGCCCAGCTCCAAGAGTTGACCAAGGGCTCCGGTGGGCATTGTGAGTTGGCTTTGGTATTCTTTGGCTCGTCGTGCCCATTCCGAATTGGTGGGCTTTATGGGTGTGTTCAAGATTCACCTGTTGTGTCTCGGGGAGGGATGAACGGAGTTGCCTTTGGCCTGGAAACTTTCAGATAAAAGATAGCTTCCTAACGGAGTGAAGGCATGAAACTTAAACAAAACTCCTTTCAGAAAAGAATTCTGCAAAGCGATAAATGTTTCCACTTTCCCAAACTCACAACTCCCAGCATTGTCACAAACCTCTTGACACCATGAACCTAATTGGGGAAGAATACTTCATACTGGAAGACCCAAATAGGTGGTTCTCGTCAGAATAGCCTCGCGCCGCAAACAATGGGCTACGAATATCGGCGCATGAAAGGATGACAGATGTCAGGCTCCGCCACGCCATTGCACTCGCCGCAGCACGGCTGATGTACGAACGACTCGAGTCAGAGTACTACACTGCCAAACGCAAGGCCGCCAAACGGCTTTGTGGTCGCAATGTCAAACCCAAAGATCTCCCCTCCAACGCCGAAATCCGCGAACAAATTCAAGCACTTGCGAGGATGCACGAAGGCGACAAGCGTCTGGATAACTTGAAGCAGATGCGACTCGAAGCATTGCGTTTGATGCGCTTGCTTGCACGATTTCGCCCGCGGTTGATCGGCAGCGTGATGACGGGTCATATCCGTAAGGGCTCTGACATCGACCTACATGTCTTTAGCGACAGCATTGGTTTGATTACAGACATTCTCGAACAACACGGATTTCAGTACGACGTCGAACGTAAAGAAATCAATAAGTTCAACGAAACTCGGGTTTTCACGCATATCCATGTTTTCGATCGTTTCAATTCCGAATTGACGGTTTACGCGGAAGACAAGGCTCATTACGTTTTTCGGAGTTCGATCACGGGTAAGGCGATCGAGCGTGCTTCCATCAAAGAATTGGAGCACATGCTTGGCACGGAATATCCGGAACTGGACCTGGATGCCGAACTGGACGCCGAGGCCGAACGGATGGATCCGTATGCGTACTTTCGTATGCTCATGGCGCCACTCGAAGATGTGAAACAGGATGCCCGATATCATCCCGAAGGTGATGTGCTTTATCACTCTTTGCAAGTCTTTGAACTGGCGAAAGATGCTTTGCCGTACGACGAGGAGTTTTTGATTGCGGCGTTGCTCCACGACGTGGGCAAGGGGATCGATCGTTCGGATCACGTAAATTCCGGCCTCGAAGTGCTTGAAGGTTACGTTACCGACCGAACGGAATTTTTCATTCGTCATCACATGGATGCTCACCTTTACCGGACCGGAGAACTTGGGATGTCGATGAAGAAGCGACTCGCGTCGAGTCCGGACTTCGACGAATTGATGCTGTTGAGCGAGTGTGACAAAGGCGGACGAGTTCCTGGTGCTATTGTCGGGACGCTCGATGAGGCTTTGGATTATTTGCGTGAACTGGAGCAGTATAATGAGGAATAAGGTACAAGACACCCGATGCTGATTAGTTCAGCATCGGGAGTTTCAGCACACAATGTCGAGGGAAGCGAGGGGAATCGAAACACCCGTCACTCAGGATGTGGCTCGTGGCCAGGTCCTCGCTTGCCACGAAACCAGATACGATTGTTCATCCATTGGTATTGGAATGCGACTGCAGCCTAATCGCAAAACTCATTTTCCATCCGGTATTGGTGCTTCCGAAGCTCCAGTCACTGCACCCATTCTTTTCTCTTGAACATACGCGATCACGGATGCTTTCTTGCGAACGATTCCTTGCGGGATCTCTAGCTCCACTTTTCCTTTTGCAGATAGACTCAGATCGATGATTCGGAAGGCACGGACGACGTTGGTGTGATGCAAGGTTCGTTGTGCATTCTCTCCCGTCGTGACTTGTGATTGCAAGTCTCGCTCGACCAAGGCGACGTTCAAGACGGAGTTTTTGGTGGGCGTTACTGCGTAGAGGACAACGAGTTTTGATTTGCCTGCGGGCTTCAGTTCCAACTTGACTTGCGTTCTTTCCGGAAGGCCAAGGGCCTTTGCCAGGTTACGAGAGAGCCGGTTTCGATCCGACCCGACAAACTCTGTGGTTCCATTGACGACAAGCTGCGGAGTATAAACTCGTCGCGAGGTAAATGCACGAGCATAGTCTCTTTGTCGGCGCGTGTATTCTTTGTTCGAAAATGGATCATTCCAACCAAGCCGATTCCAGTAGTCAACGTGAAACGATAGACCATAGACCCGTTTGTTCTGTTTGCGGGCTTGTTGCAACACCTCTGCGAACAACGCGTCGGCTGGAGGGCAACTCGAACAACCTTCGGAGGTGAACAGCTCCAATACGGCGAAAGACGATTCGTCTGGTTTGACATCATTGGTGGTCGGGTTGGGAGTTATGCCGAACATTGGTCGAGTCAAGACCAGGACGACTCCAGTAATCGCAATCGTTGAAAGAAGTAGAAATCCAGCGAGTCGGTTCATGTCCAGGGCTCTCTAAAAATGTTGGAATAGGAGTAACACTTTACCAGTCTGAAGTAACTAAATCTGTAACTTGTTAGCTCGCAAGGAGTTCCAGTTTTCATGCGTCTGAAGAATCGCTTTGTTGCCACCGTCAGAAACTCTTGTGATTCTTGGATTTATGGAAACCTACTTCAGACTGGTAAAGTGTTACCAATAGGAAAGGTTGCGGAACCATTTTCACAATCCCCCGTCTGCCATCATCCTGACGGCAGACGGGGGCACAAAGGAGGTACGACAATCGATAATCGATGGTGACCGCTATCGGATACGGGTCAAGGAGGTATTGATAGTTCCGACTCGGCCGAAGGACCGAACACCGCGAGTCCGGAAACCAGACCGCCTCAAGTTCCGGCTGCCGGCGGAACGAAATCGTCGGGTACCGAAGCTCGATTGAACTAATCCGGGGGTGCCAAAACGTGTCGGGCCGAAACCGCGAGTGAAGCTGGATACCGTAGTCCCAAAAGGCGTTTGGACACCGACCACTTTCCGGGTCGATGAGAAGCCGCGGCCAAAGTTGGTTACCGATTTTCGAAACTTGACGGTTCGTCCACCGAAGGTGTTGAGGCCGAAGGCCGCTCGCGAGATGGAGTTTGCAGATGTTCGAACGAAGAACTGAGCATCGGCAAGGCCGGTCCAGGTGGTTGTTAGGACGACGGCCAGAAAGGGTGCACTGAAGGTAGACATTTTATGGATCATGAGGGAACTCACTGCTGTTGATGTGACTACTCAACCTGATTGAAGCTGAGTGTTTTTTGTTATGCCTTTTCGATGCGCGCAGCAGGTCGTGTCTTACCAAAAAAAGTGGGGATCCCTCGGAATGCGTTAACTTGAATGAAAAGCCTGTTCCAAATCGGCCTGTAGATCTTCTACTTCCTCGATGCCAACACTGAATCGTATTAGCCCATCGTCGATTCCTCGGGCTTCGCGGGTTTCCTTGGGTATGCTTGCGTGTGTCATCGTTGTGGGATGTCCGATCAACGATTCGACACCGCCAAGACTCTCCGCCAAGCTGAACAATTTGGTTCGGGTCAGGACGCGCAACGCCGCTTCTTTGCCGCCCTTGATGCTGACGCTTATCATCCCGCCGAAGCCACGCATTTGTTTGGCAGCTAGTTCGTGTCCAGGATGTTCTGGGAGTCCAGGGTAATAAAGCTTGTCAACCAGTGGTTGTGATTTGAGCCATTGGGAAAGTTGTTTGGCGTTCTGGCAGTGTCGTTCCATGCGTACTGCAAGAGTTTTGATGCCTCTGAGGGTGATCCATGCGTCGAACGGTCCGGGAACTCCACCTGCGGCGTTTTGATAGAAGGCGATTGGTGCGAGCAACTCTTTGGAGCCGATGACGGCACCACCGACAACGTCGGAGTGGCCGCCGATGTACTTGGTCGTGCTGTGGATGACTAGGTCAGCACCAAGTTTGAGGGGCTGTTGTAGGTAGGGTGACGCGAACGTATTATCGACTGCAAGGATCGCTCCGGCGGAGTGAGCGATTTCGGCGATTGCCGCAATGTCCACGATTTGGAGTAGCGGGTTTGTAGGTGTTTCGATCCAGACGAGCTTGGTCTTGTCGTTGATGATTTGGCGGAACCCATCGACGGTTACGTCTTCGGTGAAACGAGAGACTAGGTTCCACGGCTTGAAGACTTTATCCAAGAGTCGGAAAGTCCCGCCGTAGAGATCTGCCGATGCGGCGACCTCATCCCCGGGTTGTAATGTCGACAGGACGGCCGTTGTCGCCGCGAGGCCGGATGCAAATGCAAGTCCGCGTTCGCCTCCTTCGATGGCTGCCAGACATGTTTCCAGGGCGGTCCGAGTGGGATTGCCACTTCGCGAATACTCATATCCTTTATGTTCTCCGGGGGCGGTTTGGGTATAGGTCGAGGTGGCGTAGATGGGAACGATAGTGGCTCCCGTCGCCGGGTCGGCGTCTTGTCCGGCATGGATCGCCAGGGTGGAAAATCCCAGGTCTGGTTTCTCGGTCGGCATCTGTTGTCTCCTTGATTCGAAAGGCCACTTTCACACTACCAAGGATGTTGCAGTCTCGGTAGGTTACTTGTCGTGTCCTCGCGTTCGGCTATTTGAGAAGCTTGGAGAATCGATTTCCATGATTTGTATCTGCGATGTCACTCTTCTTGTTCTAGGACTATTGAGCAGCGTTATCCCGTTGACCGATACAGTGGGCTTGACGAATCGGAAGCGATCGGTGCCAGTGGCTCAACTCGTTGCGACCTTTTCTGCAGGCGCGAAATCTGAGTTAACGACCTTCTCCCTGTCTTCGGACGGGAAGTGGCTCGCCCTTGGCACTGAATCAGGGCGTATCTATGTCTGGGCCGTGAAAGAGGCAACGGCACCAAAAGCTACTCTTTGTCCGCAGACATTAGGAAGGAGCAAGGGCATCCACTGCATCAGCTTCTCGCGAGACGGTAAGCGTCTGGCGTGTCTAGTAGGTGAGCGAAACGGTAGCGTGCAAGTCTGGAGTGTTGCGACAGGAAAACGGATTTGGGGGGCTTATGGAATTCGTCATCCGTCGGGTATTTCCTTTTCCCCGGACGGAAAGTATTTGGCTGTCACGGATCAACGAACCCTTCAATTCTATACCTCGGAAGGGAAGTATCTGTGGGCCGCCAAGATCGACACGGCTTTGCGGACTTTCATTGAGTTTACGTCCAAAGGTCGTGTGGTTACTGGAGGCCATGGGTCGTCGTCCATTCGCGTTTGGGATCAAACAACGGGCCGACTTCTGAAGCGATATGGAGTCAATCGGCTGACTGCGTTGGCGTGGGATGCGAACACAGGCTACCTGTTGGTTGGGGCACTGGGACAGTATCTCTCGGCTTTGGAGTTGGGGTCTGGTAAGACGATCTTTCGGCAGCCACCGGAAAGTAACAACTCACTCCAAGTCATCGCGATTCCGGCAATGGCACGTTATTTTCTGTCCGGGACCGATGGAAGTTTGGTTACATTTCACGACCGCAGGACTGGAAAAGAACTGTCGCGGTTGTCGACGTGGAGTTCCGAGGATCTTGCGGTGACTAGGGACGGTACTTTGTTTGCTGTACCGGTTGGGGCGAGAAAGGTTGGTTTGTGGAAGGTGAAAGGTGGAAGGTGAAAGGAGAGAAAGCGAGGATTTTGGTTGTGGTTTGTTGTGTCTGGGCCGTAACTTCGAGGACGGTGAGATGGTCCCAGGGGCAACGTCCGATTTCTTTTCTTTCATCTTTGAGTTTTCGATTGTCACTCTCGCAATCGGAACAAAGTCCGTAGGGCTTCCAGGAGGGTATGGCGATTGTGGAGTTCTTGTGTTTCCTCGGCCAACGCCGAGATGGGACCGTGGAGCAGTCGGTTCTCGAACAAATAGAACGCGTATTCGATCTCTTTGCGGTCCTGGTCGTTCAGTCGACCATTGAGCTTTTTGAATAGACCATCGACGACGGCTTGTCGTTTGCCTTCGGAATCTTGCTTGAGTTTGGCGATGATAGGGCCATTCTGTCGACGTGACCAGTCCTTCTGAAATCGTTTCAGTTCTTGTTCGATGATGTTCTTCGCTGGTCCAATGTGTTTTCGTCGGGCTTCGAGCGTTTCCTCTTTCAATCGCGTGAGGTCGTCGATGTTGAACAAGCAGGTACGGTCGCCATCGTGGATATCTGGGTCGAAATCACGTGGAACGGCAATGTCGAGAATGACGACCCGGCCGCTGGTTCGTTTCGCGAGGATTTTCTTATAACGCTGCTTGGTCATGATCGGTTCGGTTGCTCCGGTCGTACTCAGGACGATGTCGGCGCGAGCGAGTGCATCGTCAAGGTTATCCCAGGGAACCGGTTGTCCGCAGAACTCTTCGGCCACTTCGATGGCTTTTTGGGGGCTCCGATTCGTGACCAGAATCCTTTTTGGTTCGAGGGCCTGAAGGTGCTTGAGGGTCAATTCGCCCATCTTTCCGGCACCGATGACAAGGACGGTCTTGTCGTTGAAGTGGTCGAAGACCTGTTTGACGTAATCGACCGCCGCACTGGAGACGGAAACGTGGCCGTGGGCGATTCCGGTTTCGGTTCTGACTCGTTTCGAGACTTTGAGGGCGGTCTGGAAGAGCTGGTGAAAGTAAGGCCCCACGGCATCGTATTCCTTGGATAGCTCGTAGGCCTGTTTGACTTGCCCGGCGATTTGGCCTTCGCCAACGATCATGCTGTCGAGGCTCGAGGTGACGGTGAACAGATGACGAACGGCATCGACGTTGTTGTATTGGTAGAGATGTGGGAGGATCGATTCGGGAGGGAGGGCGTGAATCTCGCCGAGGAACTCGGCAACCAAATCGGATTGGGGAGCCAAATGGGAGTCGGTCCTGGCGAGGTATATTTCGACGCGATTACAAGTACTCAGGATGACACTCTCGCACCCGAATCGGGCCTCGAGTTCATGGAGAGTTCTGGGTAACTTGTCTCCTTCGAAGGCCAGGCGTTCGCGTACCTCTACAGAAGTATTTCGGTAATTACATCCGATGACGAGAAAGATCATCACGTCCCTCCACTTCTTACGAGTGGGTGGAAGGAGGATGCCAAGCTTAGAACCATCAGTGCGAATGCGACGATCGTCCAAAGGGCAATCGATCGGCCCGACGCATGCGTTTTGTACAGAAGGTAGAGCAAGCCGGTGAAGACGATCCAAAGGACTACCAACGTGAGAAGTTTCCAGTTTCCGAAACTGACGAACCCTGGGTATCCTTGGGAAGCCAACCAAAGGGCCACAAGCAAACCCAACGTCAACAACGGAAACGAGCACGTAATCGCGCGCCGGTTCATCATCTCCAGGCGTTCCAGACTTAGCAACTTCATTCCCTTTTGCGGTGGCACCTTGGCCTTCACCCTCGCCGCTTGAATCAAGTACATGACACTGGCAAAGAACGCGACGGAAATTCCGACGGCGGCTCCCAGCAAAAACATGCCGTGGATTCGAGGCCACACTTTCAAGTTCTCACCATTCTGCAACCACGAGATCAGAGATCGTTTCAGGGGCTCAGGACCAGAAGAAACAAATACGCTGAGGGTTGTCAATCCTATCAAGATTGGCAACACGAACAACCCCCAAGGAACGGAGGATCGACGGATCGTCAAGGTTAGATAGAAGATAGATAGAATCCACCCTACGGCGACGGCGGAAGCTGAAGGGGAAGCGAGTAACAACTTGACGTAGATTAGGAATAAGGTGTGTGCGAACAGGCCAGCGGATCCAAATCCCAGAGCCAACAATCGGAAGATTGGGCGTGGGCGAAAGTAGTAGAGCACTTCGAACGTGAAGGCTGAGAGATAACTTGCCCCAAAACAGAGGGCTGTCACATGTTGTATGTCTGGCATTCGATAATGGTACAGCAGAAGTTGACGCCGACAAACGACATGAGCCAGGCTCTTCGCCCATCGGGGCAGCTTTATGGTTGGAAACGGGTTATGTATCGGCGGGTCTCATCACAGTTTGTTGCGGAACCGTTCATCGCCGTTTACGAATGTAGATATCTGTGGAACGAACCAATGATCGATCCTCCAAATTTTATTTTACGCGTTCCAGCGGTCGACTGCCTACCTCGTCTTGGGAAAGATGGAAAGTTCTTGAGAAGTTGAAAGGGTCGGAGGGCGGAGGAGATTGAGGGGAAGGCAATGTCGGGTCATGGGTTTTTCTTGACAGCGGCTTTGTTGGGTTGGGGACTCGAGGGTGATTGTTTTTGTTTTGGTTGTGGCACATCGATCTTGGGACACAGACGGGCGAGGGGACAAATTTCGCAACGGGGTTTTTGTGCGTGGCAGACGCGCCGACCGTGGAAAATGATGAGGTGGTTGAACTCACGCCACCGTTTCTTGGGTATGACCTGCATCAAATCTCGTTCTATCTTGTTGGGATTTTTGTTGTCTGTGAGCCCAAGACGCCGAGTGAGTCTAGCGAGGTGCGTGTCTACGGTGATCCCGGGTACTTCAAAGCCTTCTGTGAGTACTACATTGGCGACCTTACGGCCGACGCCTGGTAGTTCGACAAGGTCTTCCATTCTCCCAGGGACTTCCCCGTCGTGTCTTTCGACGATGATTTGTGAAGCCGCAACGATGTGTTTCGCCTTATTTCGAAAGAAACCGAGGGATTTGATATAACCTTCGAGTTCGGTCAATTTGGCATTGGCATAGTCATGCGGTTTCGGATAGCGGGCGAAAAGGGCAGGGGTGACCATGTTTACCCGGACGTCGGTGCACTGCGCCGAAAGGATGGTTGCAACTAGTAACTGTATCGGCGTTTCGAAGTCGAGCGCACATTGGGCGTCGGGGTGGAGAGGGGCCAGCTTCTGTAAGATGCTTCGCACTTTTCGTTTGCGAGAAGCCACTACCGAGGAGTCGAGGGGTTTTTCCTTGCCGGGCATGTTTTGATTCGCGGGGAGTAAGTAGAGTTTGAATGGATACTGTTTTCAGCGTTTGCCGATTGGGTTGAGTATCGTTGGTTTTGCCAAGGGTGAAGGGCCTGGACGTCTCGAACCGAGGAGAACAAACGTGTCAACCGATTTTGTTGGAATGCCCTACATCAAGGCGATTTCCGCTTCGCTCGCTATGAGTCCCGCTTCACTCGCTATGTTTCCCGCTTCGCTCGGGTTTGGGGCCTTTTCCCCGCAAGCGGGACCCAGGACTTTGAGCTTAGTTTTGTGGGTTTCCGCCCATGGCTATGATCTTTCGCCCCTGCGGGGCTTGGAAAGCCATACACAACACCAGTTTATTCGAATACCCAAGCGATACGAATCGGATTGCTAACAATGGAGTGTTCTGGTCCTTGAGTTTAGGTGGCCATGTTTCGTGTCGCAGGCTATCACGACGGAGCTGACTCAATCAGTGTAGCCTGGCAAAGTCCATAACTTCAACGTGTGATCCAGGCTCGCGGTCACGACGACCGGTTCCGAGGGAGACAGGGCAGTAGCGGTAATGCCTTTGGCGTGGGCTTCGACAATACCCAGTTCGGCGCCACTGTCGAGTTCCCAGAGGCGGAGAGTTCGGTCCTGGCTTGCGGAGAGTATGTGTTGATCGTCCGAGAGGAAAGCAACGGAGGTGACCATTTGCTTGTGTCCTTGGAGTTTGCGAGTTTCTTTCCCGGAAGATAAATTCCAGAGGCGGATGGTGGTGTCGAAATCTGCGGATAGGCCACGGGTTTCGTCGTTGGAGAGGGCCACGGAGAGAACTTGCCTTGTAGTGATTTTCAATTGAACCAATTCTCGCCCGGTTCCGGTTTCCCAGTATCGCAATTTCGATTCTTTTCCACCTGAGAACACCCGGTCGCCGTTTTGCGAGAGGGCCAGGGCTTGGACAGCGCCCCGATGGCGGGCAAATCGGAGTACCTCTTTTCCACTCTTCACATTCCAAACGCGAACCGTACGATCCTCTCCACAACTGAGAATGCGTGTTCCGTCGGGGTTACAAAGCACTCCTCGGACAGTGTCTGTGTGTCCTGCGAGTTTATAGATTTCGAGTTGAGAGGAGAGGTCCCAGACACGGAGACTGACTCCGTTGGCGGTGATGAGTTGTTGATCATCGGGAAAGAACGCGATGGCTCGGATGTCGCTTCCGGACGTTTTGATGGCTGCGATTTCTTTACACGACTGGGAATCCCAGATTCGCACCATTTTGTCCTTGCCGCCGGAAGCGATCCATTTTCCGTCGTGAGAAAACGCCACGCAGAGGACCGCTGCGGTGTGTCCTTGCAATGTCCCGACAGAAACCAGGGACCTGGAACCGAAACGAAGTGATGTTGTCTCGCCGTTGAGGATGAACTGTAGGTCCTTGGCGACTTCGGCACCGGTTTGGTAGCGTTCCTCGGGACGCTTGGCCATGAGTTTCCGAATCAAGGCTCCGATTTCTTTTGGAATTTCCGGGCGAAGAAGTTCTACGGCCTCTGGGTTTTTCCAGCGTTGGTTGTCGAGTTTCTGGATCAGGGATCCGCCAGGAAACGGAACCCTACCGGTTAATAAATAATAAAAGGTACATCCGAGACTATATAAGTCGGCTCGGTGGTCCGCGTCGCGTGGGTCTTCGAGTTGTTCGGGAGCTATGAAATCGGCGGTTCCAATGACTGAGCCTGGTTGGGTCAAGGTGGTGAGGGATTCGACGGGTGATTCGGGTAATTGGTGAAGTTTCGCGACTCCCATGTCGAGGACCTTGATGACTGGGATCGAGTGAGTTTGGTCGTGCATGGTGGTACTCGTTTGAGTCACCATCAAGTTGGAAGGTTTTATGTCGCGGTGTACGAGGGCTTGTTCGTGGGCGTGTTGGAGTGCGAGAGCTGTTTGGCGGATGTATTCACAAGCCAAGTGGATGGCGAGTGGCCCATTGGTTTCGAGAAGAGCCTGGAGGGTAAGTCCCTCGACGTACTCCATGACAATGTAGTTCATGTCGCCGTCGTGGTCGGATTCATCGACGCGAACGATGTTAGGGTGAGCCAGGCGAGAAGCTGCCTGGGCTTCGCGTCGAAATCGCCGAACCGAATCAGTATGAATGAGCCGATCACTCCGAATGATTTTGATGGCCACGACTTGATTGGTGTTGATGTCTAATGCTTTGTAGACGATCCCCATTCCACCTCGACCCAACTCCTCGAATATTGTGTAGCCAGGGATTGTGGGAGGGCTTGAGAAGTGTCCTGGTTTTCGATCATGCCCGGCCCGTTTTACCAAAGTACGTTCGTTGGAATCTACAACAAAGTCTTGATTGTTCAATTTATCATCGGGCGGTTGCATCATAGCTTCGGGGACTTGAGTAGCGGTGCCACAGACGGGGCAAAAGTATGTTTGTTGAGGTTGTGGTAAAGAATTGGAAGGCAGGTGCCATTGATGGCCCTTGGGACACACGAATGTTCTCGTCATCCTTTCCTCCCAGGGAACCAATACATCCTCTACCTTAGTAGACGCTTAGAGCGGTTAACGTTCGTTTAGGGTACAGTTTGGAATCACCGAACTCCTGAGCCCAAGAACCCTTCTCGGCGGATCACCTTCCTTGCGGTTTCGCTGCGTTTCCCGCTTCGCTCGCTGTGATTACCGCCTCGCTCGGGTTTTGGGGCCTTCTCCCCTGGGGCGGTCGGATAAATGATTGACGTGTTTGTTTTGGTTCTTTGAGTTCTGTGTGTTCACACCCATGGCTAGGATCTATCGCCCTTCGGGGGCTGAAAGTCAAAAACACGACACTTGTTTATCCGATCACTCTGAGGAGAAGGACTTTTGATACAAACAACCAGACTCAGTACAAGTGCGAATCGCTCTGTGAAAGTGAATGCTATCAGTCATCCTAACGATGAATTTCGCAGCTGCCAAGAGAATGTTTGCATGAATGATTACCCACCTCGTTGGAGAACTGAGGTGGAAAGCTGCATAAATATTGGAGGTTGGTATTTGGGTGCGGATGTGGTGCGGACTGAAGAGGGTTCGTCCGTGAACGGAGTGCATGAGGGTGGGGTGGGTTAGTTTGCTGGACTCATCTTCCAAATGACGGCGTTACGAGCTTGTTTCAACGACTGGACAACGGATTCCATATCTTCGCGACCCATAGACCGAACAGTGTGGAGGCATTCGTCGATCTGTTCTTCGAGTTTCTCCAAACCACGGATAGAACTGGAAACGGGCCCACGTGGTTTTCCAGGCCCTCGACCACGCCCTCGGCCTGTTGTTGCTCCGCCACCTTCTTTCAATCTCTTGCGCTCCTGGCTTTTGGTGTTGGCCATAGCATCCTTGACCCTCTTGGGGATGTCGTCGTCGGGTCCAAGGTTGTGGTCGTTGCGATACATACCTAGTATTTCGTCATTATTCTTTTTTTCGAGCAAGTGTGGATTTTCTTTGAATTTTTCACGGAAGTAAGCGAAGGGGCTTTGTTGTGTTCCCGAGGATGCTTTGGCCATGTATTTTTCTCCTGCGTGTGGAAGTGTAGGTTATTACCAACATATTGTAGACCCCACTCATGACTATGCAAGAGTTCAACGTAGAAATTCCCAATTTTTGGATGGTCCATGAATGCGTAATAATCGCGACTGGACGTAGGATTTCGGTTGCACTGTAGGATTGAGTTTCAGGGAGTGACAATCAAAACTGCATGAAATGGGAAGATAGTGTGATTATGGTCTATCGAAGATCAAGTTCGACAGGCTTGGGTAGTACTGAGCTGTGGTGAGAGAATGAAGGCATTATGAAAGTGGAAGTGGAGCCTGTCCTACGAACTCATCCCACGAAGTCCGTACTGTCAGGGGAAGTCCAACGGAATTTCCCGAACGGTTACCCCGTAGACGTTGTTGAACTTTGTAGCGAATTACTTATCCAACTACCCATGACAGGTATGGTCGTGATTTGTTCGACTCAACCGCTGCGAGAACGCGACGATGTGGTCCCAGAGCCTTCTAGAAGATCATAACCTCGACATGAGCTTGAGGTGTCATGATCTTGTCTATCAAGCTCGCCCCCCTCGGACACCAAGTTGGCTCGATGTCTTTTCCGAGGGAGGCTGTGGGTGGTGATCAACGTAATCCTTGGCTGCTATTACGGTGAAATCCCGCCGTGGATCCGATCATACGTCAAGTGTGAGGGTTGGTCTGTGAACCAGAATCGCCGCCACTCGTCTCGTATTTGACGGTAGTTCTCCGATGTGAAGAGCATTTGTTCCATACGCTCGTTCGGATCGGCGGACCAGAGGTTCAGGAAGCACCCGGAGTTGCCAATGATGGTTAATCCGAGCAACAAAGAGAGTAATAGTCTTCGCATGGTATTCCCCGATGACGGGTTCCTCCCAAGTCTTATTTTGGTCACGTTGTTAGATTGATCGGGGTTGCTGAATCTGAGAGTCTTACTTCATACAAGTCGAAATGGTGACTCGTTACGTTGGGCAAAACTTTGTTATGAATCCGATGTTACTTTTTCGGAGGGCGCTGGCTTACGGGTCAATGCTTCCATGAATTCTGTCATACGTGAACTTGACCCCATTTCCCTCGTGGAGAAACCAATTGCCTCGCTTGAATTCACAGCATTCTGTAGGCCCGGAAGGTGTCTCTTTGCGTTGTGTTTCCGAGTGAGGCCATGGTCGCAGCCCTACACATCCCACTGCGTTCAAGATTAGCGTAGCATCGAGGATGCAAAGCGAAGCGTGGCGCATCATGACCCTTCAAGCTAAGAATGTGAGTGTGGGTAGGTTGCACGAAACAAGTCATACAACCTGGAATCCACCTCGTTCAGTCGGAGCCAACCAGGTTTCTTCCTACCCAGTGCTTTGCCGTTGGATAGGTTTCGATTGAATGCGTGATGCTAATTGTATCGGTTGGAAAAATCGGAAAACTTGAGAGAGGTTTAGCGGATATGACAGATTTTGAACCGGGTTCCATTTGAAACTGTCAGTTTTTGTGGCCATCCGCGGCGTTCTGGAGATTTGATCTTGCGTAGTGGGAAAGGTATTAGTGCTTGGACAATCCTTGAGTGTGACTTACTGAGGAGCAACATCTAAGGCCAATCCCAAAGCCGTTTGGTGGTAAACTATCGTTGCTTGAGCAACTCCACAAACTTACCAAAACCGGGTCAGCATCCTATCTCTCGTTTGCGGTGAGCGGTCCAGTCCCAAAATCGTTCTGTCTTCAATTTGGACTCGTGACTGGGAAAACAGTGACGCA
The DNA here is from genome assembly GCA_964423615.1 of uncultured Alcaligenaceae bacterium. Classification (GTDB taxonomy): domain Bacteria; phylum Planctomycetota; class Planctomycetia; order Gemmatales; family Gemmataceae; genus CAYRFQ01. Next base: position 131,591 of record CAYRFQ010000007.1, on the reverse strand, counting down.
GTGCCCAATGCAAACGGGCAATGCTCCAACAGGAATAGCGCATGAAAACGGGTTTGAGAACAAGTAGTTCTCAAACCCAGATTGATTTCGAGCCGATGGTGTAGGCGTTATTCGATCAGATGATGATGAGATTAATCGAGATCGTTGCCAACAGAAGCCATGACCGCTTCGCCTGCTTCGTCGTTTGCGGTCATTTCGGTTTCGAAAGTGATGTTCGAGTTGACTCCATCGGAAATGAGTTGATCGGGAATCATCGTAAGGGTTTCCGCGGCCAGGACTTGCTCGAAAAGGTCATCTTCCGTCGAGGTGAACTTGGGAGTGAATTTGACATCCCGGACACGTTCTTCCATTTCTTTTCCAGGCTTGAAGGTAACGACGTTCTTGGATTCGACCTCGACTCGGTCTCCCGTTCGAGGGTTTCGCGCATTTCGCGCTTTTCGCTGTTTGACTTCGAAGACCCCAAAGTTCCGAAGTTCGATACGGCCTTCCCGCGAAAGGGTTTCGACGATCGCGTTCAAGGTTCGCTGGACGATTTCTTTGGTCTTGAGCTGGGTCATGCCCATTTCTTCTGAGATCTGCTTCACAATCTCTTTCTTCGTCACTTGCTGTCTCCCTGCCGGTGGTCTGGTGTGGTGCCTCTGGACTGTTCAATGTAAAAAGGGGTTTGGGCCATGTCAAGGTAAAAGGAATGAGCCAAAGACGTAAGCGTTCCAACAACTTATGGCCACAATATGTATGGTTTAGGTTGAGGAGAATTGTTCTCCGGTGTTGTAATTACGGCAAAGGCTTAGTTTTAACGTTGTTTGACTCCTTGTTCGCACTTTCTCCGCTGCCCATCTTTCTTGACTTTACTAGAGTATTCTATGTACTGTGTGGACTGGTTCGGTTTTAAGTATGGCAGCAATAAAATCATTGGAATGAACAACACAGAGTTTGATCGTTTCCGGGGGGAGAGTCATGAGTAAGGTGTTTGTGACAGGTGGATGCGGTTTTATCGGAAGTAATTTTATCCGATATTTATTGAGGACGGATCCGGAACTGCAGATCATCAACTATGATTCCCTGACGTATGCTGGTAATTTGGAGAACCTTCAAGATGTTTCGGATCATCCCAATTATCAATTTATTCACGGAGACATCACTAATCGTGAACAGGTAGAAAAGGCCATGCGGGGTGCGGACGGAGTAATCCACTTTGCTGCCGAGAGTCATGTAGACCGGAGTATTCACGATAGTGGACCTTTCGTTCACACCAACATTATTGGGACACAGATTTTGCTAGATGTCGCCAAGGCGTTCGGGATCGCAAAATATGTACAAGTGTCTACAGATGAAGTTTACGGAAGCCTTGGGGATACTGGCTTTTTTACGGAGGATACCCCACTCGCGCCCAACAGCCCTTATTCCGCGAGCAAAGCCGCTGCCGATTTACTCGTTCGCAGCTACGTCCATACTTTCGGTTTTCCGGCGTGCATAACCCGTTGTTCGAACAACTATGGTCCTTACCAGTTCCCGGAAAAGTTGATTCCGTTGTTCATCACGAATTTGATGCAAAACGAGCCAGTGCCCGTTTATGGGGATGGGCTCAACGTCCGAGACTGGTTGCATGTGAACGATCATTGTGTGGCGATCGATCTTGTCTGGCGGAAGGGAAGAATTGGAGAGGTTTATAATATTGGCGGGAAATGTGAAAAAACGAATCTCGATCTGACACATACTCTCCTTGATTGTTTGGGAAAACCGAAGTCCTTGATTCGGTATGTCAAAGATCGACCGGGGCATGATCGTCGTTATGCGATCGATTGTCGGAAGATCGAGGAGGAATTGGGTTGGAGTCCGGTCGTCCAATTTGAAGACGGTCTTCGGGAGACGATTGAGTGGTATGAAACGCACCAAGATTGGGTCAGCAACATTCGCTCTGGCGAATACCGTAGTTACTACGAGAAGCAATATGGGAGCCAGACGCTCGCCTGACGTTGGCTCCTGTGTGACGTTCGTGCCCACTGCGGAGAGGCTTGAGATGGGAACACGGAATCTATGCGCATCCTTGTAACCGGCGTGACTGGTTTTGCAGGCGGTCATTTGGCCGAGGCGTTACTCTCCCGACCCCATGCCCAGATTTACGGCGTGAGTCGGCGAGGGGAATGGCCTTCAGCGCTCGGCCATCTCCAATCCGACGTGGAATTGTCCGGACTCGATCTGTGTGATCGAGCGGCGACCGAATCCTATCTACGTTACGCTCGACCGGATCAAATTTATCATTTGGCTGGGTACGCGAGCGTGGGTCAATCGTTCCATCAGCCTTCGGAAACGTGGGAATCGAACTTGACGGCGACGTTGTCACTTTACACGGCAATTCAGCAATGGGGAGAGAGCCCAAGAATCGTCTATGTTGGGAGCGGGCTGGTTTATGGAGATGCGGACTCGTGGGATGAGCCTTTGAAAGAAAGTTGTTTGCTTGCTCCCGGTCATCCCTATGCTTCGAGCAAAGCAGCCAGCGACTTGCTTAGTTTCCAATTTACCCAGTATCCAGGGGTGCCGATCATTCGGGCTCGTCCCTTTAATCACATTGGACCGCGTCAATCGGCCAATTTTGCCATTCCTCATTTCGCAAAACAAATCGTAACGATTCGTCGGGGGGAACAAGGGCCAGTCTTGAAGACCGGTAACTTGGGAACGTATCGTGACTTCACGGACGTCCGTGATATCGCCCAGGCGTACATCTCTCTGATGACTCACGGGGGGCCAGGGGAAGCGTACAACATCGCTTCGGAAATTTCCTGGAGTGTCCAGGAGATATTGAATTCTTTGCTCGAGATAGCAGGCTTGGACGTGGAGGTCCGCCAGGAAAGTCATTTAATGCGGGCTAAGGAAGAATCTCGCACGAGAGCTAGCGCAGCCAAGCTGCGTAATCTGAGTGGGTGGGTTCCCACGATTTCGATACAACAATCCCTCGCAGACATTCTTCAGTACTGGGAGGATCAATCGGGGTGACCTCCCTTTGAAGGCCAACGAACTCAGCATCCAACAGGAGTCGTCGTTGTGAAAATTGCTGTCATTGGCACTGGTTACGTCGGATTAGTTACGGCGACGTGTTTCGCCGAGAGCGGGAACGATGTTGTCGGGATTGACAAAGATGCGACGAAGATTGCGACGTTGGAAGGTGGTGACATTCCGATTTATGAGCCGGGATTGTTGGAACTGGTGACCCGCAATCGACGGGACAACCGTTTGCGATTCACGACCAATTTGGCCGAGGGCGTTGCTGAGGCCGAGGTAGTCTTCATCGCCGTGGGGACGCCCCAAAGTGATGATGGGCGGGCTGACCTTACGAATATATGGAGAGTGGGGGACGCCATCACGGAGTCGCTCAGCGGGGCTACAATCGTGGTCTTGAAGAGTACCGTTCCAGTCGGGACGAACCGAGAGTTGACGCAACGGATGTCGTCGCGAACGACTGTCCCATTTGATGTGGCCAACAACCCGGAGTTTCTCAAGGAAGGAACGGCTCTGGATGATTTTATGAAGCCCGATCGAGTGGTTGTTGGAGTGCGTCGGCAAGAGGTTGCCGAGGTTTTGCGACGCTTGTATGCGCCGTTCCTTCGGACGGAACATCCGTTCCTGGTTATGAAACCCGAGAGTGCGGAAATGACGAAGTATGTGGCGAACGCGATGTTGGCCACGAAGATCAGTTTCATTAACGAGATGGCGAACTTGTGTGAGCGGATGGAGGCCGACATCAACGACGTTCGGCGAGGCATCGGTCACGACGCTCGCATCGGTTTTCAATTTCTTTTTCCGGGAGCAGGGTGGGGCGGTTCGTGTTTTCCCAAAGACGTGCAGGCGCTGATGGCGATGGCCCGCGACCTTGGGTTGCCGGCGCGGTTGACGGAAGCCGTCGACGAAGTCAACGCCCACCAAAAACAAGTGCTCCCGAAAAAGATCCGCAAGCATTACGGCGACTCACTGGCAGGCCGTACGTTGGGAGTTTGGGGGTTGTCGTTCAAACCGAAAACGGATGATATTCGTGAGGCTCCCTCGCTGGTGTTGTTGGACGCGATGCTCGCGGAGGGTGTGAAGCTGCAAGTCCACGACCCGGAAGCCATGAACAATATCAAAACGATTTACGGGGATAAACTTGTTTATTGCCAACGACCATATGAAGCTGTCGACGGTGCGGAAGGGCTAGTGATCGTGACCGAGTGGCAGGAATTTCGCCATCCCGATTTTGATCGATTGAAAGAGCTTTTGAAAGAACCGGTGGTCTTCGACGGTCGCAATTTGTACTCGCCCGAGTTGATGACAGAGAATGGGTTCACGTATTACGGAATTGGGCTGAACGGCGGAGTGGCTCAGTGATGGGGTATACGAGTTGGGTTGGAGGAGGGTGTCCCTGCGTTCTCGCTTGCGATGACGCTGGTCACACCCTTTACGTTCCGAATCTTTTCTTGGGTTAGTTTGTTGGTTTCACGGCCATCGTCATCATGCAATCGGTTTGTTTGGTCAGGTAGCTGTACCAGGAAACGAGACTCGATGGTATCTTGGTCTGGAGAAGTCGATATTTCAGAGACCATTGCAAGTGTTTATTGGCAAGGCCAGCAGAGAGTCGAAGCCAGTTACTATGACGAATCATCTTGAGTGGGCCATTTTGTAAGCCGCAACTTTCGATCATTCGTTGGAGGGTCTCCGGAGTGAAGTGAGTCAGGTGCCTCGGGAGTTCCAAAGCGAACCACGCCTTCTGGAACCACTTGAACGGCAGACTCGCGATATTGGGTACGGCTATCACCAGTTTCCCGCCAGGAACGAGTAAATCCTTGGCCGCTTCCAGAATCTGACGTGGCCAGGGGACGTGTTCCAGAGCTTGCCACATCGTTACGACGTCGAATGTACCTGGTTTGAGATCTGGGTGCGGTAACGTCCCCACCACAGCAGGGATGTCGAGATCGTGTTTCAGGCGAAAGACAGTGTCCTGTGAGATGTCGACGCCCATCACATCCCAACCGAGCCCACGCATCCGCTTGAGGAATAACCCGCTACCACAGCCGAAGTCAAGGAGTCGACCTCGATACGCTTTTTCCTGCGTATTGGGTTGGTCGTTGTCCAGCCATTTTAGCAAAGAGGAATATCGACGAGATTGCCGCTTAGTCTGTGCAGGCCGAAAGGGTTTGTGTGGGGAATAGGTCACAGGGTAGAACTGGCCCAAGGTTTTATCGTTGGGTCTTGGGTTGGTGTAACACAGACCGCATTCTTGGCATTGCACGACGCAAAACACCACTCCGCCAAGGCCCGGTGTGCGGTCTGGGGCTTCGATGATTGGCTTCCACTTCTCGCTGCCACATAGCAAACAGTTCGTCTCTTCCCACTCGATGTGAGGGGGCCTCTCGACGGTCGCTCCAATTCCTGATATTCCGGTCTTATCCATGGATCAAGCCTCCTCTCTGTTCCTTGTGCGAGGACTATACAGCGACATCGCTAGTGGGTCAATTCGGGTTAACTCAGGAGTGTGCCTCTGGATTTTGGAATCCTATGTTATTCGTAGTTCGACGCGGGTTGTGTGGATTCAAGCGCGGTCCAGAAAAAGTACACGCGAGCCGCGTGTACTTACGGTAGAGAAGGAGATCTTTGAGGGAAGTGTGTGGAAATACGGCAGAGAAGGAAAGTACACGCCTCTTGCTGGGACTTCTGATTTCACGGTCAATTCAGATTTCAGAACCGAGAGGAATATCCAATCCTGTTTGAGAGTGATACGGGGAATAGAGCGAGTTTGTGAGAAGTTGCGTGAACTGCAGTGTGGAGGCCATTTCGAGTTTACCCATTTTGTAATGAGGAATAGTGCGTTGGCGGGACTGTGGTTCGAATCCATTCAACGATTTGTGGTTCGAGCCATCGATACCCCCATTTTCCGTTGAACCCCAGAAATCCAAGGTGCCCTCCTTTTTCCGTGATGCGGACATTGAGAGTGGGCCTCGGAGAGAGGGCCTCATAGGCATGGACGTCGATGAAGGGGTCGTCTCGGGCAGTCACCAGCAATGTGGGTACTGGGATGTGTTCGATGAGAGGAAAAGCCGAACTCCGTTGATAGTAGTCTTCGGCGTTCGCGTAGCCACCGCGCGGAGCGGTGTAGACATCGTCGAAGGCCTTGAGCGAGAGTTGTTTCGGGAATCGGACGGGCGGAAGGTCTGGGAATAGTTTCTGGTGACGGGTGACGTGGGAGAGAAGCACCTTGCCAAAGTAATCGTCATAGAATTTGTTCTCCCGCTTGCCGAGCAAGGCTGAGCAGGCGGCCAGGTCGATGGGGGCGTTTGCGGCGACCAAGGCTGTCACGTTGGGGTGTGGCTTATGTGACATCTCTCCGACGGTTTTGGCGGCGACGTTACCGCCAAGGGAGAATCCTACAAGGACGACAGGTGACTTGGGCGATTCTCTCAAGAATTGGTCGAGTAGGAAGTGAATGTCGCTTGTCAACCCCGCGTTATAGATTCGACGGGCGAAATAGATTCCACGACCGCCACCACGCATGTCCATGCGGACCACACGATACCCGTGAGGCAGTAGTTGTTTGGCAGTACGAACACAGTAATTCGATTGGTGCGAGCCACCGAGGCCGTGGAGTATGACCACGATTGGTGTTCCGTTGACCCATCCGTAGGGGCGGTTGTCATAAATAATGACATGATCGCCGTCGGGGAGAGGGACGATCCATTCTGTGGTTGGCCAGGCTATTTGTGGTTCTGGGAGCACGGTCCCGAGGAGGGTTTGTACGTGCGGATTGCCAAGGAAAGGGATGGGGCGAAATTCATTCATGCGTACGAATCCGGATGCCAGAGCGGTTCTATTTGAGTTGGGTATGGTTGGCAGTCTTCAAACGCCTCAGACCAGCGTGTTCTTTGCTTCGCTCGTGTTTGGCCTCAGCCTAAGAGTTCCCCGCTTCGCTCGCTATGATTCCCGCTTCGCTCGGGTTGGGGGCCTTCTCCCCGCAAGCGAGGCGAGGGACTTTGAAAATGAGAAACGTGTAGCCTGCACGATCGGGAAGCGTTCGAAGGACCTTGCAGGCTTGGCCCCACAAGGTCGAAATCCATTACTCCCGCGTGATGGCTTCGTCGAGATTGAACGCGGTCATTGCGACGATTGTGTAGGCGGCTAATTTAGATCGATTGACCGAGAGAGGAATCTTGGTCGCGCCGTGTCGCAAGAGATCCTTGGCCTGTTTGGTGTTGGTCTGGTAGAACCCCTTGGCTTTTTCGAACTGAGCGGTGAGAATCTTTAATTCTCGTGTTGATGGTTTGCGAGATAGGATCTTCTCGAAGATCGTGATGATGTTTGAACTCAGCGAGTTCTTTGGGTTTTGCGTTAACACGGTTTGTGCCAGCACTCTTGCTGCTTCCACATAGGTCGTATCGTTCATCAAAGTGAGTGCGTGGAGAGGGGTGTTCGTGCGTGTCACTCGAATTTGACAGACGCGACGTTTGGCCGCATCGAACAATCCTGTAGGAGCGACGCTGCGACGCCAAAACGTGTAGATGCTGCGGCGATAGAGGTCGGAACCGACGCTGTGTTGGTAGCGAAATCGCCCCATCGTCGAAGCGGCCCACACGCCGTCGGGTTGGTAGGGGTAGACTGGTGGGCCGCCCCTTCGTGTGTTGAGAACGCCACTGATTCGTAATGCCGAATCGCGGATCATCCAGCTTGGTAACCGAAATCGACTTGCGCGGGCGAGAAGTCGGTTCTCTGGGTCGCGTTTCTGGAGGGCAGGAGACACGTTCGAACTCTGTCGGTAGGTCGCGCTAGTGACGATGCGTTTTTGAATGTGTTTGACGTTCCACCGGTTCTCCATGAACTCCACGGCCAACCAGTCGAGCAAATCGGGATGAGTGGGCATTTCCCCTTGTGAGCCAAAGTCCTCGGGAGTTCGTACCAAGCCGGCTCCGAAATACATTTGCCAGTAGCGATTGATGGCGACTCTGGCTGTTAACGGGTTGTCACGAGACACTAACCATTTTGCGAGGCCGAGTCGGTTCTTTGGGGCGTCTTTTGGCCAGGAGGAAAGGACTTCGGGGACGGCCCACTGCACTAACTCGCCCTTGTTGTTCCAAACGCCTCTTTCGAGTAGGTGCGTTTTCCGTAGTTGCTTTCGGTCTTGCAAGACCATCACACGCACGGCGTTTTTGGCCTTTTGGTAAGTTTGGTATCGTCCACGAGCTTGGTTGAATTCTTTCTTGGCGTGCGTCAGTTCTGCATGGTCGGCGAGGAATTGTTCGAGCAATCGATTCTTTTCCGCCGTCTTGAGCTTCTCGGTCTTGCCTGCGACGCGGGCGAGTTCTTCGAGTGGTGACGGACCGACTCGTTTCAAGACCGCCCCGCGTTCGTCGGTGAACGAAAGTCGGAAACGACGAATGTTGCTCTGACCGCGTAGTGATCTGTGGCGGAGTTCGACGACAAGAGTTTCATTTGGTTGCAGGACCAGAGGTTCGTCAAAACCAAAGACGGCCGTTCGGGGTTGGTTGGGTTTGCTACCGAGGGTGGACCAGCCGGTTCGGGGATCATCGTCCAACACGCCGGTGACACGTCCGTAGCTCCTTGCGCCGCTTTGGGCGGCTTGATAATCTGCCACGGCAGAAGTAACTTTTACTTCCCGCATTTGTTTGTCCCCGCGAGTCCTCACGCTCACTTTGAGGTTGGTCAAGATGATGTGACCGTCCTTCGCGAGTGAGAGGCCGTTGGCCGTGTGTGTCGAGTGCGGGAGTACGTCGAGTCGCATTCCGGTGATTCGATCCAAGGATGGACGAATCTCAAGGATGTAATCGTCGTGGCGAGGATTTGGCCCACTCACCAAGAAGACATTCTTTTCCTGGGTGAGTTTACTGCCGTGTGTGGTTTGTAGAGATGAAGCCTGGAAGTTACTCCAGGACGAGTGTCGGTTGTTTTGGCGAATTCGGGAGGCTTGTTTCGCGAGCCAGGTTGGAAATTCTCTCTCGGCGGCTTTTCGTACTTTCTCCATTTCTCGTTTCTTCTGGGTCATCCACTGTTGGCTGTCCTGGAGGCCGGGGTTAACGTGAGGAGACACGTATTGGAGGAACGGCTTGGCGCCGCCACCGGCCCGACCGTCTTCGTTGATGCTGTTGAAGAACGCCGTGAGTTCGTAGTACTCTTTTTGGCTGATGGGATCGAAACGATGGTTGTGGCATTGACAACATCCGAGCGTCAGGCCCAGCCAAACGGTTCCCATGGTGTTGACGCGATCGATGACGTAGTCAACGCGGGATTCTTCCGGGTCGCGACCACCCTCGCCGTTGGTCATGTGGTTTCGGTGGAAACACGTAGCAACGATGCTTTCTTTCGAGGGTTTGGGCAGTAGGTCCCCGGCGTATTGTTCGATCGTGAAGCGATCGAACGGCATGTTTTTGTTGTAGGCGTCAACGACCCAGTCTCGCCAAGGCCAGTTCGTCCTCGTCTGGTCGATTTGGAATCCGTCGGTGTCGGAGTACCTGGCGGCATCCAACCAAACCATGGCCATGCGTTCGCCGTAATGCGGCGACTCCAGTAACTGGTCGACGAGTTGTTCGTAGGCCCTGGGAGATTCGTTGTTGATGAACGCAGTCACTTGTTGGGGTGTCGGCGGTAAGCCCGTAAGGTCGAACGAAAGGCGTCGGATGAGAGTTCTTCGGTTGGCTTCGGGGGATGGCTGGAGGCCTAGCATTTCCAGTTGAGCGAGAACGAAGCGGTCGATCGGGTTGCGAATCCAGTTGTTGTTTTTGACCTTTGGTAGGGAAGGTTTTTTGGGTGGGATGAATGCCCAGTGTCCTTCGTACTTGGACCCTTGATCGATCCACAGTTTGATGGTTTGGATTTCTTCCTTGGTGAGTGACTTCTTGGCCTCCGGCGGTGGCATCTGGTCGGATTCGTCGTCAGAAATTAAGCGATAGTACAGTTCGCTTCGTCCGCTGTGTTTTGGGCGAATGACTTTGCGTTGTTTGATGGCGCTTTCAGCGGTATCCAAACGCAAGCGGGCTTTGCGATGGGTTGCGTCGGGCCCGTGACAGTAGAAACACTTGCTCGAGAGGATTGGCCGGACGTCTCGCGCGAAACTTATCTTGCGATTCTGATCGGCGCTGGTGGTCTGGACCAGTAACAAGAGTGCGAGCGAAAGTAATAAGGGGGAGGCGATGTATCGGAGCATGTTTCGTCTCTACGTTAGGGTCGAGTTTGCGAGGGTGGGCTCAATTTCACTCGTAGCCAAGGAGCAGGTCCAGAACCCAACAGCCGCGGACATGATCCCGGTCCAGTTCGCGGCAGTGAGTGAGGATGTCGGTGTTGTCGCAGCCGACTTCCTCCAGGGCATCGGCAAGGACGGCGAACTGGGTGGGATCGAGTGTTCCCATGGGTAACGAACGATTCCCGTGAGTGGCCTTGGTGGGAGAAACGACCGTTGAGGTTTTCCAACGAGGAGCGATCTGGATTTCTCGGAAAGGATTGCCGACGACCTCGCGGAACAGTCGACAATGAATTTCATCGGCGGTCTGTCTAGCAACGTGCCAGTTTTGGTCTTGGATGTAAATGACTTCTGTTAGGACTGTGGTTATCCCGGCCGCGGAACCCGCTCCCATTGGGTACTGGGGGGTCGCTCTACAAAGGTCGTTGATGGCCAAAGCGCCGTGGTCGGCAATGATGTCACCGATGCCACGATAGGTCTGGTATGCGTTCTTTCTAGGCGATAGAAGTTCCTCTGAGTTGGCGAGGCCGTCGGCAAACTCTTCGCATGGTTTTATGGCTTGGCGGAGGGCATTATCGGGTAACTCAGACCACACCTGACGCACGTATGCGCACTCAAAGATACGCAACTTGCGGTCGCTGAGTTTCTCCTTATACAACCAGGAAACGTCTTCGAGAACGTTGCATTCGAGCCATTGTGTTTCGGTCATTCTTTTGGCTCAGTCGATTCTTCCATTGGGTGGACGTTGGGGATATCGTACAATCACCTCAATTATAACAACGTTTTGTGTGTTGGGTGTGCTCTTGGATTTTGGATTTCTTTGCTTGTCGTGGTACTCAATTGCGGTCCAGAAATCGTAGGTACACGCGAGCCGCGTGTACCTACGATTTCTGGGCAAATCCACATTCCACAACACAGAGGAACACCCTGTTTTTGAGACCCTTTCAGGGTCCTAGTTTACTGGGAGTACGATACAGAGATGTCTGACTGGGGCCAGGCGATCGATCGATATATTGACAAAATTACCGAGGAGTTGCTAGAGGTTCGCCGACACCTGCATGCTCACCCGGAGCCGAGTGGCCAGGAATACAAGACTACGAAATTTCTCTCCGAGCAACTTGAGCGTGCATCGGTCAAGCACAAGGTGACTTCCACCAGGCGAGGGATCATCGCCGATGCGCCCGGATACGACGGCGTTCTACGTGTGGCCATGCGTGGCGATATGGATGCCTTGTATATCCACGATGAGAAACAGGTAGCTTATCGAGCGCAGATCGAAGGTGTGATGCATGCGTGCGGGCATGACGCTCATTCGACGATGGTTTTGGGGGCGGTAAAAGCCTTGATGCATGTCTCCGATGTGTTACCGTGGCCTTGTCCCTGGCGCGCCATTTTTCAACCGGCCGAAGAGACAGGCGAAGGCGCCCTGGAAATGATCGCGGAAGGGGCGGTCGAGAACACGCGTGGCTTGGTGGCCTTTCACGTAGATCCGGAACGTCCCGTGGGGCAAGTGGGATCGCGACACGGAGAAATGACAGCGTGTTGTCAAGAGTTTGACGTGGTGATTCGCGGTCACGGCGGTCATGCTGCGAGGCCACATCACTCGACCGATCCGATTGCAGCGGCGGTCCATTTCGTGAGCGACGTTTACCAGATGGTTCCACGGGTCGTGGACTCACGAGTGCCGGTCGTTGTGACGTTCGGTGTCATCCGTGGGGGGGAGAATCCCAACGTCATTCCCGAGCAAGTTTTGCTCCGAGGGACAGCGAGGACTCTGACGACGGAGGCCGGTGAGACGGTGCGTCGCTTTTTAGCTCGGCTGGCTCGTTGTGTTGGGGACATCACCGAGACGACGATCGAAATCGAATTTTATCCAGGTCCTGATGCGGTGGTGAATGATCCGCGTGTTACCGACCTGTTGAATCGAGCCGCTGCAGAAGTTGTGGGCTCGGAGAACGTCCACCATATCCCCAAGCCAAGTATGGGTGGAGAGGATTTCGCCGCGTACGGCAAGAGGGTACCGATTAGTCTGATGCGTTTGGGGGTGGCTTCGTCGGACGTGGCCGAAGAGTTTCTCCATTCGCCCAGGTTCGACATTGATGAGCGTGCCCTTTCTGTGGGAGCCAAGATAATGGCGCGGGCGATGGTCCTGATGGCCAAACCGTGAGCGGAGGAGACCTCTCCATGAGCACTTTAGAATTTCACCCAAACTCCAAGCCGACGCTCGGGGTGGAACTCGAGATACAACTCGTTGACCCGGAAACGTTGGAGTTGAAAAACTGCTTTTTAGACGTGTTAGAGCATGTTCCGGAAGAATTTCACGGGAGTATCAAACCGGAGATCATGCAGAGTTATTTGGAGATCAACACGAAAGTATGCGACACGGTCGCGGACGTCGAAGACGACTTGCGTAAAAAAGTCAAGGCGGCGGAGGATGCGGCTGCGTGTGCCGGGGCTCGGTTATTTTGGGCCGCTACGCATCCTTTTTCTCCCTGGTACGAGCAACTTTTGACTCCGGACGAACGGTATCAACGCTTGTGTGATAATCTCCAGGACACGGCACGTCGGCTAGTGACGTTCGGGCTTCATGTCCACGTCGGCGTCGATTCGGGAGACAAGGCGATCATGATATGTGACAGGATTTTGCGGCACCTGCCGACATTGTTGTCTTTGTCGGCGAACAGTCCCTTTTGGAGTGGGCGAACGACGGGATTGCATTCGCAGCGTTCGAAGGTGATGGAGAGCTTGCCGACCGCGGGGTTGCCACCCATGATGCGCAATTGGAGCGAATACGTGTGGCTCATCCGTCATCTGGTGGAGACCAAATTCATAGAGACGATTCGCGAGATTTGGTGGGATGTTCGCCCTCACCACAATTTCGGCACGGTCGAAGTTCGAATTTGCGATATGCCTTCGGACTTGAAAACCGTCCTGGCCATTACGGCCTTGATCCAGTGTTTGGTGCATGCTCTTTCCGAGGAAATCGACGAGGGAACTTATCAGTTCGACTGTCACCCTCTCCTGGTCAGGCAAAACAAGTGGCGGGCCTGTCGTCATGGTATCGAAGCCGCGCTGGTCGATATTCACCACAAGCCTCAACCGGCCCGGAAGGTTCTGAAGGACCTAGTGGGAGTGCTTCGGGAATATGCTCAGGAACTTCATTGCGAGGAGTATTTGCAGTATGCTCACGAGTGTGCGAACGGGTTGGGGGGATCGCAAAAGCAAATCGCGATTTACGAACGCACAGGAGACCTTCGTGAAGTAGTGAAGCAATTCATGGCCCAGCACCCGTGTGGTTGATTGGGATTTCCGGTTTTGCCCCATTTGCACTACGAGGCTTGATATCTGTCGTTTGTTGGGGTACCAATAGTACTCCTATCAAGGACATATAGCACGCACATTGCACAGGAGAAATCACAGAGGACTTCTTTAGCTTTTTCCGGCGATGTTGCGTCGCCGTTGCGTTTGGCATCCGTGCATCTCAAGGAAGGCTGTTTCAGACTCACTGATCGGTGATCACCCGCCCTGGGGGCAGGTAGTCTGGAACAACCTCGCGGCTCGCGGTTTCTACCTACCCCCAGGGCGGGTGATCACCGGTGAGTCCGTGAGCCTTCCATGATCCAAGTGACGAAGTAGAGAAGTCCTCTTTTTATTCCAAGTCGTCGGGTCAAACGGCGCACTGTAGGCAACAGGCCTTAGTGGCGTGCTGCACGGACAATTATCTCGTGGGTCGGCGTGTCCGCTACTTTCCATCCAAGAGAGGCGTACGTCACAGGAGATCGTGTTTGTTACTTTAAGGAAAAGATCGGAAGGGTTCTTTTAGCTTTCTGGCGATGTTGCGTCGCCGTTGCGATTGGCATCCATGCATCTCAAGGAAGACTGTTTCAGACTCACTGATCGGGTGACCACACTGTGCGCACCAACCGGTCTGGAACAACCTCACCGTTCGTGGTTTCCGGTTAGTGCGCACAGTGTGGTCACCCGGTGAGTCCGTGAGCCTTCCGTGATCCAGGTGGTGAAGTAAAAGGCCCTTCCGTTTTTTCCTTTCTCAAAATTAGGACTTGGTCTAGGTGGTCCTATCAACTTTTGTGGTGTTTGGGTGACATTACGATCCTACGTAGGAAGACACGACCAAAGAGCGATGGGCGTACTGGAGCTGAATTCCTGAGAATTTTGGAATTGTGGCCATTTTGTTCAAAATGACGAAGGGCTGAATCCTATTGTATTATGAGGAGATGCGCGAAGTGATGGTTGATGACCGCAAAAACACGGGAAAATGCAGCTATTTGGCCCCTTTTTGAGAAGTCGTTTTTTGTAAGTTTTTGTAGATTCAAGAGATGTGGAAATTAGGGTATGACACCGGCGTGCAAAAATAGCGCAGGTTTACTACCAAAACTATGCAGTTTAGTGTCAGTTTTATGTCATTTTACTGTCAATTCACTGCAGTTTTTTGTCAGAATTTTGCAGGTTTGGAAGGCCGCTCGGCACTTATAGAGCCGACTTCCTCCACATAGCGAATTTTTTTCGAAAATACTTTGGCAAGATTTTCTTTAGCTTTCCGGACGATGTTGCGTCGTCCATGCGTTTGGTTTCCATGCACCTCAAGGAAGGCTGTTTCAGACTCGCTGATCGACGTCGAATTCGACCAGGTCTTACGAGTCTGGACCAACCTCACCACCTGCGGTTTCTCGTACGACCTGGTCGAATTCGACGTCGGCGAGTCCGTTAGCCTTCCACGATCCAGGTGATTCAGTAGAGAAATCTTGCGAAAGTTTTCGGACGGTCCCAATGAACCTTCCGATCCTGAATCACACGTTTGAAAAAGAGAGGTCAGTTCGGTGTCGACGCAACTCACTTTGGATGACCTTCGGCGAGCTCTCGATGCGAAAGACCCCGAGTTGGTCCCGTTGCTCTCCCAACTCGTGGAACAGCCCGACCCGGTGCCCGATGAGCCAATTCCAGAAAAGGCCCTAACGTTCGACAAGTTTCTCAATACGGTCAAGAGCTGGCAATTTCGCCGTAAGTCGGAAGAAGAACAGGAACACGAACGACGGGAGATGCTCAAGGCTCTCGAAGCTCCCGACCTCGCTCCGCCGTTGCCACCACGGTTGAAGTCCCATGAAATCATCATGGAATTGTGGAAAAACAACGGTCTATTTGCTCGTCGCTGTTTGCTTGAAATTATCGCAACTGTCCCGCTCCGATACGGGCCGTGGAAGGCCATCAAGAAGATTTTCAAGGAGGCAGAAGCGGCCAACGACACGGAGATATATGGTGCCCTTGCGGCCCGATTCGACATGGTGTTTTCGTCGTACTACTCCGCCCGTGAGATTGGTTCAGGGACCCTCGCGTATCTTGTCCGTCGGGCGTGGCGGTATCTGCGAAGGCTGGGTCAGCAACTGCCTGCTGCGTATCCAGACATCTGCGTTGATTTCTTGATCCGCTATACCGACGGTACCAACTGGCAAGGGACCTGGGTCGCGAACCATATTTTCTATCACGGGACCAGGCAATACGGTTTTTCGCGATTCCATTATTGGGGGCAGCGAAGTGATCTGACCAAGCACCGAGCTTATGGCGAGCTATGGCAACGGACCCCGCGACCGCTGTTTTCTTTGCTAGAGCGAGCCCAATCCGAGCAGGTCTGGGCGTTTGCGACTGCAGCCCTGAAGTCGGATTTCCGAGCAACGTTGAGGGAACTCGATGCGGCATATGTGATTCGACTCATCGGCGTCCACAGCCAGATCATTCACGAGTTTGTGATTTGGATTCTCGATAACGTTCCGCGGTTCGAGCAGGCGGCCTTTCGGAACCTCGGGTTGCACGAACCTATTTTGAAGTTCTTTGACTCACCCTCACAGAAGGCTCGCGAATACGCTGCTGAATACGCGCGAACTCATTCCCGTGACTTAAGTGTCGAGGAATTGATTCGGCTTGCCAACAATGACAACGCAAAGGTTCGACAACTCGCCAACGACCTTTTGACTTCTCGTGATCCACGGAAAGACATTGGGTTGGAAGCGTGGGGTCGTTTGCTGGAAACCCAATACGGATATCAACTCGCGTCGAAAATTTTGACCGAACACTTTGGGGCTTCGGAGTTGACGCCACAATGGTTCAAAGAACGTCTTTTCACGAACAACCATCAAGCCTTTCAGTTTCTGAAAAAACTTCTGCCGCAGATTCATGCCCCCAAAGAACTCGGCGTTGAGTATTTTTGTGACTTGATCAACACGATCGAGGATCCAGATGCGGACGGCGCTCGTCAAGTAAGTGAGTTGGCTTTGAGCCAACTCCCAAAATTCCAACTCGAGGGCTTACCTCTCCCGTTTTTGAAACGAATGCTGATTCATCCACTCACGGCTAAACGAACTATCGGTTGGATCAACGAGGGTAAACTCAGGCCCCAAATTCTGACCCCCGAATACTTGAAGACGCTCACTTACCATCCCGATTTCGAGAGTGACCCTTGGCTTGAGGAACTTCGAAACAGCGGTCAGAAGTGGACGCAAACACTGACGTATAACGAGAGTTTAGCGGATCAGGTTTTGGTGTGGTTGCGAGATGTTCGAAATTTCTCGCCGAACGATCTTGGTTTCGAATGGCTCATGAAACTCGTTCGTCGAACCGAGCCTCGCTATCACGGCTTTGCTGTCGACACGATGATCAAGGCGTTTGTTCCCGCTGACTTTGCCCCGCAAGAAGCTGTAGCCGAAACCACGGCTTCTGACGTTGCCGTGGAGGTCGACCTCGAAGGCGCGACATTTTGCTTCACTGGCAAGTTAGCGACGATGCAACGCAAGGAAGCCGAAGGTAAAGTCAAGGAGGCGAGAGGTGTGGCCACTTCGACGGTGTCAAGCAAGTTGCACTATCTGGTTGTCGGCGACGAAGGGTCACCTTTGTTCGGCCAAGGACTCAAAGGCAGCAAACAGACCAAGGCCGAGGATATCAACGCGAACAAAGGTGGGAACATTCAAATTATTTCGGAGACGGCGTTCCTCAAGATGTTGCAGGGCAAACGGACCGAGGCTAGTTCTGATGCGACACTTGCTGGTTGCCAACGACTTTTTGAGATGGCCACGGCACCCGGAAAAGACGATGCTCCGACGGCACAGTTCGCACGGCAATACATCCGGTTGCATCATCCTGACATCAGCAACGAGAAGACAGGCAAGGCCCCGGATCCGGGAGCCGAAATTCCCCAAGAGTTTCTGAGCTATGAGCGATTCGAATCGTTACTTTCCGAAACGAGAAAGTCGCTGCGAGATTTTACTCTTGATATTGCTCGGTGGGAATTTGCGAGATGGGCACCCTCAGCAGAATCACTCGTGCGATTGTGCGAGAGCCCTCACGAAGACGTTCGTGCGTTCGTGATGCGGTCGCTTTTGGTCGAAGACGATCCAGAACACAAACGCTATCGAATCGACCCGGAGACACTTTCACCCGCAGCAGCTCTGAGCTTCTGCGAGTCCCCCGACGATGAAACTCGGACGCTGGGCATGGAGTTGATCCGTCGGTATCCGCGGTTTCGAGTGCCCGAGGAACTGTTCCGCCTGACGGAAAGTCCGGACCGCAAGGTGCGTGCTTTCGTGATTCGTTCACTCTGGGCACTTTACCGAGATCGAGGGATCACACGTGACTGGAAGCCTCGTCCACCGGTCCAAACGACGGTTGGAAAAGCCGCTCGGAAGGCTGCCGTGAAGGAAAAAGAACGAATAGGCGAAGGTGCACCGCCTCGACCCGAAACCCTTCCCGCTAACGAGTTGAGTTTGCGGGATTTTCTTCGTCGTATTCTGTTCGAAATTCCTCCGGCACGACTCGAAGGGAAAGCGATTGCTCCTCGCGAAGGAATTCAAGTGCGGCTCAAACCGTTGCCAACTCGAAAAGCCAAACTCGCTCTCATCGAGACCATTCGTGATTTGGCTCTGGAAGATAAAGAAATTGCTCGAGGAGTTATACCTCTGTTTGACGAGTTCATGGGCTCTAGAGGAAAGTCCGAACATGATGCCTGCCTTGTAGCGATAACCCGGATTCGGCATCACCATGAGGAGATCGTTGCCTCGGCCTGATTGGCTTTTCCGATTGAGTTTGAACGCCGTGAGACTGATTTATCTGCTCGTCATAAACCAGGAAAGCGTACGACATCCATGTTGTTGGCGGTGTGACAAAGGAAGGCGAAGCGGACTGTCGGGACATACCAAACATGATCTGCTGGACTCGCGTCAGACACTCGAACACAACAAAGTATTGCCAAATCCACTTTGCATAACCAATCCTCGGTCTCGCAAGGGCGCAGTGTCAACGAGAAATCGATTGCTAATCTCACTTCGTCTGTATTTAGAAGGCAAGCTCCAACCACCCCTTGAATTTCTTTCATTGCCTCCCTTGACAAGTTTGGTGGACTTCGGTCTAATGTCCTAAAATTTTAGTTTTTAAGTCAAAGGAGGTGGCTGTGACATCCCCGACTCCAGAAGAACCACTCAAACCCCCGACGCCTGCGGAACTGGAAATCCTCAAAGTTCTCTGGGAGAAGGGGCCAAGTAGTGTCCGTGGTGTGTTTGAGGAATTAGCACGGAACAAGGATGTGGCATACAACACAGTCCAGACACTGATGCGGTTGATGGAAACAAAAAGTCTCCTCACACATCACACCGAGGGACGAACTTTCGTCTACACGCCTCGATATTCACGAGACGACAGCGCTGCGGGCTTTCTCGAAAAAGTCTTCGATGGTGCCGCATCGGAACTCGTCCAGAGCTTATTGCGAGCGGAAAAAATTACTCCCGACGAACTTGAACGCCTGCAATCAATGATCGCCGAAGCACGTGGGAGGCGATCTTCCCGGAAGAAGGGAGGGTGAAGCGACATGATCTGGCAATCCGTCTTTTCTTGGTGGATCCATTCCACCCTCGGGGTCAGTGTATTGTGTGTGTTGACCGCAGCAGTTCTCCGAGGTGCAAAGCAACCTGCTTTTCGACAACGAATCGGAGAAATGGGATTGTTCTCAAGTTTGGTGTTGGCCTTCCTGTGCTTAGGCCCAACCTGGGTTGTGTTACCATGGAACTTTTCCAATTGGACCAACACCGATAGAAAATCGATTGAGCATTCCGCCGATGTTGTCAATGCAAGGGCCAATCAGTTAGCGTTTCGATTTCGAAACAAGTCAATTGATTTGCCGATCCACAAATTGCCAGAAAGGCAAGTAGTTGGCATCGCTGACGTTCCGGCAGACGTCTCAGCGCCGTCCGGGGCTCAATCGAATGACAAAGTCGAGTCGGATTTCATCGAGCAACACATTCCACTCGAACGGTCCAAACCTGAAGAGTCACAAAACAACTCCGCATGGCACGACTCTTGGCAAACAGCTTACGGCATACTCGCGTTGGTCGTCGTTGGATCGTACGGTGTTGGGGTGGTGTGGTTTGGGTTGCGTTTGTTGTTGGGAATTTTGTCTTTGACATTGATACGACGATCCGGGTTGACAGCTCCGTGCTTCGTTCAAAAACTGATTCCACCAGGATGGCAACATTCCCTTAAAGTTCAGTTGCTTGTATCCAACAAGGTTCGCGTACCCATCAGTTTTGGGTTTTGGCGACCAACGATCGTCCTTCCCGCACCTACTTGTCACGAAGCCAATAGGGACAAACTACGCTGGATTTTATCGCACGAATTGACTCACGTTCGACGTCGCGATTCATGGAGTGGTTTGTTGTGTGGGTTGGCCCAGATGTTGTTTTTCCACATCCCTTTGTATTGGTCCATCCGTCGTCAGGTTCGTTTGTGCCAGGAGTATGTCGCCGATGCCGCGGCGATTGATGGCGACGAACAAAGTCCCGATTATGCAGAGTTTTTGTTGAGTTTCACGAGATCGCCAGCCATTCCAACAGTGGCAACAGGCGTCTCTGGTTCTTCGTCTGATCTTTTCAGGAGGGTAAGTATGCTGCTTGAAAAACCGGTAGCTGTCCAACAGTCTTGCTCGAGCCGATGTCTTGTGATGGCAGCACTTGGGTTTGTCACTCTGGCCGCATTGTTAGGCGGTGTCGGGACGCGAGCGAAAGCCGACGGACCGACAATCATCATCATCAATCGGGGTGAGAAACCCAAAGTGATCACGGCCACTCCAGCAACGAAGTCGGCCACGAAATCGAAAAAGGTTGTCAAACTGCTTCGAACGCCCAACCAGACATCGCTGCCGAAGAGTGCGCTCCAAGCTCTCAAAGACGCACAGATCGAGGTAGAAGTCGTTGTAGCGCCTGGGGCCAAAACGGGCGAAACCAAAAAGCTATTCTTGCTCAAGAATGTAAAGGGAGACATCACACTCTCTCTCGATCCCGACGCTCAATCCAAGAAGGTCAAGGTGATTCGTGTTCCGGCGACAAGTTTCAAACCAGTTCAGAATTCGTTGTGGCCAAATGTCATTGTTGTACCACCTTCAGACAAGTCAGTACGCATTTGGGACTTCAAAGATTCTGGTCAAGGCCAACTGAAAAAAACTCCAGTGGATGGCAAGAAGTTTCGGGTCAAGATGCGATTGGTAGAACCGAAAGCCAAAGTCATCGAGCAAATGGTCGAAAAGCTCAAGAAGGCCAAGACAGAAAAACAGATCACAAAGATTGTGAAAGAGATGGTGGAAAAGTTAACAGCGGCCTCAAAGACGGCACGAGTGGTCCAGTTTACTCCCTTGCGGGGACAGTTGCTTTTACCAAAATCGGCAAAATTCCAATTTCATGGGTCCACAGGTAAGGTTCCTGATCGTGGATACCTCGGCGTTCAACTCAATCCCGAATTGAGCGAAGCTTTGGCAGACCAACTCGGTTTGCCTACGGGCCAGGGCATACTGCTCGCCGGTGTTGTGGCCAATTCCCCAGCCGCGAAAGCTGGACTGAAGAAGAACGATGTTGTGGTCAAGATCGCTGGTAAGGATGTGCCACGCGACGTACAGACATTTGTGAAACTAGTGGCAGGACTAAATCCCAAGAAAGCCGTGGATGTCATGATTATTCGGAAAGGTAAACGAAAAACGATCCGAGGGATCAAACTAGGTCGCCGCCCTACTCAATCGCGGGTCATAGTTGACGAGAAACTCCAGCAGCTCTATCAATCTCAGCTCAGTGAGTTGGAGGCGAATAAACTTCGAATGGAACAACTTCAAGCAGCCCTCAAGAAAACTGCTGAGGCCGTAGAACGCGCTCGAGCAAAAGCGAATGCCAATGCGTACAAAGATGCCACAGAGAGTTACAAGAAGGCAGTCCGTGTTAAGTTTCCTCCAACCAAGGAGGTCGTATTATCGGTGACTTTAGATGGTCGAAAAGTCACAGGACGGTATCAAAAAGACAAATTGGTGATTACTGCCAAAGGGATCATCCAACCAGGGCAAAGTGAGCCGATCCTAAAAATAAACTCGATCGTCATCCAGGACGGTCAGCAAGTATCGGTGTACTCGAGCGTAGACAAAGTCCCAACCGATTACGCCGACGAAATGCAGAAGTTGCGTGGAGCCATCACGAAGGCCGCCAATTTGAAAAAGAGCTAGTGGGATACGATTGGAGCTGACACTGATCGCCGTTGTAATTCAATTCCTCTCCCTTGTATGAGAGGAATTTCCCTTTTCTTGAGCGGCTTTTCTTGACTAAAAACACATGGATTTTGGACGGATTGTTGGAAATGACCCATGGGGGAGTGTTCATTCAGAGCTTCCAAATCGTTCCGACAGTTTCCCTCGCGTCTGGTTCTCTTCTTGAGGCTGGTCCGAGGGAGCCGGTCGCCTCGCTGCCTTGCGGAGATTTTGCAAGACCACTTTCATGTCCGTGGGGAGTGACGACGACCACTTCATACGTTTGCCGTTCTCGGGGTGTTCGATGCTCAAAAAACACGCGTGCAACATGGTCCTATTGGCCTCGCTTGTGTCCCGGACAGGGTAACCATCCAATGGACGATCATAAATTCGCTCACCACAGAGTGGTGTGCCTTGTTCGCCAAGGTGGATGCGAACCTGGTGTGTGCGGCCAGTTTCCAACCGGCATTCGACCAGTGTGAATTCTCCGAGTTCTTCGACGATGGCCACGTTGGTCACCGCTCGTTTGCCATCTGGAGCATTGTGTTCAGTGCTTCCGCGTCGGCCGTCTCCTCGATCGCGAACGAGGGTCGAAATGATTTGTTCGGCTTTCGCTTGACCACGAACCAGGGCCAGATACTTGCGTTCGATGGTGTGCTTCCGCATTTGCAAACCGAGCTTGCGTTCTGCCTCAGCAGTTTTGGCAAAGACGACGAGGCCGCTTGTGTCTTTGTCAAGCCGATGGACAGCTCTCACACGCTCCCGTTTTTTGGTTGGGTCTTCCTTGGCCAGCATTCCAGGTAATACGTCGGCCAGAGTCGGAGGCAAGAAGTTTCGGGCTCGCTCATCGTGCTCGGCGACTTCGTGTTTGTGACGAACTGTGGTCATCCCAGCTGGTTTGTCCACGATTATAATGTGCTTATCCACGTAACGGATCGTTGGTTGATCCAGCCTTTGGTTTTGAGGGGAGCGTCGATTCTTTGGTTTTTCGTGGCTTTGTTTGGTTTCTTTACTCACACTTAGATCGACCGTTACCTTTTGTCCTTTTTGGAGATTCTTCGAAGGATCAATGCAATTGGTCCCATTGAGTTGGACACCTCCGTTGCGGATGACATGCCTGATGTCCGACCATCGCATGCCTAGTTGTTTTTTGAGGAACGCCGAAATCGGTCGACCATTGTCTGTTCTCGTTACTATAAATGTTTTCTTTTTCATCAGTTCCCTCGAAGGCGTTGTCCGGAAAGGCGTTTACATTTTATTTGCTCGAAGCGTCCGGTGCTCTTAGCCAGTTTTCCAGAGCCATCGCGCATCGCAGATTCTCATGAGTTTAAGACTTTGGCCCTGCGGAGAAAATGTCGTTGCGCTTGCTGCTTGAGGTCTTTTCCGCCGTCCTTTCCAAGAGTACCCACTGCGACAATTCGTTGAAGCATGTTCTTTGACCTGAGATACCAGACGAGCAACGGGTTAAGTTTGGCATCACTTTTCGTGAATGGCACAAGCCCTGCCTAAATTTCCGTTCGAACCTCTTGATTTGTGTGGAGAGGTAGTTGAGGCTGAGCAAGGCCGACCCCAGTTGGTGGGTTGTTGCTCCCAAATTAGTCTCCCTTGACACATCAACGCAGTTAAGATGGTGGACCAAAAGGTACTGCCTGACCGCCACTCTGAAGCACAAACTGGGAAACCATCGTCTGATGAATTTGTATTGTACCACTCCAACAACGTCAGCGTGCGGAAAGTGTTAGTGCTCGCGATTCTTGCGGAATACGAGTGTCTCTCGTAAGATCGAATGCAGGACTACCCGCAATCGGCTCCAATTCGTTGAGCCTCTCGGTGTTGACCGTTTACGAGGAACGGACATGCTTCGTCGACTTTTCCTGCCTGCTTTGGTGTTGTTGGCCGTGGCTTCCCTCGCTCGAGCTGGACTCTATCAGCCAGGTGAAGAATTCGGACCGCTGTTCACACACAATTTCAAAGCTTTCGAAACTGAGACACTGACGCCGCTTCTAAAGCTCCAAGTTGAGTTCCCTTTGCAGACTCCTTGGAGAGCAAAGGGGGCCGAAAAGAAAGAACGCTTCATCCTAAAGAATACATTCGTCCGTGAACGGAGTTTGTTGATCCAGAAACTCGTTGGGAGCAAGGATATCATCGAGTTTGAGGACCTAACTTCGGACGAGCTACTGGCCCTGAGCACTTACCTCATCCGGCTTGGTGGCCCAAGCATTCAAAAAGGCATTGACCTATTGGAAGACAGAGTTACTCGCGCTAACCGGAGAAACTATTTACTTTTTTCGAATCTTGCAACGGCTCACATGATCCAGGGCAATTACTCAGTTGCTAAACGGTATCTGAACGACATTGTTGGCAGCGGTGCAGCTTGGCCAGAGAAGTGGGATGATTTGTCTTTGGAAGAAAAGGACCGGTTCCACTCACTCTTTCTTTGGGATAAAAAACAATTCGAATGGAACCGGCTTTGTGAACAATATCTCCTCAAACTAGCAACCTTACGCATTCTGGAAACGCGTAGAGGTATGGAAAGATTATCAGATTCTGTGGATGCGTTGTTTCCCCTGGGCGATCCACTTTTTCCCTCTCCCGAGATGGCCGTGCAGTACATTGGCAAAAGTGGGAAGTACACACCCGGTCAAATGGCTAAGGCGGAACGTGAAAAATTGCCTGAGAATGCTTATGCTGTGCTTAACCAGCTGTTGTACTGGATGCCGACCGACGACCGTCTCGTCTGGCAGTTTGCCGAACTGATGAACGGAGTGGGCGAGCCATCGACTCCGGAGGGTTACCCTCGAGAGGCCTACGCTATTATGGATAAACTAGTTTTCGTAAAGAAAGTCACTGGTTACAAGGATTTGAAGGATCACAGACAAATCTTGCGGGCTTATGTTAGCAACTTGGATGAACAAGAACGGGAAAAAAAACCTCAGCCAATGAGAGAGCCCAAGAGGAAACAAGCCAAGACCGACACGAATCGAAAGAAACCAGAGAACAATGGAACGTGGGAACCGAACTCCTGGCAACTCCTCGGAATTGGATTCGGGACAGGTGCTCTGGTGGCTGTTTTCGGCCACTGGCAATTACGAGAACTGGTGCGACGACGACGAAAAGCGCCGTCGCCTTTGGCATCGAATGCCGAACAGATGAGCCTTCAGGAGGGTAACGGACTCCCAAAGTCAACAGGCATTCAAAACTTGTCTGACCAGAATCAGAAACGTCCGAATTAATATGCCGAGCGTTTTCCTACGTTTAACTGCATATACGCTGTTTTCTAGGCTATTTTAAACCTGATCTCTTGCTGGAGGCTGGCCCGAAATCGAGGAAAGATCACCTCCCTGAACCGGGAGTTCAGGCTTAGGACGGAACTGAAACACAAGGGCCACCAGTATTAACCCGATTACCCCACCGATGCCTATCCAGCCGACCTTCTGCCAAATGACCACCAAGCTGGCTAAGGTTGCTGTCGTGGCAGCGACAAACATCAAAACGTTCCAGGCCACTCGCGAGGCGCCTCTGGGCATGTTCTCGCCCAGAAGTTTCTTCTGGTTCATCAAGAAGAAGAAGCTCAAGTAAGCAAAGGGCAACAAGGCCATGCCGAACACTGACGTCGGTATGGCCAGATAGAACGCAGCCTGCGACCACACGAATGGCCCGAGTGCGCCGGTTGTAGCCGCTAGACAACCAAGTTTGTACGGCCAACCAGTCTGGGGTAAGTCGAAAATTTCAGTGATGACAAGGCCGGAAATGAGCATCAACATCGTGATGGTCGACAACGCCATCCCGAGAACCCCCAACCCAAAAATGATGTTCGCGAAAAACGACCCAGTAGCAGGACTCAAGGCTTTTGCGAGGTCGAGTGATTGACGTTGTTGGAGAGCGTAGACCATTTCGCGTTCCACAG
Source organism: uncultured Alcaligenaceae bacterium (assembly GCA_964423615.1). Classification (GTDB taxonomy): domain Bacteria; phylum Planctomycetota; class Planctomycetia; order Gemmatales; family Gemmataceae; genus CAYRFQ01. The sequence continues at coordinate 105,920 of CAYRFQ010000007.1, read as the reverse complement.
GGGTCAGTGGGACTGACGATTCCTCGAGGATGTCATTCGTTTTCGCGTAGGCAAGTTTCGCATCAAGGGCTTTGGACTTAGCCTTTTCGAAGGCGTTCGAAGCCTTCTCAACGTCGGCCTTTTCCGTCAGCTTCAACTTCGGAACCTTGACGGTGGCTTCGCCTTCAGTGGTTACGATTTGGGGATGGAATTGGGTCGCTGAAGCGATGATTACGCAACTCGTTGCGAGAGTGAACGGAATCAACATCCCAGTTGCTAAATCGAATCGCAACAAACCTCGGAATTCCTTCGTCCAACCTCGCCGCATGAGAGAATAGGGCAACAGGAAAGTCATGTTGATCCCGACGGCGGTCGCTGCTGCAGAAATCATGACGTCTCTTTGTTGACTGACGATTCGGTCTTCCCAGAACCCTCGATAACCTTCGGGGACGCTTTCCAACAACTTTACGAACCCTGGGGCTGGATTGAACAACAAAGAAAAATCGGGCACAAAACCGGCGACCACGGCTCCCCAATCGAGGCCTCCTTCGAGCGTTCCTAGGCGGATCACGACTCCAATGAAGCAAAGAACAATAGCGGCGACCATGACTTTCAAGACGAGTTCGTACAGTCGAATACCCCAACTCCCGCTGTCGTAGCTCCATGTCACCATAACCGTGATAATGAGGATCGGAATGACGATCGCTAGTTTGACCATCAATGGGTCGTAAGCTCCCTCGCCGGACGTCGGTATGCCGAGCAGGTTGTCTCTGAGGACTGACGTTGCCAAAGCGAACTGCGGCAGACACCACACCATGTTGGCGGCAAGTGATGCGAGAGCCCAACCCCATCCGAGAACCGGATTGACGTGTTTGTTGATCGCCTGGAAAGGACGTTCCCCAGTTGAGAGCGTCACGTAGCCGATGGCGCTAAGCATGATGATGCCGAGCACCATCGCGATCGGTTGCACCCATAACATCGTGAAACCGGCGAGCACTCCGATCAACAAGCTACTCGCCAGTGACCCACCACCCAGTGTAATCGCACTTTGCAACCATCCCGGTCCTGAAAGTCGGAAATAGGCTCCAAGTGTCGCAAATGTACCTTTTTCGTGCGCTTCGGCCAAAACTTGTCGATCTGATTCTACCTTCATAAGTCAGCATCCTGGTATTTCTAAGAATCGCCCGGTCAATCGGGAACATCGGTGTTTAGATTCGTTGTTTGGGATCGAACACCCATTGGAGCATCTAATGTAATCACCAAACGACCGGATAGAAAGGGATTGCTGTCGTAATTTCGAGGTGGAGCAACCAGGACGGACACGAACTCAACAAAACAAAAACCAGGTCAACACGGTCTTCGAAAAAAGCAACTAACCGTTGACTGGAACAAGACGACCCGTGATCCAAATTTCGACTACAAAAGGAGATTATTGGCAAGGTCAACTGAGATGAGTGTGTTCCGTGAATCAAATAGGGAACGAGGCCCGATATGCGGGACAGAGCCGTGAAGCACGCGGTTCACGGCTTTCCCCATGGGTCGCAGTTTAGATTTCCAAGAGAATTCGCTCCGGATTTTCGATGCACTCTTTTACCCGTACCAAAAACTGAACAGCCTCGCGACCGTCAATCAATCGATGATCGTACGAGAGGGCTAAATACATCATTGGTCGAATTGCGATCTCGTCGTTCACGACGACGGGACGTTTCTGAATGTTGTGCATTCCTAGAATACCGCTTTGCGGAGGATTGAGAATTGGTGTCGATAACATAGACCCAAAAATTCCCCCGTTGGTAATGGTGAATGTACCTCCTTGAAGGTCATCGACGGTGATTTTTCCGTCTCGCGCCTTGTTGGCCAGCTCGATGATTTCTTTCTCAATCTCGGCGAAACTTTTTTCGCCTGCATTTCGTAGAATAGGGACCATCAATCCTTTCGGAGTACTAACGGCCACTCCAATGTGGTGGTGAGCATAAGTTACAATCTCGTTGCCATCGATTCGCCCATTCACAAGCGGAAACGCGATAAGTGCTTCGACGCAAGCTTTCACGAAGAATGACATGAACCCCAAGCCAACTTCATACTTTTCCTTAAACTGAGACTTGTACTTGGACCGCAATGCCATGACACCCGACATATCCGCTTCGTTGAACGTCGTCAACGTTGCTGTCGTTTGTTGAGACATGACGAGCTTTTCTGCGATTCTTGATCGAATCGCAGACATTCTTTCCCGATGTTCACCGGGCTTCAATGGTTCGGAACCGGACGCTGCGACTCGGTTTGTCCTTGGCGGTGAAGGTTTGGTTTGTGTCACCGAAGGAAAACTAGAAGCAGGTTTTGCTTGTGAGCTCTGTTTGGTTTTTTGTCTTTCGGCGTAGCCCAAAACGTCTTCCGTTTTGATACGGCCGTCGCGTCCAGTGCCGGAAATCTTGTTCAGATCCACTTCATGTTCTCGAGCGAGTTGACGGACTGCTGGTGACGCCCTTTCGCCCTGGTTATCCGTTGTTGGCGGCACTTCGCTCTGCGGTCGATCGTTTTTTACACTTGGGGGTGTCTTCAGACTTTGGTCTTTCGCGGAGTCAGCTATTGGGCCATTTCCTGCTCCCACTTGTTCCTCGATGCTGGCGACTTCGGTTCCAACGGAAACAGTTTCGCCCTCTTCCACGTTGATGTGGAGAATGCCTGAGGCGGGCGAGGGCACCGCTTGATTCGCCTTGTCCGTCTCCAGTTCGAAAATGGGTTCGTCGACTTCTACGCGATCTCCATCGGCTTTAAGCCAAACAGAAATCACTCCTTCGGAAACCGATTCACCAACTGAAGGCACTGTTACTGGCACTGCCATCGTAGACCTCATAGATTGTCGATGTATTTTCAGAGTCGATAACTTTTTGACCGAAGGACGTGTTGTAGTTGTGTGTCGGAGTGAAGCTGCTTATGATGCCGCGAAGCAGCGAAAGATTGTCGTTTAGGTGGGAACTTGCAGGTGAGGAAAAAGTGCTCACCAAATCGATCGTGGGCATGCGACCACGCCCAAAAAATCCCCACCTGATGGCTCAAAACCAAAATCAAATCCGTCACTCGTTTATCCGACGTCCCTCTACAAAATTGATCTGGACCATTGACTATTGTATCTCAACACTCAATTCTTGGTGATCGGGCCATTGGCTTCAGGCTTTGAAGCTGTAAGGGCACTTTGGGCTCTGACATAATGCGGAGGTACGAGGATTATCGCGGCCTCCACGAGTTCCTTTTGTTCGCGTTCGTGAATCTTCTTGGATCCAGTAGCTGGGCTCGCTGAAGTATCTCGACCAATGTACTTCACATGGCAGTTAATGTGTCGGAACTTAGGTTCGACGAAAAACCAACCACCCATATTTGCGGATTCTTCTTGTACCCAAATCCAGTCCTCGGCTGCGTGGTACTTGGCAATAATATCTCGCAAGCGGTCATAGGGAAACGGATAAAACTGCTCAAGCCGGATGATCGCTATGTGATCGGTAGAATCATGGTGGTCGAGTTCGGCCAACAGGTCGTAATAGATTTTTCCAGAACAAAATAAGACACGTTGGACTTGATCGGCATCCTCAGTTCCGATGTAATTCGGATCGTCAAGAACCTCTTCAAATTGCCCGTTTGTGAATTCCTCAATCTCCGAAACAGCTTTTTTATGACGGAGGAGTGATTTGGGGGTCATAAGGATCAGAGGCTTTCGGAAATTCCGAAGCATTTGCCGACGTAAAACGTGGAAGTATTGAGCGGGCGTAGTCAGATTACAGACTTGGATGTTCGCCTCTCCACACAGCTGAAGAAATCGCTCGAGTCGTGCGCTGGAGTGTTCAGGACCCTGTCCCTCATAGCCGTGAGGTAGCAATAGGACCAGACCACTATCCCTTTGCCATTTTGAAGCGCTACAAACGAGGAATTGATCGATGATGACCTGAGCTCCATTCGCAAAATCCCCAAATTGAGCTTCCCACAACACCAACTCATTCGGCAAGTCCATGGAGTAGCCGAATTCAAAACCGAGGACCGCGGCCTCAGAAAGCAAGCTGTCGAAAATATTCAAAAACGCCTGATCTCCCGACAACGAGTTGAGAGGTATGTAGTCGTCCCCGGTGACAGCGTCATAGAGCACAGAGTGCCTTTGGCTGAATGTTCCACGGCGGCTGTCCTGTCCACTTAAACGAATGGGCGTTCCTTCGAGGAGCAAAGAACCGAACGCAAGTAACTCGGCGAATGCCCAATCAACCCCTGCACCTTGCTGGAACCGTTTTTGTCGTTGCTCGAGTTGTTTGGCAATTTTGGTCTGTATCGTAAAAGACTCTGGTACGCGAACGAGTCCCTCCGCGATGGTCTCGAGAGTGCTCTGTGACACTGTTGTGTCCACCGGGGTTGGGTCATAACTGCGGCCAAGACCTTCCCAACGTCCGCGGTAGCCTTGCATTCCGAGGCTCTTTCGAGGGGTCGTCTGGACCTCCTCAAGAGCGTGTTGAAGTTTCTGTCGAAATTCTTCGTTGATGCTTTCGACTTCACCAACGGTCAAGTCGCCTCGCAGAACGAGTTGTTCGGTGTAAGTTTCCGACAGCGTCGGTCGGTCTTTAATTTGGGAATACATTAATGGCTGAGTGAACGCTGGATCGTCTCCTTCGTTGTGCCCTCTACGCCGGTAGCAATACATATCGATCACTACGTCAGTGTGGAATTTTTGTCGGAACTCAACAGCCAGCTCTGCTACATAAACTGCTGCCTCAGGATCCTCACCATTAACATGAAAGATCGGCACTTGGATCATTTTGGCAACGTCGGTGCAGTAATACGTGGACCGAGCATCGATCGGGGCAGTAGTAAAGCCGATCTGGTTGTTGACGATAATATGAATCGTGCCACCAGTTCGATACCCTCTGAGCTGGGAGAGGTTGAGCGTCTCGGCTACGAGTCCCTGGCCTGCGAATGCTGCATCCCCGTGGATCAATAAGGGCAAACCGTGGGTCCGGTCGACATCATTTTGAAGAGTCTGTTTAGCTCGCATTCGGCCTTCCACGACCGGGTTTACAGCCTCCAGATGACTCGGATTGGGAGTTAGTGAGATGTGGATGTTGTGCCCATGGGGAGTTTCGCGATCCGCAGAAAACCCAAGATGATATTTCACGTCTCCATCACCATCGATGGAATGCGGCAGGAATTGGTCGTCGAATTCAGTGAAAATTTCTTCATAGGGCTTGCCAAGTACGTTTGCGAGGACATTTAGGCGTCCGCGGTGAGCCATGCCCATGACGATTTCGCGAACGCCGCAATCTGCGGCGTTTTCGACCAAGGCTTCCAGAATTGGAATAAGCGTTTCACCGCCCTCCAGCGAAAAACGTTTCTGTCCTAGGAACTTCGTGTGTAAGAATTTCTCGAACATTTCGGCAAGCTGCAAGTCCATCAAGACACGATACTTCTGCCGATGGCTGAGGTTGGGTTTGTTTCGGCGTGGTTCCATACGCTCTTGCAACCATCGACGGATGTGAGTGTCTTGGATGTGCATGTACTCGACACCGATCGTCCCGCAATAGGTTTCCCACAAGGCCTGAATCAACTCCATCAGGGTGCAACTGGGAAGTCCTGCAAACGCGCTCACGACCTGACGATCTAGATCTTGATCGGTCAAACCAAACTCGGAGAGGTGGAGCAGGGAATAACTCACCTTGCGTTGGGAAAGTGGATCAAGGTGCGCCAGAAAATGCCCAAGATCACGATAGGCCTGTACGAGTCGAAAGACCCCAAGTTGTTGGCGAGCGTCATTCCCAAAATCACTCTGTGGTGGTGGCGACGAAGATAGCGATGAGGGTTGTGGCTGTTGCCCCGACCCTAGCTCGAACCCCTCAAAGAAGATTCGCCATTGCGGATCCACCGATTCAGAATTTTCCCGCCATTGTTCGTAAAGGGTCTCGATTGCCCCTAAATTCCAACGGCTAGCAAAACTTGGTGCGCTCATCAATCTGTGCCCTTACTTCCCTACCTTCCGGAATGCCCCTGTAAGTATTCATTAAAGGTGAATCAACCGAGGCCGACAAGCTGCACTCTGGAGTTAAGGCATTATGGGTTTGCGTTAGGTGGGTCGAGATTCTCGATACTACCGGATGGAGTGAGTTTTCCCTAAGTATACAAGAGTTTGGACAGTTTGGATCGAGAGAGGTCGGTACACCCGGTGTGCCAAACGCTCCTCAAAAGTATTGTATTTGGATTGCCGAGAGTTTCTGCAGCAATTCAAATAGAAAAATTTCTCTATTCATATCGAAGAGCTTGGATTGGGTCGAGTTTGCTTGCTCGTCTTGCGGGATAGTACCCAAAAAAAATCCCGACAGCGGCGGAGAACAACATTCCTCCAATGGCGGCGGGAAAGGAAATCACCAGGGGCCATTTGGTTCCCGAGGTAATTGAGTTAATGACAGTCACGAGGAGCACGGATGCGCCGATTCCCAACAACACACCGATTAGACCGCCAATACACGATAGGATGACCGACTCGATCAGAAATTGCCGCAAGATATCCTTGCCCCGAGCTCCAAGTGCCATGCGGATACCGATTTCGCGGGTTCGTTCCGTGACAGAAACGAGCATGATGTTCATGATACCGACTCCACCAACCAAAAGGGAAATTCCAGCAATGGCGGCGAGTAAGAGAGTTACTGTCCCAGTGACGATGCCCATGATGTTGGCGATTTCCGTCGTGTTTCGGACCTCAAAGTCAGGTTGTTCCTCGAGTGAGATGTTGTGCCGCTCCATGAGTAGCCGTCGAATCTCGTCTTCGGCGTCACCCATCCTCGACTGGGTTCGAGCCGAGACCATGATTGCGTGGACATTCTTGAAAATGGAATTTTGGAGGCGGTTTTGGACCGTTGTAAAGGGCATCAAGACTATGTTGTCCTGATCCTGTCCGACAAGGTTCGCTCCCTTCGCTTCAAGCACGCCAATAATCCGGAAGAGTGTATTTTTGATTCGAATCGTCTTGCCTATGGGGTTTCTGGTCTGAAACAACTTGGCAACAACGGTTTGTCCGATAGCGCAAACTTGCGCTCCCGAGCGGATGTCGCTATCGGTGAAAAAACTGCCTGCGCGAACTGTCCAATTACGAACAGTCAAGTAGTTCTCTCCAACCCCCCACATCTCGTTGGGTTGCCAGTTGTTATTGCCGTAGACAATTTGTTGACTTCCAGCTGCCACTAGGGGCGAAGTCGCTAGGACTGCCGGACATTCCTCTTCGATGGCTTCGCTGTCTTGTGCTGTCAGGGTCATCACGGCCGTTTGACGGGCTGGACCTCGTTGGTTTTTCCCAGGAAGAACAACGATAACGTTCGTTCCAAGCCCGGCGATTTGTCCTTGGATGAGTTCTGATGTACTCTGACCGATGGAGACCATCGCCGTCACGGCGGCAATCCCGATGACCACTCCAAGAACAGTCAAGCCGGCACGGAGCTTGTTTTTGGCCAAGGCGCGAAGGGCAATACGAACTGTTATTAACAGGTCCATGACAGTGGTGATTCCAGAGACGAGTCTTTGGGCGAAATCGCGATGGAGTGTGAGCAGTGTTTCGCGGACAGCTCAATTACTTGCCTTTTTTCACTCCGATTACGAGTTCCATCCCATCTGTAAGTTTTCCCGAGACGACCGCAGTGTAACTGTTGTCACTTAAACCCGTGTACACTTCCACGGCTCGTAGAAAGTCGCCGTCACGCACCCATACGTGTCGGCGAGATTGCTTTTGTCTCGCCTCAGCAGTTTGGGACGCCGTAAGTTTGACTTCTACCTCGTTATTTTCGTCGGCGTTGACGTCGCGGACACCATCCAAAATAGGACGATCTTCCTTCCGTACTTGATCCGGTTTAGGGTAGAAACGGAGTGCGGCATTGGGAATACGAAGGACGTTTCTAGCTTGGTCGACCTGAAACGACAGACTCGCCGTCATTCCCGGCTTGAGCTTCAGGTCTGGATTTGTGGTCTCGACCACGACTGGATACGTTACGACGTTTTGAGTTGTCGTTGAATTCATTCGAATCTGGGCGATTTTCCCTTCAAACAAATCAAGGGGTTCCGAATCGACAGTAAACGTGACCGGATTCACCAGCCGGTTATCGACCTGTTTTTGGATTTGTTTTTTCCGCAACAGATTTAGCGGCCATACATCTTCTGGGATGACTCGGGAAAGGCCGAGAGCTTTGTCCTGCAACTCCTTGGCTTTGTTCAGAAGACCAATATCGGCTTCGTCTACGTTGGCGATAATGTGGATTTTGTTTTGTAGGTCAGGCGCGACGATGAACAGTTCGGACGTCTGGAAGTTCGAGACAACGGTCTGCCCTTTCTCAACTTTTTTGTTGATTACGATACCATCGACTGGAGAAAGTATCAGGGTATAGCCTAAGTTGGTCTCGGATTGACGGAGCTTCGCTTCAGCTCGGTCTTTGGTAGCTTTGTAAAAGGCTAGTTGGGCTTGGAATGCATCGTACGTCGCTTTGAATTTATCCAGTTCGGCTTGAGAGATGTAATTAGTGCTCTCCTTACGAAGTTCATCAGCCCGAATTTTGTCCCTTCCCGCCTGGTAAATGGACGCCTGGATGCGTTGGATGTCGGCTTTTGCAATTTCGAGCTGAGCTCGGTCTTGCTCGACTGTAGCCTTGAACAGGCGGGGGTCAATCTTGGCCAGGACCTGCCCCCTGTGAACCTTGTCGTTGTAATCGACATAGACCTCCTCGATGGGACCAGACACGAACGACCCGACCGAGACCGACAGAACAGGCTCGACCGTCCCTGTTGCGTTGACCACAGCGATGATATCCCCCCGGGAAACTTCCGCCAACCGGTACTGTTGTTTCCGCAAGTTCTTCAAGTATGAAGGAATGTATACATATCCCGCGTAGCCGAGCCCGCTTAAGACGAGCAAGACTGCGATTGTTTTCCACGGAATTTTCATCGCTGCCAACCCTCAAGTTGCTTATCGCTGTGCTCCCACCCGTTCAGTATTACCTTACCATTTCCGCTTGGTGTTTCAAAGCGGACTGGGAATACCGGTCCCAGCCGGCACGACCTTAATCAGCAAGGAAAGTTCAAGGTCTGGTCGTCTTTCTCACACTCTTTGCTATTCTGGTTCCGAGTACTATGTTCCGTTCAGAGGAACACCCCTACCTGTGAATTTCTCGCTTCCGAGTTCTGGATGCGCCTATATTAATAAGAGCTTATTTGTAATTTTATAGGATTTAATGTTATAAGGATAGCAGGATAGACTTGCAGTAGCTAAAGTGGTCAAATTCAAGATGACGTGAACTCCTTTTCTTTTGGTTCATCGAGACACTTTCTACATCCAACAAACCATGAAAGATGCTGGCCAGTCCCGCTGTTCTTGGTTTGATTTGCCAAAAGTTGCCACTTTGCAAAGATTACTGAATGCCTATTTTGGTGTATCGATTTCCACCGAGACCGTCACAACCTCTGGGTCTTTTTGACTGGATCCAACAGCAGAGTGGGATCGAGGCCATCTCAACAAAATCTCAATAGAAGCGAGGGCGATGAACCCAGACTGGTTAGTGTTGATCTTGTAGCTGAGCGATGTGACTCGACAACACTACCTGATCCATTTGAAAAATCGCTCGAGGCATTGTGCTCCTTTGGCGCTTTCAGACCTATGATTTGAAATTTCAAGGCATTGTTACGAGACAGATTTCAGTTGCTACATCCTTTGGCCAAAAGTTGTTGCGCCAATTTTATCGAGTCACAGCGTCTATGGAGAGTGAGGTCACGTTGTGTTTGTTGAACGTTTGGGGTGGTATATGATCTTCGACCATCGGATGCTATTCCTTGATATCAGAGGACTCTTGACTAGTAATTTTATTAGATTTTGCCCTTTTCGCTGTAGATTTATTCAGGACTGTGGAATAACCAAATGAATGTTCAGGTAACCATTAACAGCAAATCAAGCGAGATTCGTCTCAAGCCGCTTGCGTTTTTCATATCGATATCACTGGTGACTCTCGCAATGGGTGGTTTGTTGACTGTCTTCGGGAAAGGCTCATGGTATGATTTGCTCAAGGTTCCGGCATGGCAGCCGCCAAGTTGGATTTTTACCCCAGTTTGGACACTCCTTTTGCTGGCACTTGCAGTTGCAACTTATTTGGTGTTTGAAGGACCAAAAACAAAGCTACGAGGTGTGGCGTTGACAATCTATGCTGCACAAATCATCCTGAACGTGGCTTGGTCGCTCTTCTTTTTCACCTTCCGTTCGCCCAGTCTAGCCCTGGTTGACGTGATCTTGTTGGACGTTGTGTTGTTTTCCATGATCTTTCTGTATAAGAAATCGTCTTTGATTGCCGCTGCATTGATAATTCCATATTTGTTGTGGTCTTTGTTTGCTACGGCGGTCAACTACTGGATTGTGTTTAATAATTAACGACTTCAATAATAGCTATTGTACTCATCTCGGTTGCAAAAAGATTGAACTGTTCACTTACTCAAACGTCGTCGTTCTAGTTGTTTGTTCAACTCTCAAGGAATGAGTCGTTCGTTCAACAGAAATTCCCGAGCGACCTCTTTTGGGGCTCGCTCGTTAACTGCCACTTCATAATTCAGTCGTTGAATGACATCATTACTAATTCGTCCAGCCAACCGATTCAAGACTGTTGAGACAATTGGGTGTCTGTCAAGTAACCGTTGGTTTACGAGCGGTGCGGCGTGATAACTCGGGAAATAACTTTTGTCATCGCGTAGTATTACTAAATTGTGCTTTTTGATTTGCCAATCCGTGGAATATCCCACTACCACGTCTGCTTTCCCAGCAAGCAAAGATCTGTATAAAAAATTTGAATCGAATTGACGCGGTGGAGCTTTGAATCGCAAATCATATCGTTTCATCAAACCTGGCCAACCATCTGCTCGTTCGAGAAACTCTTGATCCACAATTATTCGGAAGTCTGGTACCCGATGAAGGTCACTGATTGTCTGCAAATCATGCTTACGAGCCAAACTTTCTGGGGTCACTAAAGCGTATGTATTATTCAAACCAAACGTATCCAATAGTGCGAGGTTGTAACGTTTCTTCATCCCTTTGCGAACGATTTTAGTAATCCGCGATACGTCTTCCGGGACCTTTGCCCCAAGACCATCCTCGGCCGTCAAAATTGTGCCGGTGTACTCCGGGTAGACATCGACGACTCCCGCCCGAAGTGATTTATAAACGAAGTTACTCCCAAGGTTTGGAGCCATTTCCACGCTGAGGTGTTGTGTTTCTGGACTATGCTCCAAGAGTTGCTTGATAATCTCGCCTAGAATCCGCCCTTCCGTGAAGTTTTTGCTCCCGACACGAATGTCGGGCCTTTGACGCAACCATGGTTCGACAACGGCGTACCCCACCAATGACACAATGAGAACGCTACCTACCATCATTCCCATGGAGCTACGCGATTTTGCAAGATAGTTGATCAAGCTAAGAAGCCAAAAGAGAACAAACGAAAGGATCAAAATGGGAATTACACCTAACAGAATCTTTCTGTCATCTTCTGTTGCCATTCCATCGAAAATATAGTCCCCCAACCCACGAGCACCGACGAGAGTACACACCGTTACCATCGCAATTGCGTAAATGGCGGCAGTCCGAATTCCTGCCACGATGACCGGCATCGCAAGCGGCAACTCTATCCTCCCAAGTACTTGCAAATCTGTCATTCCCATTCCTTTGGCTGCATCACGCACCCTCGTATCCACTTCACGGATGCCGACATACGTGTTGAGGATGATCGGGAATAAACTGTAAACGATGGTCGCAACGATTGCCGCATTCGGTCCAAACAGACCAAACAATGCAACACAAGCACTTAGCAATGCTAGGCTAGGGATTGTCTGAATGATCGCCAGCAGACCCATAATCGGATGGGCAACGGCGGGGGCTCGCGTGAGCAAAATTCCAAGTGGTAATCCGATGAGCAGGGCTAAACCTAACCCACGCATTGTGAGTGACAGAAACGTCCAGACTTGATCAACAAAACCTTCCGTCCTCAACAAAGAGTCCCACAGAGATGCCCTGGACTTCACAGAGGTCTGCTCCTCGTTCTCCAATTCAACATTAAATTGAGATACCAGCGTCAGGGACGATACTGAAGCGAACTCTGAAGCTCCCGAAGCTAGTAACGAAGTTACTTCAATGCTCAAAAGGGACGACGATGGTAGTTCCTCGAAGGAATCCTCAGTAGCTGTAGAGCTTTGTTCTTGCACGGACGAAGGATTCAACTGCTTGCCATCGGAAACCATGTACCCGCTGAGAGCACAAATCCCCGTGAGCAAGAATACGCCCAACCCAACCTTCAGTCCGACATCGCTCCGCTTTTTTGTCAGCTCCGCAAGTTGACCAAGTCCCAGGAACAATGACAACGTGATAAGCAAAATGGGAATAATACCTAGCAAGGTGAGTGGAAGATCACCTCGAACCATCCCTCTCAGCACGTAGTCTCCGAGGCCCCCGGAACCAATCATGGCACAAATCGTAATCACCCCAATGGCGTAAATCGCACCCGTGCGCATGCCTGCGACAATCACGGGCATGGCGAGGGGGAGCTCAATGCTTCCGAGAATTTGCATGTTGGTCATGCCCATTCCACGGGCCGCATCCCGCAATGAATGACTAACTTGTTTAATTCCAGTGTATGTGTTGAGCACGAGCGGGAAAACACTGTACGCGACTGCGGATGTGATGGCCACCATCGGCCCTACTAACTGAAACAGAGACACGAGGAAGCCGAGCAACGCCAAACTCGGAATCGTTTGTATCAACCCTAGAAAAGACAATGCCGGGGAGGCTACACGAGGGATGCGTGTGAGTACGACTCCAATTGGTATGGCGATCAATGCACCGAGACCCAATCCTGAAAACGTGAGAGACAGAAAAACGAAGAATTGTTGCCAAAAATCGTCTCGCCAATAATCAGGTAGGCCATCTGCGGCACTTGCAAAAATCATTCGAATGCTTTCCACGCTTGGGATGACCCGAAAAGTCTGTTGTCCTGGGACTCTCCGGGCAGCTAATGTCTCCGGTAACCTTTACGTACTTTGCTACAACTCGATGCGAGACTCACGTTCAAATAGCTGAAGAAACAACACACTTGGCTTCTGTGTTGGAGTTCAACGTTGAGCTCCTGTAATCTTTACGTGCTGGGCTTTCGTCGCGACAGTTTGGTCACGCTTTCGTTTCGCTGATTTGTTCCATTTTCAACTTCCCCAACTTGATCCCGCGTTGACGGTTTTGTTTTTGTTTCCTTGTTGATTTGAGGCCTCTCGGGACAGTCCCTTCGTAGACTTTCCAATTCGGCCACTTTCCAACTCGTTCTGCTCCACTTACAACTCGACAGCATGAATTCGCTGACGTCCAAGGAGTCAACGATTTCAGATTTTCACTCAACTTGTAAGAACATTCTTGCTTTATCATCCCGAACCACCTATCAGTTGAATATACGACAACATCTGTTTGATCAGATTGGAAATCCGATGTTACCGCAACGAAAAGCTGTTTCCCAATACCTCTCTGAAAAACATACCCAATCATCTGATTTGAACTTGGAATGGGACCAAGGAAATCAACAGTGGTGGGATTGGTACGTCTCTCTGGCTGAGAATGAGCGCGTCACTAACGATAACACTCTCCTGTCATTGCCCGAGCCGACACCTCTCCCTCGTCCTACTGACGAACAACTTCACGATGAGCTTACAGAGCCATATTCCTTAACAGAAAACCAAATCAAGTTCTTTCGCACCCAAGGTTACATTAAGCTGAAAAATGTATTGACACCCGAGAGTCTTTCACTCCTGCGACTCGAGATGCGTAAGGAATTCCGACATGTTAATATATCACCAGAGACGAAGTTCAACAGCCTAGAAATGATGTGGGAAACTAACTCAATCCTCAAGGCCTTCGTTTGGAGTCGACGATTATCCCGTCTGGCTGCGGATTTACTCGGAGTCAACGCTGTCAGGCTTTATCACGACAACGGCCTTTCGAAGGAGCCAGGGTGCGGTCGAACTCCGTGGCACTATGACGATCACCACTTCCCTATTGCAACTCACAAGGTATGCACTGTATGGATTCCGCTTCAACCAATTCCTCGTGAAATGGGACCCCTTCGTTTTGCCAAAGGAATTGAAGTTTACAAACTTGTAGAAGATGTTCCATTTAACAAGTTTGACACAAGCTACGATCGGCAGATTATAGACCGCTTTCGCGAGCATCGCATCGAAGTTGACGAATCGCCATTCGAACTTGGTGAAGTAAGTTTCCATCACAATCTGAATTTTCACTCGGCGGGTCCAAATTGTACAACCGTCTCTCGGATGGTTTTGGCTACGACATACTTTGAAGACGGTGCCCGTGTGATTGATACTCCTCATCTTGTCAACGGCGACTGGCGAAAATTCATGCCGGGCGTTGTACCTGGAGAGCGCATCGATACGCCCTTGAATCCAATCCTGTACTCATCTCAGGACAAGGCATTATCCTCATGACAAATGACTCATCACAGCCTACCACGTTCGAACGAAGCTGTTTACATTGGAGCGAAGAAGGACGATCCGAGATGGATGCTTTCTATCGTCTCGCAACTCTAGATTACAAACTTTTGGCTGAACAGCTAGACTGGCCCAAGTTGTTCCGAACAGTGGCTTCAAGGTTTGGATTGCCAATACGCTTGCTAGATGTTGCCTGCGGGAGTGGAAAATTCCCGCAGTCGCTACTGCAGAATACCGATATCGCGACTGATGACCAGATACAGGTCGAGTATTCACTGTTGGATCCGTCTCCATTCTCTGTTTCGGAGGCCAAATCAAACCTCCGTCCACCATTTTTCCCTGGTACCGAATACACCTGCAAAGTCCAGGATCTAGATTGTCGAACTGGCGAAAAAGCCGTTGTGTGGGCAACGCATGCGTTATACTGTGTCCCTCTCGAAGAATTGTCTGCTGCCATCACTCGAATGATCGAAGTTTTGGATACAGATGGTATAGGATTTATTGCTCACGCGAGCGGTGCTGCTCATTACATCCGATTCCATGACATTTACCTTCGAGCCATACGAAATGGTATTGGAACTCCTTTTACACGTTCCGAGCACATCAAAGATATATTTCTTAATGATTTCCCGGATGTATACTTTGCATCTTGGCCAATCTATTACGAGGGTGTCGTCAACGATCATGATTGGACTACAGTAGAGAGATATTTGCAAAGGTGCCTTTTTGACAACAACATCTCACTCGATGAGATGTTATCCCATTCAGAACTTGGCACATATCTTCGAACTTGTCACGACGGCCAAAGAGGCGTTTGGAGATTCCCACAAACAGTCGAACTAATTTTCTTCGGAGGTCTAACTGGTCAATTAGATAATCTCAAAAAATGAACAGCCGAGGAACTACCAACCAGTTGTTTTAGCAACTACTCGACCTGAGTACAAAGACATCAACTGGATGAGGAATAAAGAGCTGGTTAGCTTCCTGACGTACTATTGCTTTGAGATACAGATGACACAGATCTCGCTCTCCTTTAGTCAAGTGACTGCAATCTGCTTGAGTGATGAAATCAAGAAGCAGGGCACCATGTCGGGAGTTCATTTCGAAACAGGGAGTAATGTTTAACCAAGCTGACAACCGCTTTTTCTCGTATACAATCCCCGCTCGAGATAAATACTTCTCAAAACGAGCACTAAACCAGATTCCATCGTGATGGCTTACCTCCCAAAATGCCTCGGCGAGTTTGTTCATGGCTCCTTTCGGAGCTAACATTACGACCAAAAAACCTTCTGGGGTGAGTTTCTTGAACAATTTATTCAGGGCGACGGAAGGATCGTCCACATAATATAGCGACTGGACAGAGTGGATTAAATCAAACGAGTCAGACGTTTGAAATGTTTCTAGAGTCTGTTGATGCAACTCAAGCTGTGCACGCTCGAGTTGCAATTCACGAAAATCATCCCAGAATCGTTGGCAGGCTACTGCACTTGGATCAATACCAACGTAGCGAACGGAAACAGAATGTCGAACTAACGCTTTTAGGAAGGGATTGTCCAAAATTCCGCTTCCGCAACCAACGCTCAAAACGTTTAAGTTTCTAGAGTTTAGACGATCTTTCGTGAACCGTTTCAACCAGTTCAAAATTTGAAACTGTTGATCACTCGACCGCTCAAAACACTCGTGAGCCTCATTAAAGCGTGCCTCCGAAAGTTCTGGTGGTCGGGAATTCTGGCTCAAGCAAAGTTGAAGCTGCTCAAGGAGTGGTTGCTGTAGTTTATGACTGTGCATCAGGGAAGGTAGTCCAATCCGTGTGTAAAGGGCGGATCTTTGTCGATACAGTTCCGCGTCTGGTTGATTGATTGCAATCTCAAATATATATAGTCATTTGTGACGAGATTTCTTGGTGAATCCCGAATCAATTTCAAACTCCTTCGCGAGAAGTTCGCCCAATACCCGGCAAAAAAATTTTGAGGGGAATCATTGCGAATGCATCGACACTCTGCACAATAAGTTCTGTTCATTCGAAAATACGCGGTTTCGAATTGTGTGTTTCACGCAAACCAACCGGCATGGCGATCCAAGGATTATTCCGCTTGCAATGCTACCAACTAAGTGTTGATGTCCCTTGGTTCAAAGCGAACATGGACTGCTTTCGTTCCGTGATGTGCTGATTTCTCCAGTTTTCAACATATTTCTGAGAGACTAATCCTGTTCCAATAATACGAACAGATATCAACGAACCGTAGTTCTTCTCGAGGTAGAAAATGCTGAACAACGAGGAATCAATCCAGCCGAAGCATCAGCAAGAGTGGAAGGATTGGCTAGATACGAATCATGAAAGTAGTTCCGGAGTCTGGTTGATCGTATATAAGAAATCCACTGGAAAACAAGTTTTCTCCTTTGAGGAGTCAATTGAAGACGCGCTTTGCTACGGGTGGATCGATAGTAAGCCAGGCAAAGTCGACGAACAACGAACTAAGTTATGGTTCACGCCTCGAAAACCAAAGACAGGATGGTCGAAACTCAACAAAGAAAGAATCGAACGTCTGATCGCCGAGGGACGAATGATGCCCGCTGGACAGGCGAAGATCGATGCGGCCAAGCAAGACGATTCGTGGTCTCTTCTGGATTCTGTGGAAGCTCTCGAAATCCCTGATGATTTGGCTGCCAAGTTTGACGATCATCCTGGGTCTCGTAAGAACTTTGAGGCATTCCCTCGTTCGACGAGGCGAGGGATATTGGAGTGGATTCTCAAAGCGAAGCGGTCGGAAACAAGAGACAAACGTCTCGACGAGACGGCGAAGTTCGCAGCAGAAAACAAACGCGCAAATCAATGGCCGCGGTAGCTACCGTAAGTGCTGTCAAGGTGAAGGACTCCACCAAAAAACAAGCATATCAAAACACCTCCATGACTCCTTAACCCATGAGTACAAACAAAAGGAATTTACATTCCAGGGAGCTTTGCTTGGTGGGACTCGTTGACGTTGGATCGTGGAAACTCAATGAGCAGGCCGAGAAGCACAAGATTCTCGAAAAAAGCAATGTGCATAGTTAATATCGTCATGACATGGAAGGGGACTATGATTATCAAGAAAACTATGCGAAATCGACGTGATACAAGACACATCGGTGCCAAGATTTCCACTAGGGTGACAGCGATGAAGCCCATTCGGAGGCCAAGTCGGACGAAACGACTCTCAAGCAAGAGGTCACCCATCCCAAATTGGAACCAAGAAACTCGCATCGAGTTCAACACAGCGGATCGGTCAATTCCGTTCGTGAAAAAAATAGCCAGTCCACCGTTCCCAAGACGGTGCACGCCAACGAACATGTAGCTCAAACTCAACATGAGGATGATGGCTACTATCGGATAAGAAGGACGTTTTGTCCGTTCAACTTTGTCAGCACAAGCAAACGCCGTTAAAATGTAAATTCCAAGAAGAGGCACAATCTCGGCATGGTTGATATGACCATAACCACGAACTATGGACTGATAGACTGTAAGGGCGACACAAGACAAAACGCCAGTCGCCAAAAAACAGACCCGAAACGCAGCCAAACCCAACACGCCAATCGTTACCAGTCGGAAAATCAACAGTGTCTGGGCGCTCATTAAAAATTCACGCCAGCTCTCTGGGAAAAACAAGACCGGGGCTGGGGGATGAAAAACGGAAAGAGGCAACTCATCCAGCCGTTCTAACGGATCGAAAATCAGCCGAATGATCCACATCCCAAACAAACCGTACCCAACGACGGCAAGATGGCGTTCCGTCGCATTCTGGTTTAATATTGAGGCTTCGTTCATTCGACCTTCGCCTTCCAGACTGATGTTTTCTCTGTTCGGGGCGGGTCGATCTGAACTTTCACATGCATGACTTCGATCCAAATTATCTCCTCGGGTCTTCGCCGGTTGTGGCCCCTTGCAATTGCCATCACCAACTGTTTGTAGTCTTCGAGGGCGTCAGGATTGTGATTGCGAAAGGCTTCCCGTTCTAGTTCGAGTAGCTTGTTGGCCATTCGTATCGAACCATACCCTAAAGATGGGTACAACCGTTCTGCGTTAATTTCGATCCGTTCGTCGTCTTGGGTAATTCCTTCGATTAGGTAAAAACCGACAACGTTACTGTCGCCGTATAGTTTTCCGTACATTTGCCAGGCAACAAAAGGAAAGGTGTCGTAGCTGTTTCGCAGCAATTGTCCAAACGTCATCAGAACAAACAATGCTGCGAAGACAAAACGATGAACTCTCGGCATGGATCGAAAGAACTTCGGCAATGCTTCGGAGGAGGCAAAAGCCACCAAGATTACCATTAACAAAACGATCTCGACAAAGAGTCCCCACCCGACCTGGAAAACCAACGCCGCGAACGCCGTTCCGAAAACTAGGAAGAACACGAACTCTCCCAATGTTTCGAGTTGGATTCGGACATTGCAGGCCAGGAAAAAAAAGCCCCAAATGACGAACAGGAGTGAGACACCGAAATTGTAGGTTTCGAGGTTGGGTGCTTCGCCTCGCAAACTTCCCACACCAAAAATCACCAGAGTGAAAAGGACGAAGGCAAAAACCGCAATTTGAACTGATAGTTTGATGGGCTTGGACATACGATGGAAGAATTTTCTCGGGATCGGGTTCCCTGGAGAGTTTTCGGTCTGAGAAACGTGACCACAACTCGCTGCCTCAACCTCTCGTATCGCGTCTTCAAAGGACCTATGAGGAAGCAAGCCGCATGACGCACCCATTGAGTCCGGCTTTGCGTCTGTCGTTTAAGAGAAGATATCGCGAATCTCTCTCCCTTGACTGATAGGAAGCGGCCTTCCGAGGGGGTCGTGAACCTCCGTCGTGGGATCAATTCCAACACTAGCGAACATACTCGCGGCGATGTCGTCAGGCTTGACTTGCCCGGCTTCGGGATAAGCGGCCATCCGATCCGACGAACCGTACACAAATCCACGACGAGTTCCCCCACCAGCGAGCATGACACTGTAACACTGGGGCCAGTGATCCCGACCATCCGGACCAAAGCGAGGGTTCCCGCCAATGCGAGGTGTGCGACCAAACTCACCCATCCAGACGATAAGAGTTTCATCCAGCAATCCGCGCTCGTCCAAGTCTTCGAGCAAGGCCGAGACAGTTAGGTCGGTCTGGGGCAGCAATCGGCTCTTTAAGTCCGCGAAATTCTTTCGGTGCGTATCCCAACCACCTCGGGCGCTACCCCCGTTGCCAATCCGCTGAGCGTAGTAAACCGTCACAAATCGAACGCCAGCTTCGACAAGACGCCTCGCAAGCAAACAACTTTGGCCATACGTGGTGCGACCGTAACGATCGCGGAGTCGGTCGGGTTCTTGGTTCAGATCGAAAGCGTTACGAATTTTCCGAGAAGCCAACATGCCAAAGGCTCGGTTGTAATACGTCTGCAAGCCGCGAGCCGTTGATGATTCCAAGGCACTGGATTGCTCGTCAAGCAACCGCAACATCGACCTCCGGTCTTGCAATCGGTCCAGAGACAACGAGCTGGGAAGACTCAATTCGGGGAGGCGGAAGTTCGGATCGTTCGGGTCCTCTTGGAAGAACAACGGATCGAAGTTTTTGCCCAAGAAGCTTGCATGTTGTCCGGGCGTCACACTGCCGTCACGCAGTTGGAACGGAAAGGCGACATGGCTCGGCATGTTGCCCGCGGCGGGACGGAATTTGGCAACCGTCGACCCAAACGCGGGATATAAATCGAGGGTGTCACGAAGTCGGATGTCGTCAAGCGGCGGAGCCACACCCGTCAACGAATAATAGGTTGCCGAGTTGTGATTCCGCATCCGGTGACTAACGCCCCGGAGGATGCAATATTTATCAGCGATCCGCGCGAGCCGAGGAAGGTGTTCGCAAATCTGAAAGCCTGGCACGTTCGTGGGGATGGGCTGGAACTCGCCCCGGATATTCTCGGGAGCGTTGGGCTTCATGTCGAAGGTGTCTATGTGGCTCGGTCCACCGAATTGGTTCAAATAAATGATCGAACGGGCGCGGGGTCCACCCGTGCCGCGACGGGTGGCCTGAGCCTCCGCTTGGAGCAAATGGGAAAGGCTCAGACCAGCAATCCCGAGTCCACCGATTTTGAGAAGTTCGCGTCGATTCAACGACGTGCTTTGAAAATTCGCACAACTGTTAGTCGTCTCAGAGGAGCGAGTCATGGGAGCCTCGTACGATGAAACAATCAAAAGTAGAGTCATTGGGCCATTTCGATTCGAGGGCCCTTGGATAGATAACAGATAGACTTAGGATACGCAGACAAGTATACAACCCCGTGTCCTAGCGGGAAAAGAACAAAATAGACCTGTTGGCAATCATCGACTCAGAAGATATGCACACACGACAAGACAAATCAGGAGGAACGCACCACCCAGAACACTGACCATGGTCCAAAAGCGACGTTCTTGGGCGTCGTTTCTGAGCTCTTCGGCACATTCTCGACACGTCGCGACGCTAGCGCAGTAGAGTTGAATCTGAATGTCGTTCCCATCGGAGTCTACCGACCACTCATATTCGTCCCAAGTGTCTGTATACGTTTCATCGATATAGTTAACTGTCTTGAGGTGAGCCCTGAGGTCGAAGTAATCTTCCTCATCCAGATAAATTCTCCGAATGCGAGGCTTGTTCGAACGGAACTTTGTTTCACAAAAATAACATCGATAACTGGGCTTTTTCCGCCGAGCTTCCCTTTCCGCACCATCTTTCCAGTCGCCTTGAACGGAGTACGAACCGCTATGTTGTTCGCTTTCGAAACGTGATCCATCGATTCGACGACGCGACATGGGAAAAATCTCCGATTGCGAAACGGTGGTTGACGTCGTGTCTCCCCAATAGAAGCAAAATCACGTGGCAAGTGTAGCCAGACTTTGCAAAGCGCTCACCTCTTGTTCCAAGACCTTCCGGGCGACTCCACAACTCAACAGCCAGCAGAAAAAACAATTCGAAAAAATCTGGATTTTTTTATAGCGGACCTGATCGGCTACTCCGTCCAAAGCGAAAACCGACACAAAACTTGCAGAAAAGTGACAGAAAACTGCGCTAAACCTGCAGTAAACCTGCGCTAAACTTGTAGTAAACCTGCGCTTAAATTGCACCTTTTTGACACCTCTCGATTTCCACATGTCCATACAATTCAATACTTTATGGAAAACGGCCCTCAAAAAATAGCCATTTTGGCTCGTTTTCGAGTTCTCAGACCGCCATTGGGCATATCTACCCATAATACAATAGGATTGGACCCCACGTCATTTTCACAAAAATGGAAAAAATTCCAAAATTTCCCTGCACCACAATGCAAACCACACTCCCAAATGCCTTGGTAACATGCTTCACAATCACGACACGTATTTCTCTGGCTGACCTGACTCGACCAAGATCGTGGAAGCGAAAAGATAACGAAGTGGGCTAAATCTCGACTCTGGAAGAACTAACAGCTCCTCAAGAATAGACTTCCAAGGCCTTGATGATGGCCTCCAGGTCGTTAGGAACTTGGATCGCGCGGTTGGCATACGACGCTCGCCGAACGCCTCGTTTTCCGAGGACCTCTTCGAACATAGCCTGATCCGTGGTGTGGTACGCCACAGTCGCTTTGGGATCTTTAAGTTGGTGGCCGGTCAAGATACAAACAACACGTTCGTCTTTCCCGATGATCCCCTCCTTGACCAACATCTTGACCCCGGCGACGCTGGCCGCGGACGCCGGTTCGCATCCCAATCCACCGGCTCCTACTTTGGCCTTCGCGTCGAGAATGTCTTGATCGTGAACGTCTCGAACGACTCCCCCGCAGCGGTCCAAAGCTCGTAATGCTTTCGGCAAGTTCACCGGCTGATTGATCTCGATGGCACTCGCAATCGTGTCGGCTCGGATGTTTTCCACCTCGAGACCGCGATAATACCCTTCTACGAGTTGTTGATTGGGCTTGCCCTCTTCCCAACGAAGGTCAAACCGGTTAAAGAGCTGGTTCAGCGTGTTCGCTCCCTCGGCGTTGATCACGGCCAACCGAGGGACGCGGTCAATCAGGCCAAGATCAAAAAGTTCGATGAATGCTTTGCCGAAAGAACTACTGTTCCCGAGGTTTCCTCCGGGAACAACGATCCATTCGGGGACTTCCCATCGCAACGCTTCCAGGATGCGATACATGATCGTCTTCTGCCCTTCGAGTCGAAATGGATTGACGCTGTTGACAAGATAAATCCCGAGTCGGCTCGACACTTCGCGGACCCGTCGCAAGGCGTCGTCGAAGTCCCCCGCGATCTGTACCGTGAGGGCTCCGTGGTCGAGAGCCTGGGCGAGCTTTCCGTAAGCAATCTTGCCGCTACCGACAAAGATGATCGCTCGCATCAAGCCAGTAGCCGAGCAAAACACAGCCAAAGACGCACTGGTGTTCCCGGTACTCGCGCACGCCGCTCGCTTGGCACCGACAAGCCGTGCATGAGTGAACGCCGCCGTCATCCCGTTGTCTTTGAAGCTACCTGACGGATTCATCCCCTCATACTGCAAGAACAAACGGCCTTTGTTCACGCCGACGTATTCGGCGACCGACTCGGCATTCTGCAGAATCGTTTGGCCCTCACCGATCGTAACGATGTATTCCGGCGGCGCGAACGGGAGCAGTTCGCGGAACCGCCAGACCCCGCTGAAACTCAATGGATTCGTGCGCTCGGTCCATTTAGCCTCGAAATCTTTGAGGCTTTTGGGCACGGGTAGCTTGTCCCACTCATACGCCACGTCGAGCAGATCGCCACAAGCCGGGCAACTAAAATCGGTTTCGCTCACATCGCGTGTCGCTGCACATCCGGGGCGAAGGCACCTTTGGAAGACAAAATTCATTGGACATCCATTGATGGTGGGGGGTGGCACCGACGAGCTTCGATTCGATCGGCGAAACTGGGCATCGGATTTACACGTCTATCCGAATTATTGGGTTTCCGTGAGAAAGTTGCAAGAGACACTCTCGGCAGGGATACTCCCCCCATCTCGGAAACGGGGTCTGACGGAAAATCCTGCGTCCACGCGTCTTGCAGGTACTCTTTCCTGCCGTGGCTCCACACAGGTCGCATCCACTACGACGCACATCGAACTCCAAAATCCAAAGACAGACCCTCCGAAAGTTCAATCCTTGACTTCATCAGACCTCCTCGCGAAGATGCCAATGGTATCAAGCCGAATCCATTTTTCCGAAAGAGTCTGTATCGATGAGTGTTGGCAACCCCGTCACGACCCCTGAAGTTGGTTTACCAAATCCGAATCCTCGGTTTCGAGTCGGTTGGATTGCGGGACCGGGGACCGACATACCATGGTTCCTGGCAGGAGCGTTATCAGGTTATTTTCTCTTGTTCCTACATGCCGGTTTGGGATGGAACATGTTGATCGTCTGGACGGTGTGGTACATCGTCCTCGACGCTCCGCACTTCTTCGGAACGTTCGTGCGGACGTATCTCGATTCCGAAGAGCGGCGCCGTCGCCCCAAACTCCTCTGGGGTAGTTTGGGATTGTTTCTGGTCGGCCCGGCTATATTGGTCCTGGGATACCAGCTCTACCAGCCCACCGAACCCGGTGGAGGATTCTACCATCAGTTGCCCGTGCAGGTTCTTGTAGTTTTCGTCTTACTTTGGGCACACTGGCACGTGATTCGACAACACTATGGAATCATGGCTCTCTACCAACGCAAGAGTAATGACAAAGACTTCATGGACCGCCGCATAGACAGTGCTCTTTTGTATGTTGGCCTGCTCGCGCCGTTCGTAGCCTTCGTCTTTCGCAACGAAAACTCCCGCTATGAACTTCTCAGTCTCATCAGTTACCAACCGTTAGATCGGCCCGTATGGATCGACAACCTGGTCCTGGCAACAAAACTCGCCGTCGTGTTTGTCGTCGCTATCTTTCTGGCTCGGCAAGTCTACCGATTCGTGAATCGTCAGCCAATCAACTTACTCAAGATCATCTTCCTGGCAGGAGTCGTCTCGTTACATCTGACGATCGGATATCACCCCTCGACCGCCGCAATTCCTTTGTTCTACTTCGCCGCCTTCACAACGATTTTCCACGACGTCCAATACCACGCCATCGTCTGGCACTATCAACGGAATCGGTGCCACAAGCCTGGAGTTGACCCATCACGCTTCGGCATCGCCGGGTGGATCAGTCGCCATTTCTTGATCTACGCCACGTGTGCCGTTTTGATGGGAGTGACGGGATACTCACTGGGTTGTGCGTTGGGCATTGAGCCGGGACCTTGGTGTCAGGCCGTTCTATCGATCGACAAGACTCATCTCTATGGAGATGCCGAACACTACACGCCCACGTTACAGACTCTTGCGTTTTTGACGTTACTGGGTTTTCTCATGCACCATTATTTTGTCGATCAGTTCATCTGGCGACCCAGCAAAGACAAACAACTTCGGCAAGATCTAAAAATGGAGACAACGAGTTCGCTACCTGCACTCAAAACCGACACTGGAAACACACAAATAACCGGATCTTAGAGTGATTCACGGTTGTATTGAGTACAGTTTTTCGTTTCCGAGGTCGTTCTCGCCTCTGGAGTAGTCGGCTTAACAAGTGTCGTTTTTTTGCTTTTCAGCCCCGAACGGGCGATAGATCCTAGCCGTGGGTTTGAACCCACGGAACCCAAAGAACCAACACAAATCCGTCGGGCTTTTTCACAATTCAATTTGACCGTCCGACCACAATCGGGATTCGGACAGATCATTCGCCAGTACGTCCCCTCTTCAGTAGGCTTGGCCGGGAAGTCGAGTCGTGTACCACATCTGCAGCGGCTTGAGATGGAGGCAACAGACGGTGGCTGTGGTGACGGCTGCGGTCTTGTCTTGCGCGGCTCTTGTTTTTGGCTCGGGGCTCGCTCAGGCTGAAATAGTAACAAGCCTGCAAGAAAGACGTCTTTGCAAAGGCGAAGGATTTCAAACCAGAGCCAAATGCGAACCGTTCCATCGATCCACAAATTTTTCTCAAACACATTACAATAATTGCGTCTGAGTAACGAATTACTTTTGAGTCGCGCGCCCTTACACAATACTGGTCCGTCCATCGAGTCGCTGCTTTCCCATTCCGTCTCTCACTCCTCAGGGGTCCGCATACCATGCGAGGTGCTTTTGTTTTCATCCGTTGCGTCGGCGAGGCCATTATCCAAGGGCGAGCAGTATTCATCACTTCCAAACACGAGACCGCCGTGCTTCCCTCTCTACCGAAGCTGCAATATCGCTAAGTCCACTCTTGACTTCTTGGAGACTCCCTAATGTCGTGGAAAGATCGTTGCTTGAGCCTGCTCCGAAAATTTGGCCCCGCAGCCAAGATAGCTACCGTCGGCGTGTTGAACTTCGTGCCCGGTGGTGCATCAATGGCCCCCTGGGTTGGCACAGCCATCGATGCCGCACAGAAGATTCTCGACACCGCACAACAAGTCGCGGAGAACATCAGCCGAGAACAGTGGGAACGAGAGATGCTCGCTCGACTCGGCGCGACGCAAGATCAACTCCTGCGACTGGAAGACACATTCGAGATGCTTACAGGCCCGTTAGCCGAACTCTGTGAGCAAGCCGCCGAAGCCAACCGGCGCGGCGAACGAATCGAAGTCGTTCTCCAAAATGTGGTCGCGGGGAATGCCAAGCTGCAACAATTGGTTACTGTTTCCTCACTGCGACTGGAAGGAAAACTCGACGATCACATTCGCGAAAACCGTGAATGGCATGCCAAGATCTACGAACTGCTCCTCCAACGTCGAGTCGGCACAGAAGCCACCGACGTATTGCAAGTGACCGTGGAAACGGAAGCGGAGCGTGCATGGCTTCGCAAGGCACGCGAGCGATACCGCGCGATGCCCGCAGGCGTTGTCAGCGGTGAACAATGGGAAGCTCTTGGCGATGGACTCGCGGCGGCAGGTGAGTTCGAGGACGCTGAAGACTGTCACAACCTTGCTGCCGACAACTCCTCAGATATCGAGGATCAAGCCGAAGCTCACTACAAGGCATATCGGGCTGCGTGTGAGTTGCGACGATGGCCAAAAGCCCTCCTATCGCTTCACAAAGCCGTGGCTCTCCAACCTCATCGTTTCCAACCGTTCCCCCGCAAACAGTTTCAGATACTCGGCATCCTCGGAGCTGGTGGATTTGGGACTGTCTTCCGTGTTCGTGATCTTTACGGCAAAAAAGATCACAAGAACCGGTTCCCCGAATACGCCATCAAAGCCATCCACACGACTGACCTCGACCGCGACATTCACGAGATTTTTCGTGAGGCCCATACCCTGATGGATTTGAACGACCCGGCCATCGTTAAAGTCGCCCCAAGGGGTTACGGCTTTGCTGACCGAGAGTTCGAACGTCGACCTTACTTGGTCTTGGAGTATTTCGACGGCGATACGCTCGAAGCTCACCTCAAGAAAACCGGTTCACTGTCGCTTGACGACCTGCTTCCGATCGCCAAAGAGGTCGCCCGAGCTGTTCATGCGGCTCACCAGGAGGGCATTTATCACCGCGACCTCAAGCCCGGCAACATCATGATCAAGCGGACCGATTCGGGTTGGCTCGTGAAAGTCATCGACTTCGGTTTGGCCGTTCGCCCCAAGGTTTCTCGTCAAGTCAGCATGGAACGGAACAACCCCAAGAGAACTCAACGCGACGCCAGCTTTACTGGCACGTTCGACTATGCCCCGCCCGAACAGAAAGGCGAACTGGATGCTGAGGTCGGACCTTATTCGGACGTCTACGCGTTTGGCAAGACGTGCATCTTTGCCTTGTTCGGCACGACCAATCCCAAAAGCCGACACTGGAACACCCTCCCAGACGATTCCCGTCAACTCGTCCAAGAGTTACTCGAAACTTGCTCGGATGACGATTTGAACGAGCGCCTCAAGGATTTCAGGGAAGTCTTGGCTCAGCTGAACCGTCTCTCCCCGCTGACAACTGAAGAGAAGATCACATTCCAGTGCCCGAGTTGCCAGAAATCGCTGACGGCTTCGGCCCGACACGCCGGAAAATCGGGCAAGTGCGTTCAATGTGGGAACGCTATCGTTGTTCCGGGCAGACCGAAACTAGACCCAGTGACCAATCCCGTCAATCCTCCCGAGCACGATCCGATTGCCGACATCTTGGCGTGGCGAAATCGCATAAGCCGCTTGATTGACCAAGCCAACGACGCGGCCAACCGATACGATTTCGCCAGCGCTGTGAAAATCATGAGTCAGGTTCCGTCGAAAGACCGCGACGAACCCAAACTCAGCGATTGGACGCGGAGACGCGACCGACTCGCCGCCCTCTGGTCTACATTCACCACGAATTGGCGAAATATGGGTGAGGACGAAATACTCGATTGTCTAGAAGAAGTGATCGAGCTTGATCCCACGCACCAGCAAGCCCAAAAGGTTCTGGATCAACTCGGCACTCCGGAAGAACGGCGGCGAAAGCGACTTCGGCGAGGGAAGGTTGGCCAGGTCGTCGAAGGTTCCCACGGAATCAAGCTCGCGTGGGTCCCGCCCGGACAAAGTTGGCTGGGAGGCGGTGAAGGTGAACCAGGAACCGAAGCTTTCGAAGTCAAGCAAGGTTTCTGGTGCGGCGTCTATCCGGTCACTCAAGCCCAGTGGGAAGCTGTCATGGGCAGTAACCCGAGTAAGTTCAGAGGCAACCCAAACTACCCTGTTGAAAAGGTCTCGTACGACGACATCGTCAACGAGTTCCTGCCCAAGCTCAACGAACTAAATTCGGATAGTGGAATCGTGTACCGCTTGCCGACCGAGCAGGAGTGGGAATACATTTGTCGGGGAGGGCCGATTAGTAAAGACCAGAGCGCGTATCACTTCTACTTCGCCAAATCGCGAGAAGACCTCACATCGAATCCAACGAACGACCTATCGTCCAAGCAAGCCAACTTCGACGGAAACAAGCCCTACGGAAACGCTTCCAAAGGTCCGTACCTGGAGCGACCGACCGAAGTGGGGTTGTATTATTTACCGAATCCACTGGGCATATACGACTTGCATGGAAACGTGTGGGAGTGGACTTCGAGTTTCTATGAGGGCTCGCTCCGGGTCTTCCGGGGCGGGAGCTGGTACTACAACGCCGGGAGCTGCCGCTCGGCGAACCGTGGCTGGAGCGATCCGTCGTTCCGGGGCAACAGCCTGGGCTTTCGTGTCGCCGCAAGTCCGTCCGGCCAGGAGTAAAGCAAGCCAAGCAGGTAGTTCGAGCAAGTTCGAAACAGTGCGCAGCGGAGCCGCACTGTTTCGAAACGCAGCGAGAACACCGAGTCAAGAGGTGGTTTGTCTTTGGGGTCCAGGGGCAAGCCCCTGGTCGCGTGCTCAGCGTAAACAAGGTGAACAGGTGACTACTGGTGGCTATCCGTATCTTTACGATTCCGATTCAAGACGATGGCCAGGCCCAAACCAAGTTCAATAACTTCGTGGGCAGCCACAACATCCTTTTCATTCACCGACAGTGGGTCTGGCAGGGCAATGAACTAATGTGGTGCTTTTGTGTCGATTAGAGCGTTTCACGTCGCGTTGGGCACACTTGCCGGGTAGCTTTTTGGTGGCAAGCCCCTCGCAGGCTCGGGGACGTGCGACAATGAACAATCCCTAATGGGCACTACACAAACGGGAAACGCTCTAAACATAACCACATTTATCCGACCTCTTGGCTCTGTCACCTTTTCCCTTGACAGACGAAGACCGGCGCTGGCCAATAGATTGACTGGCGCGTGCACAGGTTGACCCGTGCCGGTCTGCACAATCACCAGTTATCGTACAAGTACCGATACCCAGGTATTCAAGTTTTCAGCCAAGAATCTCACCTGGGCTGCGAATAACTTAGTAATCAGACATCCCGACTGTATTCCACGAAGACCAGACCGATGACCATGAAAAACCAAGTCAACTCAACCGTATTTGCGATCGGTGTGATTGGCATCTGCTCTACCGCATTAGCCACAGCACAATCGTCATGGAACAATTTTCGCCCTGCCGATTATTCAGTTACGATTAAAAAAGCTAAACGAATTAAAGATGCCAAGGTCAAGATCACCTTCCGGGCCATGCCCGAAACCCTGTTCTTTTGCCCCGGGGCAAACGGCAAGACAACAAAGGACGGGCTTATCCTCACCTTTGTTCGTTCGTCGATTAAGCGGAAACTCCAAGTCCAGTATCGCGCCAAAGTCATCTCTGACACTGCAACTCGATTCATAGTTGTCGACGCCAAGGATCAGCCCATCTATATGAAGTCCGGGAAGAAACTGGTGAAGATATACCCACCCACAAAGAAGAAATGAATGTTGGCACGAAAGTAGAGTGCGATATCAATCCGTAGCACCGGAACCGCGGGCCGCGCGGGTTCTGAAATCAACGTCGTTCACCGCGGCCCGGTGCTACGGAGCGTTAGGCGGATTGTGATATGTTCGTGGATCCACTGAAGAAACAACTTGAGCTTCTCGGCTGGAAGCATGTTGCCTCGAAAAGTCACTTTGGTGAAGAGTTCGATCTCGTTGGGTCTCGTCGGTTCCTGTTCTCGCAGTGGAACGTGCTCGTCAAGTACATCGACGTCCTGGATGACGAAGAAGTCCGGCGATGTGCTGCAAGCCTACTGCACATTAGTGCAAAGTCAAAGAGCTTGGATCGATGCTTCTTGGCGTGCCTCATTGCGGGCAAGGTCGAGATCGATCCCGAGTATCTTACCGAAGCTGGTGATTCGTTTGGGCTCTTTGGCGTCCTTGGGCTTCTGGAGGGTGGAGGTAACGTCTTGCTCGTAGATCTGGCGGATTGCACGATTTACGGCACCGTTCCCTGGTTCCCCTACGCTGTCCGTAAGTTCTCACGGGACCTTCAGGCGGTGTTTCAAGGCTGACCGTCAGGGATTTTGGGGTTGGTCGTTTTTGTTTCGATATCCACTTAACGACGCGGATATCAGCAGGTTTTGCAAACAATCATCGTGATAACGATGTTCATTGAGTCGCTCCGCTGGATTTCACCAACGCTCATTGGCCCGAAACGTCGCTGGGTGCCAAGGATGGAAGTTATAAACCAATGCCCGTGCTCGATTGTAAATGTACACGCCTCGTCGTAGCCATGCAAATTGACACTCTCAGGTACGTTCGCAAGTGAATTGATCCGCCTTACGATTGAGGAACCGGTAGATTTCGAACAGCACCACGTTGCCTCGCCACTTTACGGGCTCAAAAGCAACAGAGTTCAAAACTTGTGGTTTGCCAATTCCAACGAAACAACATCCCCACCATTAGTTTCTCCAAACTACCTGATTCATACGACCCATAAACAATTCTAGTTTTTCCTTCGAAATGCCGATAATCATTCAAGCTCATTTCTCGGAGGAAAACCCATGAACATCATGCGGCTTGCAATCGGTCTGGTCTTGATCGGTGTCTCTGCGGCACACGGCCAGAGTGGAAACTTTAGGTCGTACTCCCCGAATCCCTATTACCCATCAACGCAATACCGCGCACCCAGACGCGACGTTGGGCCTCTCCCACTCCTTCCAACCCTACCCGAGAGAGCACCTTTTCCTCGGCAATACCAGAACGACCAACTCGACGTCCCCACAATGCGGCAAAACCAAGAACGAAAGCCGGAAGCACAACGCCCAAATAGGAAGAGCGAAGAAAACGAGCCAGCCGAGAAAAAACAGCAAGAACACGAAGAGAAGACCGAGGAAAAAGAAAAGGAAGAGCCCGAGGAGGCCGAAGAGCCCGAGGAAGAGGAAAAGGAAGAGGAAGAAGGCATTCAACTTCGCGGAGTTTTCGAGGACGGATTCACTCTCGAAACGAAGGATAAAGACTATCAACTACGCATCCGACTTATGGAGCAAACGGATTTTCGTTGGTTCCTCCCCAATGACCAGGAACCCGCTCGTACAGGCTTGTACATTCCACGTTTCCGGGCCTATTTCGAAGGCCGTCTTACTCGACCATTCGAGTATGAACTCTCCATCCAACGCAGCGTCGAGGGAACGTTCGATGTGTTAGACGCAAACCTCAACTTCAAGTTCTGCGAACCATTCCAGATCAAATTCGGCCGCTTCGTTGTCCCATACAGCTACACCTGGTACGACCACCTCGAGCAATATTTCATCACCCCCGAACGGGGATTATATCCCTTGAACTTTGGGTTATCCCGACAGGCCGGAGTCATGGCCCACGGAAAACTTCAAGACGGACGAATACAATATGCCGTCGGAATGTTCAGCGGACAGATCATCGGCGTGGCCGACACGAACGAGACACGAGACGGCGTGGCGTATTTCAATTTCCGCCCTTTCCTCCATTCCTATAACTACCCAATACTTCGTGGACTCAACGTCGGGGTTTCAGGCAGCGTCGGCAGACAAACAACCCCCAGTGAGTCATTGCCTTTACGAACAGCCATCCAATCCTCCGAAAACGACGAGGCAGCCCAGAGCGCCTCCGCCCAATTCCTGGAATTCAACGAGGACGTCGTCCTCTTCGGCGAGCGAACCCAGGGCGCCGTTCACCTATCCTGGTACTACCAACAACTCTCGTTCGAAACCGAATTCCAGGCCGGTCGGATCGAGTATGCCAGAAAAGAACACCCCGGCGTCACAGGAATCCCTGTCTACGGTTTTCACTTCACCCTTGGCTATTTCCTGACCGGAGAGGTCATCGAAGGTCGCGGACCCGTGACGCCCCTCAGGCCGTTCGATCCAATGCACGGCTTTTATGGTCCTGGGGCCTTCGAGGTGTTCGCTCGCTATAGTCAGCTCCGTCTCAGTCCGAGAGTCTTCGAGGCCGAGTTGGCCAATCCCGAAGAATGGACAAACGATGCCCAAATCATCGACGTTGGTGTAAACTGGTATCTCAACAATTTTGTGAAATTCTATCTCGACTGGCAACATACCATTCACGGCTCCCCCGTGTTGGTCAACCCCGAAACCGAACAGTTCAGCATCAACAACGATCTCGTTTGGTTGCGATGCCAGGTCTATTTTTGAGAGGCATGTTGCGAGCACACTTGCCGAACCAGGGAACCCGAGGATACGATGCCTTCCGAGAAACTCTACATCGTGCAACAACTCTACTGGCAATGGGACGACATGGAGCATGTCTGCTACAGCGATCAACCCGTCAAAGCCTTTCGCGATCGTAAGAAAGCCGAGGCGTATTGCTGGGAAGTCGATGGCTGGTTTGAAGAGTGGTTCGACTACGATTTTCTGGACGATCCCACCGATCCCATCACCGAAGTCACAACCCGGTCCGAAACAGCCCTCGTCGAAGCGTTCGAAACTATGAATGTTCCTCACCCTCCGCGACTGGAGCCTTCCACGAACGAGAGCCGAAACGAATACAACTGGACCGACAAAGACTGGTGGGCCTTCGTCAAACGCGCCATTCCTTTCCTGGAACAGAGAGCCATCCTCAACTCCTTGTTCGACAAAATCCCAATCGACCACCGGGCGACGCCATTTGGCTGCACGATTGTGGGAGTCGAATCTGCCGAGTTGGAGACCCCTCACCCATGACTAATGCAGAAACAACATCGTCCTCAACGGTAAAAAAGAACGTGTACCTCTTGTGTTGGAAGCAAAATATCCCAAAGTACGGGCCAGAGCAACAAACAGGCGAGTTCATTCATCCGCTTTATCAGTTCGAGTCACAGATAGTCGCCGAGGCCCACCTCCGCGAAATGCAAAGCGAAGGCTTCGTCCCACCTCAGCATCTGAACCCATTCCGGTATTACGCCGAAATGGACATTTCCGAGCAAAAGCGAACCTCGGGTTCCATGGGATACGAGCTCTCTGACGTAACGAGTTTTCCAGAGCCAATCTTCAGCGATTGGCTTCTGGAAGCGGGGATCAACCCGACCTTGCCCACCCTTGACCCTTGGTACTCAGCCTACCCACTCCGGTCTTGGGTCGCGTGGTACGATAATCTCGCACCAACCCTCACGGAAACACAAATTCGAAAGATCTGGAAAGTCCTCGACAAGATCAACCATATCGTCATCGAAGAAATCGAAGTGGAGGAATAGCACCTTGTCCAAGCCACTCGTTCATGCCCGTTCCTCCGTCAAACGTTGGGGCGGCCAGCCCGAAGACTACCTGCCCATTCACGACAAGATGGACTCGACCAAATCCGCCCACGCGGAAGTCACCCACCGCTGCGTATTCCATTCGGCCTTCGGAATCTATCTCATCGAAGATTTGTTCGGACACACAATCACCAACTCCGACGGGCGCGAGGTCCACGTCCGCGACATCGCCGAACAACACGTTCTCGAAGACCTCGGATGCATCCCAAGTTTAAGCGACTGGCTCAAGGAAATGCCCGCCAAACCCTGGATGGCAGGTATGCGAAAAATCAAGGCCGTTGAGATCGTAGATTGATCCGAAGGAACCAACTGACATGCATCCCGACACCAAAACCCAGACCCTTTACATAGTCCAAAAAGTCTACTGGTGGTATGACGACGACCGGTACTATCCAGACATGCGCGAAGGCACCGACTTGTGCAAAGCATTCCGCTCTCGCAAGAACGCCGAAACCTATCGCGACGAAATGTTGGCCAAACATTGGATCGAAGTGGGCGGACCAATCACCGAGACATGGGAGTTCGACGAAACGACGAACTTGACGGCAGAACAACTATACGACCGATTCCGAGAACTCGGAGCTTTCGGCGAAGCCGAACCACAAACACCAACGGGCGACATACAACCCGTTTGGGCCGATGACTTGTGGTGGTCATTCCACTTTGCCAAACTCCCACCAGAAACGCAAAGCGCGATTTGTCAGTTGTTCGACAAGGCCCAGAAGTTTGAGATCATCGAGATGGAAATGGACCTTCCCGATGACTCGGAGGCAGAATGACCATGACGCCAGCGAATAACTCCGACTACGTCTATCTGGTCTACCACATCGTTCTTCCCGATCACCAGGTGGCCAACGAAGACGGGCGTTTGTCGCAAAATCCCGTGAAAATTTTCGCCACGCTCGTCGAGGCCCAGCGTTACGTCTCCGACTGCCGACGCGAGGGACACGGCATGCCCGAACTCAACCCGTTCCGAACCTTTGCAGCCCACAACGCCATGTACTCGGACCTCATCAGCTATCCCTACCCGGTGTTTCACGACTGGTTGTTGGAAGCCGAAATCGAACCACCAAGAGATCCCTACGAAACCCCTCCGATTTCGGAATTGGGAGATTGGTACGATGCCAACTGCCATCGATGGACGAAACATCAATTGGCTTCTGTCTGGAAAGTGCTCACCAAGATCGATCCGTTCGTGATCAAGGAGCTGGAGCTAGGCGATTGAACTCTTCCGGTCGCGACAGTCGGATCAACAAGTGTTGTGCTCTGGATTGTCAGCCCCAAATCCGCGACTGATCCTGACCGTGCGTCAAACCTCCGAAAAGTCTTTACTCCTTCACTCGATTCATCTTTCCCCGGACAGTAAATTCAAAGCCAGGAAAGAAAGGGTTGGTATGTTCGATCACGAAATAGTCCTTCTGGATACCCGTGACGACATATTGTTCTTCGAATTTACTCCCCGACCCAGCGTTCAACTTCAACTTCAAAATCCACTTCTTGTCTTTGTCCTTCCAAACTCCGCTACCGAAACCACCTCGGCTATCGAACAACTGATACCGGATGACTTTTTTGTCGGGATCCCATCCGATGATTCCGACGTCCGTCGTGATGATTCTATCTTGGACGCGAAGAGTGCGCTGGGCCGTTAGGGCCGATTTCTTGTTGGACCACCGAATCGTGAGGTCGAGGTGAGCTTGTCCCTGCTTCTTGATGATTTCCGGAACATTCCCCTGGAGTTCCAACTTGCCAGACCAGCTTCCAACACACCACTCCATCTTCTTGAGATATTTGTAACTGCGAGAGTATTTTCGTTGAGCCTGAGCAGTCGAGACAGGAAGAACAACGCTCAAAATCAGACCGAACAACATAGCAAATCGAATCATCATAGTTCTCCTTCGACTACGGACCGCGAGCGTGTTTGGACTTACCAGAAACAGTCGTCGCGACGCGTTGCATGTCGTGATTATGGACCACTGGAATTGATAGATCAATCGGCCCGAAGGTCAACGGCCCAAAAACCTCGGAATACAAAGCTGCATTTCCTCGAACTCTTGGAACGATCTCAAATCCTCAACGGGTAGAACTGTCGAAATCAAAAACCGAAGTGTAGATCAACCTTCTCGCCCTTTCAGACACGTATTCCCAACAGAAAACTCGCTACGGAACACCAACTCCCCTTAACCATCTTGGGAAGCCCGTTCATGGCGATCGAGCCGCGTTGTGATGTGGAATCAACTTGAGAAATTCTTCAGGCCATAGCTCAGTGGCCCGGGCTAGACGCTTTCTCGCAAATCTTTCGAAACTCTCGTTCGAGCAAGTTGTATTCCAACTGAAGGACCCAGGGAATACGACTTTCCTCTCGCCCGATTCTGTCCAAAGTACGATACGCCTTCTTTGCCCACGTCTTCGACTCTTTCGTGAGCCCTCGACGGTGACACACCAGGGCCAACAGGAGACAATTTTGAGGCGTTGCTTTTCTTGGTTCACCTACCGTTTTACGCAGACGCTGCTCGGCGGCTTCGACCTGACCAGACCGCAATAACAGCGCTCCACGGACGTCGAAAGGCGTTAAGTTGCGCAAAGGATTCGAGTTCTTGTCGATCAACTTCAAGTAATCGTTCCAGTCCTCGTTTCCGTGTGGATTCAGCACCCCAATTCGTAAACCCACCCGACAAAGGACCGGATTTTTCTTCCCGAACTGGAACAACGCCTCTTTCGTCTCGGAATAGTGAGTCGTGTCCCCCGAGAGCAGTGACACCAAGCCGACCAAGTGCAGGGTCGCAAGCGGAACACCCGGCGGACGAATCGATTTGCGAAGTTGTTCGATGGCACTCTCCCACTCTTTCAAACTCATCAGTACTTCGGCATAATGGATGTAAGTTTGTGGATCTCTCACTCCTGCCGCAACCGCCTGCTCGAAGTCATTCTTCGCTCCCTCACGATCGAACGGATAACCGGCCCGGATGGCGATCTTCAGACGCCACAAGTCGGTGTCGTCGGGATAGCTTCTGAGGGCTTCACCACACACGTTCGCGGCCTCGCGGTGGTCTTTAACCTTCACCAACAATCGAGACATGTTGTAAAACGTG
Source organism: uncultured Alcaligenaceae bacterium (assembly GCA_964423615.1). Lineage (GTDB taxonomy): Bacteria > Planctomycetota > Planctomycetia > Gemmatales > Gemmataceae > CAYRFQ01. The sequence continues at coordinate 69,256 of CAYRFQ010000007.1, read as the reverse complement.
GGGATATCGTCCTTCTTCAGCGACAGAACTCGGTCCCAGCAAGCAAGAGCCAGTTTGGATCGTCCCAGGAAAGCCGAGGCAAGGCCTTCGGCTCGCCACAACCACCACACATCTGTTCGCCTTCGGAGTTCACCCGCGCAGAGCTTGCGAAGGAGTTTGAGAGAATTCCGTTGCCGCACAATCCGAAGCACGAAGGGCACTTTGACGTCCTTGGGTTCAGCCGACCATCCCGCCGTCCGTGCTGCCTCAAGATACAGCTCATCCGCTCGCTCGATTTCTCCCTTGTCGGCGTGGATCAAACTTCGGACTAACAACAACATGATATTTCTTCGCGCTGCTCGTTTGGGAATGTTCGCACATACCTGGAGAGCCTCGGCGTGGCGGCCAAGGCAAGCCAAAGACCACGCCTCCATGGTCTTCGGGTCAGGCCATTGCGGCACAAGTCCGCCGGCAAGGGCGAAGGACTTCGCGGCTTGTTGGTAATCGCCCATCTTGTGATGAACCAAACCACGTTGTGTATACCAGGCGGCGAGTTCCTTCGCTTCCTGGCTTCGTTTGTCGCGTTGGAGCTTCGCGACTTTGACTTCCAAATCGGCGATGGGCTTCTGGAGATAAAACCTCTCGGCGGCCCGATGATGTTGCAAAACCGCAACATGCAATTCGTTTTCTATCCAGGCCTTATGACGCTTCGGAGAAGCCTGGAGGTATCGTGGAAACCTCTGTCGCAGGTCTTCCCAATCAGTCGTGGAGAGTGGCCCAGCGCGGCTGTCTTCCTCGGTGATTTTCACAGGGAACAACTCTGCAACCTTTGCCAGGTCATCCGTTGGGAGCCATGTCTCCGGGATGGACCAAATGCGAAGTTGTCCATCCTTGCTCAGGCTCATGACCTCACGGCCGTTGGGGTGAAACTCGACATGGATGATCGGAGAGCCATGACGCCACAACGGACCAGCCAGTACAAGGTCATTGGAGTTGAGCAGCCGAACACACCCGTCTTCACTGCCAGTCAGCAACCATCGACCGCCTTGCGAGTCTCCCTTACAGGGTGGGCTGTAGGCGACGGCATGTATTCCCGACCTCGGGCGAATAATGGGGGCCGCCAACGCGCCCGACTTGGTCTGGTAGGTTCGGAGAGTTCCGTCATAAGCCCGCACCAGGACTGTTCTTTCGTTGGGACTGAACAGGATCTGGTAACACGGCGGAATGTCGAACTCGGATACCACACTCCAATCGCCTCCAACCCGTCGGATTTGGACGTGGTTGCGTTCATCCGTCAAGACCATCCACTTCTTGCCTAGGACGATCTTTTTAGCCCTGACCCTGTCTCGCATAGGTAGTTTGCGGATGAATTTCCCGTCCTTCGAATTCCAAAGATTCCAGTGTCCTTTTTCCCCGGTCACCAGATATCGCCCGTCTCGGGTAAATCCGTGGCCGCCGGCGACACGAGCAATCAAGACGTCACGTTCTTGGGTCAGATCAAACAAGTTGAACTCATGGCCTCTGCGATACAGAAGTTGGGTTCCGTCGACGTTGAGTTCCGCCCCGATTGCGTGCAAATTTTGGCCCACGCTGGCGTAAGGACGCCCTGTTTTCGAATCTAGAATTCGTGACAAACCGTCCACCGTTCGCAGAAGGAAACGGCGCCCATCGATGCTAAAACTGACCTGTTTGATGTCCGTCGGATAGTGCGAGACCCCAGGCAACGGTCGGTAGGTCTTGGCGTCCCAAACTTTCACTTCGGCACTCTCTCCAACAGTCACCAAACGTTTCCCCGTAGGACTCATTCGTGCCATCCGAACGAGAGGTTGCGGCAGCATCTTCCGCTCACTCGACATCGGAAATTCCCAAACTCGGACCACACCTTTGTCGGTCCGAGTCAGAAGTTGTTGTCCTTCGGGGTGAAACTCCAAGGCCAAAACACCCGACTCATGCGGCAAAGTGGAACTCGCAAGCGTTCCTGTATGCGTGTGCCAAATGCGAACGGTCGTGTCCTCACCGGCCGTCGCCAAATATCTACCGCAGGGACTGAAGGCCATTGCGCGGATCACTCCCTTGTGCTGGACCGCGCAAACCTGGTTCTCGGAACCAACACGATAAATCCGAACTTCTCCACTCACCGAGCAGAGTGCTACTAGCTGCCCATCGGCGTGGCAAGCAACTCGGTGGATAGAATTGCTCCCATCGCTAAACCCGTACGGGACCCTTCCCACAATTTGGACCCGCGAGGTGTCCACGACGGCGATGACATTCTCCGTCCGAGTCTCCGCAATGCCCCGTTTACCGTCACGAGACACAGTCATCAACCGGAAAGGAGTATCTAAGCGTTTTCCATTCCGGGCATCCCACATATAGTTCCCAACGAGGTAACGACTGTCGGAAGAAAACTCGATGGAGTCAGTCAAAGAATTCATCGATCCTTCTCCAACCCCTTTCTTCGTCTGGGTATCGAACAAGCACCAACTAGATTTCCTTCTTTTTCCTCCAGCTTGCAAACGGACCGCCAACCGACGGCCGTTGGGGCTGAACGCTAGATGGGAAACGGCTCTGGGCAACTCCTCCAGAAGACGGTCATATTTTCCCGTTCGCAAGTCCCACAATTTCACATGCCCATCGGCGTCGGCCGTTGCAAGAAAATGACCATCGGGATCATACGCCACTCGCAAGACTCCTTCACTCCCTTTCGTGATGGCCGACGTCACAATCGTTCCGGTCGTGACGTCCCACACACGGAGCGGTTGTTCCTCGGCTGCGACGACGACATGGCGACCGTCCGGGCTGAAGTGGGCATCGACGCATCCTCCCCTGGGAGACCAATATCCAACCAACCGAGGAGAGTTTTCGAGGACCATTGTTCCCCGAGCCCGAAAAAGTCCAAGTCGGTGGTTGTATTCCCGCGAGCCTTTCATCAAGATCGTCTCTTCGACGGCCCAAGCCCTTCGCAACCACGCCAGACCCCCGAATGAGTCCCCCTCTTCCATCGACCGGGTCCATCGAGCCAGGTAAGAGGTAACCAGTTGGTGCTGAACCTTCTCGTGATCTCGCTCCGCGTGTTGTTTCTGTTCTTCGGCAATCCGTCGTAGTTTCTCGGATTCCTTGTGTTCTAGTTCGGCGCTCTCGCGTTGACTTTCGGCGATCTCACGGAGTTGATTGGCAGCCTCCCGGGCTTGGTGCGCATACTGGGCTTGGTTGATGGCGTCGTTCCTGGCGGCGACGGCTTGGTGCCAGGCTCCCACCACTCCGAGGATTCCAAAGAACGTTACCAGAATCAAACCGGCGAGCGTCGGATGCCGCCGCGTCCATTTGATGGTTCGTTCCACGGCTCCTGCAGGCCGTGCGACGATCGGCTCTTGATTGAGAAATCGATTCAGATCGTCTCCGAGTTCCTGGGCACTTGGGTAACGTTTTCGAGGTTCCTTGGCCAGACATTTCAGACAGATCGTCTCAAGGTCTCTGGAGAGGCTTGGCTGCAGTTTTCGCGGCGGAACAGGGTCGTCTTCCGAGACCATCCGCATCGTTTCCAACGAGTTGTCCGATAGAAACGGCGGCCGTCCCGTCAGCAACTCGTATAGGATCGCCCCAAGCCCATAGATGTCAGCCGACGGTCCAACCGCACGAGGGTCACCTTCGGCTTGCTCCGGCGACATGTACGATGGCGTCCCCAATACCATCCCCGTGCGTGTCCGATCGTCGAAGGCATCCAGTTGTTTGGCCAGTCCAAAATCCGTCACCTTCGGTTGGTGGCCGAACTCGAGATAGCCCTCGTTGGCCTCTTTCCCAAAAAATACATCCCGTGCGGAGCAATCATGCGAAGCCCCTCGTTCCGGAAGTGGCTTCAAAGCCAACAACACGTTGCTCGGTTTGAGATCGCGATGGATGATCCCTTGTTGGTGAGCGTATTCAATCGCGCACGCCAGAGTCGCGATCATCTGCGCGGCATGTTTGGGCGATTGGGGTCGCCGTTGGGTGAACTGGACGAGACTGCCACCTTCGACCAGTTCAAGAACCAAAAAGGGCCGAGTCTCGTGTTCCCCAACCTCGTAAATTTGGACGATGCCTTCGTGTCGCAAACGAGCAATCGTTTCGGCTTCGGAACGAAATCGGCTCATCTCTTCGGTCGTTGCGTGCGATCCGCTCAACAACATTTTCAACGCCACGGGTCGTTTCAGTCTCAGATCAACGGCCCGGTAAACCACGCTCATGCCGCCCCGTCCGATTTCCTCGTGAAGTTGATAATCTCCGACCAAACGGTCCGCGTCGAGCCCGGGATGATCGGGCCGATTGCCTTTTTGGCCTTTGGCCGTGGGCGTGTTCTCGTCGAAGACCTTGTCGAGATTCTGCTCAGCGACACCCTTCGGTTGCGTTCTTGCAGAGTCAGCCAGGGCCGGAGTGGCCGGCAGAGATTTCTTGTTCGCTTTGATGTTGAGCGTTGGAGGGACGAGGTTTTCGCCTACTGGCGTGTCCTCGGCATCAGGACTAGCCTCGGCTACCAAGCGTGCCAATGTGATGTTGGTTGCCGTGCAGGAATCCTCCATGGCATCGGAAATCGAAGGTTGACCTACGCCCTCTTGAATCCATCGGGCCAACAACTCCACACATTCATCGCATATGTCGAGATGTTTGGCGAGTTCAGTAGCGTAAGGCTCTTTCAATGTTCCCGTAAGATAGGCATGCAAATGAGAGTGTTCGGGATGATTTCGAGGGGGTGCGGAATCCATGAGGAAGACTTCCGAACAGCGAATGAGGAGGGGATTCTGGTCAGATGATGGGTCAGCGCAGCATCGCCGACAATCGATACTCTTTTGTCAAACATAGCATGCAGACTCTGCGGGTGAGGAAAAACGAGAGGCTTTTTTGGTTTGGTTACGGACAACGACAATTCCAGGTAGGTCCGTCCACCTGCTGAGGTTTTGCGAAACGGCGACAACATCTGAAATCGGTTACGGAAAATCGGAATCACTCCTTGGTCAACCGGATCCGTCCAGAGAGAACGAAGTCTTACACAAGACTCGCCAACACGACTTGCCATGTCTCCGTCAAAGCCTGAGAACGCAGGCGTTTTTTGGCAGATACCTCGAGGCATCAGCCCACCCCGTGCCAAAGCTGCGTTCTCCAAGTGACCGAGGTTCAACTTTGCCCCATCTTCCGTGCCATCAAAGCCGCAACATATCCGCCCTTGAACCCACTATCAATGTTCACGACGACCACGTTGGAGGAACACGAGTTGAGCATTCCCAACAAAGCAGCCAGTCCACCGAACGCAGCCCCATAGCCCACGCTCGTGGGGACCGCGATCACCGGACAATCGACGAGTCCACCGACGACGCTCGGTAACGCTCCCTCCATCCCTGCCACAACGATAATGACATCCGCTTCCTCGAATGTTTCCGAATGTCGCAACAACCGGTGGAGCCCCGCCACTCCAACGTCCGCGAGTAAACTGACGTCCGCACCCAGAGCCGAGGCCGTCACCAAGGCTTCTCTCCCGACGGGTAAGTCACTCGTTCCGGCTGTGATGACAACAACTTTTCCAACCGGATCTGCTTGCGGATCGACCGGATACCAAAACGTGCGGGCCAGCCGGTCCTGTTCCGCTTTAGGAAATGATCTCTCCAACAACCTTGCTTGTTCGTCGTTGACCCGAGTGGCGAGGCAGTTCTGGCCAGCCTCGATCAACTTCCGAGCAATGCCCTCGACCCACTCGGCCGTCTTCCCCTCGCAAAAAATCACTTCCGGGTAACCGCATCGGCGTTGTCGGTGAAGATCGACGTTGGCATATCCCAAGTCTGCAACCGCCGGCGGACCCTCGGCGCCCGAATGGGACACTTGCAGTTTCTCGATCGCAAGCTCGACGGGCAATTGTCCATCCCGAAGCGATTCAAGCATCTCGCGGAGTTGTGTGCTGTCCATATCTACAATTCTACTCTTACTGGCAGGAGTTGGAATTCCATCGCGGCCGACGGCTGCCAGCGTCTTCGAGGACACCCAAGCCACGCTCGCGATCGAGGAATTTGGAAATTAGACCTGTCGGAATTGCAGTCCTCGTGACAAGGTCTACCACGACGGATATAGTATATCGAAAGGAAACCGCGCTCTTGTCGACTCAACCGGCCAAAAAATCATGCAACGTCCCCCACTGCTCCTACAACTGATTGCCAAATCAGTGTTGAGTACGGTCGATAGCAGCGTCCTCGACGATGTTGCTGTGGACATCAATCCAGACGTCATCGAACGCATCTGGGTAGAGTGGAGTGAGCAGTCCACCGAACCCGAAATGTTGGTCGATTTGGAAACCCTGGCACGCCTCGACAATGAAAGCCTCGATGACCTCGTTCAACAAACTCTCACTGCAGAATCCGGAGCCTCGAACGCAGCCACCCAGGTCCTGACAGCGTATTTAGCACACCTACCAGGTGCCATCCGGCGAGCATTTCGTCGTCCCGCCGATCCCACTGGTACGACCGTACCTCCTGGCTGGGCCATGAAAAATCCAATCAGTCTGCTGGCTCATCTCCTCCCTCAACAAATGCCTTGGTACCTCCCCGATGACCGCCCCTGGGACATCGGAGATTGGGAACTTGTCGAACTGTATGATCGCTCATCCATCGGAGAACTATGGAAAGCCCAAAGGCCCATGGTTCCGACCAAATCCAGATTCCTGCATTTTTTCCTGCATCCCTCGATCAAGGAGCAACTCTTTCGGCCCCGAGATTCGCACACCGGTCTCATTTTGGATCAAGTGTTAGAAACAATACACGAGCCAACGATCCTCAAACTGCATGGGCTCCATCTCCTCGCTGATCCACCTTGCCTGGAATATGAATTCTTCCCTGGGACGTCTCTCTCGAGTGCGTTTCACCAGTGGACCCCCGAAAACCCACCGAATCCTGATCTCGTCACGGCGTTGGTCGGCCAAATCGCCAAGGCCGTTGGACACCTTCATGAACTCGAACCGCCGATCGTTCACCAGGCCTTGCGACCCGATGCCATCCTTTTACGAGAAGCGGCGAGTGGTAGGATTCACGATGATTTTGGCTCCGACAAGTCGTCGCAAAACCTCCAGTGGGAATGCAAAATCCTGAATACGGGCTTGGGGGCCATCATCCCCTTGGAAGTCCTGATGACCCGAAGAACCTCGGTGTCTACTGTCGGGCCTATCGGCGGACCCAGAGTCACACCGCCAGTCGATAACGTAGACGTCGATCCGATGTTGTACGCCGCTCCGGAACAACTTCGCGAAGAGCCGGCACAACCACGCATCGATGTCTACGCCATCGGTGTGATGTGGTATCAGATGCTCACCGGGAGTCTTCAATCCCAACGCCCCGGCGGCTCTCAATGGCGAAAAAGACTCATCCAGCGAGGTCTCTCTCAAGAACTCGTCGAACTTCTGGAAAGTTGCTTCGAGGATGATCCCTCCTACCGCCCGGCCAACGGAAGCGAGTTGTACGCCCGAATGACGAACCTCCTCCAAGGCAACAGCGACCAACCCACCGCGTCTCCGAACTCTCCCGATCTCGGAAGTCCTGCCGTTCCTGCGAACCCCACCGAACCAAAGCCAGTAACTCCAAACAAGCCAACCGAGGAAGGGCTCGTTGACGAGGGCTTGCAGCAGCCAACACAAGCACCACAAGACACCGATGCCTCCGAGTCGTTGACCCAGGAAACGTCTCCCGATGGACCGCCCACGCTGGCACTTCGAAAGAAGACGCGGACGAGACAACGTAGGGCCGCCGTGGATCAACTGTTCGATAAACTCGCCACAGAGACGCCCGAAGCTGCCAAGTCTTTGTCCAACAGCGTCGAGATGAAGTTCGTGCTCGTTCCCGCAGGCGAGTTTCTGATGGGAACCACACCAGAAGAAGCCGGTATTCGAGAAAAGGAGATGCCCCAACACCTCGTCAGCCTGACGCAAGATTTTTACCTCGCCATCACTCCCGTCACCCAACAACAGTATCTGCGGGTCATGGACCGGAATCCAGCCTACCACAATCCGGACAATGGGGGAGACCTCAACCACCCGGTCGAAAATGTGACTTGGGCGAACGCGGTTGAGTTTTGTCGACGGCTCTCGAACTTGCCTGAAGAGCAAGAGGAGGGACGGCTATACCGACTCCCAACCGAAGCCGAATGGGAGTACGCTTGTCGGGCCGGAACCTCGACACCATTTTGTTACGGCGAGGTATTGACCTCCGACCAAGCGAATTTCGATGGGAACTTTCCTTACGGGGAAGAGAGCCAAGGGATCGTTTTGCAGAAAACTTCCGCCGTCATGCGTTATCCACCCAACCACTTTGGTTTCCACGATGTTCACGGAAACGTGTGGGAATGGTGTGCCGATTGGCTCGACGCAACGTATTATTCAGTGAGCCCCAAGAGAGACCCCAAAGGGCCCCACGACGGGAAGTACCGTGTGATCCGAGGGGGTTCATGGCGGAATCAAGGCACCACTTGCCGCTCGGGCTATCGCAACGGCCTAGCTCCGCACTTGAAAGACAACACAACCGGATTCCGCGTCGTTTTGGAAATCGGACGAGCATAGGGTGGTTACCGCTTGAATTGGCTAACGGTTTTTCGTTTTCAAAGTCCTGTCTCTCGCTTGCGTGGAGAAACCCAGATTCGAGCGAAGCCGCAAACGCAACGGTTGAGGCCTGACTCGAGCGAAGGAGGGAATGTCTTGGGGCGTCGGTGTTCAGGGAATGGCGAACTCTATCCAACACGAACGGTAACGGCTCCAAAGAACTAGAACAAGCACGACACCTCTATCTCCGACCGCCACCGTGTGCCTCGTTCTTGGGTTCAATAACCGTCGAGTCCTCAATAAGCTGGCAATAAGGACCAGGTTCATGGAAAAAATTTTATTAGTCGAGGACAACGAGTTGAATCGGGACATGCTTTCCCGACGACTCCGGAAAAAAGGCTACGAAGTCGTCATCGCCGAGGACGGCCAGCAAGGCCTCGATCTGGTAGAAACTCATGCCCCGGACTTGATTTTGATGGACATGAGTCTCCCGATCATCGATGGTTGGGAAGCAACCCGCCGGTTAAAGGCCAACGCGAACACCGAGGAAATTCCCGTCATTGCCCTGACCGCTCACGCCATGGCCGGCGATCGTGAAAAAGCTATCGAATCGGGGTGCGATGATTACGACACCAAACCCATCGACTTTCCTCGCCTCCTTGAGAAAATACAGTCACTCTTGCAGAAACGGACGTCCTGATCATGGATACGGCTCCGGAAAACAATACCAAAATCCCTTTGCACATAGCCCAACTACGGCACGATTTACGGACACCGATCAACGCCATCGTCAACTACAGCGAAATGCTCGCCGAGGAAGCCGAAGGGACTCCCGAGGCCGATCTGATCCCCCTCCTCAAAGAAATCCATTCACTCGGCCACCAACTCAATCGACTCGTCGGACAAGTCTTGAATGATCGCGTCCTAGGACCACAATGGCTCGACGACGCACCCGGTTTCGCTGATTGCATTCGCGAAAAGTTGATGCCCACGTCCCAGGCCGTGATGAATCAGTTGGCACTGGCCTTAAACCGAAGTTCCCTACCCGAGGAGTTCTTGGGGGACTTACAAAAAATTCGCAAAGCAACCTCGAAGTTGCGTACGCTGATTGCCTCGCCATTCTCGGAGAACACACTACCCGCGGTGTCAGTTCCCTCTCCAACCGCCGAAATAGCTCCGCCCACTCCAGCTTCTTCGCCAAGGGCCTCCGAAATGATCATGCGGGAGAAGGAACTGGCGGCCCGAAAAGCCGCCAGTTCTCCTCAGCCCATCGCCGGCCACATTTTGATAGTCGACGACAACGAGCCCAACCGCGACATGTTGGCTCGACTCCTTCGCAAACAACACCACACCTTCGAAATGGCTGACAACGGGCACGATGCTCTCGAACGACTCAAAGCTAAGGCCTTCGATTTGGTGTTGTTAGACGTTCTCATGCCGCACGTTGATGGATTCACCGTACTGCGACAGATGAAAGCGGACCCCGATCTCATTCACATTCCCGTCATCATGATTTCGGCCGTCGATGACATCGAGGGAGTCGTGAGGTGCATCGAAATGGGAGCCGAGGACTACTTGCCCAAACCGTTCGATCCCGTGTTACTCAAAGCCCGAGTCGATGCCTGCCTGGAGCAAAAACACCTTCGCGACAAAGAACTCGATTATCTTCACAACGTGGCCATCGTCACCAAGGCGGCCGCCGATATCGAAGCCGGCCTGTTCGAAAGTCAAAACCTCGAACCCGTCGCTGGACGCGACGATGCCCTCGGGCAACTCGCCCGTATGTTTTTGAGCATGGCCAGAGAAGTCCAAATTCGCGAACAAAGGTTGCAGTTGCAAATTCACGAACTCCGTGTTGAGATCGATCAAGTGCGGAAGCAACAAGAGGTCGATGACATCACCAATACGGATTTCTTTGGGAAAATCCGTGACCAAGGGGAAAGCGCACGCCGACGGCGTAACCGAAGGTAGAGCACTTGCGACGCGGCCATCTGCCATTGATAAGCTGCTGAACGCCAATTTCACGAAAGCATGGAACCCAGGGACAAGGATACGAGGGTATGTCCAGCATCGTCTCGGTACATTCCTATCGAGGAGGCACGGGGAAATCGAACACGACCGCGAATCTGGTGGCCACCATCGCCGCAATGGGGAAACGCGTGGGGATCATAGATACGGACATCCAGTCACCTGGAATCCACGTCATCTTCGGCCTCAACGACAAGACCATCAATCGTACCCTAAACGATTATCTTTGGGGTCGTTGCGGCATCGAGGAAACCGCGTACAGTCTCCGCCCGCCAGGGAATGCCCCTGGTGGAGAGATCTTTCTCGTCCCAAGCAGTGTGAAAACCGGTGAGATCACCCGCGTCCTTCGTGAAGGATACGACGTCGGTTTGCTCAACGACGGCTTCGAGACATTGCTCGAAGCCCTCCAACTCGACTTCTTGTTCATCGACACCCATCCGGGGCTCAACGAAGAAACCCTCCTCTCCCTCGCCGTCTCCGACATCCTGGTGCTGATCCTGCGCCCCGACCAACAAGATTTTCAGGGAACGGCCGTCACCGTCGAGGTCGCTCGCAAACTCAACGTCCCCAAAATGCTCTTGGTCGTCAACAAGGCGTTACCGACACTCGACGTTGTGTCCCTCCAGGATAAAGTCGAAGAATCGTTCCGAGTCCCCGTGGCCGGAATCTTCCCGTTGTCCACCGAAATGATGGAACTCGGGAGCGCGGGTTTGTTCTGCGAACACTATCCACATCACCCGTTGACCAAAGAACTCCAGAAAGTTGCCAAAAAGATTGTAGAGTGAGACCCGCGCTCGTCTCAACCGGTCAAGGTCGCTCGGAACACGACCGAAGGAACACCGGATAGATTTGTTGAATCGCCTGGCCCCAAGAACAAGGCCTCCTCCAAAGCCAGCCAGAGACCCGTTTCCAAAACCATCCGAGCTCTAGCGTCTCATGATCGACATGAATCAAGTTGTTGGGAGTCATCACATCCTTTTCGTGACGTTGGACACCCTCCGTTACGACGTAGCCATCCAATGTTGGGAAGAAAGCCGAACACCGAATTTTCAGCGTCTCCTTCCACCGTCCGGCTGGGAAAAGCGACACACACCAGGCAACTTCACGTACGCCGCCCACCAAGCGTTTTTCGCCGGATTTTTGCCGACTCCCGCCAAAGCCGAAAAGCACACCCGCCTCTTCGCCCTGAGGTTTCCGGGCAGCGAAACGACTGGCTCGGGAACGTATGTGATGGACGCCCCAGACATCATCACCGGACTGGCCAACGTTGGATACCGGACAATCTGCATTGGAGGAGTGGGCTTCTTTAACCAGTTAACTCCCCTGGGACGAGTCCTCCCCGGATACTTTGCCGAGTCTTACTGGGATCGAAAAGTTGGGGTGACGGATCCGCGCTCTTTCGAACATCAAATCGATCATGCAGCCGAACTCCTCCAACGTGTTCCATCCGATGAATTCGTGTTTCTATTCATCAACGTGTCCGCCCTACACCAGCCCAACTACTATTATCTACAAGACGAAGGCCCGGATTCTCTGACCACACAGGCCGCAGCCCTGGAGTATGTTGATCGACATGTTCCGAAGTTGTTCGATACACTTTCACTGATTCATCCGTGGTTCTGCATATTCTGTTCAGATCATGGCACTGCGTATGGTGAAGACGGCTATTTCGGACATCGAATTAATCACCCTGTTGTATGGACCGTACCCTATGCCGAGTTCTTTTGGCCAAGCACAACAGCATCGAACTCTCGAGAACCTATTGAATGAATCGCCATATCAAGGGTATTCGTATGCTTACCCTCACAAGTCGGCGTATCGATCCTTCGATCAACCAATGCTGTTGAGATCGGTCTGGGAAACCGAGGTCAAGGACGCCTTGTTTCTCTATGTCCACGTTCCCTTCTGCGAAATGCGGTGTGGTTTCTGCAACTTGTTCACGCAAGCGAAACCCAAGCAGCACCTTTCGACTCAGTTCCTCCGGACACTCGAAGACGAAGCCCGTATCGTCGCAGCAGCCCTCGATGAGTGTTCCTTTGCGAGAATCGCTCTGGGCGGTGGGACTCCGACTTTTCTGACGATCAATGAGCTACAACGGGTCTTCCACATTATCGAGAGCGGGGTAGGGGCCAACGTCCAGAGTCTCCCAACGTCGGTGGAGACGTCTCCAGAGACAGCCGAACGCGAAAAGCTCCAGTTGTTGAAGGCCAAAGGAATCGATCGAATCAGCATCGGTGTACAGAGTTTCTTGGAATCCGAGACTTCGTTGGTCGCCAGACCTCAAAAACAGAATGTCCTGGAAACCGCCCTGCAAACGATTTGCGAGTTGGATTTTCCGATCTTCAACATTGACCTCATCTACGGACTCCCGCGGCAATCCATCGACACTTGGTTGGATTCCCTCCGCAAAGCGCTCTCTTATCGCCCGCAAGAAATCTATCTTTATCCCCTCTACGTCCGACCGCTGACCTCCCTCGGAAAGTCGAGCCGTGAGTGGGACGATGAGCGTCTCGGTCTCTATCGAGAGGGACGCGATTGTCTGCGATCATACGGCTACCAACAAGTTTCGATGCGGATGTTTCGCTCTCCCGATGCTCCCACGATCGACGGCCCAGTCTATTGTTGTCAAACGGATGGAATGGTCGGTTTGGGTTGCGGGGCCCGTTCGTACACAACCAACATCCACTATTCGGGAGAATACGCCGTCGGTACCCGTGGCGTTCAAGAAATCCTCTCGCATTATTTGTCCCGTGATGAACAATCCTTCGCAGCGACAGACTATGGAATTCGGCTCTCTCTCGAAGAACAACATCGTCGTTTTGTCATTCAATCGGTGTTGCAAAAAGAAGGACTGGCGTTTGCGGCCTACCGGAATAGATTTGGAACGGAGGTTTTCTCCGACATCCCGGAACTACAAGAACTGCACCAACTGGGGATTGCCACTATTGACAATGATCGCATTCGGCTCACTGACTTCGGGATCGAACGGTCCGACACAATCGGTCCGTGGCTGTATTCTGAATCCGTCCGCCGGTTGATGCAGGAGTACGATCTCCGATGAACTTGAGCATCCTCTACCGTGGTCCCTTGTCGAGTTGCAATTACGGCTGTTGGTACTGTCCTTTTGCGAAACGCTCGGAAAGCCGAGCAGAGTTACAGGTCGATCGTTCGGCTCTGGAACGGTTCGTCAGATGGATAGAGCAACAACGTCAACACTCCATTTCGGTGTTGTTTACACCGTGGGGTGAGGGACTCATACGCAAGTGGTATCAACAAGCACTCGTGCAGTTGACTCAGACACCTCACGTCGAGCGCGCCGTCATTCAGACCAACATCTCGTGCCAGTTGGATTGGGTGGAAGAAGCCAACAAGGAGAAACTTGCACTCTGGACGACTTATCATCCAACGGAGACGACTCGCGGGAAGTTCGTGCAAAAGTGCAGGGAACTGGACGAACGACGATGTCGGTTCAGTGTAGGTGTCGTTGGTTTGAAAGAGAACTTCTCCGAGATTGCTGCGTTACGAAGAGAACTCCCGGAACACATTTACCTCTGGGTCAACGCCTTCAAACGCCAGCCAGACTATTACATGCCGGAAGAAATCGAGTGGCTCACTTCGATCGATCCTTACTTTCCGATCAACAACCAACGGCACCAGAGCCTCGGAAAAGCGTGTCGAGCAGGCGACACAGTCATTTCCGTGGATGGCCAAGGCACCGTTCGACGCTGCCACTTCATCAAGCAACCACTCGGAAACCTCTACACTGACCATCTATCCGATATCTTGAAACGAAGGCCGTGCACCAACGAAACGTGTGGCTGTCATATCGGATATGTTCACATGGATGAGCTTGAGCTTTATGATTTGTTCGAAGGCGGCGTCCTCGAACGAATCCCGGTGCACCTTCCGATGTGACATTGGACTGATCGGACGTATGACCTTTCGAATCGCGTCGGACTAGGCCGACCGTCGTTCGTGCGATTCCAACGATGGCGTTAGGATACTTGGCGGCATCGATCGTCGATGTTGCCAATCAATCCCATACAAGGTGGTTCAAGACAGGTTGAGAAATGAAAACACTTCTTCCGGCCCTCATGGCCCTGACTGCTCTGTCGTTGTTCGGTGGAGAACTACGTGCCGACCAACCGAACATCATTTTCATCTTGGTGGACGATCAGGGCTACTACGACCTGAGTTGTTACGGTGCGACCGAGTTCCGAACACCAACGATCGACAAGTTGGCCCATGAGGGCGTGCGGTTTACAGACTATTATGCCGCAGCTCCCATCTGCAGTCCGTCGCGAGCAGGCATCCTCACTGGGTGCTATCCTCGGCGTGTTGGTTTGGCAACATGGGTGCAGCGTGCGGACTCACGGATCGGCATTGCTCCCGGGGAACTTACGCTGGCCGAGTTGCTCAAGGCCGGTGGATATGCAACCGCCTGCATTGGGAAGTGGCATCTGGGATTCCAAACCCCTTTTTTGCCAAGGGCACAAGGCTTTGATCATTACTTTGGTTTGTACCACAACCTCGATCCTGTAGAAACCGTGTACTTCAAGAACAAGGGCGGCGTCCCTCTCATCCGGAACGGCAAAGTCGTTAAGCGATCCCCCAATCCTGCAGAGTTGGCGCGTGTCTACACCGACGAAGCGATCCGCTTCATGGAATCACATCGTTCGAAGAAAAACAATCAGCCGTTCTTTCTGTATTTGCCGCACACCATGCTCCACAACCCATTGGGCGTCAGTAAGGAGTTTCAAGGGAAGTCGAAACTGGGCCAGTATGGCGATGCGATCGTCGAACTCGATCACCACGTCGGTCGTCTCGTCGCCGCACTCAAACGTCTGAAAATACACGACAATACCATTGTGATCTACACGTCGGACAATGGCCGCGGTCCTGGACGGACGAAAAACCAACCGTTGCGCGGACGAAAGCTCACGACACTCGAGCTTGGTCTTCGTGTCCCGGCGATCGTCTGGGGGCCTAAGCTGAAAATTCGCCAGAACCACACATCGTCAGCCGTGGTCCACGCGATGGACTGGTATCCCACACTGGCAACGTTGGCAGGCGTTCCGGTCCCCAAACAAAGGGTGATCGATGGCCGGGACCTTACCGCTTTGTTGATTGGGAAGACCGACGATATTCCTGTAGCTGGGAAGAAGGTGTCGCTCAACGGCGATGTGCCGTTCCGCCGTGAGTGGCAACCTGCGGGCGAATGGGCGCCGCTAATCAAGCGTCGAGAATACCAAAACGCCTTTTTCGTTCATGGCAGTCAGGGTGCGTTGGCGGCCGTTCGGTCCGGTCCTTGGAAACTACACCTGAATCCGCAACCGATGCTCTACAACCTCGAGAAGGATCCGGGAGAAAAGAAGCCCGCCCGCAACCGAGAGATGCTGCGAAAGCTACGCGGCATGGCCGTTCTGTTCCAGGAAGAAATGGCGGCGAACGCTCGCCCGGCAGGTACCATACCGCAAGACACAACCAAGGCTCGCACCAAAATCTCACCGTCAACGCTCGGAAAGGTTCAATCGCACCTCGCACTGACTTATGCCAAGTATGGAAAACGCACACTCCAACTAGATCTGTACAGGCCACAACGCAACGGACGATTGCCTGCCATTGTCTGTATCCACGGCGGAGGGTGGGCCAAAGGGAACCGCGCCAGCCACGGAAATCTCGCCATAGCCCTGGCGGCTCGCGGTTTTGTGACCGCCACGATCTCTTACCGACTCAGCGGCGAGGCGCCGTTCCCGGCCGCGATCCACGATTGCAAGGCCGCCGTACGCTGGCTCCGGAGCAATGCGGACAAGTATGGACTTGACCCAGAACGTATCGGCGCAATCGGACTATCGGCCGGTGGTCACCTGACGGCGTTGTTGGCAACCTCAGCCGGAGTGAAAGAATTGGAAGGAAACGGTGGCCATAGCAAGTACACCAGCGCCATACAAGCCGCCGTTCCCATGGGAGCACAAACTGACTTGGAATCCGCTCGCGTCCGCGACATTTCCAAACACGAGAAACGGGGTGTCATCTGGCGGCAGTTTCTCGGTGGCTCGCAGGAAGAGAAGAAAGCTAACTACCGATTGGCATCACCACTGCATCACCTCGATAGGAACGACCCGCCGATGGCGTTCATTACCGGCGAAAGGGATGACCCCAGCACCCGCGCCTCTCGTTTCCGCATTTCATCAAACAAACTCGGCGTGGCGACCCGACTGAAGGTGATCGAAGATGCCCCCCACGCCTTTCTCAACCGACAGGCATGGTTTGACGAATGCGTTGACTATGCGGCTGCGTTCTTCACGGTCCACTTGAAAGAGACAAAATAATCAACAACATCAACACTGGGCGATATCCCATCGCTCAGTGTCGCGGATTCGAACTGCTCTCGAAACACGGGGCTTACTTCCCAATACGCTCGTTCAACTCCATTTCTTCCGTATAGCTTCGATCTCCCCTTGGCTATAAAAGTGGTTGAAGTATTTCGAATCACACATCATCCGTACATAACTTTCGGGAAACGTGACTAGCTCTTTGAAACGTCGATAGGTTTCTGCATAGTTCTTCTCCGCGGCAATGTTTGTGTTCACGAGTGAAAACCCATCGATGCCGAGGAACTGCTTGATGAGTCCGGTTTTTTCCGTGTCGGGCAAATCGGACCGCATGACCAGGAGTTCTACACGTTCCCCAGTGTACTGAGCATGTCCGCATTCCGGAAACGGCTCGGCATAGACGTCAATGCCGAGGCTGTGTCCGAGTTGGTTATCGAACCACTGAAGGGGAATCTCGTGCCGGTAATTCTGGAGAAATAATGACCGGAGTGTGCCCAACGAAAAGTATTGTTCCAGACACGGAAGCCCCATGTCTCGTTCGAAGTTGTGGAAGAACGACGCGACGTTTCGCCCGATCGGATCTCGGGTCAGCGAAATCACTTTGAGCGAAATTTCTCGCTCACGAAACAAATGGAAAAGCCGCCGCACTTTTTGATCGTGGTGTCGATGCGAAAACCCGTGGGTGTGTATGACCACACCCGGATAGGTCTTTTGTAACGATGTCCAAACCGACATCGATCCAACTTTCCCCATCGTAAAGACGAGCGAGGGCGGAGTTTGTCGAATGCAGTATTCGAAATACGTCTTCTCCAGAGTAGACCGAACGGCGCGGATTGGACGACCGACAATTCTCCGGATCGGGCTGGGTACCATACGCTTGATCGCTTCCATGCGTTGAGTTCCTTAATGCCCCCTCCGTGCGAATCGGAGGGCTGTTGGGTACACCAAAAGATCTCTCGCGGAGTTCACACGAGTTGGTAGAGGGGAATGCCCAAGACGCACGCTTTTCATGAAGCCATTTCCCTCGAACGCACCAACAGGAACCCCGACGTCCTTCCATCAGATTTCCGTGAGTTTCTTGTGGGCCCCACGGAAAAGTCGAAACGTCGTCTCGCGTTTGCTCGATCAGTTGATACTGGTTTGGGAGACTGTCTGAATACTGTTGCTGCGATCGAGTTCGCCCAAAGCTCCTGGAAATCGACACTTTCTGGCACTGATCTGGCCAACATAGCTTCCTTGTCTACATTCCCTGAGCTTACTGCTCTGACAATCCATTCCGGCCTTTACAGAATCAGTCACGTCGGAATGCTCCCGGTGATGGGCTATCCTGAAATCACCGGGATACTATACAGCTTTTGGTGAGAACGCGCGTACATGAAAGTGTGTTCACAGATGGGCTTTAGGACACCCGAACTTCGAACGTATGGGAAGTGGTCGCAATGCCGTCAGTGACGCGGATCGTCACTGCGAAGAGTCTATCTGCGGCAGTCGTGCTTTGGAACAAGATTGCATTCGCTTGGACCTCAGACTCAAGGAACGCTTTGCCAGAGTTGGCAGCCTCATGGAGCCTCGTTGGATCGTCCCAGACGTCAGCCCCTACATCAATCGCATTCGTTCCCCTGTAGGGAATGAGTCTACCGTCACTATAAATCGCATACCACCAGCTCTCATTCCGGGAGTAAATCCACTTTATCCCACCACTTTCGTAATACTGATCCCGAAGAATGAAATCCTTCTCGTTGTCCAGGTCGTACCAGAGATCTTTGACTTCGATCGAGTATTCGAGTGGGTCATTATCCAGGTCCGACGCGTTTAGAGGGATGGAATACGGAAACTGGTCGACGGAAAGCTGAAGGTCTGGCAAACTAGTTGTAAAGCGAGGGGCGTAGTTGAGGATATTGACTCGGAAAGTTTTGTTTGGAGAGTATTCTAAAGTGTCGGTCGCTGTGACTTCGACTTGGAAACTTTCGACAGGATTTTTCGGGGGTGTGCCCGAGTGTTCCGGAAGAGTGATGAATAGTCGACCTTCTTGAACAGAGTGAGGAAGCGAAAGGATCTCACCAGGTTCCGCTTCGTGAATCAAATCGGGGTCATTCCAAGCTGCTTCCCCTATTTGTTCCGAAAACTCTTCCCATCCCCTCGATGGGTCCGCATCGGCCTTGAGGTTGCCATCCTCTAGAATGTAATACCATCGCCCCTCGGCGTTGGAGTAAATCCATTTTTCGCCAAGCCCGCTGGCGTTGTCGTAATAGCTAATCCCCCAACGAATAAAATCTTTCTCCTGGTCGAGTTCGTGCAGACGGTTAATGCGTCGGAACTCCACATTGTAGAGGATAGTGTCCCCATCGGCATCCGTCGCCGAAACGTCGACATCGAAAGACGGCTGAGCGTGGGGAACGTTCTGGGTCGGAATTGCTTGCTGACTAACGAATTCTGGAGCCTCGTTCGTTACTTCCACATCGAAATTACGCTGCACGTTATCGGTGTTGTCCGTCGCGGTAACACGAACCCGGAGCGTACCCAGGAAGCCATCGGGTACCGACAGTTCGAGAATCCCGTGCGTGAACGAAGAGACCACATCCTCTTGACGTAGTCCAGTGGTGGCATTGTGCAGCAACGAGGGATTGTCAAAAACCGCTGGGTCTAATTCTTCGACGAGTTCTCCGACCGTTCGCCCATCGGTCCGGTATAGTCCCGATGGAAGCAGCAGATACCAGGTTTGTTCCGTCTGACTTCGGATCCATTTCTCGCCAGCACCAATGTAATTTTCGTAGTAGCTACTGCTTTTATAGAGTCCGAGTTCCTGGTCCACGGCGTACAGAATTTCGGCAACTTCGACGGAATAGGTTACGTCGTCACCGTCGGGATCCGTTGCCGACAGGTCAAACCGCGGCATGCTCTCGTTATGGCTGACCGTTTGGTCTGAAACTTCCTCGTTCCAATCGGGGGTCAAGTTCGTCAGTTCGACGGAGAAGAGTTTGGATACCGACACCAGGTCATCCGAGGCCGTTACTCTCGTCAGAAACTGGGCATCCCTCGACAGGCCGGTGAGGTCAATGGATAGCTGGGAGTCATCGAAGGAATGTGGAATGTTGAGGGTCGTTGGTTCGACTGGGTCGTGCAGTTTCCTTGGGTCCGTGTAGACGTTGGATTCCAGATCGGCTACGAGGTCACCTTTCGTGTTGCCAACGGTTTGGTGCAACTTCCCATCAGGATATAGCAGATACCATGTTCCATGAACGTCCGAATATATCCACTTCTCACCCTGACCAAGATAGTTCGTGTAGTAACTCCCTGAAAGCCGAAACCCCAGACGCTGATCGAGGAGATAGGGCTCGTCGTATTCGAGGAACTGGGCCGAATAAATCAAGGTATCACCGTCGGCATCGGTTGGAGGCAACTCGAATGTAACGACATCGGCGGTGTGCGAAACTTGTCGGTCGTTGACCGTCTCCGGAAGCGTAGGGGCGGTGTTCCTCGTCGTGACAAGAAATGTTTGATCGACCTCTTCGATCTGGTCGGTAGCGGTCACAGTTACTTGGAAGGTTAGAAGCCGGTCTTCTCGAGGAGTGATCTTCAATTTGTTTCCGACGACGGTCGTCGACACGTCAGGAGTTTCCGGTTCCTGGGCGTCGTAGAGCTTTGACAGGTCTTCCCAGGCTTCCACGCCAAAGGTTTCAAGCGGTTGTCCAATATTGTTTCTCGACACCGGGAAATGAAGATCGCCGGAAGGAAGGATGATGTACCAAGCCGATTCGGCGGTACTAAAGATCCATTTCTCATCATACCCGTAATAGTTGCGATAATCGGGGCCTTGGGAAAACTGTTTCTCGTTGTTCCACTGAAGAGCCTTGGAATACCCCTGTATCTCAGCGGAATAAGTGGGAACATCGCCATCGGGGTCAGTCGCCACCAACGTGATTTCGGTTTCTCCGTCGTGCTTGATCGTCCGGTCTTCGATGCCAGAGAAAACAGGGGGCGAGTTGGTGATGATCGTCACATCAAACAACGAGGACCAAGCGGAGCGACCAGCCGCTTGATCAACCGACTGAACCTGAAACTGGTAATTCCCAACAGGGAGAGTCGTGTTGTAATCGAACGACCATAGACCGCTGTTGTTAGGAGTGACTTGTCCCACTACCACTCCATCTCGGGAGACGAAAACCGTCGTCGTTGGGTCGGCTTCTCCGTAGAGCGTGAGAGTCTGATCGGTGGTTACGCCCGACCCAAGTGCCGGGATGTTATTGCTGATTCGAGTGATTTGAGGAGCGGAAAGGGCGGTTGACCGGATCGTCAAAGAGAAACTTTGAGAAAAGTTGCTCGTCTCGCCTTCGTACGTCGTCGTCGCTCTCAGAGAATAGGTACCGTCGTTCAGAGCCGTGCCTGTGTGGTCGAACGTCCATTGACCGGTGGCATCGACATCCGTGGTCCCGATTGAGTTGCCGTTCAAATAGACGTTGATCGTCGATTGAGAGACTCCTGTTCCCTGAATCTGAATTGTGTTATCGGCAGTAATTCCGTCATTCGCTACTCCCCAATCCTCGGAGATCCCACTGATGACGGGTGGGGTCGCGACGCTTGGAAGTGGCACAAAATCAATTTTGACGTTGGTGTTGCCGATGGGGACATTGGGAAGTGTGATCGATCTGTCGAGTTCACCACCGCTCGCAGTTATGGTGTACGTTCCCGCAGGAACTTGCAACGAGTACCCTCCGGTGCTCGCTGTCCTTGTGGTATAAGTCCCATGGACAGTGGAAATGGCCCGGATGGTTACCCCGCCGAGTCCCTCCCCAACGCTATAAAACTGGTCCCCGTCCTCGTCTATGTAGGCGACTCCAGTGAAGAAGGCGTCTGTAGCAGAACCAGAATCCCGAGTCGCGTAATGTTGTGTCACGATGCCGACAGGAGTACCGTCAAAGACCCGATTCACTGGGTTAGCTGAATGGTAAGGCGACAGGACGAAAGCAATCCCAACTCCAATTTCATCATAGTTGCGGTTGAGTGTGATAGGGCGGTGGTACTTACTCAAAAACAAGGCTTGATGTCGATCTCGAACGAATTCAACCTCGTCGCCTTGATCGTAGACCCCAAAGGCTAAGTTTTCACCGGCAAGGGAAAAAAAGTAACCCTGATCGTAGAAATTCTGGCGAAGCTCGGCTCCACTTGGGTGTGAGAAGATATTCCGAGCGTACATCTCCTCGGAGTAAGCATTCGCCGTGTTGAGCAACGCTTGATTCGGAGCGAGTGGCTGTTTCGGGGCATTCGTGATCGTTATCCCTTCATCGAGACCTTGATTGAGACTCGAGAGGCCAAACTCGGTAGCCACCTGACTCGGATTAGTTCGGGCGTAGTTGATCAGTTCGATCATCAACTGCTCGTGGTCGGTAAAACCGCTAAAAGACGGGACAACGCGGTCTTCCAGGTGATCGAAGTGCAAGCGGGAACGCGATGTTGGGCTTGTTGCGACAGACCGATGTTTCCTAGCAGCACAGAACCAACCCAACAGGTCTCGCAAAACCGATCTCATAGACATCTCCACCGAGGTGGCCAATTTCTCACTCAGCTTCAAAAAATTTAGCATGCCATTTCTAGAAAATGTACAAAAGACGAGTATTTTGGACACTTTCAGAGGCCTCGCGGGATTCTTGACTGCCAAACCAACCCAAAACGCAAACGAAAATCAGGAAACAAAGCCTCGGTTGCTTAAGTAAAAACTTGTAACAGACCCCGTCTTCCGTATCGAGTCGGTGTACAAACAAGAACCAAATTCAGCAGCACCCATTCTCGAAAACCGGGATGTTTGAGCAATTCAGTGGTGTGTTAGGCACAGGTGTTCCGTTTTCAAAGTCCTTATACCTTCAGGGGAGAAGGATTGAGGATCAGGGTGGTCGGGTTGAGAATTTCTTTGGCTCAGGAGTTCGACGACTCCGAACTGTACCCAACTCGAACGTAAACCGCTCCATCGTGTGTAATCAACTGATCAGAAACATAAAACGGAGTGAACGCCTCCGATTGCGCAATAAATCCTCATAGAAAATCTTCTCAGGTCTATCCTGGTGAGGCACTTAAAGCAAAAAATTCCCAATATCATCAGACAACCGCAATCTCGACAGTTGAGGAGCGCTGATTGTAGTGATTGCTTGGGTTAATTCGGGGCAAAGAGGTCGAATACGGTGTTTTCTCAAACACAAAACGAACCGTCGCGAAAAAGTCTTTGAAAAGTAGATAGATTTCGTCTTCAATCAACAAACAGAACCCTTGTTCCTACTCCGGGAGGTCATTATGTCTCAAATGCGCGGGCCGGCACGCCGACTGCAGATGTCCCAACTCCGGTCGTGGATACTTCTCTCCGCAGCGTTCCTACTCACTCTGGGCGTGCATTCGAGTGTACAGGCAGCTTGCTGCTATTTTGCCGCCAAGAACGCCGACATCGAGCAACCCTCTCAGAAAGTGTTCCTGACGTGGAACCCGAAAAAAACCATCGAGACGTTCACCGTTCAACCCAAGTTCCAGGGCAACGCACTCGATTTCGGAATGGTCATTCCTACACCGACCCAACCAAAACTCCACGAGATGCCACGGGATTTCTTCAAGCATCTCGCCGTCTACACCATCCTGAAAAAGCCAAAGTCACCCCAATCACAATTGCTCCCACAGGTGGATTCTTTTCCAGGAGGCGGTGCTGGTTTCGGAGCAGGAACACGGGGGCCTGGCTTGGAATCCAACCCCGCTTCGAACAGACCGCGGCCCCCTGCAGTCACGGTCCTGGAAGAAGGAATCGTCGGCTCATTAGACTACAAGATCATCAAGGCTGGCCGGGCCGATGATCTCTACAAGTGGCTCAAAAAGAACCGCTATCACTATTCAGGGGACGAAGCTACCCTGAACTTCTACGTGCAAAAGAAATGGCTCTTCACCGTCATGAAGATCGACACCATGCAGATGAAGAAAGCCAAGGACGGGAGCTATCGTGGTGAGGTCACTCCCACTCGTTTCACGTTTAGTTCCAAAAAGTGCGTTTACCCTTTGAAGATCACACAACTCTCGGTCAAGAAAAAGACCGAAGCCCTTTTCTACATTCAAGCTCCCCACAAGATGGATTTGCAAGGGACCAACTCCTACCAACACACCTGGGTTCCCATGCTCCAGGCCGCCAGCGGCTGCATGCCCCAAGGCATTCCCGGCAAAGGAGGAGATTGGCTCGCGGCCATCAAGGGGCAAATTCCTGGGTTGGTTCAACTCAACAACAAACTTGGCTTGCGATACCAACCCGGACGAAGACCGGTTCCGAATGCCCAAGGGCACATCCCGACGACCATGGAATGGGCCAAGAAACTCACCAAGCAAGACATTGCTATCCTCACCGGAAAGGTTCCTTACTCAGACACAGTCCCTGATGTCGATGAGGGATTCACTAGGGCCGACTTAAAAGATGCCAAACGGCGCGAGCAAATCTTCAAGATCATCCGAAGCCGTTTGGCGAAGTGTCGTAAGACCCACCCGAACGGCTATCTCGTTCGCGAAGCCCCTAAGAAGGACATCCAAGATCTGCGACACTTGGCCGGCCACTTGCAAGCTGGGGGTTGGATCATCAAATTCCGCAAGATTTTCCAGAAGGATGAGATGAACGACGACTTGACATTGGTTGCCGCGAACATGGGCGGACAAAAGGACATGTCCGAGTACACGCAAACTCTCCCAGTCTCGCCTCCGTAATCAAGCGCTCCGCGAGGAGTATTGCAGGGAGAACAGGGGCATCGAAATCAGCAGGAAAAACTTCGGGTTGACCATTTGTGGAACAACCGGAGTTCCTCAGCACGAATCCCCCGCTCCGCGTGTCGTTAGTTGAATCAGGAACGGAATGCCGTTTTGGTCCGGGAAAACTGTGATGTATCCGAGCCACTCTAAATTCAACAAAAGACGCTCACCATGACCGCTTGGTGTGCCGGGAAGGCAAGCCCTTAACATTTGAGAAAATCGACAAGTTCTATGATGGCGAAGATAACGGAGGATTAGCTGCTCTTCATGGAGAAACATGAGGTGATGACCCGTGCTGAAGATGATTTTTTGGTTACCTGGAGATCGTACCAACGAAGACCACGGCAAAGCGAGTCTCCATCAAAAGCTCGGAACACACCCCATCGAAGGAAGACTTGCACAATCGGCACATTCGGTTCTACCAATACCGGAGAACCCTCGGACTTTCGCAAACGTCCGAATCTTGTCAATGTTGTTGAAGAGTGGATTAGCTTTTATCGATTCGTGGGGTAGACTGTACTGAAATGACAGCTGGTAGAATGTCGATGAATAGAGGGACACGGTCCGTGTTTACGATGCCACCCGCTCAACTCCTCAAGGAGACCACGGCTCGGAACGTAGATCCGATCACCAGGGAACAGTTGGTAGTTCGTCGTTGTATCTCCCAACTGAACGATCCGATCGTAGCAGACCGGATAGACTTCGCGGGGCCGATCGGGAGATGTGGGTCTGGCCAAAATGATATTTTGCTTGGAACCGCTATCCGACACGCCCCCGGCTGCCAACAATCCATCCAAGACCGTTTCTCGCCCATCCAGCGGGTAGGCCCCTGGTGCATTGACCTCTCCCAACACGTAAAACACCTTGCTCACCTTGGACACAACTCTGGCGGTAATCTTCTGAGAAGTATTGAACCCGTGGGCTCGGATCCTCTCTTGGCACCGGTTGGCAATTGCGTCTAAATCCAATCCAACGACCTCGACTCTCCCGAATTCACCAAGAGAGATTGTGCCGTCTGGCATCACTGCTTGATCCGCTGGCAATCGGAACGGAAAGTCCAGGCTGGCCGGTTGGACGAACAAAACGTCTCCAGGCGCGACTGCATAAGGTGCTTGGACCGTTTTTGACAGTTCGCGGGGCATTTCGGGCAACGGAAAAAATCGAGCCTCGCGAGCTTCGGGTAGGAGGTTGGACGTGTCGGGAAACAACGCCAAATCGGCCCCTCCAAGAAGTTGACAACCACAGCAACAGTGCACGACAAACAGACAGATCGTGCTGACAAAATGGCGGAGAGGGTTCGACACGCGCCAGGTCCCCAGGTGGACAACGAAAAACCGCGAAAAGGCACTCAGGTCCGTATTGCCGCGAGAAATACTTGCGGTTATGGACGAAACTCACCAAGTCTCTTCTTTTATCGGAAGAACTGGCACGAAAGTTGAACTTTGTGTGATTTGGCGTCTTCGGTCTGTCAAACCTGCAAAGTATAATTTGCAAGGATATCGCAATCTGCGAAAATTTGGCCGACGAGAGAACTGTCGGGAATTTTCTATATTGGTATAACAGCACAACCGGTGTGCCTTCCGTACCGCCTTTTGAACCTACGCTGAGACTCGAGGGATTCCATGGGGTCACAATTCGAAATTTCTCCCTACCATTCCGCTTCACCCGCCTCGAACCAACCTCCACGAACCGGTGACGGAAACACCTCCAACCAACTGTTACTCCAGTTGCTGGAATCCCAACGTCAGATCCTGGAGGTCCAAAAACAGATCCTGACCCAACTTCAGGCCACGGCGGCAGCACAAGACCCCACAAACCGTTGGCGGCATATGTTGACCAAGTGGGACAATCAGTTCCCTGACCTACCACAAACGTGTCGAGAGGTACTTCCGATGCTCGAGCGAGCGTACGGGGTCGTGTTGGAGGCACTCACCGAAGAACTAGCCGATGGGGAAAAAGACGCCCTCGATAACGAATATGCACTCCAAGATTTTGTCGATCGCTATGGCATGAAAGTTGGGCAACTCGGCAACATCATGAATTTGGTCGCACCACTGGCCGAGGCTGGCGCTCCTCGTGAATCATCGAGTTCGACCGGCAAGGAAGGTTCGTGAACGAAGAGGAAACCCACAGCCTTCCACGAAGTTCTTCGCCGGGCAGAAACCGTTGACGAGGTTTGACGGTTGCTTTAAGGTACATCAAGATTCGCGAAGACAATGCTCCGGACATACTCGGATTGGGTGGAGGCCAATGGATACGAAACCGCACAAACCTTACTTGTGGCTGTTTTGGGGGCTGGCGATTCTCGGACTGGTCCTCGATCAAACGAGCAAATATGCTATCTTTGCTTCGCTCTATAACGATGGGAACGGCGGCCAACAAGAGTTGATCGCAGGCATGTTTCGGTTGACTGCCGATTACAAACTCGAGACTGATTCGGGAGAAAGTTGGAAAAGCTCTCTCCGGACGATCAGTGGGGAACACCTTCCTCAAGTCAATACGGGAGCCCTGTTTGGTCTTGGACAACAGCGCAACATCGTCTTCACATTAATCAGCATCATCGCCGCCATGGCCATTGTCTATTGGAGTTTTCGCCCTGGTGCTGTGTGGGATGGCTGGCTGGCGGCTTCTCTGGGTTTGATCCTCGCAGGGACGCTCGGAAATCTCTACGATCGGTTCATCTTTGATGGCGTCCGAGATTTTCTCCACTGGTACTACTGGGTCAATTGGCCCGTGTTCAATATCGCCGATTGTTGTCTCGTCTGCGGT
Organism: uncultured Alcaligenaceae bacterium; assembly: GCA_964423615.1. GTDB lineage: Bacteria > Planctomycetota > Planctomycetia > Gemmatales > Gemmataceae > CAYRFQ01. The sequence continues at coordinate 41,848 of CAYRFQ010000007.1, read as the reverse complement.
GCTAGCCTGTTGATGATCCAGGCAATGTTCGCCACGTCCGAGACCAACTCCGAGACGACAGAACCTTCCGGTGAGGCAACTGTTTCGTCAACCGACCCTAAACCCGTTAAGTCTGGAAAGATTCCGGCCACTGTTTCGGCCGTCCAGGATTAATGTGGCTGAACGGCAATTGGGGTTTTCGTAGGGGCGTCCAAAAAAGCCCACACGAAAACCTAAATGCCGCGAATGTCCCCATTTCATCTCACACTCGTCTCAACCGTTTTCCACCTCGACGCCGATCTCTTTGGCCTGTCGGACTTCGATTTTACTACCCACTCCAACGGCATAGCGAAAACCCGTCCCTTCCGTGCACGCAGCCCCCGTTTGTCCATTGGGGTCCATGGCAATGAATGCGACTCGTGCGGGATGGACCCCACGACGAACCGCCGTGTCGTTGAGACGTCGAACGATATCTTCACAAGCTTGCTGCGGGCTTCGACCGGCTCGCATCCGCTCGACAACGAGCAAACTCCCACCGATACGGATCACTTCTTCTCCAACTCCAGTCGCTCCGGCCGCCCCAGCCGTATCATCGACGTAAAGAGCCGCGCCAATGATCGGCGAGTCGCCCACACGTCCTGGCAGCTTGTTCGCCAACCCAGACGTCGTACAAACACCGCCAAGCGAACCAGCCTGATCCCGCGCCAGGACGGTCACGGTATCGTGTCCAAATGGCCCCTCGCCCATGTCCGGTGCGTCGATGGCGGAATCGGCCATCTGCTCCTGATCGATTTGCCGTCGGCGACGGAATTCCAAACGACGCTGCCATTCCGCCAGGGCCTCCGGTGTCAACAGGTTCTCGCTTCGGAATCCTTGTTGTAACGCAAATTCCTTCGCCCCATTCCCAACGAGCAAGATGTGCGGCGTTCGTTCCATCACCCGTTTGGCCACCGCTGCGGCGTGTTTCACGTTTTCCAATCCAGCCACTGCACCACAGTTGAGCGTCCGCCCTTCCATCACGCAAGAGTCCAACGAGACCGTCCCTGCCGAATTGGGCAAGCCTCCGTAACCGACCGAGTTGACAGTCGGATCGTCTTCCACCGCTTGAGCGCCGACCAACGCAGCGTCCAAAGCTGGTTGCCCTTGGGCCAACAGCGGAAGCGAGGACTGAACTGCAATTTCTCCAAACGGCCACGTGGCAATGACGGCAGATTGCGGCATCGTTAGTTTCTCCGTGATAGATGAAAGGAAATATTCATATTGTAACAATCGCTAAGAGGCAAGCGACGAAAGATTGACTAAAGCTCACACGAAAGCCCGAAGACTCAAGAAAAAAGAATAACGGACGGCATTGAAAGCGCGGACAAAAACCCATCTGCGCTTTCAATGCCATCCGTCGTCGGTCTTTCGTCTCCGAGTGCTTTAGTTAGGTAACTCTTTGATATAAATGTTTTTGAAGTAAAGCGGGTTGCCGTGGTGCTGCAACTCGATCGGGCCCGTTTCGGGTAATGGTCTTCCGCGTTGCCAATAATTTTCCAGCGGGGTGTTGTTGACCACGAGTTTTCCGTTGAGCTTCACGGTGACACGGTCGCCCCGCATGATGATGTGGAATGTGTTCCATTGGCCAGGCGGGTTGTCCGCAGCAACAAGAGGTTTCCTGGCGTTCTTACGATTGTTGTAAAGCCCCCCAGAACCCTCTTTGCGATCCCAAATTTGGATTTGCGGATTGCCACGCAGATAGATTCCACTGTCCCCACCTTTGCCGATTTTCCAGTCCACCATCAATTCGAAATTCCGATAATCTCTAACCGTTTGCAGGCTATTTCCTTTTCCATCGTAAACGAGCACCCCGTCACGGACTGTCCAGTGCGGGAGGATTCGGGCATTGACCTTTTCCTGTGCGGCTTGACGTGCTTTCGGAGTCATGTTTGCTCTTTTGTTGATAGGGATGAGTCCTTGCCACCCCTCAAGGGTCTTACCGTTGAACAACCGCTTGAAACCTTTTGGCGGGTTGTTGTCTCCCCGGTCGGGCGTGTCACCATGCGCCGTCCTGTCCAGGAACAGACAACCCAATACACACCCCAACACAATGTACTTCCTCATCGATGTATCTCCCAGCAGGAACCCAAGTTTGCATTTCCTAGGTAGTATAGTCTTTCTCGCCGACCGCGAGTGCAAGCAGAAAACCTCGGGGATCCGAGGATCAGAGTGAGGTACTTTTTGGCACTGAAAGATACTGAAGGTGAGGGGTGGGGCCAGACACGAGTCAGGCGAGAGCACGCTCGACTTGAGGCACCACGTACTGTGAATGAATAGATGGGAAACCAAACATAGACATCGGGAAACACAAACGACCCGATCAGTTGAGTTGGTGATACTTGGGGCCGTGACTATTTGCCCCGCTCCTCACCAGAAGAACGCAATCTCTGTCCCACAAGTAACAACATTTCTCAAAGTCCAACGTAATTCGAACCTTATGACACTGCCGTCGTCTCGATTTGGAAGCCGTCTGGTAGACCTTCCACTCAGTCCGATCAATCACCAACGATTTCGGCAAAAGTTGAAGTCCGGACTGACCCCACCCAAAGGTCCAGATTTCGGTCGAGAGCAGGTTTTTCTCAGGCTTCGCCCAAGCCGTCTTTCGGGCACGACAGAGGTACCTCTTGCCACTGTCATCTTGCTGGTACTCATACTTTCGCACCTCCGTCTTCCATCGAGACCGCGTGTGTACGACAGTTATGTCACCATCCTCGAGTTCGAGACGTTTCCCAAAAGGGTTGCTTCGACTGACCACGAGTCGAGGAAGCCCTTGCTTGTTCGTGCGAACGATCTTCCACTGAGTGCTGTCTGATGGTTGACACAATTTGTGGTCGAGCAATTCACGGACGATGGAGCGGAGGAGGTCTTTGTATTCACCGTCGAGGGATTCGATCGAGACGTGCCCAGTGGGACCCACCACGATACGTGCCAGGTGGGAATCGTCACCAATACGCATCCTAATCTGACAAACGAACCCGGCAAAGTCACTCTGCATCGAACGATGGCTAGCTGCTCGTCTGGGTTGGTCGGTCTCTTCTGCCTCGCAGCGTTCGTTCAGAAAAACGAGACCTAACAACATCAGAAAGACACTCATCCGGATCATGTCAAGAACTCCCTGCGTCGGTATAGTGGGGCGTTACGCGATGGCGGGTCCGTGCAGATCGATTTTGAACAGCAGCCGTTTTCCTTGACCTTCAGCTACTGCAGGAGACCGATGGACTAACCCACGCCCTTGGTTTCCGGGCCACGATTCGCCTTTCATCAGAGCAATGTCGTAGGCCTGCATTCTCTTGACTTCAGCACCCGGCAGTAATAGCCCCGACGACTCGTCCGGCAGCCCACCATTGTTAGGTGTCAGTCTCGTCCGATCAACCTGATCGTTCTCAAGCCATTCTGTGGCTGGGTCGTGGTAACAACAGATGAGCCGCAGTGAGACCCAATCTACATGAAAAGCTGGACACAATATGTTCTTGACACAATCTAATTTCAGAACGAAATTTGTGCTGCTGATAATGGAATGCAACAACTCGATCTGGTAAAGAAGGTCCTCGCGAAACAGATCATAACCTTCTTCCATTGGGAGGAAGGTCATCAAATCATCTACGTTGGGATTTCGAGGGTCACACTCCGCTGTTACCTTGCCATTAAGTGAGGGGACATGCTTATCCAAGTATCGTGCGACTGGTTCCGCGATCCCACGCCGGAGGATGGCAAGAGTCACCTCAGGTTCCAAGATCATATTCAGGTCAACCGGGTCGTCGACCAAACGCGTAGAGTTCGTTTGCTGCAAAAGCATGTCGGTTCTTTCCTCTCTGTTAGTTGGGGGCACTAATTAAATCGCGCGGAGTAAGAAGACTTCTCCGGAGTCAGTTCCGACTGCCAGCGAGGTATCAGCGTGGCTCCAGGCAAGCTGAGAAATAGAGGACTTTGTCTGAAACTTGGCAAGCGGGGTTTGTCGGTATTCTGGTTGCCACAACGCCACCAGTCCATCGAGTCCACCTGAGGCGAGATACTTGCCGCGATGCTGATAAGCTAACGCCGTCACTTTTTCCTCATGGGCCTCGAGTTGGTAGGGAGTCGTCCCGGCAGGTCCCTTGCCAGAGCAATCCCAAACACATGGAACCTCGCCCCCTCCCGTAGCGAGATACCGACTCGTGCAATCCCAAGATAGCTCTTGGACCTTATTGGCGTACCCTGACATCATCAAGTCTTTGCCCGTCTTGATGATCCAGAAGTGGACTGTCGAATCCTGATCCCCTGTCGAGATATAACGCCCATCCGGGCTCCAATCTAGTCGCAGAATGGAACCCTTCCATTCGAATGTTTGTCGGGGCTCATCATCCTCGGGCGTCCAAACTTGGAGGCGACTGTAGCACGAAGAAGCGAATAGTTGGCTCTTGGGCTTCCACTGAATATCCGAGACGGTGCTAACGTGTTCAGGGTATTCGCGAACCAGTTTGCCAGAGGCGTCCCACAAACGGATGTGTTTCCCAGCTGCTGCGGAGAGATATTGACCATCAGGTGACCACTCGGTTTTCGTAACCCAAGGCGAACCCGCTGGTAGTGTTTGAGTCGGGTTGGTGTCACTAGACGAAACGTCCCAGATTGCAACGTTGCCATCTTGCCCGGAACTGGCCAGCAAGGTTCCTTTGGTGGGATGCCAAGAAACCGATGTCGTGCCGAAACCGTGACCCGGCCATGCTTTGACCAGAGCCCCAGTCTTGGCCTCGAACAAACAAATTTGCCCGCTCACCTCTGCCGCAGCCAAGTGAGCGCGATCTGGCGACCACGCTAGAGCGATGACGTGATCACTCACACGAGCCTGCCAAACGAGTTTCAACGACTTGGGACGACGAGAAAGCGGGTTTAGGCTAGGCATTCTCGGAATCCTTCATTGAGTTCTTCGCGATTCAGATTGCGACCAATGAAAATGAGAGAGTTTCGACGAGGTTGTTCTCCCCAAGGACGGTCAGGACGACCATCGATGAGCATGTGTACGCCTTGGAACACAAAGCGCTTCTCCTCTCCTCGGATGCTCAGAATTCCTTTCATTCGGAAGATGTCTGGTCCCTTGGTCATCACCAAGTTTTGCATCCAGGCATTGAATTTCGCAGGGTCGAGATCCCCAGGCGTGTTGATCCCAACGGAGGAAACCTCCTCGTCGTGCTCGTGATCGGGTTTGAACTCTCTGAGTAGTTTCGAGGGAACTTCTTCCCCTGCCGACAACTTGGCTTCGAACTCACCAAGCCCGTGCTCGGAAAAAAGAGCGTAATGTCCGGGTGTGGCTATTTGCAGGGTGTAATCTGATTGGGTGGTTTCTGAAATCGCAATCCGATAAAGTTGTTTCCCTGGTTCGAGCACACCACCAATGGCGACATCGAGTTCCTCGTCTGAGAACGTCAGCACCGCATCCATCGTCACCGTTTCCAACGCCGAGTGGGATGCCTCTGAAATTGGCAAAACAGTGACGTTCATGCTCGGGTCCGGGCCAGGTTGAAGAAGGAGTTGGTACTCCCCTGACTCCAGAAAAAAGACGTTGGCTTCCTCGAACGGATACTCTGGTTCCAAAAATTTGGGATCAACTTCAAGGGCGCGGTCTAGGTCAAATCCACCGACGTTCAACACACTGTCGAGGTCGATCTGAGAATTGAGAGTTCGATGGAGTTTGGCTGCCGGGTTCATGCTCTTGATACGGGCTTCGAGCTTATCCAGATCGGCCGAATCGACCAAGTCGGTCTTGTTCAAAAGGATCACATCAGCGAACGCAATTTGTTCCTTGCACTCGTCACTGTCGTCGATGTGCTGCCATACATGTTTGGCATCGATAAGAGTGACGATGCCGTCGAGGTGGATGTTGTCCTGCATCTCGTCATCGACGAAGAACGTCTGGGCCACTGGACCTGGGTCGGCTAACCCAGTGGTCTCGACAAGGATGTAGTCGAACTTGTCCTTGCGTTTCATGAGGTTACCGAGAATGCGGATCAAATCTCCCCGGACGGTGCAACATATGCAGCCGTTGTTCATCTCGAAGACTTCTTCTTCAGCATTGATCACCAAGTCTTGATCCACGCCGATCTCGCCAAACTCGTTTTCGATGACTGCAATTCGTTTTCCGTGCTCCTCAGTCAATATGCGGTTCAGTAAGGTTGTCTTCCCCGCACCAAGAAACCCCGTCAACACCGTGACAGGGACCTTTTTTGTTGCCGTTTCGCTGGCCATGAACTCTTACTCCTTATCCGTACTTTTGTGAGAAGAACATTGGCTCTCCGAGTTGACGACTTTCACAACATCTTCCTGCGTCACCTCTGAGATTGGTTTGTGAATTTTGAACTGCTTGGGGTTGCCCGGGTTGTCCAAAATCGCGATCACCGTTTCCAGAGGCGGGCAGCCTTCCTCGGTACATTCCAGTTCGGTGATCATTACGGTAACGTCCTCGTCAAGTCCCAACGAAGTGCTGACCCAATTTCGGATGGTCTTCGTTCGATTTGGATCTTTCTTGGGTTGCTGCCCAAATAGATTCAAGGGCATTTAGTTCTCCTACTTTTGAAATCAGGCAACGGTCGTGTCCAAGTAACGCTCAAACCGGAACGGACCGAGTCGTTCGGGCGTAGGCAAAAGACGGGCTTCCTGATGGCACTTTCTGGCCCACTCGATCAGAAGGTCATAATCGGCATCTGTCCCAAACCCACCAAACCACTCCATCCCCAAGCGGGAGGAAACAACAGCCACATTCGCTACATCACAAGGTCCTAAACAGCCCGAAATTGTCAGTTGAACCGTTCGGTTGAGTTTTTCTTCTTTCCAGATCTGCTTGAGTCTTTCGACAGGCACAGGGGGCTTGCCTCGGCCAGTTCTGCCGCAACAACAACCCAGACAAAAAAGGACTTGACCAAGTGCTTGCCGTTTGGTGGTTAGGTTGGCAGAGTTAACCATGGAGACCGAACCTCTGTCTTTTTAATCGAAGACGAATTCGTTTTACCAAGTTATACCATTGTATGCAGATCAAACAAGGTGCTTGAACGAATTTTTGGAATTACGCCTTTGGCGGTCTCGATTATTAGTAAATGTTGAGAGTCGAAGTGAACTGTCAAAATGCCAACAGGTCGGCGGACCATTCAGGTGGTATGGGAGAATCATTAGCCAGACAAGAAAAAGAAATAGACCTAAAACCGAGTATCCAAACTGCGAAGTTTTAGAGTGCCTGAATTTTATGATAATGATACTAGTAATAAATATGATTAGACAATCTGATGGAGGACGGAAGGTTCTGCAACTCATCCGTTCTCCAAGCATACAATACATGTCCGCGCTGACTCTCAACGGGCAGCTGAACCGCTCGGTCCCCGAAGAGTTTGGGCCATCCAAACAACGAAGAAGGTACCCGAGCAGGTTAATACGATGGAGGCTCCAGGGGACACATCAGCAAACCAAGACGTGTAGAGGCCAAGAAAAGCGGAGGCCACAGCAACAACGACGGAAAGTGTAATCACCCTCGAGAATTGTTTCGACAGCATGCTCCCAGTTGCCCCTGGCGTGACAAGCAATGCAACCGTAAACACCACACCAACAGCCTGAATGCACGTGACCACAGCCAAGGCTAATAGAACTAACAAGAGGTAGCGCATCGTGTGAGCGGACACACCAATGGCCTTGGCGTGAATAGGATCATATGAGGTCAGTTCCAGCTCCTTGTGGAACAGCATAAGTGTCAGGACAACCAGAACCGCGACCCCGCTCAAAACGACCAGGTCCGAGTTGGTCACACCCAGGATATATCCGAAGAGAATGTGACTCAAATCGCGATAGGTCTCTTTCAAAGTTAGCAACAGAATGCCAGCGGCGAACATCGATGTGAAGACCACCCCAATCGCCGTGTCCTCTCTGAGCTGAGACCGTTGAGAAAACCAACCAATCCCGATGGCCGTGAGGACTGCAGCCAAGAGACCGCCAATAGGAAGTGGCCAACCCCAAAGGTAGGCTAAGGCAAGCCCCGGTAACGTCGAATGGGCCAGTCCATCACCCACGAAAGCCATCCCCCGTGGGACAACGTAAGCACTCAGCCAGCCGCATACTAACCCAATGATGGCAGCGCCCAAAAGTGCGCTGCGAAAGAAAGGGTAGGTCAGCGGTTCGATAAACCAGTCCATAATGCCTCGGACTTGGGGCCCTTGGTGATGATGCTCGTTTCGGAGGTAAGCTGTTGACCTTGTTCCAAACAGACGGCATCATCGAATTCGTCAGACAGACGCTCGAGGTTGTGAGTCGCAGCAAGGACGGTCTTTCCTTGAGTTCGCAGGTCCTTCATGATCTGTTGGATGACCTCACAAGTCTCCAGATCGACAGCATTCAGCGGTTCATCGAACAACAACAGATCAGCGCCTTGGGCCAATGCTCGGGCCAACAAGATGCGTTGTTGTTGGCCACCGGACAACTCGCCGATCTGTCGCCCTGACAAAAACTCTATCCCGAGTTGCCGCAAGACCTCGCTCACGATCTCGTGGTCCGAAGACCGGGGCCACCGAAACCATCCGAGATGAACGAACCGTCCGGCCATGACGAACCGTCGTACCGTCACCGGAAAATGCCAGTTGATCTCACTTCTTTGGGGAAGGTACGCCACGCGATGGTGGCAGGCTCCCAGCGGATTGCCGTGGACACGCAGGATTCCCGAAGTTAGTGGAATCAACCCAGCGATCACCTTGAGTAGCGTACTCTTGCCGGCCCCATTCGGACCGACGAGAGCAACTTGATGGCCACAAGGAACACTCAGATCGATTCCTTGGAGGGCAGCTCGTTCATGACCCGGATAGACCACCGTTACATCTTCTAGATACAACGCGTCACTGCTCGATTCTGGATCGCTATCTTTGCACCTACGACACCAGTTGTAGGAGAAAAAAGGGATCATTAATCCGCTTTCAAATTCTCTACTATGGTCGTCACGTTGTACCGCATCATCTTCAGATACGTTTCCCCGTCGGTTCCCGACTCTCCAAGGGCATCGGTGTACAGTGGTGGACCCAACTTGACATCGGCTTCCTTGGCCAACCGTTCCGTGAGTTTCGGATTGGTTGTATTCTCGGCGAAGATCGCCGGTACTTTCTGGACCTTGATCTTACGAATCAACCTTGCGAAAGTTTTCGGAGATGGGTCGTTCGCTTCCGACGAGAATGAAGCCAGAACCGTCGCCGGGACCTTGAAGTCATACCTGCGAGCGAAGTATCCAAACGTGTCGTGGTTCGTCACAAGAATGCGTCGTGGGATTGGTAGCTTCTTGACTTCGTCCTGAACGAACTGATCCAAAGCGTTCAACTCAGCGATATACTTCGTGGCTCGAGTTTCGAACTGCTCGGCGAATTCACTTGTAACCAGGTCGAGTTCTTTTTCGTTGTGATCATGGTCTTCGTCTTCATCGTGGTGACCATCTTCGTCATCATCCTCATGGTGATGATGATGGTGTTCTGATTCGATTAACTCCAGGCCTCGCGAAACGACGACCCGACGACCTTTCGACTCAGAAGACTTGTATAGCTTGTCGAGCCAGGTTTCGAAACCAATTCCGATCTCGAAGACCAAGTCGGCGTTCGCTACCGCCTTGGCGTCGCTGGCCGTCGGTTCAAACGTGTGGGCATCACCATCGGCCCCAACCAACGTTATCAGCTCGATGTCTTCCCCGCCCACATTCTTGACCCAGTCACCCAAAACGCTGAAGGTCGCTACGACCTTGGGCTTTCCTGAGGTACCTTTGACCTTTTTCTTGAGGGCATCACGAATCTGTCCGATGCTGTGGATGGCATTCTTGGGATCGTGCCAGATGTGTGGGTCGACCGCGTGATGGTGATGATGACCATGGTGGTCGTGATCCTTCTGCTGTGTCCCATTTCCACACCCGGCCACGAACCAGGAAGCACAAACTAGCAAAAGAGCAATGGACGTATATCGGCGTTTCATGATGATCTCTTGATATTGTTAGAAATAGTGGAGTCCGAAGCGTCCACTCCGGCGAGACGCAAACCATCCCTGTTCGACGCAACCAAGCGACCGTTTTTCAAGACCCTCCCAGGAAGGCCTCCCGGCATTGGTCGTAAACGATACTAGTTTCTCGACGGACCTCATTGGCTGTCCCGTAATCGCCGTGGTCAAGCGCGTCATAAATCTCCTCCAAGACATACAACAGCTCTTCGGAGGTGTCACGTTGTTCTTGTGTCAAACTCCCGTTGCGTATGTAGACCCCAACTTGAAGTTTCTTGATGAGTTCACCAAATCGACGAAGTTCTTGCTTACCCAAATCAGCAAGCTCTTTCTTTTCCAGTTCGGAACGTGAATTCTTGGGGTCGTTGGTGGGATCGAGGCTGATGACCGGCTGCAAAGAGGAGGCCTTGGCCCGAGACATTTCAGCAAAAACAGTTCCAGGGTCCGGGTAGTAAATATAGGCTCCCAGCACCGCAGCAAGCGCCAACCCTACCAGCGCGATGATCCCCAACACCTTCGGTGGAATCGGTCGATTCCAAACTGGGACTTTTTTGTTCGATTGAGGGGGGGAAGCTACGAGGAAGCCTTCTAAATCGAAAAACCGTTGCGTCAACATCGCACCAAGCCCAATCAACACCAACAACCCCCACCCACACAAGGAAGGCAGTTCCAGCGGACCAAGAACCTCCGTTACCATCGGACCGACTCGATTGATAGCATCCCATCCAAGACGGTAGTCGAATGGGGTCGTCCAGTGGTCGAACGCGTGAGAGTGAGTCGCAGGCCGCAACGACATGTTTAACGGATACTCCACCGCGTAACCAATCCCGATGGCCAAGACAACGACCACCGAGAGCCACACCAGTGGGCGAACCAACCCAAAGTGATGAACCATCCATGCCAACAACCCAACATTCATCCCCGCACCAAGGACTAACAAGACGTAAGCAGCACCAACCGAGTTGCCATGGTCGAACATGATCCCCAAGGTTTTCATCACGTCCATCGGTGGTGCATAAGCCGGTAATGACACCAAAGCCATCAAAGGAGGACTCTTCGGATCACCATGGAGCATGGTGTGCTGCAAGTAACCTCCCGGCAAGATCGCGCTGAGGAACGCAACTCCCGCCAGCCCGATCAGAAGATAAATTATGGTCGGTCCAATGGATTCCTTGCCAGCCGTGACAGCTACAGCCGCCAGACGCTTTAATCCCTCTGGTGGCATCGCCGTTGTCACAGCTTCCAGAGTGTCGCCAGTCTTGGCGAGGGCTATGTTCCAGGCCCAACCAGCGATCACCGCGACGACCATCGATAGAAGAATGAAACTGAAAATCACAAACGGCTGCGACAGCGTTAATCCGTAAAGAATCGAAAGCGGATTTAGCAGCGGGGCAGTCAGGGCGAATGTTAGCACCGTACCACTCGGGACCCCTGCACGCCTCAGTTCCCGAGCCACCGGTATGACCCCGAACGAGCATACTGGCAAAAGCGTCCCGATGGCCCAAGCCCTTGGCAATCCGCTCCAACCTCCACCCCCAAAGAGATTACAAGTTGCTTGCGGCGAGAGCATCCGCCGAAGAATGCCAGCAACTAAAAAGCCGCAGACGATCGTTGGAGACGCCAGGATGGCGGCTTGACCGATGCGTACGACGAAGGCCCAAACGATTGACCAAAAAATGTCCATAAACCGGTCCCCAGTGGAATTCGGGTCAGCGCTGAACAGGAACCTTGACAGATGCAAGGATGTCCGAGAGAACTCGCGAAGATGTATCGGGTTCGAGACCCAAGCGGACACCCAACACCGGGATCGCCACATCTTGAATGTCGTCGGGGATCACAAAATCTCGGCCTTCAAGGAAGGCACGCGCCTGAGCGGCACGTTGCCACGCCAACAAACCCCTGGGACTCAGACCCAGCGAGATTTGGGAGTGTCCTCGAGTAAGACTCCCCAACTCGACCAAATACTCTCGCACTAGCGCTTCCACAGCAACATTCGCTACCTGCTGTTGAAGATCGGCCAACTCATTTTCTTTCAGAACTGATTGGGTGGCTTGGCCGTTCCGATCGAGAACTCCGACCGCCGACTCCAACATTTGCATCTCGTCGGCTTTATTCGGGTAACCGATGCTCATTTTCATGCAGAAGCGGTCGAGTTGGGCTTCCGGGAGAGGGTACGTGCCGTGATGCTCTACTGGATTCTGGGTGGCAATCACAAAGAACGTAGCACTCAGCGGATAACGTACGTTGTCGACGGTCACCTGCCGTTCGGCCATCGCCTCGAGCAAAGCACTTTGCGTCCGGGGAGTCGCCCGATTGATCTCGTCGGCCAACAACACATCGGCGAATACCGGCCCCGGCAAGAAATCGAACTCTCGCGTTTTTTGATTAAAGACATTGAATCCTGTGATGTCACCAGGCAACAAATCGGGGGTGCATTGGACCCGAGAGAATTTCCCACCGACAGCGTCCGCCAGGGCCTTGGCGATAGTCGTCTTCCCCAGCCCTGGCATGTCTTCCAGGAGCAGATGTCCTCGGGCCAACAAACACGTCAGGATCAAATCACATACTTGCGACTTTCCCCGCAACGCGGCGTTCAAGGCCACGCGAAGCTCAGCTATCGAATCCTTGGTCTCATTCACCAGGCTCATCGACCAAAAACCTCAGGTTGGGTATCAGGGGAAATCTGACCGAGGAGTGCCTCCCGCAGTCGTCTCATCGTCCAAGTCTTCACAGCTTGCCGACACACGGACAAACTTTTAACTTTATCGGGCTCCGAGGAACTCTCGACGGGTGAGTACAGGGCCCAGTTTGCCAATCGAGGCAATTCGCAAGACAGTTTAATCGGGTCAGTATTCTCGAGAACAACTTTTTTATACCACTTCGTGAAGGTCGTCCCCGTTGGTCGTGGAACACCTGCCCAGCGACACCGAGCATCGAGCAGGCTCAAAGTGCTTACGATATGTCCTCGTGTGTCCGCTTTCGATCTGAGGTGCCAGACCCAGGTCGCGATGACGTCATAAATTCGCCGCCGGAACAGGACGCCCAAAACCGTCACATTCAACAGCGACCCGACGACCAACCAGTTCTCCGCAAGCCAATTTGCCACGGCCGCTACCGCCGAACACAACGATTCCCAGAGAGTACGTGCCGGTCGAGGTATCTCATAGCCAGGACTCGGTTCTACAACCATCCAAGCGCCAGTCCGTAACCGGACTTCAACCCAGAAGTGAGCATCTTCTTGGCGGACCGGTGTGTGCTGCGTCGTATAATCGAACTTTTCCGGGTCGACGTAAAAGCCACTCGTTACCCGAGTATAATAACCGAGCGAACGGAGCAGCACCGCTGCCGACACGGCAAACATATAGTCCGGACCACGCCGAGATTCGAACAGAAAAGGTGATATTGTGTCTTCACCTTGGGGAATTTTGACCATCGGATCGAGTGTGTATTCGGTTCGAAGTTTGTTCTCGATCGCTTCGACCTGCTCCCTCCCTCGAGGGAGCCCTTCGACCCACTTTTCGGCAAGCGATTCCCACTTGTTGTGGACGGTTTGCGGGAGCGGTGAGGCTACACTTTGCATGTCCTCAGCAGTATTAAAGTCATCGCCACTGAGTTTCCGTCTGTCAAGAATACCCGAAACAAGCTCCAACTGTTCGCCAGGGGGGACCTTGCGATAAGTCAAAGCGAGCACATCGATTTGGGACCAGTTGAAGAAATCAGGGCGGTTCACCCGCCCTAACCGAAAGGCCTCCAGATGGGGCGGCGTTGGCAATTCCCTAACGCTCAATTGCTTCCCTAGATGAGCTAGCTTGATGTCGTGTTTGACTTGTCCGTTCACCCAGGGAAGGTGTTTCATCAGGGCGATCACAAACCAGTTGTCCGCCTTCATACTTCCTGTTTGATCTACCGGTAGAGACAGAACTGGTTCCTCGATCAGAGTTCGCCCATCGAACCGGTCGTACGCACTTATTCGCAAATATTGCGGGGTCTTACCGGATACAAAAAAAAGTGCGTCGGTTTCCACACTATCGGGTCGTCGATCTCGTTGCGGGATGTTTCGTGAAGTCGGAAACCTTCGATTGGCCTTGAAGTTCTCGGCCGGTTTGCGATCCAGTTCTCGCGATTTAATCCACCCCAACGGAATCGCTTGTCTGATTTTTTTCACCTTGAACGGCTCGCCATACATATCACTCACGACGTCGTAGAGTGAGGGTCCGTCGTCCTTCAACATAATGTCACTTTTGACGTTCCCAACTGTCTCTGGGTTATCTCCGGCGACCTGCTCGTCTCCGTCACCGACTCCAGCCCATGCATTTGGATCAAACCGTTCCGTACCCCCTGAGAAGGGGCTGACCTGCAACCAAAATGCAGAGATGTCTTTGGGAGCAGCGAGCATCCCACCCACAACGCTTCCAACGACCAACAGCATCAATACCAGAGCCACGGCTGGGAAGCCCAGAGAACCATGAGTTGGGAGTGCGTTCGGCTTGTTACCAATCCAAGCGTCCCAGTACACCACCATCAGCCACAAAGTCGCGAGGCCAGCATAAATGCCAAGCCAAGTCCCCATAGCGGAACTGTTTGGCAGGCTTACACTAAAAAGCGTCAAAAATAAACTCACGAGACCCGAGAGCCGAAGGAATGTTGGCGACATCGAAAAGGCCGCCAAGGCCAACCCAAGATTTCGGAATGCAAGCAGTACATTCATCTCCATGGGTATCCCACCAGACCCGGAGAGTTGGTTTCGCAACGGCACGAATGGCAGTATCACTAATACGGTCAGGAATACCCCGACGACCGCTCGCACGTGGGAAGTCTTCTTGTGCGAGATCCACCAGTTCACTCCAAGTGTCAACACTCCAAGCGTGACCCAAATGATCGGCGCCGGCCAGATCGATTGACCCGGCAATAGGAATGCCAAATCGACAAGGCATCCCGAGTACAGCACGAGTACAATTGTAACGATTTGTACCCGGTAATCGACCTTCGTCTTGGTCTTGGGTAATCCTGCGTCAGGCATTCCGCGCCTCCTGACCCAACCGACTGAGTTGTTTGGGAATCTCGACACGCCCTCCCAGGCGGACCCACGGAGCAGATGTTAGAGGAAGCTCTTTTGTGTCTGCTGCCTCCTGGCCAAAACAACGTTGGTCCATCGCAATGACTCGCAAATTGAATTGACGCATCCGAAGCGATGGCAACTCCTCGATTCTTTGGAATGTCGTCACGACAATTTGAAGACCATTTCGCAGCGAAGTCAACCCTGGCTTTTTGAGTATTTTTCCCAGTGCCAATGGAGTATCATTCGGTATTTCGGCCAGGGCATCGAGCACACGTTGAAGATGTTGGCGTCCCCCATCGATGGGAACCACCTTGTCTTCGACAACAAGCCCAACGAGTATCCCTTCCTCAATACAGTGCCGTGCCAAACTCGCAGCAACCCGGATCCCCCATTCGCGTGACCCATCCGGACCATCCCCGAAATGGACTCTAGGCTCAACGTCCAAGATGATCTGGATGCTTGGTCGCGAACGTGCTTGGAGTTCACACACGATCACACGGTTGTGTCTGGCAGTTTGCGACCAGTGAATCCGACGTGGATTATCACCCCTGCGATAGGGCCGGAGACTCAGAACATCACCTGACGTTCCCGCCTTGTTACGGGAGACGCTGCCTTCCTCGGAAGCGTCGGTCGACAGCTCAGGCAGCGAACCCACAGGATAAGTCCGTGGATGCACGATCAACTTCCGACTAACCCCCACTCTCTTGCGGGCTTGCCACAGTCCGAACGGAAATCCCGTTACCAGCCACAAGTCGCCCTGCGGTAAAATTCCCCGGTAAGGTGGAATGAAGTTCTCTCGTACTGATGTCGTCCGCCATCCAGAGGCTGTGGTAACGATGATTTCTTGAGTGTCCGTATCTTCCGAGTCCGAAACTAGGCCATGCAATCGAATTCCCCAACAACCCACGGGAAGGCGATTCCTGATTTGAAGGCTGACAGTTACATCCTCCCCCTCATGCACACGAAGGGTTTCGAAACTAACGACTCCGCTCAGCCCCATCACACTCACCAGCGGCCACGCTAAACCCAGCACGAGGATCGTAATAATACCAGCGAACAATACAAAGCCATTCGGATGCAAAGTGTACCCAACGAGAGCTGCAACGATGGCGGCAGTGATTAGCACCGTAACAGGGTGTCGCAACCACACGATCGATTTGTCAAATTCAGGACAGTAATTGTGAGTCAGAAGTCTCACAACCTTCTGCCCGAGGCCCCTCTTCTTCGGAGTCTTGGATGGACCAGACATCGGAGTTTCCCAGTGCAGCCGAGGACAGAGGTTGCTTAAACCCATGTAGTTATGCAAAACAACTGCAACAATGGTTATACCACGTATTACACTGTTGGCAACGGAACTTTATAAATTTGTTGCGATGGTAATCTTGGTGGTGGTGGCGTTACGCTTTCCTTACAGGCGCCGAAAAGGGTCGATCAACTCCTGTCTGATCGGCTCGAATCGAAAGATACCGAAGTTCCCGCGATGGACGAACCAACGATGGAAACGAAGACCACTCAGTGGATCGTTCCACTAACAACATGAGGCCCAAAAGATAGTCCGACGAGTCTCGCGCCCCTCAACGACCAATCAAACTCTGGATATGTGAATAGGAAGATAGCAGACCTATCAGTTCCGTGGATGGGAAATCACTTCGTCAAAACGTAAATCGAGGTGACATCGACAGGCTCTCAACTCAACAAACCTAATTGTTTTCACTGACCACAGAATTCAAGGAGACAGAATGAATCCATCGCAATGTATTCCGAGCATCCTCCTGGGGTGTTGCCTACCCATGTGGCTCCCTGCAAGCACCTTCTTCAACTTGGCCCAGTTGCCCAACGAGGAACTGCGTGTTGCTGAAAATGTCTTGCTGTACCAACGCCATACCGGAGGTTGGCCCAAGAACTACGACCGTAAACAAAGGCTCTCCAAACAACAACGTATTCAGCTCATGAAAGCCAAGACGACAAAGGATTCCACGATCGATAATGGGGCAACCTACACGGAAATTCGGATTCTCGCCAAGGTTTATCAAAAAAAAGACGATGGCCGGTTCCAAAAAGCTGCCATGCGAGGGATTAGGTACTTACTCGAAGCCCAACATGCCAACGGAGGTTGGCCGCAGCGTTTTCCCAACCCAACAGGTTACGCCCGTTACATCACCTTCAACGACAACGCGATGATTGGAGTTTTGGAGCTGTTGCAGGACATCGCCAAAGCCAAGGAGCAGTTCTCGTTTGTACCTCAAGGTGTCCGTAAAAAATGTGAACTCGCAGTCGAGCGTGGGATCAACTGTATCCTGAAATGTCAAATCCGCGTTGATGGTCGCCTTACGGTTTGGTGTGCTCAGCACGACCATGTTACGTTGATCCCTCGCAAGGCTCGCTCGTACGAATTGCCTTCGCTTAGCGGGTATGAGTCCGTGGGAATCGTTCGATTCCTGATGAAAATCAAAGAGCCAAGTCCAAGAATCATCAAGTCGATCGATGCCGCCGTGAGCTGGTTACAGCGAGCCGAACTGAAGGGAATCAAAATCGTCCGTCGTAAAGATAACACCCTTCCCAAGGGATACGATCGAGTCGTGGTGAAATCACCGAACGCACCACCGATGTGGGCACGGTTCTACGATATCAAAACGAACCGACCGATTTTCTGTAGCCGTGACGGCATTCCCAGGGCGAATCTGGCGGACATTTCTTACGAACGGCGCAACGGATACTCGTGGCTGGGATATTACGCCCGAAGGCTGTTAAGCCGAGATTGGCCAGCTTGGAAACGCCGAGTTAGTCGCGACTGAAAGCATCCAGAATAATACCACGCGTTCTTCAACGGATCTCCAACACTCGAAAATACCGATCCTCATCAAAGACGGCATGTAATCGGGGGTGATCGGGAATGTCATCACGCGTCGGGGCTACGATGTGAGTGATTCCCTCCTCCAACAGTTTGCTGATGACCGGATCGAGATCTTTCCCGCGTTTTACTTTGAGTTCTGCATAAAGTCGTTCGTTAAGGTCCAAACGCCTCTTCCACTCGAGAACTTCTGTGTCCTTATACGGGATAGACTTGAAATCCACATAGATTGGCGCCCCAGTGTAGAGCCGGAAGCGTTGCAAGTTCACCTTGATGAATTGAGGATCTTGTTGTGCCTTTCGCCTAGGAATGAAATCACTTTTACGAGATCCTTTCTTCTCTGGTTTCGACAAGATCTGTTTGAGGTTCGGCACATCGATCGGTAACAGATAAACATTAGTCTTCAACTTCTGTTCTCGAACGTATTCGAGCATGCCCAACTCCTCGTCTCGTGTTTGGAAACCTAGACGAAAGATCATGATTGCCAATCCACCAACAACTAAGCAGCCAATAAGACTCCAAATGGCGATCTCGCCGATCCTACTTTTCGACTCAGGACTACTCTGGAAGAAAGACGCGCACCAAGACACCGCCTTGGTAAGAATAATCGTGGTTGCGATGGGCACCAAAATCACAGAGCTACGCCACGGGAACAATAGTGCCAGGGTATGATTCTCCGTGAGAACCTGCACCATCGTGAGTCCACATGACAACAAGGACGTAACGAGCAACGGAATGAACAATCGAGTACGCCACGCCAGAACAATTCCAATAAACACCCAAAGGACTTGAGCACAGGCGATCCAATCACACCAGATGCTAACAATGGTATGGTGAGGAATCCGGTCCTCAAACAGTATTCTCTGCGCCTCTATAAAAGTCGCCGACGAAGTCGGGCGAAAGACCATCCAATTGCGAACCACGATCGGCAGAACCAGAGCTAGACTCAATGACCCGGTGAGCAAGCCACGGAGTAATCGTTTTTCGTACGTCAGCGCGAGCATGTACGACAACGTAAGTAGAGCGGCGGGCAATAAATAAGTTGTGTGCATAGTCGCACCCAGAGAAGACAAAATCACGGCGAGCATAGGTCTGTCACGTGCCCACGAATACAACGACAGGATCAAAAACACACCAAATGTCGATGGTTGGAACATCGGTCCTAGAACATATTGTCCCGCCACTCCCGCTTGAAAGTACCATGGATAATCGGTACCGAACCATCGAGCCGAAAGGCAACGAACCACAGCCGAATGGATTAGAAAAAACAAAGCGATGAAGGTCAGCCGCGTTGTCCTCGGGGCTTGGTCCTTCGTCAACACAGAAAATATTCCGACCAAGCTCGCAACGTAAACTCCCATCAGCATCGCGTAATAGAAATAGAACAGGAGTTCATCGAGCAACTGGTAAGTTACCGAGACAAGCATACTAAAGAGAGGAGTTGGGTCCGCTGTGTTGGCGAGCCAATCAGCGTCCAGATGACCGTAGCCTCCCTGAGCCAGACCGTGCAGAAAATATTGATGTTGGTTGGAATGGTAGAGCGGAGCTTGAGCATAGGCAACCGAAAACAAGCTGGCCCAAAAGAAGAACTGCACGACAGTATTCGTCCAGTCTCTAGTTTTATTCGACGGATTCTTTTGTGTCATGGGTCTGTATCATTCCGTGTATATCTTTGATGGTTTCAGTTTCCTTTAGCACCAAGGCCATTACTTTGAAAAACCCCACCAAAACCAATGTTCACTTCGAGCACAACGAAATCACTGTCTATTTCTTGGACATTGAACCAAATTCAGATTAGCTTAGACATCCATAGTCATCCTCATACTTGTTAATTTTTCAACGAAAAGAATTGAGAAAGCTAGCGATAGAATGAATCGACTGCGACAAATCCGAATTTCTTGGACAGGTGCCGACTAGAGACAATGGCGACTAAGGATCGAACATCGAGCCAGGAGGCCAAGCTAAGAAATGGATGTATCCTCCATTCGAATCGACTCTTCCCTTTTTGCGTTTAGGGTGTGGCGGAACTCATACCAATTGCAACTTTGGCCATAACTTTGTACTGTTTTCACAAAGAGAGTGAAGGAGATAAACCGTATGCCCAGAATTTTCTACTCTGTCATTATCGTGCTGTCTGTGCTCACTACTTACACCAATGCACAGACCGACAATCCCAATCCATTTCGTCCCAAGTTTTATGCCTTCCAAAACGGTGTGAGTTTTGGTTCGTTTGAGAAAGAAGCCAAGGTCCTCAAGAATCTTGGTTACGACGGAATCAGTCAAGTTTTTTCAGGCGGCAAAACTCTTGCCACTCGAATTGCTGCCTACGACAAAGTGGGACTGAAAGTACTGAGCATTTACCTTAACGTCGATGACAAACCAATCCAACCAAATGTCGTCCAACCATTGCAAAATCGTGGTGGGATGATCGAGTTGACGATTCGTCGAATGACTCCCAAGACTGTGAATGCAGTACGTCAGACCGCCGAGATGGCCGCAAAGATGAAGATTCGCGTAGCCATCTATCCACATCACGGGTTCGCCGTGGCCACGATGCCCCAAGCCATGGCTCTCATCAAAAAGGTGGACCATCCGAACCTTGGAGTCATGTTCAACCTCTGCCACTTTCTACGAAACGAAAAGGCTGAAAATCTTGAGAAAGTATTGAAGAAAGCAGGTTCCCGCTTGTTTGCTGTAAGCACTTGCGGAGCCGACCTCGACGGGAAAGGTTGGAGCGAGTTGATCCAAACTTTGGATCGAGGTAGCTTTCCCCAGAGACGCCTCTTCGCTGCGTTGAAAAAACTCAATTATCAGGGTCCTGTGGGATTGCAATGTTACGCAATTCGAGGCGACAAGCGAACGAACCTCCAGAAGTCTATGGCTGCCTGGAAAAAGATACTCAAGAAATTGTAACAGTGGGATCAAGCAGGAGGCCCACCATGCGACCCTCTCGGTTTCATTGAGCACTGTCGATATCGGGGCGTAATTTCTGGGCATCGCCGAGATAGACATGGTGGATATCGGCCTGGGTTTTCTCGACGTTCACGTGAAGAAGAATGCGGATACAATGTGACATGCTTCCGGGGACAGGAATTTCCGTGGCACACAATAACGGTACTTGTCCCATCCCCATAGTGCGAGCCGCCTCCGCAGGGAATGTGGATGTGAGATCGGCCGTTGTCGTAAATATGGCCGAACAAATGTCATTGTAATCGGTGATGTCATTTCGTTTGCAAATCTCTTCAAGCAACTCCCGAGTTGCAGCAAGGATTAGTTCTGGATTGTCCAATTCAACAGTCGTAGCGCCCCGAATGCCTCTTACCATCATGCTATTTGCTCTCTATCCAGGGTGTTCGATCAGTAGTGACATGTCGACCGTTTTATTGACCTCACCAGGAAAAAGAAAGGCTCCTTCGATCCAGATGGCACCCATCATTTCTCGATAGAAAATCATAGAAAATACATTTCTCTTTTGTCTTGATAACAACTATGTTGATGTTGGCAATCTCTGCTCTTTCTTGATCATGACCTCGACAGTGGCGATCTCGTACGGAGACTCGGACCCAACTGGACGGCTGTGATGCTCCAGTTATTCCCAGCCGTGTTGTGAAAAACCACGATTCTGCAGAGACCCGAGCTGTCGACAGAGCATTTCTTTACTTGCCCCGGTCGGCAAGTGTGTCTTTTCGTGTCCATTCTTCGCAAAGGAGATTCATGGTGATCGTAACGAACCAACAGAGACATCGTTTAACTGTGGGGACCGGTTTGGTCCTTGTTCCCTTCCTTTTGATTCTTCTCATCGCGTCAGTTCATGGTCAACAAACAGGCCAGCAACAACGAGGCGAGGGCCAACGTCCTGACCGTGAGGGTCTGAAAGACAAAAAGGCACCCGAAGGGCAGGGCCAACAGAGACGCGGTGAAGGCGACCGACCGGGAATCCGTGGGATCATTACGAAGCACGACAAGAAGAAGCAAAGCATTACAGTGGTCCAACGTAGGGATGCCGGAACCAAGGTCTTCAACTTCAGCATCGCCAACAAAGACATCCGTGTCACCGGGCTAGTCAAAAAACTCGCCGATCTCAGAACCGGAATACAAGTCGTCGTCATCGTGTCCGAAGACAACGATGTTCTCAGCATCGATACTGGCCCGGCAAGGCGCCGTCGCGGCTCTCGCATCGAACGTATATTCGCCGCTTATGATAAAAACGGCAATCAGAAAGTGGAGTTCAAAGAGTGGATTGGAATGAAAGAAGGGAAGTTCAACGCTGCCCGAACAGCTCTGGAAAAAAAACGGTTTGACAAAGTCGACACCGACCGAAACGGTTCACTTTCACTGCCAGAGTTCATTCGTTGGCGAACTCCAAATCGTCCGGCTGCTAAAGAAGGCAACAGGCAGCGAGGCCCTCGCGACGGAGAAGCTGACCGGAAACGTGGCCCTCGCGATGGTGAGAACAAGGCCAAGAAACGATCCCAAGAAGGCTAACCGGCTGCGAAAAGTTGTTGGGTTGATGTGCTTCGCGAAATTGCCGTGTACCGGTTAGGCTCTGTTCGGCAATCGAAGTGTGTTCCCGATCGCTCCATCAACAAGTCTAAGCCATAGTCCACTCCTTCAGCAAAAAGGACCTCTACCACAACCCTTTACACCGTTACTCGTCGGACTAGCGGTGCCGCATGGTTACCCAACCGCACGCGCGCAACTATGAGAACTGCGCGGATAATGTAGCAGGCACACCTGGAACGGGAATTTAAAGTTGTCCGGTTTTTCTGTTCGTCGTAGGTACACGCGGCTCGCGTGTGTTTGGAAAGCTCGGCCAAGACAAACGTACACGCGATCCGCGTGTACCTACGAACCGGACACACACTTCATTTCCATTCGGCGTGTGCCTGCTACTTTGATGCATTGGCCGCGCAGTTCTTAATAATCATTCCAACAAGGTAGGGCAGTCAGAACGGTTATCTACAAATTGCGACAAGATAAAAGCAACACGACAGGGATGACAGCAAGCCAGAGAAAGAAACCAACACAAGGGAATAACAAAACCCTCCCAGTACAGTGACTGGAAGGGCTTGGAGAGGCGTGTCGGAACTTTTTCAACGATATTCCTGCTCGTTACTGCGACCAAAGCAGGATATCTTTCTCCCCATCGGCAAGCGCTTTCGGTGTTTCGTTGGTTTTTATCGAACCGAATGGCTCAAAACGATTACTTTTGCGGTTTTGGCCCGACGTGGCACACCCGGTTAGTACTAGGGCCAAGATTATAAGAAGTGTTGCGTATCGCATTGTTGTTGCTCCTTTGTTCGTTGTGTTATTAAAAAGACAAGACAGCTACAATTTCTTGCCTCACCTGCAATTGAGAAACAACAAAGAAATTCAAATTTGTGGATAGTTATAACGATTATAACGAAGTTAGAGATTGGACAATCTGCTAGAACACGATCTTCTCTGTTCAAGATGGAGACAGTCATCTCCCAGGGACGACGACTATTCAAAGACGATCTCCCCAACTCTCGAGATGACCTCAAGGAACGGAGAACTCATGAAATCAACGTGGAACTTCACCAGACGATATCTATTCGTCAGCTGCGCTTTTACGATTCTCTTGATGACCGATACAGGGCGTGCACAAGAGACCAGAATGTCGTCAACATCGACTGTTGTTCCACAAGCCATTCCCGTTGAGACAACAGGGTTGGCTTGTTATCCCGAATCGGAACTCTCCATGGCGTGTATGCTCAACATGAGCTGGTGCGAACTCGATCAACTCTATCAAACTGGCAAAGTTCCACAGATTCCCTGTGGTTATTGCAAAGGCAAAGTTCTGATTCAGAGAAAGCGGCTGTTTTCTGAAATCGAGACTCGAATAGCCCGTAGTATGTGGCGAGGAAAACACTTCGATTGCTGTACCGGAATGGCCATAAACCAGTGGCCACTCCGGAAAGCCCTCACATCCA
The DNA here is from genome assembly GCA_964423615.1 of uncultured Alcaligenaceae bacterium. Lineage (GTDB taxonomy): Bacteria > Planctomycetota > Planctomycetia > Gemmatales > Gemmataceae > CAYRFQ01. The sequence goes on along the minus strand of CAYRFQ010000007.1, from coordinate 17,994 downwards.
AATTCTACTATGGATGCAGTATGGTTGATGGTCGTAAAACCCTCTTCGTCGATTACACACAAACATCATTCCGATGGAGAAATGTCAAGGATGAGATTCGAGAGGTGGCACCTGGATTGTTGCTTGGGAGGTACTTCGTCCGGACGAATGGATGTTGGCAGCAGAAATTGTTCTTCGCTATGGAAACCCCTCGAGGCGATCCGTGTTGTCGAAATGAATAGAGCTCTTGGCTCTTACCCAGGCTGGCTTGGGTAGTGCATCTGAACAAGGCAAAAGGTGGGCTTGAGCCCACCCTTCCATAGAACAATAACTCAACGCTCCAATTTCCGTGTCAAACTCGATCATTCCTGGAGTTCATGAATCGTGTTTTGAATTCTATTCTTCACGATCCTCCCATCAGTACCTTTCAGTACATACCTGATTTCCATACATCTTGTCGGTTCGATCGTTGGGATTTCTAGGAATACGGTCTTTCCATCCTTGAGTAGTTTGGCCGACTTAACTTTCAAGAACTGTTGATTCAACCGAGGAGACCCGTAGCTCGCTGCACGGCGGATGTGCCATGTTTTGATGGTATAATTCCCGGTCGTGGCAACAAAGTCTCGATCGAGTTTGCCACTAAACGTGATCTCAAGACCGGTTTTCTTTGCCTTCAACTCCAGGGGAAGATAGACGGGTTCGCCAGTATAGCGAAGGCGATAGAGCCCACCGGGCTGTTGCTGGTTTCCGGCCCACGCGAACATCCCGCACATATAGAGTTCTTGATTCTTCGGATGAAAACGAGCACGCATCACACCTGTCGGAAATCGAGGTATCGGAAGTGGACACACCCCACCTTGCATTCCGGTTCTGATTCGCTCATGCGGAACCAAAAAGGCCTGGCCGTATCCGTAGGAAAGATTCAGGAGCGAGCCGTTGAGCGGACCCCACTTTTTGCTGCGAATCCACATCAGTTGAGCTGGCGAACGGTCCGCCACTTGATCCAACCAACAAAGTGGTTGTTCCATGGCTTCGTCTGATGTGTCTTCCTCGTTGTGATACCCATACGTATTGCCGAAGAACCCACCTTTTCCAACAACCCAGTTGATCCGGTTTTTCGGCGTCCAATGTCCCTCTTGGTCGGTAACAAAAAAGCTCCCATCCGGATTCAAACACACACCGTTCGGGGCTCGGAAACCTCGTGCCACTATACTCGTCTTGGAACCATCTTTGCTGACTTTGATGAGCGTTCCGTGGTGCGGGACCACCGCCTTCAAAGCATGTCGGGCGCCACGGGCGTAATAAAAATTCCCTTCCTGGTCGATTTGCAGACCCATCGCAAACTCATGGAAGTGGTCGGTGACTTGATGGTCGTTATTGAAGTTTTCATAGAAGTCCGTTTCCCCGTCCCCATTGAGGTCATGAAGGATGACGATTTGATCTCGGCAGCAAACGTAGATCTTTCCATCAACGATCTTCAGTCCCAGCGGTTGGAACATCCCCGAAGCGATCCGCTGCCACGTAAGTCCATTCTCGGGATGATCGACTCCCGTGACCAACCAGACATCACCATCCCACGTACACACCGCTGCGCGTTTGCCGTCTGGATAGAAATCCAAGCCGCTCAATCGAACGCGACAAGCCCAAGGATTATTCGCCGGGCGTTCGAGAACATCCACAGCAAAAGGTCCCTCGGATTTTCCGAGAGTAGCCTTTGTCTTCAAAACAGTCTGCCAATGTTTTGGCCCTCCTTTTGTCAATGGCGTAAGGGCCATCGCTCCTTGCGGCGGAAGTGAAGCCAGTGTTGCCTTCGCAGCCTCTCGGTCCGATACGCGGGTAAACCACAGTGTGAACCGCAAGCTCTCTTTTCCTTCTGGAAGCGTCAACAATAGCCGCCCTTTCTTATCTGTTGACCAGTTGGGGTTGGCCAACGAACTCGAGGTACCTGCCAAGATCAATCCGGTTGGATCAGTATCTTGTTGGCCCCTCACAACTTGGGCATGATGTTTGTTTCCACTTGCATCCCTCACGGAGTCCCCACTTTGCTCTTCGAATGCCCAAGAGCTAACCAATCCTTCCTTCACCTGTTTTTCGGCGGTAAGTTCTCGGATCGAGGCTTCCGACAGTGCCCGTTGATAAAACTGAACCGCTTGGATGTTTCCATCAAAGTAGGTTTGCCCACGAGGAAAATCCCGAGTGGTAAAGCCGATCCGGACTACATGCCTCTTCGTTCGTTTCTCTGGTCGGAGTCGGCCAGTTTGATCTTTCTTGCCATCGACATACAACTCAACCGTTCCGTCCTTGGCGCGATAAGTCATCGCAACGTCATGCCATCGATTATCCGCCACGCGCTTTTTCGAACTCACAGCACCGACCCAACCCACATCAAAAGTGAGTCGTCCGCCACGAACAAAGAACGTTTTCGCTGAAGGAACCCATTTACCTTTCGCCGGTGCTTTGGAAAAGATCGTTCCACCTTTTCGCGTTTTGATCTTGGCGAAAATGGTGTAATCTTTGTCGTGCATGTCGAACGCTTGGGGCTTGGCGACAACCAGTTGTGTTCCCCCGTCAAAGCGGATCGGAACCTTCGGGTCGAGTCGTTCCCGCTTAGCCGCTTTCCCCAGAACAACACCATGAGTTGTTGAATCATCCGGTCGTTGGGCCGTGACTTTCCCAATTGTCGACGACTTTGGCGACGTGGCGACATGCACAACCAAGTCACGTTGTCTTGGCCCAACTTCAAACGTTCTTGTGAATACTGGGTTACCCTTCGTGCCTATCTTCCCTGGCATCTCCAACACCTTGGTTTTGTCCACCGTGTAGGAGACGATTACCTTATCCCCAAAATGGTAGAGGCCTTTGTAATGCGCCCATTGGCGGGGGAGGGGTCCATATCGTCGTCCATCTCGTCCCACAAGTCTCACATCTTCGAAACCGTTATCCTTCGGGTTTGCCCATCCTGGCTGGGGTGGATTGGAAAAATGCAATGAACCAACGGTCTTGGGATGGATAGCGTGTTGCCCATTGAAGTGAATACAACGCCAGTCGATGAACCCCTCTCCCGTCCAGGCAGCCGCCATCCGCATTGTGTCATGATCAAAGATCATCCACGACCGACCACGCGACACACCACCGGGACCACCGTCCAACCGAACCGCAATCCCTTTGTACGCGAAGTTTGGTTGATCGCCGATTTGATAGGTCGCTGTGAGGTGCCGACCATAATTCATGTTGACCCAGGGTTGCAAGTTCCTCGGTTCTGGTCCGCGAGTGTTTCCTTTGGGTAGTGATGCGAGATACTCTCCTGTGACGGCTTTGTACTGGTCGGGATTATGTGGTTTCACGAAGGCTTCGCGTATGTAGTGAATCACATCATACTTCTGCTTGGGTACCAACCAACGCTGAGCCACCATCAGACCATATCCACGCGTGACCGTTTGATACATCGTGTAGGGGTCACCGCCGTTCTTGAATTGCCCACTGGCAAACCGCAACGCCGCAGGCATGCTCCCTACTTTGTCCTTGGTGCCGTGGCAGCTAGCACAGACTTGTTCATAGATCACCTTGCCACGTTCAAAGCTTTTGCGATTCAGGTCGCGGATGAGCCCCGCGTGGTCGAGTTTCATTTCGTAATCCGGCAGCGGAGCCTGGGAAACGAAGGAGGCCAATGGCCGCAACTCCTCGGCTCGAAGTTTTCCACCCCTAGCAATTTCCATCAGATACCGCACAAGGTCCAAAAATTCCTGGCGACTGGCCAGTTGGTTGACGAGCCCTTGGGGCATCAGCGAAGTGGTGTCCTGGACGCGCTTCAGGACGTCGGACGCTGCGATGGTCACCGCTTGGCCGTTAGCATCTCGTAACACAACCGACTTCGGTGTTTCCTTGACCAGTAACCCAGAAACGACAGTGCCTTTCTTTGTCAGTACCTTCTGGGTCTCAAAACCTTTCTTGATGACTTTCGAAGGCTGCAACAACGATTCTACGACGTAGCTTGTTTTGGTGTCCTTGCCTAGCTCCGTCAGATTGGGTCCGAGCGGAACAGTCTCCATTCCGGGTTGATGGCACCGTGTGCAGGCCATTTCGTGTTTGAAATAGACGATCGCTCCTCGAGTTGGATCGCCGTTTTCTATTGCGGCCTTCGCCAGGGCTGATATGCCTTCCTCGGCGAGCTGGCTTTCCAACGTTCGAGACTTGGTTTCCACGGCTTTTGCAGTGGATACGAGGGCAGGGGATAGCAACAGCAGACTCCCGAAGAGTCCGAGTACAATTTTTGACAAAGTATTCTCCTACGTTCTTTTTTACGAAAGTAAGACGATCAAGGCGGGTTCGCGTCGTGACGCGTTCGGGGGCCGAGTTCCAAAAATCAGTGCCCTTTCAAATTACCGCGCAATGAATCGTGGAACAATTCCCGAAGATGGAAAAGCGCGACCATCCACGCCCAATGGACCTGGGGTTTGTATCTGCGGCGTGTCGACGCTCTTGGGTGTGGCCTAGGTATCCCGATCCTTATTCGCAAGACTAGGACTTGGGTTCCTCCAACGGTGTTCTTTCTTCAGACACCATTTAGTCCACGGAAATCTGAATCGCTTGAAAATAACACAACAGACACGATGACTTTGGTCCAGAAACCTTACACAGCAGGAGTGTCTATGAATGGAACGGTAATCACAGCCTTGCTCGTAGGAACACGGATTGGCAGTCAAGAAAAGTTTGACGATTTCGCAAAGCCGTAGACTTAAAGCACTCCAATATTTGCGAGCCGTTGCGGTGTTGGAGTACACTGGAACGAAGGAGGCCTTGCGGATGCTGTGACAATTTCTTGTTGATCTAGCCAGCGAAGTTACCCAACGTGTCACGTCGGCTGACTTCGAATGCCTCCCGAAACGTCTGAATAAGTGTCCCCTCTGTTTTGCATCTACAGGTTTTTCACCATGTCACATGCGAAGTTGAGTTTCATTGCGATTTGGTTCCTCTGTTGCGTCGGCTTGGCGGACAACGCCGCCGCCCAAACGCCACTCCCCAAGGGAGCCATCCTTCGTATTGGTCCAGGCAACGAGACGAAGCCACCTGGTGGCTACATCGTGACATTCTCCGAAAACGGTAAACAAATTCTTACCGGGAGCGAAAGATTGGTCATCTGCGATGCCTTCACAGGAAAAAGGCTCCGAGAACTCCCCGCCGTCTTCGACGACACAAATCTCGGAGGATCATCGACCCACGGCCATTTTATTGGGACCTACAACACCGATGGAACCCTTGAGGTCTGGCAAACTCAAACAGGAAAACGACTGGAAACGTTCAAACGAAAGACTGAACGGCACCCTTGTCACCTAGCAATTGACGGCAGTACTGTTGCCTTCGTCAAAGATTTCACGGTTCATCTGCTGGAAACAAAAACGAGCAACCTTTTGCACAAATGGCAGCTCCCCAAAGAGCGTGCACTTTTTTCTTGGCGAACCCAATATGGTGAGGCTCAACTACGTTTTTCCCCGACCGGTCAGTCCATCGTCACCATGCAATATTTTGTTCTGGGCCGACGGACAGGCATGGGTTTGAAAGTTCGCACTTGGGACACAAAATCGGGAACTCTGTGGTCAACGGTTGTCTTGCAAGACCTCAAACAAGTTTTACACCCGTGGCCATGTGTAGTTTCCCCAGATGACCGTTTATTGTGTCTAGCGACACCAGATCTCAAGCTAGCAGTCTACGAGATAGTCTCTGGTCAATTGTTAGCCGAGTTCGACACCCAACGAGCCAGTGCCCTGCGGTGGCCTGAGGCGGCATTCTCCCCAGACGGGAGGTGCTTTGCGTATTACGGCGAGGATGACAACATACGGGTCGTCGACTTGGCCACAAGGAAAATCCTTAACGTTTTTACCGGACACGAGACCTGGGTCACTTCCTTGGCATTCTCACCTGACGGAAAACGTTTGGCTTCGGCAGATACCAACGACACAACTTACGTTTGGCAACTTTCCAAGCCAAAACCACAAACACAATCCGTTCCGCCCAAAGAACTCAACCGACTTTGGATTGTATTGTCTTCACGAGACCCCAAGGCGGGCTACCGAGCTGTGACGAAACTTGGTCATCTTCCCACCCAAGCAGTTGCTCTGATTCAAAATCGGTTGAAGAAAACCGACAGTTCTCCAGAAGTCATTGAGCAATTGATCCGGGACTTGGACAGCAAAAGTTTTCGAACTCGGACTCGCGCAGAGAAAAAGCTCGTTTATTTGGGATCGACGGTAGAGAAGACGTTACGCACCCACATCCAGAAAAATATACCTTTGGAAACCAGACTGCGGATCGAGCGAATTTTACCCAAACTCAAAGGGCTACCTCCTGAAGTCCTGCAACAGCTTCGAGCTACTGCCGTGTTAGAGGCCATCGGCACTAAAAAAGCCCGAGCAATCCTACAAGAAATGGCTCAAACGCCGTTGAGTTTGCTGTCGCAAAAGATGGCGCAATGCGCACTCACACGGCTGGAAAATCGAAAACAACAGTAAACGAAGCCATCGCAGCCGAGGAGAGTTCGAAACCAGTTTCTGATGGGCCCAAAATCGATCGTTGTGAAATCGAGCAAACGTTCAAGTCGCTTCCCTGGACCTGAGTTCTTTTTGAGAATTGTTGGAAGGCAGTGGATTTCTTCCGCTCCCTGTCGCCATAATAAAAGAAAATAAAGCAATCCGAATTGATTGAATAGCTCTAGAGCATGCTGAGACCTTGAAGAATGAATCCTGCCGTCAGTTCCTACAGTCTACACTGATGACTGGGTATTTCTGTCGTCCTGGCGACACACGTTTTTGAGTCAACGCGCGAGTTGTTAGTGTCAAACCCAATGTTGACCATTTTCAAATAACATCACCTTCAGAAAAGCAGAAAGGGTCTGGTCCATGACACCCCAAGAGGCGAAAGACAAACTGGATGCTCACGTCCGTGAGATTGTCGAATGGCATTTCAATCCAGAGACCGGAACACCCTTTTGGATCGAAAAAGCTAAGACGCTCGACTTTGATCCTCGCAAGGACATAAAGTGCTTCCAGGATTTACGAAAATTCGGTTTGTTCAACGACGAAGACCTGCGTGGTGGGCCAGTGCGTCGGTGGGTACCGAAAGCCTACTCTGACAAACCCCTGTATGTTTTCGAAACTGGCGGAACGACCGGAGTGCCGAAAAGCCGCGTAGTTTGGGAAGACTTTCGGATCGACTACGAAATGTTCAGCGACACGATCCCTGAGAAATTTTTCCCGCGAGGCTCGAACTGGTTGATGCTCGGCCCATCGGGTCCCAGACGTTTGCGTTTGGCCGTCGAGCACTTAGCCCAACATCGAGGCGGCATCTGCTTCTGTTTGGACTTGGACCCGCGCTGGGTCGTCAAACTGCTCAAGAAAGGTTGGACCGAGCACCTCAAGGCCTACCAAGATCATGTCATCGACCAAGCCATGACCATCTTGACGGCGAATCACGAAATCAAGTGCATGTTCAGTACTCCCAAACTGCTTGACGCCCTCGATCAACGTCTTCAGGACGAAGGCAAGAGCATCGCCGAGATGGGAATCACGGGCGTCTTCTGTGGTGGCACAGAGATGAATTCCCAATGGATACGTCAAACCATCGAGGAAGTCCTCAGTCCGGAAGTCTACATTGCCCCCACCTACGGCAATACTTTGATGGGCCTGGCCTGCTCAGAAATGCCAACCAAAGAGGACAATTACAAGATCGCGTATTATCCACCCGAACCACGCGCGGTTGTGGAAGTTGTCGATTTCGACGACCACGACAAAGTCGTTGGCTATGGTGAAACAGGCCGTGCCCGACTGACTACGCTTACCAAAGAATTCTTTATCCCTGGTTTCCTCGAACGCGACGAAGGGGAACGTGAAGAACCTTCGCAGAAGTACCCCTGGGATGGAATCAGCGGTGTGAGACCCTTCCACGGAATTGCCAAAGCTACAACAGTCGGGGTTTACTAAGTACAAGGTGAACTGTGAAGAGGAGGAGTCATTCAGGACGACTTTCTCTATTCGAGAGCTTCCGTTGTAACTTTTCACCAATTGGATACCACCAAACCAATCATCCTTCGTTCAAGGAAATCACTCATGATCAAGATACCAGTGATTCGTTGGGGCCAACCCTACGAAAGTCTCGAAGTCGACAAAGTTGTTCATTTCGACACCGGAGAAGTTCTCGCTGAAGTGGGCCAAGCTAGCCCTGGGATTGTTGGTCGAGACCTGAAAAAAGCCCACCGGGCGAGAGAAGTATTGAGAGAAATTCCCATCAAGGAATTGCTTTCGATGGTCAAGAAGGCAGCCAAGCTTTACACCAGTGCAACGCTTCCCCTCGGCGATGGAACACAATCGCCCGATGAATTCGTACGCATGCAATCGGCGACCACTGGGTTGCCCGAACACATGTGTCGCTTCAACATGGAGAAAAATGAGTTTGTCCTGAACGAGATGGACAACATCCTGGAGTGTTTGACACGTGGTTTAGACTTGGACGTACTTAGTAAGGGTTATGGGGTCGAACGACACAGCGTCCCCATCAGTTTCCAAGCCCAATCTGGAGTTCTTGGTATGGTTCTGCCAAGTAACTCACCCGGCGTGCACACTCTTTGGCTTCCGATCATTCCGATGCAGGTAGGTCTGGTTCTCAAGCCAGGACCCCAGGAACCGTGGACCCCTTACCGCATGACATCGGCGTTCTACGAGGCTGGTATTCCCAAGGAAGCCATCGCGATCTATCCTGGTGGCGGCGACATCGGCGCGGCTGTTCTGGAGCATTGCCCGCGTAGTCTAATCTTCGGTGGTACTGCTACCGTCGAACGTTACAAAGGCAATCCAAAAGTGCAAGCCCACGGTCCCGGTTTCAGCAAAATCCTGCTTGGCGACGACAAGGTCGACGAATGGGAGAAATACATTGACATCATGGTCGATAGCATCTTCAAGAACAGCGGCCGTGGTTGCATCAACTGCTCGGGTGTCTGGGCCTCGCGACACACCAAAGAAATCGCCCAAGCCATTGCAGAGCGAATTGGTCCCGTCGAACCGCTACCCCCCCAGGACCCTAAATCCGACATCGCGGCTTTCACAGTCAAACCCATGGCTATCGCAGTTAATGAAGACCTTGAAAAAGCCCTAGAAGAATCCGGGGTCACGGACATGACTGCCAAGTATGGTTCACGCCTGGTCGAGAAAGAGCGTTGTGCGTATCTCCGACCTACTGTCGTCCATGCCGACTCGCCCGAACGAAATGTTGCGTCGAAGGAATACATGTTTCCCTTCGTAAGCGTGGTCGAGTGTCCGCAGGAAAAGATGCTGTCTTCCATCGGACCAACATTGGTTTGTTCGGCGATTACTGAAGACCAAAAACTCCAACGTTCTTTGGCCGATGCTACCCATATCGACCGGTTGAATATTGGTCCAATCCCGACGATCAAACTGAATTGGTTACAGCCCCACGAAGGGAACATCGTCGACTTCTTATTCCGCGCAAGGGCTTTCCAGTACGACGCCGACACGGTCAAAATCTAGAGCCCCTCTCGGCAATCATATTATCCGGCTTCACACGAAATCCGAAACGCAATCAAGAGAACAACATAAGAGTTGTTGGTTGCGTTTCGGATTTCCTTTTGACTGTGTTAATGAAATGGCTTGGTCAGGACCTCCCGCTACCAAAAGCACTTGGGTTATCACTTTGCTGGAGTAGGCCAACTTCTGTGTAGATTCTCTTGCGAAGTGTGATCAGAGTGAATGTCTTAAACAACGATTAGCACATAATCAGCAAGAAACGAACCGACTAAGCTATTCATAATTCGATACAGTAAAGTTGGATATTGGTAAAAAGAATCTAAGAGCGACGTGTGTAATCAAAAATTGCAAAGGTGAGGAGCGTTAACTTAGGAATCAAAGCGGTGGACTAATCGGCGGCTATTTATGTCCAAGGCTTGCAAAATTTCGATGACCGAATCGACACACAAACCCCAATCCAGGGACCACAAAATGATATCTAGGTTTTCTTGTCCAGCCTTAATTCGGTCAAGAATTCGGTCCAACAAAAGAGCCTTATCCTGAAACTCTTGCAGCAGCAAGCCAAAGTCACCGCGGTCGAGTTCCACCCAAAACCGTTTGCCTTGGAGGTGCTCTATCCAACGTGCACGCAGATAGCCCCACCAATGTTCTTTGACCCAACGGCGGATCGCATTTTCACCGAGGTCGTACCCGGCTTTTTCACTTTCGATCCACTTGTACCGTTCGGCTTCTTTCGTACACTCTGCGAAAACGCTACATTTTTCCATGGGTTACACCAACGAACGTGGAGAGGGTGTGGTTCGGAAAGCAACCCGATCAACACATTAAATCATAGTAGCTTCGAGACCGAACTATATCAAGTCAAGACGACCATCAAAGTTGGCCTGACGCGCGAAAAATCTGCTGGAATCGTACATCCTGGGTTTTTCAGAAGTATGTAATCAAGCCGGTACACGCTCGAGCATCTCAGGACCGGAGAGCTATGAAGTCTCACGCGACTCAGTCCACCTCCATCTTCAACAACCTCATTTTCCGATACAAGTTCGGACGATGAAGTCCCAGAAGTTTCGCAGCGTCACTCATGTTGCCTCCCGCCCGCTCAATGGCTTTCTTGATGTGTCTAATCTGGAAAGCGTCTGTGGCCTCTGACAACTTCAAAGTCTGCGGATCATCTTGCGGTTCGACCTCAACCGCGCGTGAGATGAATGCCAAATCTTTCGCTTCAATTTTATCAGCTGAACACAGGTAGGCAATTCGTTCGATCAAGTTTTTCAACTCGCGAATATTTCCGGGCCAATCGTGCAACATGAGTCGTTTCTTGGCTTCAGCTGAAAACTTCATCGACTTCCGACCTGCGTTCCGACAGAAATGTTGGAGGAAATGTTCGGCCAACAACAAGACATCTTCCTGGCGATCTCGGAGTGGAGGCAAATTCACGGTCACGACGCTCAGGCGATAGTACAGGTCCTTTCGAAATTTTCCCTTACGAACTTGTTCTGCCAAGTCTCGGTTCGTGGCCGCGACGATCCTGGTGTCCACAGGTATCGGTTGCGTACTCCCAACTCGATAGACATTCTTTTCTTCGAGAACCCGAAGAAGTTTAGCCTGTCCGTTCTGGCTCAGTTCGCCGAGTTCGTCAAGAAAAAGAGTTCCGCCGTCCGCAGCTTCGAATTTCCCGGCTCGGGTCGTTTGGGCTCCTGTAAACGCTCCCGCCTCGTGACCGAAAAGTTCGCTTTCGATCAGCGATTCGGCAATCGCAGCGCAGTTGACTGGTACATAAGGTTGCGGGTGACGAGGGCTGGAAAGATGCAACGCCCGCGCGATAACGTCTTTCCCGGTCCCACTCTCGCCCAAAATGAGCACGGGCAAGTCAGTCGGAGCAAGTCTCTCTATGTGTGCACGAACTTCGACAACGGCGGTACTCTCCCCGATGATTTGGCATCCTGTCCGCGCTTGATCTTGGAATTCGGCGTTACTTCGAAGCAAGGCTTCGTGTTCTTGCACATGATTCAAGGCCGCCACAGTTTGTCGCGCCAGAGCACGAGCAGCTTCAACATCTTGCGTGCCAAAGCGACCTTCGTTCTTGTTGATCGCCTCGAGCACCCCCACGCATTCACCCTCGCCGTTGACGAGAGGTACGCAAAGTAAACTCCGCGTTTGAAACCCAGACTCCGAATCGACTTGTGAATTCCAACTCGGATCAGCTCGGACATCATCGACTTGGATGACTTCTCCGGTCTTGACGACCTGGCCGACGATACCCGCATCGTCAGGAATGCGAAGTTCTCCGTTGGGCATGCCTATGGCGGGGCGCCCCACCAATTCGTTCCGATTTCGGTCCCAGAGAAAAAGACTTGCTCGTTCACAACGCACAAGATTCACAACTTCTTCGGCTATGTGTTCCAACAAAGGCACGGTCTCACGTTGATCCGTGAGGTGTTCGGCGATTCCCAACAACGTCTCGAGCCGTTCGACTTTCGCTGCGTCTTGTTCGGCGTCGTGAACTTTCTTGAGTGCTTGCGCGAAGTAGTAACTCGCCGCGATTCCGTACTCCTTATCGGCTTCGGAAAAATCGAGACGGCTCCGGGTTGCGAGCAGTGCGTGTTGCCCCAGCCCATCGGTTTGGACAGGCGCCGCAAGAAACGCAGGTAGACTCCCGTCTGCCGGTTGGGAAGTTCCAGCCATCCGATCGAGTACTTCACCCAAAAGTGATGTTGGAACTTTGATTTTACCGGATCGGATGCCACGCCGCGCGTATTGCCAACGAACGGGCCACTCCGGTGTTCCCTCCAACACCAAAACTTGATCGGCTTGAAGGGCGATACCGATTTCCTCTAACAAAGCTCCAATGAGATCGGTGTTAGATGGCTCGCGGAGAGAGAGTTCGAGAAGACGTTGAATGAGCCGAAGCGAGGTCAGATCGACCGCATCAACATCCGCTTGCAAGAGGGCACAGTCACTCGCTCGGATCCAGGGGACAATACTCATGAGTTGATGTACTGAAGAAAAGACATTGGACAAATTTCCTTAGCTGCCCAAAGGGTTCAACACAAGTGCGCTTGTCAAATAGTCAGGTATTGAACACCAACGATCCAAGAAATGCGAGGAAAAAATGCAGATGGCAGAAATTGTGAGAGGTTGGCTGTGTTTGCTCTCTCGGGTTTCGTTTTGGTATACTTGACTTAGCTGAACGGACGTGTACTGCCCAAGGACTGTCGGCAGGGCTTCGTCGCGTTCCCAAAACTTCCAAGAAAAGATGATTCGCGACCTTATCAAAAAAAGTACCTGAGACTCCTCCGGCCTAACGAATACATCAAGGAGGACCAGGTCCTTTGCCAACTCCTTCCACGTCCAAGATCGACGCCTTCGGAATCGCGAGATCCGCTTTGACCTTCGATTGCGTACGATCCTCTCCCACGTTTTCAGCCGAATCAAATGCCTGGATTCGGACGTGGAAGGCAACGGGAAGATCTTTCAGTTCGGAAATGTCCCAGACGTATCGTCCGGTGTTGGCTAACGCTTTCCCGAAAGTGAACCACTCCGAATTGGAATCAGCCTGGTAAGAGAGAGTGATTGGTCGTGCGGTTAGATTCTTGTCCTGAGCGGCCCAACTGATCGTGATCTTTCCGCGGTCTTCGCCCTTGCCAACAACGATGTCACGGAGTTCCACAATAGGTTTAGTAAGATCAACCTCGACCCAAAGTTGTGGTGAATCGCCGATTTGCGGTGGTTGAAGGCTCAATCCGACGCCGCTCTTGGCGAGTAGCGTGAAACCGTACACGCCCTCCTTATTGACTTCAAACACCAGTGGATTCGTTGGATTTTGACCATCGCTTTGGTTAGGTAGAGGATACCGATTCCAACTTTCCCCATCGCGAGTGAACCAGAGTTGGACTTCCGAAACACCGGATTTTCCAACATCCGACAATTGATACTTCAACTTGATACGTTTGCTGTTGACCAACCGCCGGTTCCGGACATTCGAAGAATAACCTCTCGGAGTTTTTTCTCTGGGTTGTTGTGGGGTCGGTTCAGTCGGTGGGTATTGTTTCCGCACGCTACGCCCTGGGGTTAGCTTGGTCGTGTCCGAGCCAGCATTTCCCGCCCGGTCCAGGACCCGGAGACGAACTTCTAACGTGGCGTTAGTTTCTGGATCCCAGTGATGGGTTCCGGTCTCACCAGCCCGAGCATAAAGCGGTAGCCAATTCGCTCCCCGTTCTGGTTTATATTCGAGTACAAAGGCATCTCGTTTCGTAACGTCGAGGTTTTCTTCACGAATGACCCATCGAACTCCGACCCGTCCGTTCTTCTGGGGGACTGAAAACAACTGAACGTCGGGCCTTAGTGTGTCGACCATGACTTTCAGATTGGACTTGAGGTCAGCCACACGTTCCGGAAACAAGTTTCCCTTGACGTCCTTGGTTTGGACGGCAAAGGTATGCAAACCATCTCGGTTGCACACACAAAGGAAGGATTTCTTCTTGGGGGCGGCGACGGCCGAAGGTTGCCAAGACTTGCCTTCGTCGGTAGATACGTACAACCGCATCTCGACAAGATTGTCAAAGGATACTTCTGGGTTGGGCCTGACGAAGGGGATTCGAAAAGTTCGAAAAGAAACGTAAATGACTTGGTCCGGGTCACCTGTCTCTTGGGCCCATGTGGCTTGCAGGCCGGTGCTCAGAGGAAGAGCCAACAAAGTCACGAGCAGAAACCAGTTCCGCATTGATTCTCTTCCCTTCCACTCGTCATGATTCTGTCATTCCTGATAGGGGCTGAGGTTTGAGCCGGACAGGAATGCCAGCAAGACAGGCATAAACTTCCGTCGCCTCTTGGGCAAATCGTTGGTTCGCTTCTCCAAGCAAGTCAGTGAAGCGACGGGCCAACTCGTTGACAGGGATGATGCCCCAGCCTACTTCGTTGGTTACGACTATGACCTTGGCTGGGTGCGAGGTACACGCGGCAAGGAACTCTTCAACGGCATTCGTAACATCCGCATCGCTGAGCCCCGATTGCTCCATCGTCCCTACGAGCAGGTTGGTCATCCAAAGGTTCAAACACTCCAGTAGAATCGCCCCGTCATGGTCGATATTCGGAAGGACTTTGGTCAGATGCCAGGGCTCTTCGATCGTTTCCCAGTCGGGAAACTGTGAGACCCTTCGGCGTCTGTGCCTTTCGACTCTTAGAACCATCTCAGGGTCAGGAGAAGCTTCCGTTGCCGTTTGCGACGATAAATGAGTCGTTGCGATATAAGTTACGTGATCGCATTTTCCGGCTAATCGTTCAGCCCATCGACTTTTGCCACATCGGACACCACCTGTAACTAACGTGAGACGTGTCATCAGGCTCTTCCCTGCTGTTGATATTGTTCCTCCTAATCGTCCTGGAGGAAACTTAGGCGTGAGAAAAATGGGAAAAAAACGAGAGGAGATGAACGGCGTAAGTATGGTTGTGATTATTTTGTGGAATTGCCAAGCTCATACGCCTCTCGCATGGGGGTCCCAGATATACTTGTGCATCTGGAGTTGCATCCGAACGGGAAGCCCCGACGCTAGAACCCACTTTGCGAGTTGTTCAGGTCGCACGGACCCAAACACCGGGCTGAACAACACCTGAAAGCGTTTCGCCAAACCTTCGGAGTGCGTCTTCTCGGCAGCCCAACGAAAGTCTCCCTCCGACGCGATGACAAACTTGATCTCATCGGTGGGCTTGAGATAGTTCAAATTATCCCAACAGTTCCTCTCACACTCACCACTATCGGGACACTTCAAATCCAAAATTATGTGCACCCGCTCATCCACGGAATCGACTGGGTGGGCTCCGCTAGTTTCGAGCAGGACCGTGTATCTCTCTTGCGCGAGTGTGGTCATCAATGGGTGGACTTCCGGCTGAAGAAGCGGTTCGCCACCCGTTATCTCTACCAGTGGGCAGGAAAACTGGCGAATCTTCGTCAAAATCCAATCCAGTTCACGTGGCGATCCTTCCTTGAAGGCATGCGGAGTATCGCACCAGACACACCGGGCGTCACATACAGAGAGACGGACGAACACACATGGCAATCCGGCGAACGTCGATTCGCCTTGAATGCTCTTGTAAATTTCGTGGATGAGAAGTTGCCCGGGAGCTTTGTCAACCAAGGGCAAGAGTCGCTGTTCCGTGTTTTCGATCATGAGGGCAAGGCAGCCGTTTCCAATTCCACTTTTCTGAAATAATACCGCAATTTCTATTCTATACGACACACGGCAAGCGTTGTCTGCTCGGTGACCAGAACGAGCTTCAATAAAAATTGACCTCCACACGATTTCCTTAACTCGGTATACAACGCCCGACGAAAGGTTGAGTCTTGACGGGAACACAAAGGAGGTAAACATTGCTAGTCATAACGCGAACCATTTTGGTCATCATGGCAGTCGGACTCGTTTCGTTGGCCACAAGCGAAGGCAACGCTCAGGAGGTCTCCAAAAAAATAGCTGCGACCGTCAACGGGCAAAAAATCTTGGTTGCCGAGGTACAAAAACTCCTCAAGCGAGAAACCCCGAGTGTTCAACCAATCCCTCAAACGATGCGACGCAAGATGTACTCCCTTGCTCTGGACATGCTCGTCAACGACGCCTTGATGCGACAGCACTTGGCACGCCATGCTCCCCCTGTCCCACCAGCTGCCGTCGAGAAAGAAATCACAGAACTCAAGACTTCACTTGCCGAAAAGAAACTAACATTCGCCAAATTTTTAACGGATACTAATCAGACAGAACCCGAACTGCGTGACGAAATGCTGACCCGACTTCGATGGCGCGGGTATCTCGACAAGCATCTGACCGATGCCCAGATGAAAAAATACCATGACGAGAACAAACTCTTTTTCGACAAGGTCAAGGTCCGAGCGAAACATATCCTGTTGAAGGTTCCCGTGGAGACGAAAGCTGCCGAGAAAGAAAAAATCCTGGGTCGGATCACCGCCCTTCGCGAGAAAATCATAAACAAAGAAGCCACCTTCGAAGAGGCAGCCAAACAATTTTCTCACTGCCCCACAAAGTCCAATGGTGGGGACATCGGCTTTTTTCCAGCCAAGTTCGCGGTTGCAGATTCGTTTGCCAAAGCAGCCTTCGCTCTGCGGGTTGGAGAGGTCAGTGATGTCGTCGAGACGGGATTCGGTTTTCATATCATTCTGGTGACCGATCGCACCAAGGCCGAACCCTCTAACTATGCAGACATTAAAGAATTCGTTCGAGAGGTCTACGCCCAAGACACCAAGCTTTACCAAAAAATCATTGAGCAGGAGCGTAAGACCAGTGAGGTCAAAGTCTTGTTCCAGTACTAAAATCCAGTCATCGGTAGTTGGAAATGAGTGGTTGGCGACACTCGTGGGACAGTTCCAAAACGTGTCCGACGAGTTTTCGCAAAAACCCGCACAAGAACCAGTTTGGCTGGCAATGCTCGTCAACGTTTCCGATTCTCGGCGCAGTTGGAGCTTTCACTCGGAACATCGAAGCGAGCCTTTGCGAAACGTCCAGTTTTCTATTCTCAAAAAGAAATCCTCGAGTAATCAGACAGGCAGCATTGGCTGGTCCGATTCGGTAGCAGCCAAACGGACTTCGATATCGCCATTCAGTTCGGATTGTTGGGCACGCACTTGGCGTCCTTTCACCAGTTCCAGAACCGCCAAAAACAAACCAATCAAACGACCCCGCGTGTAAGGTGGCGTGAAAATCTCCGAAAAGGCGAGTCGGTCACGTTGTTGAAGACGTTTAACAATTTGGTCCATGTAGACGTGGATGGGCGTTTCGTCGAGGGAGATCCGCCGGGGTTGTAAAGCCGTGGTTTCTTCCATCAGACGCCCGAAGGCGCTGACCAAATCCCACAACTCAACTTTGCTGATGGGTTGTTCGTCAGCCTTGACTCGGCGCGGACGGTCAACTGGTTCCCGAGAAAGGCGAAGCTGTTGGGACGCCGAACGCTCCTCAAGAATTTTCGATACTTCCTTGTATTTCTTGTATTCGATCAACTGCTTGACAAGTTCTAAACGGGGGTCGTCCGCGTCTTCCTCGCTCTCGTCTGCCCGAGGCAAGAGCAATTTGCTCTTAATCTCCATCAACGTCGCGGCCATCACGAGGAACTCGCCAGCCCATTCCACATCGACCAGCTGGATCAGACCCATGTAATCACGAAATTGCTGGGCGATTTTAGCGATGGGAATGTCGCAAATGTCCACCTCGTTTTTCCTCACGAGGTAGAGAAGGAGGTCCAACGGACCACGAAACATCTCCAGATCGACCTGATAATTCATTCCGGTTTCTCAACGGCCAACACACGACACAATGGCGAACGACGGAGTCCTCTGCCGTTTTATCGGATCTTGACAACAACAGGGAACAGTCTTTCCTACTTTCTCGCAACGATGTAATTTCTCTCAAGAAAGTATCCATTTCTGCCACCTAATACTACAGCGCTACGGTGATCGATTTTGAGATCGGTTTTTCTTCTTTTT
>CAYRFQ010000006.1:0-190213 GCA_964423615.1 uncultured Alcaligenaceae bacterium | reverse complement strand
CCTAGAGCCTGGCCCACAAGGCTTGTCCCATAACAAGGTTGCGGACCCATCATCCCTGATCGAACCGTGGTGAATCCTTCCCTGAATTGGTTTCGGTTCCACCGACGTCACATTGTCAAACCAACTCGGAGTATCGTTCCGTCCAAAGTCGTTACGGACTATAGGCTTCTTCCGAGATATGAACGAAGAATCAAAGTTGTCAGGCGTTGTCAGAAGAAATGCGTGTGGGCACCGCATTTGGAACCGATTTTGCTTGCTGGAGCAAGTTTATTGATTATAACTTCCAAATTGCCCAAGTCAACGTATTTCTCAAAAAGGAAACGACTTAAGTATATGTCAAAAAACAACTTACATCGAATTCAAGAATTTCTTTCGGATTCCGGAACTCTTTACATTTACAACATAGTACGCAAGCTTAATATTATTCCACCCTGTTGAGCGATTGTGTTACAGACAGTTCGCATCCGTCGAACTCTCTGTCGTTCGGTTGTCGAGATAGATCATCACGACAGCCAAGTCGGCTGGGTTGATACCACTTATCCGCCCTGCTTGCCCCAAGTTTTTCGGGCGAATTCGGGTCAATTTTTCTTTGGCTTCCGCACGTAGCTGAGGGATAGCGTCGAAATCCAAACTCTCTGGTATCCCCCGGTTCTCCATCCTTTGGAATCGCTCAATTTGTGCCGTCTGTCGATCGATGTAGCCGGAATACTTGGCCTCTAGAATGACCTGCTCGATGACATCCTCTCGGCGTTCAAGACCTCGAAGTTGGGGAGCCTTGTCGCAAAGCTGTTCCCAGCTAACTTCCGTCCGTTTGAGCCATTTTTCCAAAGTGTCCTGACCATATCGGTTCGTTTTGAGGTACTCGGACAGTTGGGTGATGGCTTCTTCTTTCGCTCGATAGCGATTCCAATCTTCGTCCTGAACCAAGCCGACACGACGTCCTACTGGAGTCAATCGCCTATCCGCGTTGTCGTGTCGGAGCAAGAGCCGGTACTCGGCCCTTGACGTAAACATTCGATAAGGCTCATCGACGCCTTTGGTCACAAGATCATCAATCAGGACGCCAATGTAGGCTTGGCTGCGGTCCAACACTAGCCCAAATTCGCCACGGAGCTTCAATGCCGCATTCGCCCCTGCCATCAAACCTTGAGCCGCGGCTTCCTCATATCCTGTCGTTCCATTAATTTGTCCGGCGAAATAGAGACCTTCGACGTACTTCGTTTCGAGCGTGGGGTGGAGCTGGGTCGGAGGAGCGTAGTCATACTCGACTGCATAACCCCAACGCATCACCTCAGCCTTTTCGAGTCCAGGGATCAACCGTAGGATTCCTTGCTGGACGTCGGCCGGGAGGCTCGTGCTAATCCCGTTGCAATAATACTCTCGCGTCGTATAACCTTCCGGTTCGAGGAAGATTTGATGTCGATTTTTGTCCTCGAACCGCACGACTTTGTCTTCGATGGAAGGGCAATATCGCGGACCGGTACTGGATATCTGTCCGGAGTACATCGGTGCCCGGTCCAAATTCTGCCGTATCAATTCGTGGACAGCCTCGTTGGTGTAAGTGATGTGGCAGTCCAACTGTGTTTGCGTCAATCTATCCGTCGCGAAACTGAAGGCCCGGGGGTCGGCGTCGCCGGGTTGTCGTTCGACTTGTGAGAAATCTATCGTTCGGCCGTTGATCCGACACGGCGTTCCCGTCTTGAAACGAGCCAGTTCGAATCCTGCCGACGCCAAGCTGTGACTTAGGTTGTCTGCCGAAGTATCGCCAGCTCGCCCGCCTTGGGTCTTGGATTCCCCAACGTGCATGAGAGCTTTTAAAAAAGTTCCCGTCGTTAGCACCAGGGCTGAAGTCTTATACAGAATGTTTCCTCGCGTTACAACTCCAACCACCCGCTTTTTCGCAGGACTATCGAAATCGGACTTGTCTTCCAGGATGATGCGTTCTACCAGTTCTTGGCGGAGCGTCAAACCTGCCTGGCTCTCCACGCGATTCTTCATCGAGTGTTGGTAGAGCTTTTTGTCGGCTTGGGCACGCGGAGAGTGCATTGCTGGACCTTTGGTCCGGTTGAGCATGCGGAACTGGAGCCCCGTTTCGTCGATCACCTTGCCCATCTCACCACCGAGCGCATCGATCTCGCGGACGATCTGGCCCTTGGCGACTCCACCGATGGCTGGATTACAACTCATGGCTCCAACTGTATCTACACTCATGGTCAAGAGGGCCGTACGCAAACCCATTCGGGCTGCCGCAAGCGCGGCTTCGGTCCCGGCGTGTCCGGCACCTACGACGACCACGTCGAATTCGTAAGTCAAAACGTTCATGGTGGATTATCGTTGTTGTCGTGTTCCCGATGTCTGGGGGAAATATAACCAACCTCGGGACTCAGTGAAAGCCCGATTGGCCGGCGAAACTGCTTTCCTTGTAATGATAAGGGACGAAGAAAGAAAATCGAAGGAGATACGAAAGGTGACAAGCGAATGGGAGTGATTAATAATCGAAACGGTGCAGGACAAACTGACAAGTAAATGCACAGGGTTCACGTGTCGGCTAACCGAAGCGCCAACACAATTCGATTCCTTAACGTGGTTCGCTCACATGCGAAATACCTCGTCGCGGATTTTGCTAACGGTCAAGAGGGGGGTTCAATTCTTTGTGGAGAACACGATGTGAAGCCAAACTTGTGCAAGAGAATGTGGCAGCAAACAGTACCCTTGAGCACGTAGCGGAGCATCGCACTCTTTGGAATAATTATGATATGATTAGCGGCATCCGATTCCCCTCCCTAAGATCCCTCCCAACCCAGGTCGGTCGATGTGGGTATCTCGATATCGACCGACCCTGGTAGGTGGTTGTCGACCGGCTCGGGTATCGGGTATCGCGAAGGCCCATCACCCCTCCAACCCTCGCAACACCGCTTCGAGCAACACCGCCAATCGCTGCGTCTGCGCGGCAGCCGTGAAAAGCACTTCGCCGTGGTTGATGGGTCCATGACTCAGCCCGGCAGCTCGGTTCGTCACACACGACACCGCCCCACATTCCAGACCGAGTGAGCAACCCATTTCGACTTCTTTCGCGGTCGACATTCCGACGACATCAGCGCCAATGGCCTTCATCGCCAGAATTTCGGATCGCGTTTCGTAACTCGGTCCCGTCACAGCAGCGTAAGTCCCTTGATGAAGCTCTACGCTTGTTTCTTCGGCTGCTTTTCTGAGGAGATCGAGGATCTCAAAAGAATAAGGACTCGGATTTGGAAAATGCGTTTCGCTCGCCAGCTTGGAGAAGAAACCAGGATCGGCCCAAATCATATGGTTAGTAATGGCGACCAGGCTTCCTGGACCAAACGAATCGTGAATGCCCCCCGCAGCGTTCGTTGCCAGAAGATATCTCACGCCGAACGTGTGAGCCAACCGGACGGGTTCGACCACCGTTTTCCAGTCGTGGCCTTCGTAGCGGTGGAGTCGACCTTGGAACACAAGGACGACTCTTTCTTCCCACCGACCAAGGAGCAATTCGCCCCGGTGTCCTTCCACCGATGTTGCCGGTAATGTGGGTATCTCTGTATACCGGATCGACGAGATGGTTTTGATTCGCGATACGACTTCTCCCATCCCAGAACCCAGGATGAGAGTTACGATTGGCTTGTGCTCATGGACGTATTGTTGAAATTGATCAAAAGAGAGAGTGGACATCGGAAATTCCTCCAGGCGTTAGGATGGACCTTGGCCCAACTCCGTCAAGGAACTCCGAAAAGGGCGGGGCCGACAAGGCCCACCGCAGACTCAGGCTATAAATCCGGAATCTGCCAACGTCTTTTCTTCGGGTGGGGTCAACATACTGTTCAGCTTACCTTGAGCAGCCTGGACTACCAGTTCGGCACACATTTCTTCCCCTATGGAACTGGTGTTGATCACCAAGTCGAAGAGGTGTGCGTCGTGTGGCGTAACTCCGAACTGCGTCTCAATGAACCCTTCTCGGCGCAAATCCCGAGCCTGAATTTGCTCAGCGGCTTCTTCCTTGGTCAGACGCAACCACTCGCTCATATAACCCACACGATCGGCGATTGGTGCCACGGTCCGCACATGCAGCGTCGTTCGTCGAGGGAGAAGATACCCTGCTCCGCGGCCAATCAAAATGACATCTCCTTGGGCCCCCAAAGCCAAGATAATCCTTGCAAGACTGACCGTTGATGCGGACGTTTCCAACTTATCGGCTAATGGAGACCGCCGGAGTTCATCCTCGACCCACTCACGGCTTCCTGGACTCAAACTTTCGAAGACTTCTTCACAGAACTGTTGGTCTTGAGAGCCATAGGCAAGGAGTTCGTGAGTATAAACCTGCCAACCGAGTTGTTCACCAACTAGTGTAGCGATCCTGGCTCCTCGAGATCCGGACTGTTGACAGAACGCAATCGTCAAAGACCCTGGGATTTTGGGTTCTGATGGTGGAACCTTACGATCCCCTTGAAAACCGTGGTGTGGCGATTCACTCATGAAATCAACAACAGCGTTACTTGGAGAAAAATCAAACATTTACCCGCCGTCTGAGAAATTGTCACGTTTGCCATTATCCGACTTCACATTTGCAATGTCAATGAAGCATACTTTGTACTGACAAGTACTGCGATCAAAATTTAAAGCTGATCACGATATTCGAGACGGGAGAAGATAAACATGCCACACAACACTAAGCCAAGTACGAAACTTGCCAGAACTACCCACGCAGTGAAACCGTCAACAGGAATGTAATATTCCGGACGAGGAGCCTTCAAACCGTACTGTCTCCCTGCAGAAAACATCGAGCACCGAACATAGAAACTGATGCTTGCACGTTTGAGATACCCGGGCATGTTCCCCATTAAAGTTTCGAGAAAGAACGAATAGAGAATAGCAATCACGGCCGGACGACGAAAACAAGCTCCCACGAGATGGAACAGGGCACAAAACGCCAAAGTCCCCCAAACGACTGGTGGCCAGTAAAGAAAGAGGGCACGGCGCCCTGGTTCTCCGGCGAGTAAACACAAAATCACAAAACCCGTGAGATTGAAACCCAGTGCCCACGGAATCACGGCGAAGAATTTCGCCAGGTAGACGCTCCAACGCGGCAACGGGCGCGCAAGGGTCCATATGAGGTTCCCGGCCTCCCGTTCCCGGCCAAGCCCTTCCGTCGCAAAGGCCAGACTCCACATCGGCAACAAGAATGTCGTAAAAATCGTGAACACCAACGCCCGCGAGAAAACGGGAAAGCCCGAGTCCATCAGAGCCGCGTCATACGCCCCCGTGATGGCCTGGTGGACAGCTGCACCTGGAGTCCCAGCATAGACCGGACCGGGTACAGTTTTGGCCACCGCGAGATACTCGTTAAACCGAGGCGAACGGCGTTTCATTCGCCAGTGCCGCATCGTCCACAGGTCGTTGGCCGTGAGCAAAGCTACGATGGCCGAAACCAAGATCAAAAGCAACAACGCTCCCAGGACCAAGATCCTCGCTTGGGTTTGCTGCCAACAGCTGAAGCGTAAAAGGTACACCCACGCACGAATGGGACTGGCGCTCGAAGTGGCTATTGGGGTTGCTTCCGTTTCCAAGGGAATGGCCTTTCGGATGGCAAATTTGACGGTATCGTCGTTCGTCTTCGACCTGCGCAATCGAAAGGAAACGAGTTGTACTTGGTCGTCCTTCGCAGGGGATTCACAAATCGATCGCCCCTCCAGGGGCTGAAAATGCAAAACACCTCAATTGTTTGCGGCTTGCAAAGCAAATCTTTACCCCAACAAATATTCCAAGATCGAATGCGTCGTATCGTCGAGGGTTTCAAGATGCTCGATATCAAAGTTCTCGTCTAGCACGACATGGGAGAACTTTTCGAAGAAACTCTTGGAATCTCGGACGCGAATAAGGAGTTGCTCTTCGTTTTCCAGATCGACCGTGACAACTTCTTCCAAACCTAAAAGCGACATCCCAAGTTTTTGATTGTCGTCCGATCGGATTTTGATCGAGAGCGGATGGTTGGCGAGCAGTTCCCGAATCCTTTGCTGGGTTCCAATGGCAGCGATTCGTCCGTGGGCCATGATGGCCACATGATTCGTCAACTTTTCCAGTTCTTCCAACTCGTGGCTCGAGATTAGCAAACACTTCCCCATGCCCGAGAGTTTTCGAAACACTTCGATCAGGGATCGACGTCCGACCGGATCAATCCCTGACAAAGGTTCATCGAGAAGCAAAAATTCCGGGTCGTGAATGAGAGCTTGGGCCAACTTGATTCGTTGCCGCATCCCTTTCGAGTAGCCACTTATTCGTCGGTCGGCGCGGTCCACCATGCCGACGATATCGAGAGCACTTTCGGTCCGCGACTTGGCCTCCCGACTCGAATACCCTGTAAGTCCTGCCATGACTCGGACGAACTCACGTCCAGACATGTCTTCATAAAACCGATCGTGGTCTGGACAGTAACCAATGTGGAGTTTTCCAGCATAAGAGGCAGCAACTTCGTTCCCCACAAGGACCTGCCCCAAGTCCGGCCAGACTTGCCCGGCTGCCAGTCGCATGAGAGTACTCTTTCCCGCTCCGTTGCGACCCACCAAACCAGTGATTCCCGGAAAGAGACGCAGAGTTACTTGGTTGACTCCGATGACTGGCCCGTACCACTTCGAGACTTGCTCGAACCGAACTACGGGATGAGCCCGAACGTCGCGAATCGTGCTGGCTTCGTGTGGGTCCGCAGCCAATTCCGGTCGAGGAACCGAGAGTGAATCCGGAACGAGGGCCGTTGGCTCCTGGGTTATTTGACTAACTGGATCGCGCGAGTCCGACGATTCAAATAGATCAGGCATAAGGTGCACACTACCAAAAGGACCAAAGCGGCTTCCCAGGTCGGAGGTTGACCTCGGGGGCGAATCGTGTCGTGTGGCTTGCCAAGCAACCAACAACCGACAAGTTTTGTTGAGTTCCAAACGTCGAGAAGACGCCAATGTTCCGAAAGATAAACGCCTTCAACAAGAAACTCCGAGACCATTCGCAAAAATAAGAAGATCGTGGCCCAGATCATGATCAACGGCATCGACTTCTGGACCCAACTGGCCACGGTCACCAGGACGATACTCAAAACCACCGTAATGAGCAGGCCATAAGCGAGGAGCCCAGCAAGCAAGCGGAAACCAGCAGGGCTGGCTCGGTCGCCGCTCCCAAAATACTCTGGGTCAGTGAGGTAATCCCAATCGCCGAGTCCGTGCTGGGCAAACAAAAACAATGCGGGCAATGTCGTGAGCATATTCACCACGGTTCCCACAGCCAAACACTTCCCGATTATATAATGCCAACGTGAAATCGGTTTGGATAAGTAAAATGCCACGCTTCCCTTGACGTAATCATTCCCCACGAGGGTTGCTCCCGTCATGGCTAGCGTAACCATCAACATCGCGCCTTGATAAACAAAGAAGTAGACAAACGTTTCGTTACTGCCGTTCAAGGCCGCGATGGCCTTACGCAGCCCCTGGATCATCCGGTCTGTCCGCGCGCCGAACTCGACTTGCCCCGTGGACATTTGCATCATCGCCCAATCGAGTAGATACCCCCCGAAGAAAAACATCAAGAAGATGAACAGCCCGAACCCATAAAGAACCCAGAACACTGGCCGTCGAAACAAATTCGCTAGGGCGACGCGTGCAATCGGCCAGATGGCCCAAAAGGGACGATACGTTGTTCCTTTCCAGCCGCGATAGTGGAGTAGGTTTGCACTCATTACGAATACTGTCGGATCCCAAGGGACAAATCAGAGATAGGTTCGGAATAATCGCAAGCACGGGCTCACACAGAATGTTCCCTACGCTGTTGTTCATCCAGAACTCGGTGAAACAATTCTTCCAAAGTTTCGTCTTCGCGTTGCAGGCCACGGATCGTCACGGCGTTGTTGTCCGCGTGGGTAAAGAACAGCCGCGTGATCCATCCTTCTGGAACACGCACACGCAATTCTCCCCGCCCATTGTCGTGAAGAATGTCGACGTCTTCAAGTTGGAGATCAGCGACGAAGTCCGATGGATCGCCATCGACTTGTAAACGGTAACGGTCGTGGTGACTGCGGCAAAGATCATCGACCTTGCCATGACGCAAGACCATCCCCCGATGAAGAATGACGACCGTATCGCAGACTCGCTCGACGTCGCCGAGCAGGTGAGTGCAGAGCAAAATCGTCTTTCCGTGATTTTCATTAAGCGTCAACAACAAGTCCAGCATCGTATCTCGACCCGCTGGGTCAAGCCCGCTGGTTGGCTCATCAAGAAGCAACACGGGAGGATCGTGAACCAGGGCTTGAGCTAGACGGAGACGTTGTTTCATGCCCAGTGAGTATTCATCGATCATCCGATACCGGGCGTCCTCAAGACCGAGACAGGTTAACAACTCGTGGGCTCGACGCTGGGCTTGCTTTCGCGCCATTCCGTCGAGTTCGCCAGCAAGAGCAACGTACTCGGCCCCGCGCATGCCGGGGACCAGTCCGTCCCGCTCAGGCATGTACCCGATTCCGCGACGCAGCAAACTCCCCTGGCCAAAGACTTCCGACGTTGCCCCACGAATGGCCTGCCAAATCGTATCGAAAAACGAAAGGCTCTCTTTCGGGGCAAGGAGCGGTTCGCCCAGAACGGTCCCAACTCCTGAACTCGGCGGCATCAGGCCAAGAAGAATTTTCAGCAACGTCGATTTCCCGGCACCATTCGGACCGAGCAATCCGATGCGACCATACGGCAGTGTTAACGTCACGTCTCGCAACGCGTGCTGTTGGCCATACCAGCGATTGATCCCAACAAGTTCTAGGAAAGAATCACTCATACAGAATTGCTCATCAGCTCCATCTTCGAGTTCGGGCCTATCCTTCGGTGGTGTTCGGCTGAACCATCAAGTCGTATACTCCGCGTTCAACCTCACATAATCATACGTCAGATCACTCGTCCAAAACGTGCACCCAGCTGTTCCGATCGAGAAATGAAATTTGATCGCTAGTTCGCGACTTTCCTTCATGTGATTCGATAATTCGGCGTTGTCAAACGGCTGCGGAACGCCTGCCTTGTACAGTAAAAAATCGTCAAGCCAACACGACAGTTGGTCCTCGGCGAAATCGACCCCGGCATAACCTGCGGCGGAGACGAAACGCCCCCAGTTGGGGTCTGCGCCGAAAATCGCTGTCTTCACGAGAGCACTCTCGGCGACGGTCTTGGCCACCCGACGCGCATCTTCTGGCGTTTTGAGTCCTTGGACCTCGACGCGAATCAAGTGCGAGGCTCCTTCCGCATCGGCAGCTATGTGACGGGCTAATTCCGCGCACACGATCCGAATGCCTCGCTTGAACTCATTCAACTCGCCTCCCGTCAATCGCGGGCCCTCTCCATTTGCAAAGATCAGGAGTGTATCGTTCGTGCTCGTGTGCCCTTCGACCGTGATGCAATTGAAGGTACTTGCTGCGGATTCTCGTGCGATGCTGGTAAGTTCATCCGAATCGACCGACGCATCCGTAAAGATGAACGCGAGCATCGTCGCCATGTTGGGGCCAATCATCGCGGCCCCCTTCGCAAGTCCTGTGAGCGAAACCGTTTTCCCGCCGACCGTTACATTACGCGTGTGGACTTTAATTCGTGTGTCCGTTGTCAATATGGCCTGGGCACTCCGTTTCAGCGCGTCCGGTGCATCCGAAAGGTTGGAGGTGGCTGTCTTGATTCCGTGCTCGATCCGCGACATGGGCAGAGGAACACCGATGACGCCGGTCGAGCAGACCAGGATTTGTTCCGGTCGGCAGTCGAGCCATGCGGCTGTAACTTCGGCCATCCGTTGGGCATCTTGCATACCACGTTCGCCCGTGCAGGCATTCGCATTTCCCGCACAAACGACGAGGCCAAGAGCCTCGGACGTGGGTACACGCATTCTCGTCAGTTGAACGGGAGCCGCAACAACACGGTTCTGAGTGAACACACCCGCTGCAGATGCAGGACGCTCGCTTACGATGACCGTCAAATCGAGGCGGTTCCGGTTATCTCCCCGGACTCCACAGGCCACCGCCCCAAAGCGATAGCCGGATGCGATTTGCCAATCTGCCATTGTTTCGAGTCGCTCCAGGCTCTTGATGGGTTGGTGGGAATGGAATGGTGGCTCAACGAGGAGATAATCGTTAGAGAAGAATGGCTCTTGCACGAATCCGAAACGCTAGCGAAGGTTCTTGCTCTTCGTCCCTGGCTTGCGTTTTTGCGATGGGTGGGAAACCCAATCTCGACAACCATTCTCCTCGGCCTACGCGCTTCTTAACTACGGACGCAACATGTACAAAATAGCGGCAGCTCCTATTCGCAAGGCACTCTTGTGATCATACCCGCGACACTCAGTCGATTGTTTTCGTTCAAGCGCACAACCAATGTCATATTTACTGTACAAGATTACCCAGCGGTTATCGACCTTGATTCCTTCGAGTTGGGGAGCCATCTTCGTCATCAATTTTCCCGCAATTGTCCTTCCTCGGATTGTCTCTTCCGTCAGACCCGTTCCGTTGAGCTTGGCGCTGTAAAGGATGTCGTCCGTCGGGACAGGTTCGAGCTTCTGCTCGGGGAAAAGCTGCTTGGCGAATTTCCGGAACGACGTGTCGAACGCCTTGCTTCCGCAGCAAGCATCGGCGAGTAATAATCCACCATTATTCAAGTTGAAGCGGAGCGGATCGAGTTGTCTGGGATTGTCGGCCAAGCCAAATTCAAACGGCTTACGTCCGTGCATGTAGAGAAATTTAAACTTGGGCAAGTCCTCATGATCGATGTGTAAGTCTTCCTTGTTCACCGCCACTTCGAGTCCGGCAAACGAGTTCATATGCCGCATCAACATCGCCATGGCTCTGGGAGCGACAGCCCATTCGCCTCCGTGTCTTAGTTGGGCCACCTTGAGATAACCCCGAGGCGGCGTCTTCGTTATCTGCTTCACCACCGCGATTTCGACCTGAGTGAGTTTTGGTCGTGGAGCTTCCAGCCCGGTCGCATAAGCCACCACGTTGGCACCTAGTCGATGCGCCAGTTGCCCGGCTCCATCCGTCAACTCATGCTCCCAGTAATAGGACAACGTTTGCGGACTATAGACTAAAAGCGTTTTGCACCCAACGCGTAGGCCATAGAGCTTGACCTCGTTGTTCTGTCGGGCCTTCTGCAGGTTGTAATACGCCGTCCACACCGCATGCTCGGGGCCAAGGTCGACCAATTCGCTGTCCGGCCACATTTGCTCCAACAAAGCCTTGAACCCTGCGTCAAATTCTTTTCGGCCGCAACACGCTTCCGCAAACAGGAAGCCACCGTTATCAACATACTTCTTTAAAATATCACGCTCGACACGGGAAAGGCGATTCTGAGAACGAGGGTCTCCTGGGACGACCACCAGGGATTTGTGCCCGCTCAAAAAGACGATTGGGGACTGGAGCATCTCTTCCGCAATGCCGTATTGGGTGTCGTTATCGACCCTTCCATCGTTAGCCGAGATGGCCCGTTGAATATCGAAATTTTGCCAGGCAAGCCGTTGTTTCTTGAAAAGATTCTTGCTAATGAACTGCGTCAGGTTCATTATGGCCGCGCGATTGTTGTTCCAGTCGGTGTCGTTATCCGCACGCGGCCAAGTTCCATGAACGAGTTTGCTGATCAACACCGGCGTCCGACCCTTCGAGAGAAACAGCAACGCGAAACTCGTACTGATGGTGGCAAAGCTATCGTAGTTTCCACGGCCACGACCGAAGTGCCACGACCCGTCGGCGTGTTGTTTGCCGACCAAATAGACGCATCCCTCTCGGTACCAATCGTGGCTCCCAAAAAAACGTAGTCCCGACAGACGCCCGACACGTTCGATTCCGTAGACGTTGTAAAATGTGTGGTTGGGTACCTGGAATCGAAAGTTCTCCTCGATGTGCCCTAGGGCCTTGGCGAGGGCTTTATCTTTCTTGTACACTCCGCAATTCCGGGCAGCCCCGTTGACAAGGGGTTGCAACCGGTTTCGGTTCGCCTCAAGCTCCGAGAGCAGTAGGCCACAAGTCCCAGCGACACTCATGGTAAAGCGAGTCCGGGTCCCGGTGGCTCCGGGAGCGAACGGTTGATACTCCCACCCGCCGTTCTTTGCCTGCGTGCTCGCGTAACACTCTCGAATCTCATCCCATATACTACTGGGGATTTTCACTCCAGCTTTGCGGCCAGCGAGCAGGCCCAACACAGCGTACTGAGTGTTCGAACCATCCGGGTTCCGGTTCTGGAATCCCACAGAGTAGGACCAACCACGCAACTTTTTCCTGATGACCGTCCTGCCCTTGATGAGGAGATCAACGTTTTTCTGGATCAGAGGTTTATCCTTAGCAAATCCAGCATCGGATAAGACCATCGTCTGCAGAGCGAGAACATAATTATCCCGTGGCTTCAGTTCGCGGATGAACTCCAAACCCTTCTTCATCATGTCTTCGTCCGTCGGAACCCCTGCATTGATGAGACTGAGCATCGTCAAGCTGCTCCAACCACCTCGCATCCCAAGATTCTTGTCGTCACTGCGTTCGAAGCCTCCATCGAGCCGCTGTTTCTTGCGGAGATACTCAATCCCCTTGTCAATCGATTTCTTCACTCGGTCGGCCAGGTCGGGCTTTCTTTTTCCTTGGGCCGATGAGCTGTTGGGAAAACAACACAGGACGGGCAGAAAGACAATAAGGGCACGTAGCATTGGACAGGACTCCCAGGCAGTTTTGGAATTGGACCAAGAGTGAAATGCAGACTGATGGCATGCGGGAACTCGAAATGCCAACCAGAGGTTATCCTAAACGGTCGGCAGGACCTCTGCCAACCGCTCTGGCCCAACCGAAAAAAGAAACTCGTACTTGTTGGTGCGAGTAATCCAACTACACTCACAACATGTCTCGGGAGTCCAGCGGACCGAACAAGGGCAGGTTCCATGAAATTCTTTTGCTCACACCGGATGTCTTGGCCGTACCTGGCGGAGGATTTCGACGAAAAGCACGACTCTGCTTGGATATGGGCATCGAACCAGCTGTATGACCCCATCAAGGGCCAGCAACTTTACCAGGAATACCTCGACTCGCTCGCTTATGCAGACGAGTTGGGCTTCGATGGAGTTTGCATCCACGAGCATCACCAGACAGCCTATTGCTTGACCCCGTCCCCGAACTTGATGGCCGCCGCACTGACCCAACGGACCACGCGGTGCCAGATTGCTGTCCTCGGAACGGCCTTGCCGTTTTATGACCCACCCCTGCGAGTCGCCGAAGAATTCGCGATGCTCGACGTAATGAGCGGTGGACGACTCGTTGCCGGAGCGGTTCTTGGCAGCGGTCCGGACTACTTTACTTACGCCGTCAACCCCACGACGGCCCTGGAAAAATTGCGTGAAGCCCTCGATTTGATCGTCAAGGCCTGGAGCGAGAATGAACCCTTTCCGTGGAATTCGAAACACTACCACTTTCGCTACGTTAACTTGTGGCCAACGCCCATTCAAAAACCTCACCCACCCATCTGGATTTCCGACATCGGTACTCAAGAAATGATCGAGTTCGTTGCCGCAAGGCGTGCCTCTTACGTCAGCGTCCCCTGTTTTCACATCGACGTTTACAAAGAGCTATTCCAGCGCTTTCGTGATGCCTGCGGGAAGCATGGTTACACACCACAAACAGAACAAATGGGTTGGACCGTTCCCGTGTATGTCGCCGAGACGGACACACAAGCCCGAGAGGAATTCGAAGGACCCGTGTGGTACTTCGTCAAGAACTTGCTCAAAGGAATTCGGACCTCGCCACCGGGGTACATGTCTGGGCAATCGGCCACCCGTCAGTTGAAGAACTCGGCGCGTTTTCTGTCCTCTCAAAAGACTTGGTCAGACCTCGAAGATGGAGGCTTCTTGATTTGTGGGAGCCCCGAGACGGTTCGCCAAAAATTGGAACGCTACTCAGACGAACTCGGGGGCGGAATCGTGTTGGCCGAGTGCCAGGTCGGTTCCTTGTCACACGAGTTGACGCGCAAGAGCATGGAACTTTTTGCCAGGGAAGTCATGCCACAAGTCAGAAACACGATCACGAAAACAAGACCGAGTGAAACGGAGAGTTCGTCCTAAAGGGATTCCCGTTTGCGGTCGGCAGCAGCCTTTTCGTTTTCCAAGTCTCCGGCCGGAGCTTGCGGAGATAGGGACGCAAGGCCCTAGGGTTCTTGAGCTAAGAGGCTGGGGACTGTGAACCGTACCGAACACGACCGTGAACCGCTTTAACAGAACATCATTGCAATGCTCAACCTATTCAAAAAATTAACTTACGGCGTCCGAATCGTTTTGGGCAAGAAACAACAGCAAGAACCAATCGACGTCGGCGGACGCTCGACGATGATGATGCACGGCGGTGACGAAAGTGCCACGCCGTTTCTCTATTTGCACAGTACACTCGGCGAATCGTTCCGATGGTTCCCATTTCACGAGGCATTGAGCAAACACTTTCATGTTTACGCACCAATGCATCCTGGATTTTCCAAGAGCGAGGGCTTCGACCAAATCGACTCGATTGAGGACATGGCTTTTCACTACATCGAGATGTTCGACGCCCTCCGATTTCAAGAACCGATCATCATCGGCGGCGTGAGCCTTGGTGGTTGGATCGCCGCGGAGATTGCGTGTCGATGGCCCGAACGAATCAAGAAACTCTGGATTGCAGACGCACCCGGACTCTGGGTCGAAGACGTCCCGCTAACGGACCTGTTCCGACACTTACCGAATCCCACGAAGATGCGAGAGATTCTCTTCGCCGACACGAACTTCTGGATGGCACGCGAGATCATAAAGGATAGGCCCAGCGACGAGGAAATCATGGTCGGTTACCAAAACATGACCGTACTGGCTCGCGTGATTTGGGAGCGCCCGTACAATCCCAAGCTCGCCGATCGATTGAAACGAGTCGAATGCCCGACGCTGCTCCTCTGGGGCGAGAAAGACCGCCTCGTCCCCACGGCATACGGCGAGGCTTACCGGAAGTGCATCAAGAATTCCGAACTCAAGTTGATTCCCGATTGTGGACACCTACCCATGTTCGAAAAGGAATTGGAGTTCGTGTCGGCATTGGTCGAGTTTTGTCAGAAGTGAGATTGTCGATCTCGGGAAGCCACGGAATGACCAAAGGGCCTTGATGGCGCTGCTTTCAAGCCCAGGCGGATTCCTTGCCTGGTGTCCGTCTCTTGGCGAGAGGCCCAGTCGACCTTTCACAGAGTGTAAATCAGTGTACTGCACAAAAACGCGAAGAATTCCCGAAAAATTTGTTCCTTTCCTTTTGCATTCCGCCGATCCGAGGCGTAACATTGCTCCTCAAATCGCCCGAGTCTCCCTAACCCAGAGAAATTGTCGGGAAAGGGGAGCAGTCAGGAAATGCTAGAGTAAAACAACCCCACCAAACCATTTGGCCAATCGTACTTTGGCAATCAAAAAGACAGAAGCCAGTTGTTGCGGCTCACAAAACGGACAAGCATTCACTGGCCATCCCAATCCCGCCCCAACCACTCCGCCGTTCGTCTCGACGGATCTGGACAAACAGTGGAAACAAACTAGCGGCACTCGAGTCACAGCTTTTGAGGTTCTTCAATGAGCGATGTTTCCCAATCGGACGTTCAAATGCTCGATAAATTGCGTGACGCCCACAAGCAGTTGCGCTCGGAAATCGGCAAGATCATCATCGGCCAGGAAGAAGTCCTCGACCAACTCTTGATGGCGATCTTCTGCCGAGGCCACGCGCTGCTCGTAGGCGTCCCAGGATTGGCGAAGACGTTGATGGTCAGCACGCTCTCCGAAGCCCTCGACATGACGTTCAAGCGGATTCAGTTCACCCCGGACTTGATGCCCACCGACATCACCGGAACGGAAGTCATCCAGGACGACCCCGCAACTCGCCAACGGATGTTCAAGTTCATGCCAGGGCCGATCTTCGCCAACATCGTCCTGGCCGACGAAATCAACCGAACGCCTCCCAAGACACAAGCCGCGTTGCTCGAAGCCATGCAAGAACGCAAGGCGTCCATCGGTGGCGTCGACCACCCCATGAAGAATCCGTTCTTCGTCCTCGCGACCCAAAACCCGATCGAGCAGGAGGGAACGTACCCGCTCCCCGAAGCCCAACTCGACCGCTTCTTGTTCATGATCAAAGTGGAATACCCGACTGCCGACGAAGAAGAGCAAATCATGCGGCTCGGAACTTCGGACACCCAACGCATGGTGACCAAAGTACTGCATGGGGAAGACATCATTCAACTTCAACAGATTGTTCGCAAGGTGCCAGTCGCCGACCACATTTTCACGTTCGCCAAGGCGTTGACCCGGACGTCTCGACCTGGTTCCGAAGAAGCACTGGATTTCGTGGACCAATGGCTGACGTGGGGTGCCGGTCCACGTGCGAGTATGAATTTGATCCTCGCGGCCAAAGCCCATGCCGTCCTCAATGGTCGTCACCACGTAGCGGGGGAAGACGTCGCAGCCGTGGCCAAACCGATCCTCCGACACCGCATCATCGTCAACTTCCGTGCTCAAAGCGAAGGCATCAACGAAGACGCCGTCGTCGATCGCTTGCTCAAGATGATAGCCAAACGACACAACGTTCCGATGGGCGGCTTGGATAGGCCAGCCAGAAAGAGCGTGTTTGACGAGGATTATTCCCAACGAGGGGCATCGCAAGCGATGGGTTAAGTCGCGAACTCGACGTGGAGTTCTTGTCGGGTGTGACGAGTTCCAGCGAACGAAAGCATAGCCACACCAAAACGAACGACAGGATGTGCCATCGTCGCAAGCTCCTCAATCACGCTCTACAAATCAAGGGCCCAGTGCTGCGAACCAAAGGCCCCGCCAAGGACGAGAGACCATGCCAACTTACCTCAAGCCAGACGTCATCGCTCGCGCCCAGGCCCTCGGTTTGAAGGCCAGGACCATCGTCGAGGGACTGCGCGTCGGCGAGCACAAGAGTCCCTTTCGCGGATTCTCGGTCGAGTTCGTCCAGCACAGAGAGTATGTACCCGGCGACGACATCCGCCACATCGACTGGAAGAGTTACGCCCGTTCCGAACGCTACACCATCAAACAATACGAGCAAGAAACGAACTTCATCGGGCACATTCTCATCGATGCAAGTCGATCCATGCTCTACGGCAAAGGCGAAAGTAACAAACTCGAATTCGCCAAGTTACTCGCGGCTACGCTTTCGTATCTGATCATTCATCAACGCGACACCGTTAGCCTGTCGATTTTCGATTCCGAGTGGCGCGAACGCCTCCCGGCCAGTAGCCAGGCGGGCCACATCCACACGATCACCCAGACGCTCGAGAACACCGAACCTCAAGAAAAGACCGCCATCGGGCCGCTCCTCGAAGACCTCGCGCAACAAGTTCGTCGGCGTGGCTTGGTGTTCTTGATTTCTGACCTGTTCGACCACCCGGACAGCATCATGGAGGGGTTGCGGTTCCTGCGGTTTCAAGGTCACGAGGTCATGGTCTTTCACGTACTCCATCAGGACGAGTTGGATTTTCCGTTCGACGGCATGACCAAGTTCGATGGCCTGGAAATCAACAGACACTTGTTGGCACGCCCTCAGTTGATTCGTCCAGCTTACCTCAAGGCCCTCAAGCGGTACATGAAAGAAGTCCGCCAAGGCTGTGAAACGAATCAGTGCGATTATGTGTTGGTCGATACGACGCGTCCGCTCGGACAGACTCTTCCGGAGTACTTGGGGCGAAGACTCCGAATGCGGACGGTCTAAACACACCAACCCAAAACGTCGATCGGCCGAACTGTCGCTATGACTTGCTCGAAAACTGGAAATCGCCAATGAGCTTCCTCGCTCCTTACATGCTTTTAGGAACCGCCGCGGCTGCGGTACCGATCGTCATTCACTTCTTTTTCCGAAGCCGGTACAAGACGGTGAAGTGGGCGGCCATGGACTTCCTGCTCACGAGCATCGAGCAGACGAGCCGTCGCGTCAAGTTCCAGGAACTCCTGCTGTTGTTGCTCCGGTGCCTTATTTTGATCTTGTTGGCCCTAGCTCTGGCTCGTCCGCTCTCCTCGGTGTTCGTTAGTGGAGGTGGTCGGGGGCAAGGCGAAGCCGTCCATGCCGTCCTCCTCATCGACACGTCCTACAGCATGGGCATCAAGGACGGAGAAGAAACTCGGCTCGAACGAGCGAAGACCGCCGCCTTGAAAATCATTGACGAACTCCCACCCTATTCGACCGTCCAAATCGTGACCTGTGCCGATCGGGCGACGTTACTCGGACCCAGGTCACCAGGAAACCTCGGGCACGCCAAAACAGTAATCGAAGATCTCAAAATCACAAGTTTGAGGACCGACTTCCTCCCCGGCGTGCAGGAAGTCGAAGTCGCCTTGAAGACCTCTCAACTATTAACCAAAGAGGTCTACCTGTTCAGCGACATGCAGAAACTCGGCTGGAATGCCCAGGCTGATTCGTTGGCAAAACAACTCAAAAAAATCGACAAAGATGCAACGATTTTCCTCGTCCACTGCGAAGGAGAGACGCCCGAGAAGAACGGGAACGCCTCGATCATCGATGTCGTCCCCCTCTTCGGAATTCCCAAGGCGCAGGAACGACTGGAATTCGCCGTCATGGTTCGCAACACTGGTAAGAAGACACTGAGAAACGTCGACGTCACCCTGACCGTCAACGGGAAAGATGGGAGTGATCGCCAAGTCCAACGAGCCAACGAACAGCCAGGGGAGATCGAAACGGGCCGAATTAAAACCATCGCACCCGACCAGACACGAGCCATAACCCTCACCGCCCTGATGCCCGCGGTCGGTTCACAAGTCGTCTCGGCCCAAACGATGACCAAGTATGATCCGGAGGTCGGCGAATTCCGGTCCATCGACGACTTGGCAACAGACAACCGCTTTGACCGCATCCTCAACGTTCAGAAACAAATCAACGTCCTTGTGATCGACGGGTCGATGGAACGAGACAATGTCGAACGGGCATCGTTCCCCATCTTGAACGCCCTCGACCCTTACGCCAAAAAAAGGCCCTACGACCCCATTCGTATCCCACCTCGTAAGGCCGTCCCCGCTCTCCTCCGTGGGACCGAATTGGTCGTCCTGTGCGATGTTGGGGTCAGTCGACGAGCCGACGCCACACATGAATTCCTCAAGACCGAGTTTCTGAAAGCACTAAACCGATATGTCCGCGATGGCGGCAGCTTGATGATCTTTCCCGGAACAAACTTCCTCACAGAGGAATACAACAATGTTTTCGTCGAGCAGTACAACTTCCTTCCATTTCGATTGACCAAAATCCGTGACCTCAAGACCGAACACGACGACAGGATTCAAAACGAAATCCAGCTTCTCAAGACAAAGGGCAAATGGACACCCCAAGCGGAGAAGGACCTACTGGCCCAGAAACCCTCACCACTCCACTTGAGTCGCGAGACGGCGAATTTACCTCCGTTCCAAAGATTCAAGGAAGACAAGGCCCACGAAGACCTCAACTTCTGCAACATCTGGCGGGTCGTCGAGATGGACGAATCCAAGATCATCGCCAAAAAATCCGAGAACACCAAGAACCCCGAAGCGGAAAAGACTGCCGCAAAGAAATACACCGACGCAAAACTATCCAAGGGCGTCGTTGTGGCCATGCGATACGACAAGGCCAAGAAAAAGGGTGAGAAACCACGACCGGCGATCGTTGTGAACAAGGTTGGCGATGGGCGAGTTGTATTCTTCACCACCGGACCAGCCCTCTTGCGTCGAAAAAATTCGAACTCTCTGCTCTGGGGAACCTGGTCAGTGACACTGTCGTTCATGCCCATGCTTCGAACGACCGTGGCCTACCTGCTTGAAGAACGCGCCCAGTCTCGGAATTTGACCGCCGGGACTAAACACGTCTACCGAGTGCCTCAGTCAGTCACAGAAAAGTCGTTCGTTTTGGTTCCGCCCGACGGCCGGGTCGAACGACTCGGTAACGCCAGACGCAAGAATAAACGCGCCACTGTGAGCTTGTTCGGATTGAACTCCAATGGAGTTTACGGCCTTGTGTCGATCGGAAGTGAGCAAATTTTGCCCGACTATTTGAGAGACGAAGCCGTTGGACGCCGGATCGAGAAAGGCAATTTACCGAACCTGGTTCAACGCTTCGCCGTCACCCCTGATTTCGCCGAAACCGCCAGCGGCAACCTCGAAAGTGCCTCCGAAGCAGACATCAATAAGGCACTCGGATTCAAGGTCATCCATGTGAAAGCCGGAAGCGAGACAGGAACCCTGGACGAACTCGAAAGAACGAACAGGGAGTGGACCATTTGGTTCCTCCTTGGGGTGGTCCTCTTCGTCCTTGTCGAACTGATCTTCGCGTGGTTCTGCGGACGGCCTGTTGGGGCCTCGCGGTAGAGCAAGCGAGAGGCCAACGGGACCGACTGGGATACAAAACCGTTCCCCGCTGTATTTCCCACTCCGCTCAGCTTTGGCCCTCTCCCGCAACTGCGGAATACAGCCGATGACGACTTCTTGCATTGATGGACTCAAGGACGCTCACAACTGGATTCCTGACTCACCACCAAAGAGTAACCACGATCTACCATGAATTGGTTCACGCAA
This sequence comes from uncultured Alcaligenaceae bacterium, assembly GCA_964423615.1. Taxonomy (GTDB): domain Bacteria; phylum Planctomycetota; class Planctomycetia; order Gemmatales; family Gemmataceae; genus CAYRFQ01. The sequence continues at coordinate 169,612 of CAYRFQ010000006.1, read as the reverse complement.
CTACTGGGCGTTCAAGCTCCTCCGGACACTTCCCTGGCCGACTGGGAATTACGTTTCCGGTCCGTCCTTCCGATCTGGGGATTCGTGCTCTTGGTGATTCTCTTCGGAGCTGTGTCCTTCACGGTCTACTTCTTGGAAATCAGTAGACGTGTCGGGGTGTTCCGACGTGTCGTGATGGGTTCGGTCCGCTCAGCCATTTTCGCGTTCTTGTTGGTTTTGATTTGCCGCCCCTACCTTTTGGTGGAATTTGGTGGAGAACGCCCACGCTCGATCGCCCTCATGGTCGACAACACACAGAGCATGGACCTCAAAGACTACCGAACCAGTCCAAACGATCAGGTTCGTGTCGCCATTGCGAAAAAACTGGTCCCGCTAGATACGAAAGTCGACGATGAAGATGCGCTGAGTAAATTATCCAATGGCGAAATAAAAAAACTCAAAGAAGTAGCGAGGATGGACATCGTCACCGATGTCTTCCGACATCCGGAACTCGATTTACTCGACAGCCTCAACAACCGTGGACCGCTCGAACCCTACTTGTTCGGCGCGAGCCCACAAGCGGTCACTTTGTCCGATCCGGAAGATGCCGAAAGCGAAGAACAAAAGGACGGAGACGAAACAAAAACCAAGGAACCAGACAACGAAAACCTCGATCGAAAAACCCAACAACTCCTCCGCTCGCTCAACGCTTCCCAATCCGAAACGGCGCTCGCCGACTCGATCTTCCGAATCTTGCAAAGGCGAGACAGTGAGTTGCCCGGAGCCATCGTTGTCATCTCCGACGGCCACGACACCTCAAGCAAAAATCTCCTTCAAGAAGCGGCCGCCGAGGCAGGGCGTCTGAAAGTCCCGTTGCACATCTACGGTGTTGGGGCAACTGAGGCTGGCATCCTCAAGTTCATCGATTCAGAAGTCATCGTGCCGAAGGTAATGTTCTACGAAGACAACGTCTCCGTCCCCCTTCGATGGCAGGCGCTCGGCTTCAAGAAAGGTGTTGTCGAAGCCGAAATCACTTTCGACAACAAGATCGTCGCAAAGAAAAAAGTGGACCTCGAGACCGGGCAAGAACTCGAGTATGACTTCCGCAGAAACGAATACGTCGACAGAAAGTTCCGCCTCAACATCGGCGATGGGAATAACGTCCAACAGTATCTCAACTTCACCACGAGGAAGGACAAAGCGACCGAAAAGATCAAAGACAAAGAGGTCGAGCTGGTCGCGACCCTCCGACTTGTCGGGACTAAGTTCAAGGACCGGATCAAGAAAGAGGAGATCCGGCTCACCGACACCAAAATCAAGGTCCTTTACATAGAATACACGCCACGATGGGAATTTCGGTTCTTGCTACCTATGCTTCGCCGTGACCGCCGTATCAATATCGACTTCCTGCTCCTGGCGGGAGACAGTCGTTTGATGAAGGCCGGTCCGCCATTCCTGCCCGAGTTCCCCAAGCGAGAAGACCTTGCCAAGTACGATTTGATACTCCTGGGCGACGTCCCGTACGACTACTTGAAAGAAGAAGACCGCGGAAAGGACATCAAAAACTTTGTCTACAAGGATCGTGGTGGGCTGATCGTCCTGAGTGGACGACACCACATGCCCCTGGGCTACGTGAATACACCCCTGGCAGAACTCTTACCGGTGGAATTCATTGGCTCGCAGACAGATCTGCGGAAAACAATTCAAGCCAGCCTCTTGTCTCGGCAAGTGCCGCACATTCCCAAATTGACGCAGGCCGGCGAGACGATGGACATGATGACCCTGGCCGACACGCCGAAAGAAAATCGCAAAGTTTGGGAAACCTTGCCCGGCTTCTATTGGGCGTTTCCCAACACCAAACTCCGTCCGTCGGCGACGGCCCTGCTGGTTCATCGCGAACAAAAGAACCGAAAGGGACAACCCCTCGCAGTCATGGCGACTCACTACTACGGGCTCGGAGAAGTGATGTTCGTTGCGACCGACGAAACCTGGCGTTGGCGCTACAACACCGAAACCAAACATTACAACCGCTTTTGGGGGCAAATCATCTACCGGTTTGCCTTGCCCCACTTGCTCCAGGGCTCGAGCAATCGCGTCCAAATGGCCCTCGCCAGATCCGAAGCCTTTCTCGACCAACCAGGTTCGGTCTACGCCCGATTGCTCGATAAAAAATTACAGCCCCGCAAGGAAAAAGCCGTCCAGGCCCAGTTATCGAAACTCGGTTCGAACGAACCTCCTCGGGATATCACCTTGCGGAAGATCACCGGTCGGGAAGGAGAATACCGTGCCCCCCTCGAAAACGACGAGGCAGGTGTCTTCCAGATTCGCATCCCTGGGACCGAAGGAGTCTTTACCTACGCCGTCCAAGTCCCCAAAGGACACGAGAGGGAGCCCGCCGCGCTGGATACTTACGATCTCAAGGAAATGGCCCGACTGAGTGGCGGAAAATTCTACCGCGAAGAAGATTTGAAATCCCTCACCGAGTCGGTTCCAACAACAGTCACCCAGTTCACCGTCCGTCAAGAGATTCTCCTTTGGAATCCGTTGACGTTCTTGATCTTCCTGCTCCTTATCGCCACGGAGTGGGTCATCCGAAAATACGCCAACCTGAGTTGATGCTCCCATGTTGCCATCTATCATTCGATCCAAGATCAGTCGTTTGCGTCAATGGGAGCGCTCCCTGCGTCTCGTTTGGGGAGTTGCTCGACTCGTTGCTGTGCTGTTGGTCGTGCTGGTCTTGGCCTGTCTGACCGACTACCTCGTTGATCGCTACCAGGAAACTCCCTGGTTGTTACGGTTAGGGATGTTGATTGGTCAATCGGTCATTGCCGCGGTGCTCATCGGTTCGTTGGTCGTTCGGCCTTTGATCCTGAACCTCTCCGACGACAAGATGGCGTTGTTGGTCGAAGAGAAATACCCCGAGTTACAACACCGCTTGATTTCGGTGATTCAATTCCACAAGCCTCGGGCTCAGACGGCCGGGATGTCCCAGGAGTTGATCGGCGAAGTCACCAAAGAGGCCGAAGTCCAAACTCGCGAGTTGAATTTTTCCACGGTAGCCGACGGACGTCGTTTGTCGTGGAGTCTGGCCACCGTGGTACCTGCGATGGCATTGCTCGCCGGGTTGTTTGTGTTCGATTCGAATACGTGGAGCATTCTGTTGGGACGTCAGGCCCTGGTCGACCTGGAAATTCCGAGACTTGTGGAGATCGATCATTCCGAAAATGCCCCCTACTGGGCCAAAGGTGAAAAGGTCAAACTCCGATTTCGCGTGACCGGGAAGTGGTCCTCCGAGATGACCGGGGCGGTAGTCATCTCTCCAAAAGACCAACGTCGTAAAGCCTTCGATCTGGAATTCGAAGGAGAGAAAGACGGGGACGGAATCTTCATGGCAGAGATTCCCGGCGAGTACGACGACTTCGAGTACCACGCCCATGTAGCGGACCCAGCGAGTTGGTTCGCCGCAGGGCGGACGAGAGAGCCAGGAGCCATCGATTTCATCGCGCGACCGGTCATAACAACGATCGGGGCCTGGGCCATCTATCCCGAAGCCTTCGGACTCAAGCTACCCAAGAAAGACAGACGGCAAAAGTACGGAAGAGTCGTATTGATCAAAGGCGCGAGCGCCGATGTGGTGGCCACCACCGAAGGCCCGATCCAGAAGGCAACCCTCCAACTACTCGGACCGTCTCCAGTGTTGGGCACGCCGCGACCGCTCATGCGCCTGATGGGATTGGCTCACTCGGCTGGTCCGGTCGGTACCTGGGCGTTGGTGCCCTACATGGCGTGCCGAGGCTATCAAGCCCGAAAAAACATGATCGAGACTCCGAGCCTCGAAGAAATCGTCCTCGGCGAACAAACCATGAATGTCTCCACCACGAACAAAAACGAAGGGCAAGCCCAGGTCGTCTTCCGGCCACCCATCACGGCAACCGGGTATCGAATCAAGGTCCTCCGAATCATCGACGAGAAATACAAGTTTGAGAACATCCCTATGCCCCGGCGGAGCATTTCGTTCGTCGAGGAAGAGCCTCCAACTGTGGCCCTCTTGACGCCCGAGTTCCCCCCCGAATTGCGGACCCAGGGATTGCCGCCATCAGTCTACCGAGTTGTTGGTCTTCCCGTTCCGGAGGGAAAAGGTCAAGACATTCGGATCAGTTATTCTTTCAAGGCCCCCTTCGGCGTCCAGTCTGCCATTCTCTTTTACCGAGTCCTTCGACCGACCTCCAATCCTGAATCAGGAAGCGAACAGTTCATCGAGAGCGAATGGTATCCCTACAAGCTCGAAGCCTATCCCCACGGGACAGAGTTACGAGGTCTAGCGAAGCAATTCCAAGATAAGAAGTTGACCTCCCGAATGTGGACAGAACTCAAAGAGAAGATCAAACCGACGGCCCCCAACCTTTCGAAGATCGAGCAATGGGATTTCAAAGAATGGAAGGCGTTCGGCGCGAAGCTCAGACGTGAGTCCTCCAAGGAGTACGATCCCATTCGCCTGGAGGTGTTCGAGTTGCGCCCCCTGGCAGACAAGGCTTATCCAGGCTTAGAACCCCGTGAGTTGGAGCTTTTGAGCCTGAAACTAAGACAATTACGACTGCTCGCGGATAAGCAGTTCGTCGACACCAAACTTGTGTTCGATCACACCCGAGGGACATTTTTTGCACTTGGAGACAAAAAAATCGATGTTCCCTTCTACCGGGACCCAACAGATGGTTCCGAGGGGCGATTTGGAGGTGGCCGAATTCACCTCAAGACCGAGAATATCCCCGTCGGAAGCCAATTCGTGGAAATCGACGCAAACGGAAAGAGGGGCAGCATCTCCCTGCAAAAGGGCGACCAACTCGAGTACTACGTCAAGGTGTTCGCTGGCAAGGCTGTGTTGGAGAACGGAGAGTACGTTTCCGAATATGGTCGTCCGTGGGCTCAATCAGAACCTCAAGTCACTCGTGTGGTAAGTCGCTTGGAACAGGTCGAGTGGGCGCTACGCATCCTCGAAGAGGGCCAAAGAGTTCGAAACCTCAAAAGACAACAACAAGGTGTGTTTGGGAACTTGGACTAGAGCGAAACAAGCCAAGTCAAACGGGCCAAGCAACGAACCAACGGGCTTCCGACAACTACTCACGTCGGGAGCCCGTTTTGTTTGGGATCTCGCTAACGCCTTGCAAACTATTGGCAAAAACCTCGCACAAAATTTCAGTCCCGTTTGGTTGACGGATTTCCGGCTTAGGTTATATTGTTCTCTAACTGTTAACAAACTGTATATGACTATCACGATCTTCGGATATCTATCTTGTCAAAGATGTCATACCATCTATAACACAACGGACCCTGCGTAGCGGCAGCTACAACATCCAACGGACCAAGACACAAGACTGAAGCGGACGCAAGTGACTCTCATGAATAACTCCATCGTCGACCGCATCTTCTCCTTGTTTCGAGAGCGCGGAGAGTCGGCCTACATCGGTGAGAAGGTCAGTCAACAGGAACACGCACTTCAAGCCGCTTGGGCTGCCGAGAAACATGGTGCGAAGAGCGAACTGATCGCTGCGGCTTTACTCCATGACATTGGCCACTTGCTCCATCGCCTTTCCGAAGACGTTGCCGACCAGGGTATCGACGACCGTCACGAAGAAGTGGGGCAACGGTTCTTGGAGAAGCACTTTCCGCCCGAAGTCACCGAGCCCGTTCGGCTCCATGTCGCCGCGAAACGTTATCTTTGTGCGATCGATCCGAACTACTTCGGTCAGCTCTCTGCGGCATCCGTGAAAAGCTTAGGTCTGCAAGGAGGACCATTTTCAGAACGTGAGGCTGCGGAGTTCGAAAGTCGGCCCCACTGGCAAGCCGCCGTGGCCCTTCGTCGATGGGACGAACTGGCGAAGGTCGAAAATCTCAAAACGCCAGATCTGGAGCAATTTCGCCCTCACCTGGAGGCTTGTCTTGTCAACCCCAACGAATAACTCTGAGATCAAGTTGGTCGTCTTTGATTGGGCCGGAACGACAGTCGATTTCGGCTGTTTCGCGCCCGTGGCTGCGTTCCTCGAAACCTTCGCTCGACACGACATCCACTTGACGCCCGAACAAGCTCGTGGTCCCATGGGACTTCATAAGAAAGATCACATTCGAGCCCTACTTCACCTCCCCGAAATCAGCGAGCAGTGGAAATACACTCAAGGATCGTCTTGGACTGAGGACGACGTCGAAAGATTATTTCAAGAACACTTCGTTCCCATGCAGCTCGAGGCCATCCACAAGCACGCCAAGCTCATTCCCGGATTGCTTGAGACCGTCCAAGCTCTCCGCAAACAAGGAATCAAGATTGCAACGTCGACAGGGTACTTCAAGAAGGCTGCCGAATTGGTCTACGAGGCTGCCGCCAGCCAAGGCTATTCCCCAGACAGCAATCGGTGTGCGGAAGACGTCCCCACTGGGCGTCCAGCTCCCTGGATGATCTTCGAGCAGATGGAACAGTTGGGCATTTACCCAACCTCGAGTGTGGTCAAAGTCGGTGACACCGTTCCCGACATCGAAGAAGGCCGCAATGCAGGAGTCTGGACAATTGGTGTTTCCAAGACGAGTAGCGAAGTCGGCCTCACCGAACAAGAGTGGAACGCTCTCCCTGAAGCCGACAAACAAGTTCGGATAAGGGCGGTGGAACAGAAACTGGTGAGAGCTGGTGCTCACTACGTGATCGACTCGATCGCCGAACTTCCGTTGTTACTTCCTAAAATCCAAGAACGTATCCGAAACACGGATCGTTAGTGAGTGCTGTTCGGTTAATGATTGAGACCTGCCGAGTTAATGAAGTGTCTGTCCAACCAGTCGAAAGATGACGATATTCGCCTTTCACCCAGGCCAGCCAATCCATTCAGGGCGTTTTTCCTTTGGCCTAAGTCCAAGGTCATCGTAGCCTGGTCACAATGGCTAGGTATTTGAGCGTATTGCGGCAAAGGCCTCGGGCGACCGTCTCATTATTTGCGGAGGTTTCAATAGAGCAGTTCTCGCTTGTACCCAACACAAGCGGGAACTGCTCTACTTTGGAAAATGTAGCAGACACCCTCTGTCATGCCGTCCGCTACTATTGTCTCGGTTCCTTTTCGAACTGTGTGATCCAGAGGAAGCGGATGGCACGGACGGCCATCTCGTGGGTTACCATACCTGCTACACGTTCCAAAATCCATGCATACAGTAAGGTGTAATACGACTCAGTGCACAAATTTGATTTTATACATCAATCGACAACACTGAGATAAACCCGATCCGCTTGCACTCCTAGAATGGAGTCTTGCAACAACTGGTTCCTTGGGACAAAATTCTTTGTCTCCACCTGACCGTTTTTTGGTCGGTTTTCGATTTAGAAGAGATGGGAAAAACTAGCGAAAAGGAGTTTGTGGAGAGCAGGCTCATGGGGTCGGAACCGCAGGATTGGGCTGTTAGCCAACAACCAAACTGGATGCTGTCCCAACTACCGCCGCAAACTAGCGAACGGAAGTGGCGCTTATTTGCCGTCGCTTGTTGTCGTTCCATTTGGAGCATGTTGGTCGACGCGCGGGTGCGAGATGTCGTTGACAAGGCTGAACTATACGCCGACAACTTGATCTCTTTGCAAGTTTTGGATCAGGCGAGAGAACAAGCTCATTCGGCTGCTTTGGAAGTAGCCAGGTCTATCTTTGCCATCACGGACCATCAGGAAGAGCCGATCGATGGCGACGAACCGTTCTGGGCTAGCTGGGCTTACTACGACTTGTCCTGGGCGTTCCAGGCTGCCTCATCTTCCGCTGCTCAAGATCGCAAATCTTTGGAGAGGACGAGTTGGATGGTTCGAAACGCCTGCTCGGCTCGTTCGGCTCAATATGCGACCGATCCGAATTCCTCTCGAGCCACGGCCTGGCAAGACACAGGTGCAAGGCAGTGCGAATTGATCCGCGAGATTTTTGGGAATCCATTTCGACCTGCGACAATCCATCCGGTGTGGTTGACGTCCTCAGTACGGGAAGTGGCCCGCCGCATCGACCTGACATGCCGCTTTTTCGAGTTGCCGATCCTCGCCGATGCTCTCGAAGAAGCCGGATGCGATAACCCGGAAATCCTCGATCATTGCCGAATTCGTCCACCTTCCGGACGCAAACACGTTCGGGGGTGCTGGGTCGTCGATCTGGTCCTCGGTAAGGATTAAGTCTGCCTCGACAGGCCAAGGCCGTGATCGAAGTAACTGCTTGGCTCAAAACTCAAACTCACCGAAGAACCTTCCTACTCGACTTTCCTACTGCGATTTGAATTTCAATTCGTCTTCGAATTCTCCCAGATAAGGTATCGGTCCGCGTTCATCGTTGTAGCGTCGATAACGCCGGTAGCGGATCTCGAACGAGGCTTGCCGATCGAACGTCCGGTAATGTTCGTACAAGGAATTGACGCGGATTTCACTGCCTCGCCGAGACTCGTGAACTAGTTTCGGAAGTTTAGGATAGTAGGAGCCTGCGAAGGTGTAGGCACCAGCCCGACGCATCATCGCTAACCAGACCCGATCCGAAGGAAACACGCTGCGTTGGCTCGACTCCGTCCGATCACGAGGTTGGAACCCCATAAAATTTTCATGCCAGGGAAGGGTCTGGAGAACGACAACGAGAAAGCCCGAAATCAAATACCCCGAAATGAGACCAAATACAGCACCGCCGAATTGTTGAACGAGCGGGTAATGGTCAATGAGGTCAGGGGTCATCTTGTCCACACCATACCGAAAAAGACCAAAGCTCACGCAAAAGAGGAAGATAAGACAAAATAAATCTTCATAACCCTGGCCAAAAGAATCTGTGAACCCAGGCTCCATGGCAGTGGCGAGAGGTTCCCAAAAATTAAACGCTATGATCCCCGACAGGAGGATGTTCACCATGGTGCAAAAGCCAGTAAAAATGCCTTCCCGCCAATGGGCGTAGGCAACTCCCGCCATGATCAATAAGGTTATAGTCGCCAGCATAACTGTCGTTCCAGATGGGAGTGGTATATCCACTTGCTACCGAGTTTCATTCGACGCTGTCGCATCGTCAGGTGTCTCCAGCTTACGATGATCGGGCCATACCCAATAGTCGAAGTACATCCAAACGATTTTAGAGTAGCGATAAACTACCGGCACGAGCGGAAGAAATGTAACAATCGAGAGAAGGGCGAGCCGCCCGAAATCCCAAGTCGGGAAGACACAATACCAAATCCCGACCCCAACGAGCAGAAAAGCTATGGCCAGAAAATAACTAAAATACATCGAACCAACATAGTACCCGGGCTCTCGCTCCCACACGATCCCACACGTTGGACAAGTCTTATTCAGGTCAAGCAAGTTTTGAAACACACGCCCTTCACGACACTTCGGACATCGTTGTTGGAGTAGGGCTAACCAACTTGGTTTTTGTTTGATCATGGTTGCCTCTGTCAGTCGTCATCTCTGTTCCGAAGAATAACTCTCCTACTGTCTGATGTACACGATTTCCCAGGTTTTGCAAAGGACCGGAGTCAGAGGAACCTGGAGATTTTAGAGTCACCAAGTCTCAACGACAGGTTACGGTCTGAGGTGGTCGAAATGGAACCGTCCATTGCCACTTACTTTCGACGTCGACCCCATAGTGGTTCGATCATCTGTTGGTTCAGTTTGTGCAACTCGGCCTTCAACGCTTGAAATTTCTTTGGCTGCCTCGTCGCGAGGTTAGAAGTCTCACGAATGTCTTTCGAAAGATCGAACAATTCGAATCGAGGCGGTTTGCGTTGACCTCGTTTACGTTGTTTGACGAGTTTCCACTTTCCTTGGCGTAGCGCGATGTTAGCCCCGTAACGCCAAAAAAGAACATCGTGTGGTTTTTCTTTGGTGGACTGCTTCGTCAAGAAAGGGAGCAAGTTGACCCCATCAAGTTTTCGCTCGTCCGGAAGTTTGGCTCCTCCAACCGCTGCGACGGTGGGAAATAGATCGAGAGAGATCACTGGATGGGGATACGTCTTGCCTGCCGGCAATTGTCCTTTCCATTGAATCAGGAACGGAATCCGGACGCCTCCCTCCCAAAGCTGTCCCTTGCCGCCACGCAGTGGCCAATTACTGGAGGTGAGTTCTGCAACCGGCCCACCGTTGTCGCTCAACAAGATGACAACAGTCTCCTCTTCAAGCTTCAATTCGCGCAGTTTCGCCAACACCCTTCCGATACCGTCGTCGAGGGATGTCAACATTGCCGCAAATAACCGACGGTGGGAATCGTCAATGTGCTTATTTCGATCGAGGTATTTGTGCGGAGCCTGCATAGGACTATGGACCGCGTTATATGGTAGGTACAGAAAGAACGGTTTGCTCTTGTGTCGTTCGAGGAACGATAAAGCCTCGCGTGTAATGGCGTCGGTGAGGTACTCTTTCTCAACGATCTTCTTCGTTCCCCGGAGCATCGAGTTGTTTTTATCATACGGTGGTTCGTTCGGTCGTAACCGAGAGGTGACGCCTTTGTAGGGAGGGGGAACGAAGAAGTGGCCCTCATGGAGGAATCCATAGAACTCGTCAAATCCACGCTTTTGAGGATGGTACTTTGCCGTCCCACCCAGATGCCATTTGCCAATACATCCGGTGACGTATCCTGCCCGTTTGAGGACATCGGCGATCGTCACTTCTGTGAGTGGCAAACCGACATTGGGCCGGATATTCTGATCACCGACAGCATTCAGTTCGTGACCAAAGCGAGTCTGATATCGTCCTGTAAGCAAACCCGCCCGCGAAGGACAACAATACGGCGAAGAAACATAACCGTCGGTGAACCGAATCCCATTCTTGGCGATCGAGTCGATATGTGGAGTGAGTATCTCGCGATTGCCTTGACAACCAAGTTCGCCGTACCCGAGATCATCAACGAAGATCAAGACGATGTTCGGTTTTGTCTTGCCTCCTCGTTGGTTTTGCCCTGTGGCAACACCCGTTCCTGAGAGAGCTTCGACGACCAAACACAACATTAGGAGTCGATAGAAATACTTCATGATATCCTCGCGAGTTGGATCGCTTCGTGTTTCGTACGGACTCAGCTCACCCAACGATCAACAACTTACGGAGTTCTGGACGAAGTCTACCAAGCGCTCGGGCACGGTGACTCAACGCATGCTTAACACGCGAGCTCAGCTCGCCGAACGTTTTGTGGAACTCGGGTACAAGGAACAGTGGATCGTATCCGAAGCCACCTGTACCACGGCGTTCTTTCTCGATGAGGCCGTGGCACTTACCGTCAACGACCGCCTTCACATCACCAGTCGGATCGGCCACGGCTGCCGTACAGACGTAGTACGCTTTCCGCTTTTCGTCAGGGAGAGGAGCCAGTTCGGCGAGGAGCTTTTGATTGTTGGCTTCGTCATCGCCCTGTTTGCCAGCATACCGGGCGCTATATACGCCCGGCCTACCGCCGAGCCCAGGAACGACTAAACCGCTATCTTCCCCGAGAACCCATTGGCCCAACACTTTCGCAACTTCGGAAGCCTTCTTCCGAGCGTTGTCCACAAAGGTCTGGCCGTCTTCTTCCACCTCTGGAGCGTCTGGATAATGACTCAAGTCGTGAAGCTCGATGGGTAGATCGCCCAGGATTTCCATGATTTCCTGACACTTCTTTTTGTTCCGTGTTCCAAGGACTAATATCGGGGGCATAGAGGGAGGTCCGTGTGTTATGTCGTAGGTGGGCCCAGGACCCGCCTTTCATTTGTGTAAAGAGGTCAAGGTGGACTTGCCCCACCTTACAAACCGAACAAATTATTTCTGTTTCTTCTTCCGGTTTCTCCACTGGCGAGTATGGGCAAGTAACTCGGTGGCTTGGCCACGATCTCCTTGGAGTTCCATCCACGCTTGCAAACGTTGGCGAAGGTCTCGTTTCACCTCGGCCAACTGTGGATCGTTCGCTACATTTTTCATGTTATTCCGGTTGCTCGTGACGTCATAGAGTTCTTCGGCAGGCCGCATCTCGTAGCGATTCACCATGGCTTTGGCGTGTTTATCTCCGGCCTCCGCTTTCTCCACCCAACTCTTCCAGAATTGGCTGCGGAAAACAGCGTTCTTGAACTTGGCTTTCGGGTCCAGATTTATGATATACCGATACTTCTGCGAACGAACCGTGCGGATACCATAACCTTTAGGCCCGTTAATGATCCCACGAGACGTTTGCAACCCGTAAACATGTTTTTTGTGCTCTTTCGCTTTCCCCAACAACACAGGCAAGAAAGAGCGACCATCAACTTCAGTCGGTTGCTTGCCACCGGCTGCTTCCAAAAACGTCGGAACGATATCGACGTACTCGACCATGGCATCTGTTGTTGAACCCGGTCGTACGCGCCCCGGCCACCGAACTATCATCCCACTGGCCAAACCCATGTCGTAACACGTCCACTTGGCGAATGGAAAGCTATTTCCCTGTTCGGAAACAACCATAACCAAGGTGTTCTCACTGAGCCCAAGTTCGTCGAGTAGTTTCACGCACTCTCCGACTTGCCAGTCATAGTATGTAATTTCGGCGAGATATCTTGAGAAGTTCTCTCGAGTCACTGGCGTATCCACAAAGTATGGCGGGAGCTTGAGTTTTTCCGGTGGATATTTCGACGGGTCACCTTTATTCCACGGACTATGAGGCTCGTTCGAGCAAGCAAACAGACAGAACGGCGTTTTCTTGTTCTTACATTGCCTGAGGAACTGTTTGATGGCCTTGAAGTTTGGATTGTTACGTTGACCCTTCTTGCGAAATCCTTTGCCCTCATTCAGGTACTCGAACGGAAATGACTCCCGTGGCTGGATGTGTGTCTTCCCGGACAAGGCCACACGATACCCCAAGGCACGCAAATAATTCGCAACGCTTTTTGTTCCCTTCTTGACGAACGTGTGGTTCGGATGAGCACCGGATTTCACCGGATAGATGGCTGTGTAGATGGCGTGTCTCGTTGGCGAGCACATCGGAGCTTGCTGGAAACAATGTGTGAACTTCATGCCCTGTTGGCAGAGTTTGTTCATGTTTGGAGTCTTGGCTTGCCCGCCGTAACACTCCATGTCGTTATATGTGGCATCGTCGGCGATGATGAAGACGAAGTTGGGTTGGTCGGCCAGGAGTGATGAGGGAAGAACGAAAAGAAAAAACATTCCGGCATGTAGAAGAAGTGAGAGCTTACATTTCATGTAGAGGTCCTCTGTAAAATAGCGTCGGGGAGTTCGCCCCGAGACAATCGTGCCAGTCAATCACCTACCCCTGATACTCCGTTCTCTTCACGCAATTCGTCAATCCTCGCTAGAAGAGAAGTTACGATTTCTTTCGTGCGGGAAGAACGCAACACGTCCGCTAGACGCTCCATGAAGGCGCTATCGTCTGCACATTCGATTTCCGACGTGGGTGGCTGCTCTTGGTTGTACGAAGGAAAAACCTCTTGGCTGAACTTGAGATGCACAGGATAGACCAACTGAGTGCCATGAGTGACTTCAAACAGTCGATGTGTGTACTCGAGTTGGTCGGCTATGATTTCAAAAGACAAGTGTACCATTGATTGATTGACTACACGAGTTACGCTTCCCCTTAATCGCTTCGCAGTTAACTTCTCCAATTCTCGTGCTTGTTCCTCAAGAATTTTTTTGGGTGTCAATTTGGCTCCAGCTAAATCCTCTGGCCAGAGACTGAGGAGTTGCTTGCTCATTGTTCTATCCTCGTCAAATCAAGACTAAAAGCAATTGGTAGATGGTCTGATCCACGCATTGAGTCAGGTCGACCGTTCATCAACAGCGATTCTGCTCCATCCTCCTCTACAATTCTCAATTGTCCAAGACACCCTGTCAGCGATGGACGAAGAAGGACTTGATCCAACATGTGCCAGTAAGTGTTTGTTGGTTTATTACTTCGGAAGTAATGGGTGCCAGCTGGCCCCAACGTTTGATCGCCAAAAAAGCCCCACATCGGGTTGTAGAAGCGTTGGTACTTTTTCCCGGCGACAATCCGTTCACGACACAAGGAGGCGGTCATCACGGCATTGAGTGCTTGAGCTCCGGTCAAACCAGCTTCAAACGGGTTCATGTTGAAATCACCAAGCACTATAGTATGTTGGTGGTCAGTTTCCTCCTCAAAACGTGCGATGTCCCTTGCCATATTCGTGGATTCCAAAGCCTGATCGACTTCGTTCCAACTGACTTTACTGTGAAAGTGAACACCGCAAAGCAGGAGTTCTGGAAGATTCGGAACTCGAACGCTACGAATTGTGTAGTGACCTAATTCACTGTTGAAACGATCGATTATGCAGTTTTTCGACAGCCGCGTAACGATTCGTACTTTCTCGGAAAGGCTAGCTGGAACGTGATATTTGTGTTCACACTGTTCCTGCAACGTTGCAACCAATTCGTCGTTGCCATACTTGCACTCTGCGAGCACGATAATATCCGCTTGGGTATGTTTCACAAGACGGCCAAGCCGGTATCCCAAGTCACCTTTCTGCAAATTCCGGAACAAGAACGAGAGAGGTTCTGTTGCCAAGGATTGAGTCTCACAAATGGTTTCATATTCACTTTTCGACTCTACCACAGCGGATCCATCCCGAGTTGTCGTCTTAACAACCCGATCTGCCCAGCGTGTATCATTTCGTGTTGGGCACACCACAAGAGCGAGTCCCATTTTGTCTTCACAATAGGATGAGGATTGAGAACTTCCGAATCCAAATCCACTTCTGAGGAGTCCTGCAATTCTTGCAGCGCTTGCTCGTGAACACGGTCGAATGTAGCCCGGATTTCTTCGATGGTCGGGTAGAATCCCTGATCGTTCGTGGGAACCGAGCCCTTGCCGAAGGCCTTGAGGAAGGGTTCCGAAATCAATTGGGCATCGTCGGGCCTTTCGCCACGAAGGCGATGCATCCCGAGACGATATTCGGCCATCGCGAGATGGCCGACTTGCCACGCGACGTGGGTGACTTCCGCGGGCATTTCGAACCATTTGTCTGTTGGTATTTGATCGAGCAAACGCAATGTGTAATCACGCGCGAAGACGATTTGTCCTTGCGCTATTTCCATTCGCGACACAGCCTTATCCTTCCTAACGACGAAGCAAAAATTCCTTGGTGTTGAGGATTGCCCAGAGCAGGTCTTCGGTCGTTCGTTGCCGGTTCCCGGTTTGAGTCAGTCGCTGACCAATCACATCTAGTTCACGCTGTGTGGGATACCGCGACAACGCAGCCAGATAGAATTCCGTAATGATGGCCTTCGCATCGACTTTTTGCTGGAGCAAGCGGCGAACTCGTGGTGACCCGTTAACCTTTCGGGTGATCATATCGCCAGAAATCATCTGGAATGCCTGGTTCAACGTCGTGGCGCTCTGCCGTTCACACTCACACGCAAGTAGTCGATCCGGACGACCAAACACCTGCAAGAACTTGGGAGCCCCAAGAACTCCAGGCAATTGGACGGCGCGTGTGCCTTTCGGGTGGCCCTTGAAGTTCTCCGGGACTTCGGTCACCTGTGAGATCGCGTCGAGGAGTTGCTCTGCCGAAAGAAGCCGCGGATGAACGTGTGAAAAATTGATTTCGTCTTCTTGATTCGTTTCAGTCGGTTTCGATGACAATTGATAGGCCCGAGTGTTCATGATTCGCCGGATCAAGTATTTCTGATCGAAGCGGTGTCTAACGAAGTCATCGGCGAGTTCGTCGAGTAGTTTCTCGTGGCTGGCTGGATTCGACACGCGAAAGTCATCCACCGGTTCGACGAGACCGCGTCCCATCAAATGGTACCAGATGCGGTTGGCCATCACGCGGGCGAAGAACGGGTTTTCTTTCGTCGCCAACCAGGCCGCCAGGGCCTTCGGTCGGTCTCCGTGTTTTTTCACGTCGGCCACGCTTCCATTCGGCAGTCGAGGCGGCATGGTTCCGCCGGTCTTCGGATGCGAGACTTCCCCCTTCTTGGCGATCGAAACGATCATTTCGCCATTCAACTCGTGTTTATTTAGTTTGTCGCGTCGTTTGTTGTTGACCATTTTGGTTTCGATACGGGCGAAACACGCCGAGAGCCCGAAATAATCCTCTTGAGTCCACCGATCGAACGGATGATTGTGGCACTTGGCGCACGCGATCCGCACTCCCATGAACAGCCGGGCCGTTGTCTCTGCCGCAAGTTGAGGTTGCCTGTTGGTGCGATAGTAGTTGGCGGGCGGATTCTTGTACGTGCTACCTCGGCCCGTAACTAACTCACGGGCAAACTGATCGAGCTGTTTGTTGTCGGCGATGCTCTTGCGAATCCACTTATGGAAGTACTTCACTCCGTTGACATCGACCGACTTCTCTTCGACACGCAACAGGTCAGCCCATTTCAACGCCCAAAAATCAGCGTACTCGGGGCGTTCCAAGAGAGAATCGATGAGTTTCTCGCGTTTCTTGGGATCATCACTTTTCAGGTAGGCTTTGACTTCGGAAATGGTCGGCAGTCGACCGGTCACGTCGAGGTATGCCCGTCGCAAAAATGTCGCGTCGTCGGCCATTAAGGATGGTTCGATCCGGAGTTCCTTGAGCCTGCCGAAGATTTCGCGGTCGATGTAGTTGGTTATCGGGACCGGCTTCCATTGGAAATTTTTCCTCTCGGGGACGAATGCCAACCGGACGGGCTGTTGCTCATTGAGGTATCGAACGACGACAGTAACCTGAGTCGATTTGGAGGCCGTAACCAACCCAGTGGAGGAAACCTCAACTGTTTCGATACTCGGTTCGTAGGCCGCCAGGTCGGTCACGTCTCGTTGTGTGCCGTCGGAAAACGTCGCCCTCGCAATGATCTGTTGTTCTCGTTCTCCGTGGAGTAGAACTCGGTCGGATGGATAGACTTCGAGTCGTGTTAACGCCGAGACTCTGCCTTTGTCGGGATGGGCTCCTGCAGCGATCCAACGACGCAACGCGGCGTATTCCTTGGAGTCTCGACTGAAACGAACGCCTCCTTCGTGCGGTAGTCCTCCCGCTGGCTTTTGCAACAACAAGCTGCTATCGGGTTGGTGCAAGTTGAGACGGCGGCCTGTCGTATCTCGCGTGAGATTCTGCAAATCGAAGTCAGGATTTTCGCCGCGAAGAGACAAGCGAAAGCCATTTTTGCCATTGAAGTTGCCGTGACAAGTTCCAGCGTTGCAGCTGGCCTTGCTAAAAATCGGCATCACGTCGTGACGGAACGTGAAACGTCGTGGACGGTCGCTGTCTTGGACATCAACGGAGACCACCACCGACTCGGTTGCGAACTCGGCGGTCAATTGAGTTGTTCCATTGGCCCGTCCCAGGACTGCGTGATCTTGGAATGTTGCAAGCGTTGGGTCTTCAACTTTCCATCGGGCCAGACGAGTGACATCTTTGACCGAGCCGTCGGAGAATTCGGCGGTCAGCAGAACGTGCCCGAGGGCTCCGTCCCCGCGCAACTCGATCTTCTTTGGTTGAACGACCAAACGAACCAGTTGGCGGGAGTTTCCGTCTTGGGGTTGGGAAGCCAGGATGGTTCTGGGTGTAAACAAGATGCAACTGGCTACCAGTAACAACGTGATGGACGAATGTCGCATGGCCAAAACTCCAACGCCTGGGCCGATGGTTAAATTACTCATTTGATCGTAATTTATGGTAACCGATGACGTGGAGGAGTGCCAGTTTGAGGATTTGAGAGCATTATCGTTGAGACGTAAACGGCCTACAGTTGCCTGTCAAGTAGACGGTCGGACCGTCGAAATCTCAGAAGAACCTTATCACTTCAGTTCGCGTCGTCGGCACGAAACCTCTCGTCCGTTCCTTTCGAGGAATCCTCTGGAAAACGGGGGGCGTTATCGTGGGGAGTTTGCCTTCTCCAATCGGGCTCCCCGAGCTGGGCAGCGATCGACTTGTTCTTGAGGGCCGGTCGTCGGATGAAGTACCAGTACAAAGACCGCAACCACCAGAACGGAATGGTTTTTACGTAGCTCGCGTGGGAGTAGGTGGATTCTTCGAGCGACGTCAGCATGGTCTGACTCCGCGCATGGGGCAATTCGAACACTTCCTCTAAAAAGGCCCGGCTCTCGAAGTGTCGCCAGTGGAGTTCGTCCAAAGTCGCCTTTGGGAAAGCCTCGTTGTAAACTCCTGGGGCCGGCGGAAGCATGAGTGAATCTCCGTGATCCGACGTATTGACTTCCGTTCCGTCTTCGTAGTAACTGGCGAATTCGAAGATCACAAGGGGGCCTATGTGGGCCAGAAGCAATCCCGCCTTCGTATCGGGGTTGTACCAGGCGGCCAGTTTCGCCTTGAGTCCTCTTTGACACTGGAAATGATAGTAGCTATCGAAGTCGTAGCCGTTCCGAAACGCCCAGTCGTCCGTCCAATCCACATCGTCGAGAAAGAATGAATTACGGATATGGTTGACTGGTTCGAACAGTCCCATTGGTTGGGTCAGCCAATTCATCGACTGAACAGTCGTGATGATGACGATTGAGGCAACGAGGCCTATCACCGCGAGAACGATCATTCCCACCACAATGAAGCTCATCCGTCTACCTCCCAAGCTCAAGCAGAGATGGAAATTCTTCACTGCATTTTATCAACTCTTAAGCCGGGAAAAGCCAGTGGAATATTCAGGAACGCGATCGAATCAATAGATCGCTGCGAAATGAGCTATCTGGTTTGGACGCTTTGGATGATTCGGGTGAATTTGGTTCCTGGGGGGAACTCCTCGTTCCAGTCAGGATAATCGAATTGTTGAAAATTCGATCGGTTCTTCAGCAGGGGCGTGCGGACGGTGTACCGGTTCACGGTTCAGAGATGCCATAACGAACGCGATCTGATGAGATTCCTTTTCCAACGCCTCAGAGTCAGAAATCGCCGAGGCCGCCAACGAGTTCAAAGTCGCCTGGCCATCTAACAACCCGATCTAGCTTGGCTGCCAGACAAAGCCTGGCAACCGAGCTATTGAGACCTGCGCGGCTAATGAATCCAAGTAGGAGGCACACGGGGAATGGAAAAGAAATGCTTGTCCGGTTCGTAGTTATACGCGGCTCGCGTGTACGTTGGTCTTGGCCGAGCTTTCGAAGTACACGCGAGCCGCGTGTACCTACGACAAACACAAAAACCGGACAACTAGAAATTACCCGTTCCAAGTGTGCCTGCTACATTATCCGCGCAGGTCTCAATAGATTCCTCGCTCCATGGGCCCCGCATGGCAACCCACACGGCACTGCTCGGCCATGCACTACTTGTGGTTCCCAACGGAACCTGGTCTATTCTGCTTTACCAATGCAATACAGGTAGGCATCACTTCGCAGCAACAACTGGCCATTGGAAGGAACCGGAGAACCGTTGAAAGTGCTTGTGTCGTTTTCGATCACGTTGTGGGCAACGAGATCCAGCTTCGGGGTAGCCGCCACAACGTATGTCCCCATGCCGCGTGACGTGATGTACAATTTTCCGTCGGCGTACAACGGAGAGCCATAAAATCGGCTATCTGTACTTCTCTTGGGCCTCTTCAGCGTCTTTTGGTTAACGATTTTCCCTGTCTTGGCGTTGACGCAATAGAGTTCGCGTCTTCCTTCGTGGGTCCAGTAAAGATGTCCCTCGTGATAGACCGGCGAGGAAACGTTGGAGCCTCGGTCGAGGTTCCAGACTACGCGACTTTCGGTAACGTCTCCGCGGCCGCCGACCTTGACGGCCAATGCCAAATGAGCACGAGCACCAATGGCGTAGATGACTCCGTCGTGAAATACGACGCTTGGACAGATGTAGTCACGGAAGGCCTTGCACTTCCAAAGGAGTTTGCCTGTGTCGGGGGAATACGCTTGAACTTCGCTGCGAGTATTCAAGACGAGTTCGGGTCCTTGCTCCGCTTGGACAATAATGGGCGTGTTCCAAGAAGATTGGATGCCTTCGGTTCGCCACTTTTCGGTCCCGGTGGTCTTGTCCAGTGCGACCAGAGAGCCGCTTTCGACGGACGCGTTGAGTATCACGAAGTCATTGTAAAGAATGGGGGAATTCGCCGTCCCGAAACCATGTGTTCTTGTTCCACACGAGGTATTCCAAATCAACTTGCCGTCGTGGTCGTACTTGGCCGCACCGGTCGAGCCATAAAAGACATAAATTCCGCTCTTATCGACGGCTGGGGTGCTCGAAGCATACCCGTGCAAACGAGGGAAACTGGAATATCGTGTAACTTTGGCTTTGCTGGGCATGGCCTTATCCCAGATGATCTTCCCGGAATCTCGGTCGATGGCCAACAAGTGTCGTTTGAGATCTTCCATGTCGCCACCCGACGCGCCATACCCGGTGTAGCAAGTCACATAGATTCGCTTGCCGAACGTGACCGGGCTCGAGGCACCACCGCCTGGCATTTTAGTCTTCCAGCGGATGTTCGTTTGACCGTCCCACTTGGTCGGCAGGTCTTTCTGTTTAGAAATCCCTGATCCTTGTGGTCCACGGAACCGCAACCAGTCTTCGGCTTGGGTTGGAGCCCACGAAGCCACCAACAAGATGATCACGAAAAGAAAACGAGAGCGTAACAAAACAGACATTTCGGTCTCCAAAGTGAGGATGCAATCTGAGGCAGGTCCTGCAACGGTGGGTGGGTTGCGAGCCTTCGTCAACCTAAAGTCAATTGCACGAACCCATGGAAGATTCTACAAGAAAGAGTCGAGAGTTGAGAGTCGAGAGTGAGAATCAAGAGACATTCGATTTTTCCAAACTGCGACGCGAACCTTGCCTCGCCCGTTTGCCTCTTGTTCAGAGGTAAGCCCAAGCCAGAAGATCGGAGAGTGAAAACTCGCTCGAGGGAAGGTTCCGGTTCCCTCTTGAAATCCGATTTGGCTAACTTATAATGCGGTGTATGAGGAATCACTTCCTCACGGCAAAACCAGCTCATGCGGGTGTAGCTCAGTGGTAGAGCGTCACGTTGCCAACGTGAATGTCGACGGTTCGAATCCGTTCACCCGCTTTTCAAAGCCGAGATAACTTGTAAAATTCTCCTCGTTCGCTTTACCGATGCGAACACGAGGCGGAGAAGTTTTGCTGGTTATCTCGGCTTTCTTCTTTTGAATATCTTAACAAACTAAACAGCAATCCCCTCGCGTAAAATACGCGGATAGGCTTAGTCCGAGACGGGGAAGACCAGCGACCAACTCGAAGACACACCAGGAGCTTTTTCAAATGACGGATGAAACCAAAAAACCAGACCCGGAACTGGAAACGGCCCAAGCCGAAGAAGAAAAAGCCGAAACCACTGCCGCCGATGAAACCCCATCAGACGATACGCCGGAATCCGCTTCGGCGAGTGAAGAGACGACCGAGGAAACTAACGATGATCCGACTGCCGTCGCGACAGCCGAACAGCCCGAAAACGACGAACAGCAAAGCGAAGGGGAAGACAGAGACGAAGACGACGATGACGACGATGACGACGACGACGATGACGACGAAGATACACCGGAAGAACCCGAGGACAAACTGGACCAAGAAGTCGAGATAGCCGACGTAGGGCCGTGTAAAAAACATCTCAAAGTTACCATCGCACGCGGCAGCATCGACGAACTTCTCGATTCCAAGTTTTCCGAACTCATGAAGGACGCTTTTGTCCCTGGATTCCGCAAGGGCAAGGTGCCACGTCGTGTGATCGAAAGGCAATTCCACAAAGACGTTACCGATCAGGTCAAGGGTGAGTTGCTCATGGCCAGTTTGGAGCAACTAGGCGAAGACTTCGGTCTCAATCCCCTGGCCCCGCCAAACATCGATCCGAAAACCATCCAGGTGCCCAGACAAGGGCCTTTGGTTTACGAATTCGACATTGAAGTTCGTCCCGATTTTGACCTTCCCGACTACAAGGGACTGAAACTGAAACGTCCGATACGTACATTCACCGAAAGTGACATCGACCGCGAACAACGCCGCATACTTGCTCCGTACGGCCAACTCGTACCCAAGGAAGACGAACCCGTCGTCGAAGGCGACTACATCACCGTCAACATGACGACCCACCACCTCGGTAACGTGATTGGAAACAACAAAGAGCTCGTCCTTCGTGTTGATGACCGCCTTGCGTTCAAGGACGGAGTGGCCGAGCGATTCGCCGAGCAAATGGAGGGAGCCAACATTAACGACAAGCGGACCGTCGAGGTTACCATGTCGTCGCAAGTCTCGAATGAAATGTTGGTGGGCCAAACGATCACGGCAGACCTTGAAATTTTAGACGTCAAGACAGTCCGGTTGCCCGAACTGACCCAAGATTTCCTCCAGGAATTCGGTTGCCATTCGGTCGACCAACTACGCGAACAGATTCTCGTTCTCCTCGAACGTCGGTTGGAATACGAGCAACGCCGGTCGGCTCGAAAACAAATCATTGAGTACGTCGATGCCCATACCAAATGGGAACTCCCCAACGACTTGCTCGTCCGTCAGGCCAGAAATACTTTGCGTCGACGCGCACGGGAAATGCGCGACAGTGGGATGTCCGATGAAGACATCAACGCACGCTTGCAGGTCATGCAACAGGAAGTCCTCGAGACGACGCAAATGGAACTCAAAGAACATTTTGTCTTGCAAAAAATTGCCGAGACCGAGGAAATCCAAGTTACCGAAGACGAGATCGATCAGGAAATCGAAGAACTTGCCGAGCAATCCGGTGAGTCGGTCCGAAAGGTTCGGGCCCAACTCGAGCGCGAGAACGAAATCGAGACGTTGGAGGAAATGATCCGCGAACAGAAGGCACTCGACCTCATCCTGGACAGTGCCGAATACGAAGACGAAGCGCTTGAAAAGACCGAGGCCGTGGCCATGGTCGAAGGACAAGCCGTCGAGGGAGAAATGCGAGACCCAGCGACCGAAGTCGAAGGAGCTGCGGCGACCGAACCAGAAGACTAACGATTCGTGAGACCCAGCCTGCTTTTGGAATACCCAAAAGCAGGCCTTTGGAACGAGGTCGAAACCAAAGTCCCGGCCAAGTCGCTACGTCTGCCATCCTTGTCTTCGGAAAAGTTTGACCGCCACCCAAACCCAAATCGACGAGATGATGAACATCATCAACACACTTCCCCAGTGTTCGATCGTCACCGCATCCGACAAGACCGCGTGGAACATCCGAGGCACGTGGAACTCCATCGCCACATAAGACAATCCCGTCGCCCCGATTTGCTGGCAAACGAAGAGAAACAGCGTGACAACGAACATGTAGGCCAAGGCCCCCATGCTAGCCTCTCGTTGAGTTTTCGCCACGCTCGCGATCGTGAGACCAACTCCCATCGAACCAGCCGTCGCAGTGAGCAAGGCCAGCCAAAAGTACCCGGACAGCAAGACCACCGGTCGATACGATCCTGCGAGCACACATACCAGGAAGATCGCCAATACGGGATAGAACAGGAATCGGGCCCCCAGAATTTCTTTCGGCGATGCAGGAGATAACGCCTGGGCCAACAAAATGCCCCGTTCTCGTTCCTCGCAACTCAACGACGGCATCAAGTAAACGCAAACGAAAAACAATCCAAAAACCGCCAGTGCCGTCGCAATTCCAGATCGCGGATCGAGCCCACCCTTGATGAACGACCGCTTCGGCTCCTTGAAAACGATCGGAATCGGTTCGTTTTCGTTGTCTGGCAAATCCGAAGTTGAAGCGGGAGGTTTTTGCTTGTTTGTGTAGTTCTGGATTTCCCGCCAAAGCCAAATCTCGTAGCTCGAGAGGGAGCCTTGTCCTGGTTCCCAAAACCAGATTTGCACTTCGTTGTTGTCTTGGCCGTTGTGAATCTGGATCGCGCCAGCGTTTTGGACGTAAAAAGGGGTCCCGTCGGCGTTGGTTCGGACCGAGGCCAAGTTCCGAAACCGAACTCTACCTTCCAACTCGGCCGGGACATTCCTGTATAGGTGATCGACGAAGTCATCGTCCACCTTGTACTCGATGTAGCACCTTTTCACGCCGGTCAGGGCAGTGTTCCGTTCGAGATCTTTGCCTCCGAAAAACGATAACAACAATGACGCTGCCATCAACAACACGACCAAAAAGATACCGCCACGGTTGGCCCCGTGACGTAACAACTCCTTGTGCAGGAGCGTTCGTAAGATGTACCAACGCATGATCTCTCCCTGATTTATTCGAAGGCGGTGCCGGTGAGTTTCAAAAAAGTCTGGTGGAAATTGTGTTCGCGTGTGTTGACGCTGACGACATCTTGGGACCGAAAATAAGCCATTAGCTCTTCGATCTCTTCGGAACGTTCCAGATCAAAGGCCATCCTTTGGCCGTCGTTGAGAATGACGTCGACCTTGCGTTCGGCGTGTTCCTGACGGAGAGTCAGAGGGGAATCGAGGGCCACCAATTTTCCGCGACACAGAATCGCCACGCGGTCACAAATGGCTTCGACTTCCTTCATGTTGTGGGTCGTGATGAGGACGGTCGTCCCTTCGTCCATCAGTTGGCGAAGGATTCGATGCACAACTTCGATGGAATGGATGTCGAGATTCGCTGTGGGCTCGTCGAGGTAAAGCATCTTCGGTTTGTGAAGCATCCCGCGAGCCAAAAGCAACTTGCGTCGCATGCCCAGCGAATAGCCTTTCACCTGTAAGTTCGCGGCCTCGCTCAACTCCACCATCTCAAGACATTCCTCGGCTCGAGATTTCGGCACGTTGTAGAGCCCGCAGAAAATCTCCAGGTTCCTCCGTCCGGTCAATTCTTCAAAGTGATTCTCGCGATCAGGGACGTACCCAAAAACGGATTTGACTTGGTCCCACTGTTTCTGGACGTCCAAACCACACAACGTGACCTTTCCGCTGGTTGGTCTGCCTTGGCCGATCAATACTTTGATCGTTGTTGTTTTCCCGGCACCGTTAGGGCCTAGGAGCCCCAACAGTTCCCCCTTGCGTACGTCCAAACTCAAATGATCCACGGCGACAAAGTCGCCAAACCGAACTACCAAATCTTGAATCCGGAGAACCGGCTCGGCCCCATCCGACTTTTTGTCCGTAGATGAGTGCTGCATGCGCACCTCCTGCTAGAGTTAAATGTTCCATAACCCGCAGAAAACATAGCATGCAAAATGAGAAGAAGGGTGAATTGGTCTCATGCCAATTCAAGGGCTTGGAGCGTTATCTGCTTATATTGGTAATGCTTGCAGTCGTGAGGGAGTTCCAAGTTGGAATCTTCCAACAACTGGGAGTTGCAAACAACATGGAAAAGACCTACTCTCAACAGGCCCACAGGACGTCGCAGGAGAGCCTGGAACCTCGTTTCAAGAAGATCGTGCGTAGGGAGGGACAAACTCGAGCGATGAGAAAAACAAGTGGGAAGTGGCGGTCTCTGACGGCACGCAGCTCAGGTTGTCGGAAGCTTAATGGATGCTTACTCACCGAACTCGACTCGACCTTAACTGTTGGAATCCCAGTAATTCATCCAGCGCCCGACACCCTGTTCTTTCGCTTTCTCATAAACTCTCCCCGCGACGGCAACGTCTTCGAGGCCGATTCCAAGCGACTTGAACAGGGTGATGTCTTCGGGGTGAGCTCGACCAGTATATTTACCAATGATGACCTGACCAAGTTCGTGAACTTGTGCCCATTCCAACGACCCTTCTTCCAGGGCCTGGACGAAATCACCAGCTTCGAGCCGAGCTTGGTCCTTGCTGTCGACGGCGATCGAATCGGACCGCCGGATGACTACCGAGTCGATTTCGTTCGCATTGATTCGATTCGATCCGACGATGTTGAGGTGGGTTCCCTCGTTGATCCAGTTTCCGTGCAACACCGGCTCCCGAGAGTTCGTGGCGGTGATGACGATATCCTTGTCTTCGGCGGCCGTCTCGGGTCTCGGAACGGGCACGACATCGCACTGGCAAACCTCACTCATCTCTCGAGCGAACGCTCGACGATGTTCTTCGTTGGGGCTGTAGACTTGAATTCGCCGCACTGGCCGGGCTTTACTGACGGCCCATGCCTGGGTGCGTGCCTGTTTGCCGCTTCCGAAGATGCCCACTTCGGTGGCGTCGTGGCGAGCCATGTATTGCGTGGCGACGCCGCTCGCAGCTCCTGTCCGGACTTGGCCGAGGTAGTCGGCTTGCATCAACGACAGGAGGTCACCCGACTCGCCGTCGTGTAAGGCCATGTGAAATCGAGCCCCACACCTCCCGGTCGTGTAGGCCTTGTATCCGAGGTAACCTAAATCTTCTGCAGCTCCGGACATCGTGTGAAGCATGATCCGTTCGGTCCGGCATCGCGCCCTCGGAGTGTTCTGAGCGTCTTCGTTTCCCATCTGACGCAGAACATCCTCGACCGCCTCCATTGCCATTTCCATGGTCAAGAGGCCGCGAACATCGTTTTCCGAAAGCAGCAGCACGGGCATTTAGTTTCCCCTGGATTAGAAAATTAGCCTGCAACAAATTTCTCGAGGCGATCGAGTCCACCCTGAATTTGGTCTCGACTGGCGGCAAAAGACATACGCACGCTCCCCTCGGTCCCGAACGCTGCACCCGGAACCAAGTTGACGTGGACCGATTCGAGCAGTGCCTGGCAAAAACTCATGGAGTCCGTCACGGCTCGTCCGCCCAAGGTACGACCAAAATGCTTCGATACGTCAAAGAAAGCATAGAACGCCCCGCCTGGGGCCGGGCAAGGAAAACCGAGTTCTTTGAGTCGATTGAGTACGATTTCCCGACGGGCAGCGAATTCCCGACGCATCTCTTGAACGCATTGTTGGTCGCCGGTGAGGGCCGTAATCACGGCAGCTTGGGTGACACTCGAAGGACACCCCGTCTGTTGGCTCTGAATGCCTCCCATGGACTTGATCACATGTTGAGGGCCCAGAGTCCAGCCCATGCGCCAGCCTGTCATGGCGTACGACTTGCTTACTCCGCTGATCGTGAGGGTTCGCTCAACCAGTTCGGGTCGCAACGTCGCAAAACACGTCGCCTTGTTGTCTTCATAAACAAGCTGTTCGTAGATTTCGTCACTGATGACAACGAGGTCGTTTTCGATAGCAATATCGGCCAGTTTTTCGAGTTCTACTCGCGTGTACACCGTCCCCGTCGGGTTACAGGGAGAATTGATCATCAACACGCGAGTCTTGGGTGTAATGGCCGCACGAAACTGGTCGGGCGACATCTTGAAATGAGATTCCTGGGTCGTCGACACCAAAACGGGCTTGGCTCCGGTTATTTCGACGAGGGTACTGTAGCTCACCCAATACGGAGTCGGAATAATGACTTCGTCTCCCGGATTGCACAACACCGTCAACGCATTGTGGAGAGAGTGTTTCGCTCCGTTGGAAAGGATGACCTGATCGGGAGCGACCTGCAAACCGTAAGTCTTCTCGTACCAATTCGCGATGACCTTCCGCAGTTGGGCCGTGCCCGGCGCTGGGGTGTAGTGCGTCTCCCCACCCTTCATGGCCTCGTAGGCTGCGTCGCAGATGTGTTGAGGGGTCGTAAAATCTGGCTCTCCCAGGCTAAAGTCGAAAACTTCGATCCCCTCCGCCTTCATTTGTTTGGCCTTGGCTCCGGCCGCAAGTGTGGCAGAAGGTTTGACAGAACTGGCCAATTTGGAAATTTCAATCATCGCGGTTGGTCCCGGAACGAGTTTGTTGGACGCTGCTATGTAATGTTATTCTGGGAAACAGTACAAAAATTGTATTGTACGGCAATAATTCGTTGGAAGAAAGTAGCAGGAACACGCGCCATGGGATAAACGCGATCTGTCTTGTTTGGGGGGGGAACGACTAGCCGCTCACTGAAGCGGCGTCTTCGATCCCTTATCCAAAACTGGCTCGAAACGTCTCAAGGTGTGCGGCCAGAAAATCCTTCAACTGCGCACGATGCAAATGCTCTTGCCGCAGGAAACGCAACACGATCGTGTCGATGTCTTCCAGGTGGTCTTGCAACACAGGCGCGTCGCCAAACTTGTCAAACTGGCTTAAATTGAATTCACCCTTGGGTCCAACGAACCAACATTCCAGAGCGTCCTTTTTCTTGGTACGCCACATGCCCCAACCCCGAGTGATTTCAGGAACTCGGATCGAAACACCGTCTCGAGTGTCCCACTTGATGACAAGTTTGGGTTCGATCTCCCGAACGATGTCCAGGAGCTGAGGGAGCAATTGCCGATCCCATTTTGGTTTCGAGTTGCCGCCAAAACCTTTCTCGCCGAGATGCCATTTTTTACCATCGATCTTCCACGGCATCCAGTCCTCGGGTTTCTTCTCCATGTTGGCCAAGTTGGCGTGGAAAGCCTCGACCGCCTCCTGGAGAAATTCGTGAAACGCAGGCGTGTCGATCTCCTCGTGCTTGTGAGCTAACACGGCGACTTCTTGCCAGGGACCTTTTCGATTGGCGACGAGGACCCGCGATCCGTCTCCATAGGCTTCGATCCCTTCGGTTTCGTTGAGTGTTGGAATGGCGAGTCGTTCGCTCAGTTCTTTTTGCTTAAATGTGTTCCGCCCTACTCGGAAGACCAACCGGACAATCCATTCCATTCCCGTTTGCATGTGGACGAACCACCCCCTGGTTTTGACCTTCGCGGCGATCTCGATGATGCTCCGATGATTCCAATTGGTTTCTCCGAACTCTCCGAGTTCGTGTACCTGTTTATCGACGAAGTCCAGGATTTTGCCTTCCCATTTGCAGGGCTTGCCGTTGTGCGAGGGACGTTGTTTGGTGTGCCAGAGTCGTCCGTCGGTTTCCCAGGGCATCTTGACGTCTTTGGCCAGTTCCTCCAGGTCCGCGTTGTCCTCGCCTGTTTCTTCCGCTTGTGGATCGTAGATTTCTCGAACCACGTGTGGTCCGGCAGCAAGAACATTGGCGAGGATCGCTCCCGTTTGGGATTTCTTGACCGCTGCAACTTGCTCGGGGGTTCCCTCGGCAACGACAGTTCCACCAGCGCTGCCCGCTTCGGGTCCCATGTCGATGACCCAGTCGGCCGTCTTGATGACGTCGAGGTTGTGCTCGACGACGATCACGGTGTTCCCAAGATCCACGAGCCGATTCAAAACGATCAGCAGCTTTCGAATGTCGTCGAAGTGCAATCCGGTCGTGGGCTCATCGAGCAGGTAAATCGTTCGTCCTGTGTTTGGTCTAGCCAGTTCTGATGCGAGTTTGACGCGTTGGGCTTCTCCGCCAGAAAGCGTCGGCGCGGGCTGACCGAGCGAAACATAAGCGAGACCGACATCGGACAAAGTCTGCAATATGCGACGAATCTTTGGCAGATTCTCGAACAGCTCCAACGCCTCCCCGACGGACATGGCCAACACGTCGGCGATCGATTTGTCGCGGAATCGTACGGCGAGCGTTTCGGGGTTGTACCGAGTCCCGTTACACACCTCGCATTCGACCCAGACGTCGGGGAGGAAGTGCATCTCGATCTTCTTCTGGCCATTCCCTTCGCAAGCCTCGCATCGCCCGCCGGGTTTGTTGAAGCTGAAACGTTTGGCCTGGTATCCTCGCACTTTCGAGTCGGGTAACTGGGCATACAGCTTTCGTATCAGCTCGAACACTCCTGAATACGTTGCGGGATTGGAACTCGGCGTATTCCCAAGCGGATTCTGATCGACGTTAATGACCTTGTCGATTTGTTCAAGACCAAGGATGTCGTCGTGACCTCCTACAACAGTACGGGCCCGGTTGAGTCTCCGTGCGAGTGCCGCGTGCATCACGTCGTGGACCAACGAACTCTTGCCCGAGCCACTCACTCCCGTCACGGCAATGAACGCCCCGAGCGGAAACCGAACGTCGATGTGTTTGAGATTGTTGTGACGCGCCCCCACGACCGTCAAGAAATTCGTCGGCGGAGTATCGGGATCGATACGTCGATTCTTGGGGACGGCGATGGCTTGCTTGCCCGAAAGGTATTGTCCTGTCAACGACGACTTCGACCGTTGAACCTGTTTGAGTGTCCCTTTCGCGGTGATCTGCCCTCCGTGAACTCCAGCCCCAGGTCCGAAGTCGAGCAAGTTATCCGCGGCTTCGATGATCTCCCTGTCGTGCTCCACAATGAGCAACGTGTTCCCCAAATCCCTGAGCCGGTTTAATGCCTCGAGAAGCCGCCGGTTGTCTCGTGGATGCAGGCCGATCGTCGGCTCGTCGAGCACATAAAGAACCCCAGTCAATCCGCTCCCGATCTGGCTCGCAAGACGAATTCGTTGAGATTCACCCCCCGAGAGTGTCGGGGTCTTGCGACTCAGCGTCAAGTAATCCAGCCCGACGTCTACTAGAAACTGAAGCCGATTTTGGATTTCCCGCAAGAGTTCGCCGACGACTTGTTTCTGAGACTTGCTCAGCTTGAGTGCCTTGAAAAACTTGAGTGTGTTACCGAGCGGCACTCCGCACAACTCACCGAGCGTCTTCCCTTCGAAACGACACGCCGACGCATCGTGCCGCAGGCGTGAACCGGAGCACGTCGCGCAGGCCACTTCACTCACGATGCTGTCGAGCTTGTGCCTGTAGACAAAGCTCACCCGCGACGCCTCGTCGATCGCGGGCATCAATCCCTTGTACTGGAACTTCAAGGTCGGTTCGGGATTGTCCACTTTCTTTTTGCGTCGCGAAGTCTGTTTCGGAGGTGCCAACGCGATCCAATCGTCTCCCGTACCGGCCAGGATGGCTCTCTGGTGTTGGGGCTCAAGGTCCTTGTAAGGGGTCTCGAGAGAGAACCCGACGTGATTGGCCAAGGCTTCGGCAAACTGGAAAAACCGATTGTCTTCTGTCATTGCTGGCCAGGCTGCAACTGCTCCATCAACCAGACTCAGGTTCACGTCTCGGATCAAGACGTTCGGATCAGCCCCGCGTTGGAAGCCGAGTCCTTCGCACGTCTTGCACCACCCAATGCTGCTATTAAAAGAGAAGTGATGGGGCGTCAGCGGCTCAAAACTCCGGCCGCACTCGTCGCAAGCATAATGCTGACTGTACCGATCGACCTGCCATTTCTGCTCGGGCGTGTCGTCATCGACGATGGCGACGTGTAACACGCCTTTGCCAAGGTCTAACGCGACCTCGACCGAGTCGGCGAACCGAGTACGTTGGTTCGCCCGGACGATCAACCGGTCGACAACGACCTCCACGTTGTGCTTTCGGCGATGGTCGATGTTCGGAGGTTCTTCGACGTTGAACGACTGACCGTTGACGCGAATTCGCATGAACCCCGTTCGCTGCAGTTCGCCCCAGAGGGTGTCGTACGAGCCTTGTCCCTTTCGTTCGATGGGGGCCATGACGTAAAGTTTCGTGCCTTCCGGCAAGGACATGATCTTTTCGATGATCTCGTCCGCCGTTTGTGTGCCAATCGGGATCTGGCACTTGGGACAATACGGCTGGCCGAGTCGGGCGTACAGAATTCGTAAGTAGTCGTAAATTTCGGTGACCGTCCCGACAGTCGAACGCGGACTCTTGCTGGTAGTCTTCTGCTCGATGCTGATGGCCGGAGACAGCCCAGCGACGTTCTCGACTTTGGGCTTTTGGAGTTGTCCCAGGAACTGACGGGCGTAGCTCGAGAGCGATTCTACATAACGCCGTTGTCCCTCGGCGTAGATCGTGTCGAGAGCGAGAGAACTTTTGCCCGAACCACTTGGTCCGCAACAGATGGTCATCTTCTCACGGGGTATCTTGACGTCGATTTTTTTCAAGTTGTGCTGTTCGGCCCCCTGGACGGTGATGTCAGTCAGCAAAGCTCGGCGATTGGACTTCCGTTTGACTACGTGCCCATTGGTCGATGCCTTGCCGTTCCGGATCGTCTCGGCAAGAGGTCCGTCTCGCAAAGCCCTACCGGTGTGCGACTCATCACAGTCTGCGACGACTTCAGGAGTGCCCGAGGATATCAGTCGTCCGCCACCTGCACCACCTTCCGGACCCAGGTCGATGAGCCAATCGGCCGTCTTGATGACGTCGAGGTTGTGCTCGATGACGAGTACTGTATTACCGGCTTCCACGAAGTTGTGGAGTACCTTGAGCAACCTGCGGATGTCTTCGAAGTGGAGTCCGGTTGTGGGTTCGTCGAGTACATAAAGTGTCTGACCAGTACCCCGTTTACAGAGTTCACGAGCCAGTTTGATACGTTGAGCTTCGCCTCCGGAAAGCGTCGGAGAAGGTTGACCGAGTTTAAGATAATCGAGCCCGACGTCGTGGAGAGTCCGCAGCATGTGATGGACCTTGGGAACGTTCTCGAAGTGCTCCATGGCCTCTTGGATGTCCATGTCGAGCACATCGTGAATGTTCTTGTCCTTGAACCGAATCTGCAACGTCTCACGGTTGAATCGCTTGCCAGCACAGATAGGACATGTGACCCACACATCGGCGAGGAAGTCCATTTCGAGACGGTTTGATCCGTTACCTTCGCAGGCCTCGCACCTCCCACCAGGCTTGTTGAAGCTGAATCGACCTTGCTTGTATCCGCGAGCTTTCGCCTCCGGAACCAGTGAATAGAGAGACCGGATCTCGTCGAACACCTTTATATAAGTCGCTGGGTTCGAACGTGGTGTCCTGCCGATCGGTGACTGGTCGATGTTGATGATTTTGTCGATGTGATCGACGCCGAGGATACCATCGTGGTCGCCGACTTTGTTTGTCCCGTTTCCGTTCTCTTCCTCGTCACCCCGTTTGTTGTAATGCTGCCGCAAGGACTCCTTGAGGATGTCATTCACGAGTGACGATTTGCCCGAACCACTGACGCCCGTCACACAAACGAACACGCCTAGGGGGATGTCAACGTCGATGTTCTTGAGATTGTTGTGTCGCGCCCCTTGGATGGTGAGCTTCTTCCCGTTGGGCGTGCGACGGACTTCGGGAAGTTCGATCTGTTCACGCCCGGACAGGTACTTGCCGGTAAGACTCTTCTTGTGCTTGAGGATGTCATTGTACGATCCCGACGCGACGACTTCACCGCCTCGCACGCCCGGCCCTGGACCGAAGTCAACGATGTAGTCGGCGGCCCGCATGGTCTCTTCGTCGTGCTCGACGACAACGACAGTGTTGCCCATGTCCCTGAGTCGTTCGAGGCTGATGAGCAGCCGTTCGTTGTCGCGTGGGTGCAATCCGATGCTTGGCTCGTCCAAAATATAGAGGACGCCCACGAGGCCGCAGCCGATTTGCCCGGCTAGCCGGATACGTTGGGCTTCTCCTCCCGACAAAGTTGGTGCGGTCCGGTCCAAAGTAAGATAGTGCAGCCCGACGTTGAGTAGAAATCCGAGTCGTCCACGAATCTCCTTGAGCAGTTCGGCAGCGATGATCTTCTGGATGGGCGAAAGTTGCCGTTCGAGGTCACCGGTCTCTGGATCGAACCAAGCGGCGAGATCGCCAATGGGGGTCGCACAGGCTTCGATGATCGTCTTGTCACCCACACGCACGGAGCGAGCCTGGGCATTGAGTCGTTGTTGACCACACGGCTGACAGGGAACGACACGCATGTATTTTTCGAGTTGCATACGTCGCGGTCCGGCGGCTGTCTTTTTGAAGCTGCTCATGAGTTGAGGGATGATCCCCTCCCACTTGTCGCCGTGCTTCCAAACTTTGCCCCCGCGTTGTTTCCACTCGAACGTGATGTGCACGTCTCCCGAACCGTGGAGCAGAATTTCCTTGTGTTCTTCCGAGAGGTCTTTCCACTTAGCCTTCAAATTAATGTCGAAGGCTTTGGCAACTCCTTCGTAGATGTGTTTTCGCCATCGCCCCATTCCACGGAGTGCTCCAACGATAGGGATGGCTCCGTTGTACATACTCTTCGAGGGATCGGGAATCAACAAGTTCGGGTCAAAGGTATATTGTGTCCCGAGACCGTCACATTCCGGACACATGCCCTGGGGACTGTTAAAACTGAATAGCTGTGGTGTTGGTGGGTCGTAACTCTTTTGGCACGCCGTACACGCGTAGTGGGCT
This sequence comes from uncultured Alcaligenaceae bacterium, assembly GCA_964423615.1. Lineage (GTDB taxonomy): Bacteria > Planctomycetota > Planctomycetia > Gemmatales > Gemmataceae > CAYRFQ01. The sequence goes on along the minus strand of CAYRFQ010000006.1, from coordinate 135,845 downwards.
GACAACAGGATGTCATCGTAAGGTGTCTCCGCCTTGTCCTTGTTCTCGTCGGACTTGGGTGCGGCTTTCTCGACGGCAACGATGACACTCCCTTCACCGAGAGACAACGCTTGCTCTACCGCTTCGGCAAGTCGGGGGCGAGACTTCTTGTCGTTCTTCAAACGGTCGATGACGACTTCGATGTCGTGCTTGATGCGACGGTCGAGCTTGATGTCTTCGCTCAGTCGAAAGACCTGTCCATCGACACGGGCGCGTATGAAACCGCGACGGAGCATGTCGGCGAACAGGTCCTTGTATTCACCCTTCTGCCCCCGGATGACCGGAGCCAGGACCAAGAACTTCGCACCCTCGGGCAGGGCCTGAATCGTCGCAATGATCTGTTCCCGAGTTTGTGCCGTAATGGGTCGCTGACATTCGGGACAATGCCCTTGACCAATACGAGCATACAAGACACGCAGGTGATCGTAAATTTCCGTGATGGTTCCGACGGTAGAACGTGGATTCCTCGCGGCTGTCTTCTGTTGAATACTGATCGACGGGGACAGTCCACCAAGATAATCCACATCGGGCTTTTGGAGCTGACCAAGGAACTGACGAGCGTAACTCGAAAGCGATTCGACGTAACGCCTTTGTCCCTCAGCATAGAGCGTGTCGAACGCGATCGACGACTTACCCGAACCGCTGACGCCGGTGAAGACAATGAGTTGATTTCTGGGAAGATCGAGGTCTACGCCTCGCAAGTTGTGCTCTCTGGCTCCGCGCACAACGATCGTTTGATTCGTGTTGTCCATAACGAAATGATTGCTCCTGTTGCCCTGGGCTGATCCACCTTCCATAGTATACAGATGTTTGGCAGGTTGGAGCAAGATGGGTCAAAGGCCTAGCGCAGCAGCCAATCGTTGGGGCATCCAGAATAATCGTCTTTTGTGTTTCGCCTGACTCTTGGTGCCTCAATATCCTTCTGCCCACCCGCAGACGGCAAGCGTGCGGGCAGAGTGCCTGCAATCGGACGAGAGGCTTTGAGTATCGTATTTGTGGGTTCCGAAGTCTTTTTCTGCTCCGGGGAGAGGGACAAGCTGGAGCGAAGCGGGATAAACTGCTTGAGTGAAAAAGTTTCGGTTTCTAAAGAAACGCGGTTTTGAGCAGGAAGAGTTGGGAGTGGAGAAACGAATCCTAAATGGAAGCACAAGTTGAAGCGATCTGTTGCTAAATGGTCGTCCGTTGTCCATTTCGGAACCCGCAACTAGTTGGACCTCTCATCCAAAAAGTTGCGGGTTCAAAAGAAACGCTTTAAGTGCCCAGAAGTCGCTCGTCTAACTTCTTAACTTCTGCCGTATTATCAAAGAGCTTTCCGCGCAATCCTGGGATGAGACAGCCAATCGCAAACGCGCCGAACGTCAGAAGAATGCCATCCAACGGAATACGAGGACCAAAATAGTTTTCGGCGTGTGAGAGGATGTAGGGTAGTGGAATCCACACCAGAGCCAGCGCGGCAAGGCCAGTTTGGGTATGCGGACCGTGTGTCCAGCGCCAACCCAAAAATCCAAGCGCTAGCATTCCGAGGAGCATGGAGTGGACAATCAATGGCGAGTTTCCGTGTACCCAGGACCACACCGCATTCACCTCTGGATCGTCTTGGGATGTTGATGTGCCATTTTGGTCGGACGCCGGATTGTCGGTTTCACCGGTGAACCAGGCCTTTCCAAAGAAGAAATACCCAGTCGTCCGAATCCGATTCTTGACTGTCTCTGTGGGATGAGTCCGTACATATTCGACCGCGTCGTGGGCAAGTTCGTCGAACCGCTTCGACTGAGGCATCTGTTGAAGGACTTCCACACGCTCCGTAGTGAGTGTTTGCTCAATTTCCGCAAAGGACATGGAAACTCCCGTCGCGTTGGGGTTGTTCCCCATCCACACATGCAGATAGGTCCCTGTCGAAATGGGAACGATCTCCTTGTCGAAGACTTGGTAATTTCGCACACTCCAAAGGGCCAAACCATTGACGAATCCCAAAACCGCCAGCAAAGGACAAAGCCACGTTTTTCGCTCCGCGCGACAGCGTCCCAAGAGCCACAACAGTCCTACGAGGCTGAACGGCAGCATGATCGCGCGGACGAGAGACAATCCCGCCAGGGCAACCCCATAGAGTAATCCAACTAAGAAATGGCCCGACCGCTGGGCTGCGACACCAAGGACGAGACAAACTCCCAACAGGAAACTTGTAAGCACTCCGTCGGCGATTTCACCGGTGTTCACGATCCAGAAAGGATGCAACGCACACAACAGGCCTGCAAGAACGGACACAACCATGTTGCGAAAAGCAATCCTAGCGAATGCGTAGTAGAGTCCTGCAGTGATGGCTCCTAGGACAGCCTGGACAAGTATGAGGTTGATTCCAAACCGTAGTAAAAGAGCGCAAAACCAGGGATAGCCTGGGGCAAGATGAGCCGTCTCTTCAATGGGTCCGGTTTCTGCATTTCGAGGGAGTGGCGGAATCGAGGCGAATCGGTCGCTCTTGTTCATGTGATAGACCAGGAGGTCCAGATCCGTGATTTGAGTTCCAAGCCTGGCTTCTTGAACATCAACTTTGGTGTGGACCGTCGCATCGAGATGAATGGGATCGATTGTATTCGGGGTACCCTGAACGAGGAAAGGGGCTGTCGAATTGGGTGCAAACTCGGTTGTGGATGGGGCATCGATCACGAAGTGCAAATAACCATACCTCACCACCCCGGCTAAAGCGACAATGATCACAAACCAAACGATGTCCATCCAACGGAAACGCAGTAGTTTTTGCATCCTGACTTCCTCACCTTCGGGATCCCTCACCTTTCCAATTTCGCGGTATAATACCCCTAAGGGGTAGTTTTGCAAAAGGCCATCTTTGTTTTCCGCCTTGCGTGTCTTGCACTAACCCATTAGCCTAACTGAAATACACTCTCAAACATCCAAATCTCGTTTGACCAAATAAAGGAGTTAAACTCGTGGCGAGACGAAAAGGCCGGGGACCTTCCCTCCGTGATTTGCGCGACGAAGCTGATGCCTTAGAACGCCGCCAAGTCGAAGACGACGAATATGAAGATGAGGATGAAGAAGTTGACGATGATGACGATGATGATGACGAAGACGATGACGAAGAACTTGATGATGAAGACGAAGAAGAAAAGCCCAAGAAGAAGAAAAAGAAAGCCACAAAAGCTGCAAAACCACGGGCGAAGCGAACTCGTGCCGTTAAAGCCACTAGACGGAAAGTCGTTTGGGTCGTTTACGACAACTCGCACAAACCCGTGGCAACGTTTGATTATCCTCAAAAAGCCGAAGCTGAAGCTCATGCCGAAGAACTAACGGCTAAGAGCAAGAACAACATGCCGTTCTTCGTCCAACCGGTGAAGAAAGAAATGGCGGAAGAGCCACCACCAGCATCCTAAGTGAGTTGTACCCCGGTTCATGTTTCTAAACAAAAAAACGCCCGCGAGATCAGTACTCCGGGCGTTCTTGTTAGTTCAGATTACGTATTCGCAAAATTACTGATCGTTGCTCGAGACGACCTGCGTTCGCAGTAATTCCTCGATGACCTTTACCTTGTAATCGACGAACAGCACGTTGTGCAGGTCGAATTGATGGGAATGCGCGCCGCTGGTTTTGACGACCAGGTCTCCAGACCCTAGGCCCAAAATCCAGTGACGGAAGAAGTCGCTGCGGACCTTCTGGAGCGTCATCCCGCGAGTATCGTACGCCGTCTCTCCTTCGCCGATCTCCAAGTGGACACGAAACGAACCTGGCGTGAAGATCATGTAGAACCGACGGTCGAAAAGCAAGAAAACGACTAACCAGATGCCCATCAGGACTAAAGAAGTGATGAGGTAACCTCCAAAGCTGATTCGGATGTCCAACAAAGATAAATTCTCAATGATCGCATCCCAGACCTGAAAGGCCGTCAAGATGACAACCAGAGATATGATCACCAAGATAACGATGACAGACCAAAGCCCGCGCATCGGGATGTTCGTGATGACGATCACTAAAAGTAAAACCACACAGAAAAAGACACCGAGTTTGCCGTCTGTGGACATCCGCACAGTAGGTTTTTGAACGGCTTCGGCCTCCTCAGTCGTTTCGAGCACCAATTTTCTGACGAACTTGCTTTCACCATCGACTTTTTCGACGACCGTGTCTTCTTGGAGTTTTGCCCCGTATGGGACCGCCACCACTTGGTGGGCGTTCAAAAACGTGATCAAGGCCATCACAAGTCCGACGACCCAGACGGGCCACCAGTAAAACAGGCCCGAGTGACAGATGATACGAACTTCTCTTGGTTTTTCCGGTTGCTGTTGCTGCGTGCTTTGTGTGCTTTCGGTTGCCATGGTTTCCTCACCCGTCGAAGGATGCTTACTTTGAGTTCGATTTCCGATCGCGGAATCGTGGAGACTTGGGCTGTTCGTTGCTGCGTTGATTTCTTCGTCACATTACGAAGATCGCACCCGCAGTCAAGCAGAAGACGCCTTTTCTGAAACCTGCGGGGAGTGAGGCATGCTGCACGAACTTATTTGTAATTCGTCATCGCTTGTCAAAAATTCCTTGTTTTTCGAAGAAAGTCGAATTCTGGATATCAAGGTTGGCAATCATAGCGAGTAATGCCCGAGGAATGCAATCGTAACAGTTGCTGAGGAGTTTGGCCGAAGGTCAACCCAACCATCCAACGCAAAAATCCGATGATCGTTAGTTTTTCTGGGCAAACTGCTCAGGTTACGTTAGACTCGGGTCTGTAGAAAAGTGAACACGAAAGACCAATCATCGTTACAGTATGAATTCGGGTTCCTGTGCTAGTTCTGCGCACGCAACCCTCAATCAGTACAATCAACAAATCTTGCGTAATAGCAAGGGAAATCGTGATGGATTGGCAGATCAGGATGGGACGATACTTTGGGGTTGTATAGCGTTGCCCCGCTAACATGAGCTTGGGCTTAAATCTAATGCCATTCACTAGCGGAAGGCCACAGTCATCGTAACCTAGTCAAAATAGCCATATTCGATACATCGCACCAAAAGCAGATACAGTTTATCCAAAAAGGAAAAGCAATCAGCCATCAGGTTGCCAATTGGTGGGAGCCAAAGGCAATTTCCGATCGGGTGAGCCAGGGCCTCACCCGATCAGAAATTGCCTTTCCTGATGTGTTTTCTGTACGGATTTACGAGGTGGAATTGGATTTTGGAGACTGGATTTAGGAAATCAACTTGGTCCCTAAATCGCCAGAAAAAATCGCATTCGGCATGACTTCGCATTCCGCCCAACAACCAGGGCAATCATCGACCCACTGGCGGGATTCCTTGGTCTTCTGATTATGCCAAACTTCGTCGAACGATTGAGTGACTAGATTGCCCATCTTCTCGGTGTTGAACTGACAGACCGGAACGCTGCCGTCGGGCAACAAACGGATGTGACTGCGGAGAGCAACACACTTGGGCTTGGGCTTGGGATTGGCTTGCTTTTGGAGCCGAGCAAGCAAACCTTTCAGATAATACTTCTTGCCGATACGCAAGACGGGATCGTTGAGCTTGGATAAATCCTTGAGTTGCTGCTTGACGAATCCAATGCAGTCGGCGTCTTTCAATTTCTCATGCAGCGGATACCCCGTCGAAGAAATCAAGTCTTCGGATTTCTTGCCCCGTCGTTTGATGCCATACATGGCTGTGTCAGAATACGCCAGCACCGAGTGAATATCAACGTTCAACGGGGCGAATATCTTTTGCAAAGTGGGGTGGTCTTCGAGCGACTGTTTGGAAATGACCGTATGGTTGACGCTGACATGGATGCCATACGACTTTCGCATTTTCGAGAGCCGACCGACCGCCTCGATGGCCGTCTTGAAGGTCACTTCGGCGCCGCGGTTGATGTCGTGTTCCTCTTCGAGCCCATCGAAGGAAATCATGAAGCGGAGCCTCTTTGGATCGGGAAACCGACGCACGAAATCTTCCATCCGGTCCGGGAACGAACCGTTCGAAGTGATGTGGATGACCGAGGGTGCTGACTCTTCGAGGACCGCTACAGCCACTTCGACCATGTCTTCGCGTAGGAATGGCTCTCCACCGGAAAGACGAACGACGTCGAGGGTTCCGATCTTTTTGAAGACCAAACGCACTTCCTCAGGAGTCATCTCGGTGCCGGGTTTGACTCGCCACGAATCACACATCTTGCATCGGGCATTGCATCGGTAGCACACCAGGTAGGTACACCAACTCGGTTTCGGTACGGTCCCCAGTTGGTTGTTGACTATGGCTAGTCCGAGCTTCATCAGACGCATTTATTTTGTCTCCAAATCTCGAAGGTTCGTCGTTTTGTTGAAGGCCAGGAGGACAAAGCAGCAAGCCTACTCCTTGTGCCGTTACCACAGCGAAGACGCGAACGGGACGCTCCGAGCTTGTGACTTTTTCGAAAGACATAACACTAAGGTCGTGGGACCACACAACTTGCGGGTACTATTGCAAATCTTGCCCAGTCGAGTCGGCACTAGCCGCGTTGACTTGCGACCTCACTGCTAAAAAACCTTCAAAAGCTCGGAGCTTGCCTGCTACTTGGATTCATTGATCCCAAAGAAACATTATCTGGTCGCCTGGACGGTCATCGGAGGCGGACCGGCGTGATTCCCGTCGGTCGGTTGGACTTGAGTCGACTCTCCGACCAACTCGTCCATGAACGTTTCCAGGGCCGCCATAGTTTCCTGCAATCCATCACGGACGTATTGTTTCATGTTCGTGGTGAATTCATCGTGGCGAGAGAGAAATTCGCGAATCTTTTTCGCCGTCAATCGTCGCGGAGTCGCCCGCATGCCGATCCCGAGACGTTGGACGGCAGCACCGTTAAGGCGTTGTTCTACACACCGTTCGGGAATCACGAGACAAGGCTTTCCCAGGTAGATCGCCTCTCCCATGAGTTGATTTCCGGCTGTCGAAATGACCGCCCGGCAACTTGCCAAGTCTTCCAAAAATGGCAGGTTGCTTAATGGTAAAAACGTCAGGTTGCCGTCTCGACCTTTTTGATTGCCTCCGTAAATACGGACTGGACAGCCAGCTAGCTGGAGTGCCTTTAAGATTTTCTTGTTGAGTTGATACCGTCCCTTGTTGAAGTAAACGAGCAAATGGTCGCCGTTGGTTGGAGTCACCTGGTGGACCTCTTCGCGAACCATTGTGCCGACGACCTTCACCCCCCGACGGCGAGGGGGAGCGTCGTAAAAGCTCGAGACGATGATCCTCTCGGGCTTGCCCATGAGGGTCTTGTAGGTATATGTATCAATAATTGCTTCGATGCGGTCCTTCCAGTCGATCTTAGGTCGACAGTAGGCCAAGATGCCGATGTGGTCGATGCTGATCCGCGGAACTTTCAAGAATTGGGCCACGCGATGGGTCCAGGCTTCGGCGTCAGAAATGACGATGTCCGGGGCGAACTCTTGCATGATGTTCGTAACCATGTCGAACGTGGGACCACCGAGGAGGAGGTCCCACGCGGCGGAGAAGTTTTTACGAAACGTGTGAAAGTTCGATCTTTTTCCGGTCCCAGGGCCATATGCGAATCCAAACGTTGGAATGCGGGTCACCGGATGGTCGGGACTAATGGCCGAATAGGCATCTCCGCCGGCCAAAATCTGAATATGGTGATTTTGCTTCATCAACTCTTGCACGATCGCTGTGGATCGCATGGCATGTCCGCGGCCGTATCCATGGACACCATAAAGAATTCGCATCGTAGAAACCCACCGAGGGGAAAGTACTATCGTTTCGCCTGCCGACGTTGTATCACATTTCTTCCCAGTAGGCCGTCCATCGAAGATTGGAGGCCTATTAGAGTGTTGTAGAGATTGCGGCAAAGACCGTCCTGTAGTCAGGTCATTCGTCTCCAACCTGCAACAAGATAGCATTTCGAGCAGGAGTATCCAACAAACTTTCCTCTTGTTCGTAGCCGAACCTGAGCCAAGTTTATCTTGCTCTCGGAGACTGACTCGTTTACCAGGGAAAGACCTGGCTTCGCCTTGACACGCAATTGTCGTTCCGAGGACTCAGAATGTTGTCTCCAAGAACTAGCCTTTGTTGGAATCTTGTGTACGGGTTTACTGTATTGATGTTCCTGATTGTTCCGAACCTCGATCCTGACTCACTTTGTGCGGGTGCGGACCAAAAAATCGCGAGCGCTAATAGCCATGGTCTTCAGGATGCCGACAGACAAACTCAGGGTGTTGAACAGACCATCGTGTTCAACGCCGGGCAGGATGGGTATCACACGTATCGAATTCCTGCTTTGATTGTCACGAAAAAGGGGACACTGCTGGCCTTCTGCGAAGCCCGTAAGAACAATTCAAAGGACTACGGGGACATCGACCTTGTTCTCAAACGCAGTTCGGACAACGGCCAGACGTGGAGTCGCCAACAAATCGTCCACGAGGAAGGTGGCCAAAAGAACATCGCGATCGGGAACCCTTGCCCCGTGGTCGACCAAACGACCGGGGTTATCTGGTTACCATTCAACCGGAACAACAGCGACGTGTTGGTCACACATAGCAAGGACGACGGCAAAACGTGGGCCAAACCGATCAACATCACCAAGTCAGTCAAGAAGCCGACCTGGGGTTGGTACGCGACAGGACCAGGCGTCGGAATCCAACTCCAACGAGGTCCACACAAGGGGCGACTGGTCATTGCGTGCGATCATCGGAAGGCAAGCAAAAGGAGCACACCAAGCTCCTCTCACGTCTTTTTCAGCGACGACCACGGCAAGACATGGGAGCTTGGAGGAACCGTTGCCGAGTACACAAACGAATGTCAGCTGATCGAACGAACCAACGGAGATTTGTTAATCAACATGCGGAACTATGCATTCCGGGCGGACGGCAAAAGACGCCATAGCGGAATACGTGCGGTATCGCTCAGCAAAGATGGAGGAAAGACATGGGGACCAATCTACTTTGACAAGACATTGATCGAACCCGTTTGCCAGGCAAGCCTGATCCGGTACCGATGGCCCGCTGCGAATCGCAAGGGCATCCTTGTCTTCGGCAACCCTGCGAGCAAAACTCGCCGAGAAAACCTGACCATCCGACTGAGCTACGACGATGGCAACACCTGGGCCCACAGCCGGACGCTGAATAAAGGACCAAGTGCTTATTCGTGCTTGGCCAAACTACCCGATGGATCGATCGGGTGTTTGTACGAAACGGGGAATCGATTGTATCGGGAGATTCGATTTGCCAAGTTTCCGCTTGAGTGGGTCGAAGGAGGACGTTGAAGAGATATTTCGCAGGATGTGACTGGCGAGGGGGAAGATAAATCACTTTCCCACCTCTTCGCTACGTGGCAAAGATAAAGGTGTGACTGCGCATTCGCTTGTCCTCACGCTGATCACACCTTCCGAAGCATGCAGTTGATACAGGACTACTTCCTGTCTTTCTGCTCGATCTTGAAGATGTACTTCAACCCACCGATGATGTGTCGTTGGAAGCGGGCATCTTTCCAGACACTCTCGCGATGTCCGAGGGCTGTATAGAAGATTCGTCCTTGGCCGAACTTGTTGGTCCAGGCAATGGCGTAGTCTTTATCCTGTCTTCGGCCACGGCCGCCTTTCTTGGGCAACGATTCGACGTCCAAACGCACCAGGATATGTAGTTTCTTACGATCGTAGGGCTTGCGGAACTGGTAGATTTCGTCCGCGATGCTGAACGAATTCCCAAGGTGTTTCGTAGCCGGGTGGTTTTTGTCTTCGACGATGATGTTGACGTCCATTTTTTCTGGGGAATTCCAGGCAGCTCGCGTTGCGTTTCGGCAAGTCTTGCAGTTGGTCCAAGGACGACCAGGTTTTCGGCTTAGCGGCCAATTAATGGTTCAAGCCCTGGCGGGATTGACCCGAGCGGGAGAAGAAGATCAATCTTTCGAGCAGGCACTTCGAACATTTCGGGAACGTCCGGAGCAACTTGATTTTGGCTGGCTTTGGTGGGGCTGGGACGAGATAACCTTGTTGGAATTAGGAAGAGCTGCAAGGGCACTCGGAAAATTCGATCAAGCCGCGACATTCATCGGACGAGCTTGCAAGCGAGGTTCTGTCGAAGCCCATGCCGAGCACCTACCGTAATACTTTCCAAGGGTCCGCAACTCATGAACCGATTCTTCCTCTACATCGCAATCGCCGGCTCGATACTTACGTTGGGGTACCTAACGGTGGTATCTGGCTTCACCCACGAAAAGCAGATTAAACACTGGCCTCGCGATTACCGACACATCCACCTCAAAAAGGCTCGTGCGGCAACTAGCGGAAAGTACCAATCCATCATTCCGCAATCCCAGAAGATGCTCGCTGATTATCCTCAAGACGGTGAGTCGCTATTCTTTCTCGGTCTTGCACACGCGCAACTTGGTAATCACAAAGATGCTCACAAGGTGATCGAACGGGCTCTTGGTGAAGGACTTCCACCAGAGCGGTTTCTGGTCGGGCCAAGGAACTGGGTTTCGAACATCCGTAAAGACAAGGCTTATGCCGAGTTTCGCAAACAGAACGGGAGTGGGTTGGTTCATGGTCCGATGCTCGGTGACATCGAAGCCACCAGCGCAAAGTTCTGGATGCGGACGGCCTTTCCGAAGTCGATAGAAGTCCGGGTACGCAACGGTGAAACCATGATGAAAGGAAATGGCAAGACTTCGGTAAATACCGACTTCACTACTGTCATCACGGTCCACAAATTGGAACCTGGAACAAACTATTCTTACGACGTGGTAATCGACGGCAAGTCACAGTTGAAGAAACCTTGGCCCACGTTTCGGACCGCTCCCAAAAAAGGTACAGCGACCAAACTCCGGATTGGTTTCGGCGGAGGCGCGGCATACACTCCGAAGTTCGCACACATGTGGAAAACCATTACTGGTCGCAAACCCGATTTGTTTTTCTTCCTCGGAGATAATGTCTATATCGACCACCCAACGTTTCCCGATTATCAACGGTATCTCTACTATCGCCGCCAATCCCAGCCGGATTTTCGAAAGCTCTGTAGGGATACCGGAATCTACGCCATCTGGGATGATCACGATTTCGGTACGAATGACTGCGCGGGTGGTCCTGATTTGAAAACTCCCAAGTGGAAAATCCCCGTGTGGAATGTGTTCCGGCAAAACTGGCCCAATCCGTATTTCGGTGGCGGCAAAGAACAGCCGGGTTGTTGGTTCGATTTCATTCATGGCGACATCCACTTCATCTTCCTCGATGGTCGGATGTATCGAACTCCGAAGAGAAAGAGTAAAGGGAAGATGCCAACGATGCTGGGACCTGCTCAACTTCAGTGGCTGCTCATGACGTTACAGAACTCGAAAGCGAAGTTCATCGTGATCATCTCTCCGGTTCCATGGATTGGCGGAAATCCAGATAAATGGACAGGCTTTCCGGGAGAACGTGAGACTATCTTCCGCTTCATCGAAAAACACAGGATCGAAGGCGTGTTGTTGATGTCGGCGGATCGTCATCGGTCGGATCTGTTAGTGACACGAAGGAAAAAGGGATATGACTTCTATGAGTTTATGAGTTCACGACTGACGAATGTCCATACTCATGGAAGGGCAGGGCCGAAAGACGGCGCGTTGAAATCCTATAACCAAAAGTGCTCGTTCGGATTGGTCGAGTTTGATACGACCAAGGATGATCCGGAAGTTATGTATCGAGTAGTCAATATCGATAACGAGGAAATATATACGTTCCGACGGAAACGTAGTGAGATGATGTTTACAAAATAGTTTCTGTTCACCTTACCGGGCTGCAAGTTCGCGGATGGTCCTGGCTTTGTCTCGTAGCCGTTGAAGAGTCGCCGGATTCGGATCATTTTGGCCATTTTCGGCGGCCAGGCGTTCATACTCAGCAGCGATGAAGAGTAAGACCTCCTGATGAGCTTTTGAGTGTGAGCCAGGAAAAGGTCCCGAAATCAGATGATACTCCGGTTCAGTCCCAGACGAACTCTGACTCTTGTTCGAATCTGACGTGACCGCTGGGACGACGAAAATGCCATCAACGGCCTCTTGGTATGGATCCCCGGCTTCCAAAGGTTCTTGACTCAATCCTACTCTCTGTAGTAGTTCTTCTTCGGTCCACCGCACCCATCTATCTGATGTAGCAGAACAAGTGTAGTTGGCAACAAGAGTATCCACCGCTCTTTCGCGATCTTCCAAAGTTACCGCTGGTTTCCATTCCAGCCGCCACTGCAGTCGCCAAGGTTTTACTTCGATCACATGGTATCCTGGCCGATAGAGGCGCAGACGGAGGCCTTTGTGACTATGCAGAACTGCACACCATGGTCCAAAAAACATGGGCCAGACGAGTCCTCGGTCCAAACTCACCTTCGCCTGCGTCGGAATAACTCCAGACTTCACTGATAGTCTTTGGAGAGAATGAGAGGTGATTGGCCACCAGCTGAAGCCGGACATTGTACAGAACGTCGTAGATGTATCTCCGTCTACGCGGAAAGCATGGACCTGATCTCCTGCGTCCGAAACGTCAACAGGGGCAGTCACGTCTAGTCCTGGCACCAAATATGGAAAACACCCAGACAAGAGGCACGCTGGGAGTAGCAGTAATGCCAATAGCATTTGACTTGACATGACATCACCCCCTTCATCCCTGTTGGGGAACCCGAATTACTCCGTAGGCCTTTTACCAAAATCGAGAGTGGGATCAAGGCGAGTTAGAAAGGAGACTTGCTCGGATGAGACAGGAACCATCCTACCCAGTTACTTTGGGGGCTTCATACGTGCGTTTGTCGGCTTTACCATCCCGGTTAAGCATCGCGAGTTGATGAAGCTCTTGTCCTTTTGGGGTAGGATATTCGCCAGTGATGCATCCCTGGCACAAATCGCTTTCGGGCAGCCCGATTCCCAGAGAAATACCTTCCTTGGGAAGGTAAAACAGGCTGTCCGCACCGAGGACCTTGGCCATCTGATTTTGTTCTTCGATCGTCGGCACTCTTCCAGCCATATGTTTCGGGGCAAACAGCTCGCCGATGGTAGACATGTCGATGCCGTAAAAACACGGCGCGATGATTGGGGGACAGGCGATCCGAACGTGAATTTCTTTCGCTTTGCCGCGTTCCTTGATGTGATGAAGCAGCGACTTCAATGTTGTACTTCGGACGATCGTGTCTTCTATGAGAAGAACTCGTTTGCCCTCGAGGACTTCGCGGAGTGGAGTGTACTTCATTCGGACACGGTCGGCACGATTCTGGCCTTCGATGAACGTACGACCGATGTATCGGTTCCGGATGATCCCCTCCAGGGATGGCAAATTCAACTCGTAAGCCATTGCGTCGGCGGCGGCTTTTCCCGTGTCTGGAACCGGGACAACGATCGTCTCGTTGTCGAGCGGCACACGTCCAAGTTCTCGTTCTTGTCGGGCGAGTTGTTTTCCGAGTGCCGAACGCGTGACATAAACCCCTCGACTATCGAGCGTACTGGCAACGTTCGCGAAGTAGATCCATTCGAAGAAACAGTGGGACTTGGACTGCGATTCCGCATACCTCTCGATCCTGAGTTGATTGTCTTGAATGACGATCATCTCGCCCGGCTCGAGCGAGCAGATCTCACGGAAGCCTAGGTTCTGTAAGGGAACACTTTCACTGGCCGCCGCGAACAACGGTCCGTCCAAAGCAAAGCACAACGGCCGGAAACCTTTCGGGTCGCGGACGATTGCCATGTCGCCCATCGCGTTCAAATAGACAATATTGTAGGCACCGTCGAACCGCTTCGCCAAATTGCCGAAGACTTGAACCAGGTCCGGGCGGTCGTCGTACTTGTGCAGTTCGTACCCGAGGTAGTGCTCGATGATCTCGGTATCGACGTTGTGGACCAGATGGTAGTCGTCGAACGTCAACAACTCCTTGCGTAAGTCTTTATAATTCGATAGCTGACCGTTGAAACCGATCGAAAACCATTTCCACTTGCACCCGTGCTTGCGTTCGAACGGTTGGGCCGAAGCATGGTCGTTTTTGCCACAAGTCGCATAACGAACGTGCCCTATTCCAGCTCGCCCCGCGTAATCGCGCATGATCGACTCGTGCTTGCCTTCGTGGCTCAGTCGGAACGCCTCGATGACACCACCAATCTGCTTGTATGTGTCTAAGATCTTCTCGCGATTTGGGTTGAACGTGCTGATGCCAGCGGCGAGTTGTCCTCGATTCTGCAGGTCGAGTAGCATTCGTGGCAGAAGCCGGTTGACTTCTTGGGGACTCGAACGAGGAGCAATTTTCGAAGGCTCTGAGTTTTCGAAATGGTAGACTGCGGCGATTCCGCATTCGTGTTGAAGTTCTTCCATCGAGGTGAGCCTGAGTAGAAAGATCGAGTCTGACTGAGGATTCAGAAGCAGGTCTCGGGTCACACATTTCAGCGTAAGCCGTCGCCCGCAATTATTGCATCTGTATTGTAGGTAGTGGACGAACGATCAACAAGGTGTTGGTTAGGTCACCCGACACTTCAAACACGTTTTCCACAGCCAATAGAACTTGGCTACAATTTGTGGCTCCAGAGTAGCTTCGGACCAGACCGCAACGACCCGACAGTGCCTGATTTTTTTACAACAACAAATCGAGAGGATAATCAAAATGGAACGATCTGAGGACCGTTTTTCTCGATGGGACCAAGCGTATCAGAATAATGACCTTCCGTGGGACACACAGCGGCCCTCATCGGAACTCGTCCGAGTTGTGAAAGAACACCACATCACCCCTTGTCGCGTGTTGGAAATTGGTTGCGGCACCGGAACCAACAGTCTCTGGCTCGCCGACCAAGGTTTTGAAGTCACGGGAGTGGACCTCTCGCCAACGGCTATCGAAATCGCTCGCAGCAAGGCTTCCCATAGGCGGGTTCGGTTTCTTCCGGTGGACATGCTCGAGGACGTTCAACTTGTGGAGACGTTTCCGTTCTTTTTTGACCGAGGGTGCTATCACGTCGTGCGACGAACGGAGCCGCAAAAGTATCTCGCGAACTTGGATCGGCTAACCACGCTGGATGCAATTGGTTTAGTTCTAACTGGAAACGCAAAAGAACCGAGACAAGAAAAAGGCCCGCCGGTCGTCAGTGAGGAAGAACTGCGAACCGAAATCGGGAGCTTGTTTACGATCGAAGAGCTGCGGGAGTTTCGTTTCGATTCGCCGCCCGGGACAGACGAGAATTTTCTTGCGTGGTCGTGCTTTGTACGCAAGAAAGCTCCCCAGTAACCTTGCCTTATTTCACACTGACAGACTTGCCGTTGTCGCGGCCTTTCAGCCCGAGAAGAAATGGAACCGCTTTTTTGGACCATTTCTCGGGGGATGGATAATCGCCAGCAGCCTCACCGAAGCAACTGCGGAGCATGTCCGTGTCAATGATGCCAGGATTGACAGGCACCGCGGCCATACCTTTGGGTAGTTCTTGAGCCAGAGCCTGTGTCAGGCCCTCAATGGCAAACTTCGAGGCGCAGTAGGGGGCGACTTCCGGAGACGTCGAGCGCCCCCACGTCGAACTGAAATTGGCAATGATGCCGACGCCACGGGAAGTCATGGCCGGAACAAAGTGTCGGATGACGTTCGCCACGCCCTTGATGTTGATGTCCACAAGATGGTCGAATTCATCAGCGGGAACTTGCCACAGCGGCGCGTTTTTATTGATCACGGCGGCGTTGTTGATCAACACATCGGGAGGTCCAAAAGTGGATATCAAGCGAGCCGCCCACCGTTCCACTTCGGATTCCCGGGCCACATTGACGGCTTGAAAATCGTTCGGAGGTCCGAAGCGTTGTTGTAAATCCTCAATCGCCTCTCGCGACCGACCACAACCCAATACTGTGTGCCCTTCTTCGATAAATCGGGCTGTCAAAGCCCGTCCCAAGCCTTTTGTCACCCCAGTCAACACAATCAACTTCGCCTGATTTCGCACGGTGATTTTCCTTGCCGGCTGCGGAACGCCGCAGCAAAAAAAGTCTTACTGGTCCGCTCATCTTGATTTGTGAAGGTTGGTCTTGGGCTCCTCTCCTGCGGTTCGGTGTCGTGTCCCGACCCTTCGTTCGAGCTTCGGACTCCGGTCCAAGCCGTAACTTCTCGCTTGCGTTTCGGATTGGTGCCAACTCAACCTCAACCAACAAAGCAACTTGCACAGACCACTGTCGGTAAAAATCCTTCACTTGTGACCCGCCGGACAGTTTGGGGTGATCCTCCCCGTTCGACAAACTACAATAGGTCAAATAAGATCGTAATCCATCGCCTTCTCTATTGCCTAAGTTGACCGCACCAAGAACCGATCGTCAAGCTGTATTTCTACTTAGGTGCAAGGGTTCACTGAAGTTGGAGTCGATATTCGAGTTGACAGACTCCTCCAATTCCTTTCAACACCACTGAGGAAAACGTCATGGAGACCCGCGATGCGGCTACCAACATGGCCGGTTTTTTATCTCAAGGCCAGATCGTGTTGCAGCAGACGAACGGATTCAACGACCAAAGTCTGGGTCTACTCGCGCAATTGGTACACCATTTCGGGCTCACCAGTCGCGAACTGCATGACGCGGGAACACAGTTGGGGCTTACGGAGGCCGAAACGCAGCAAGTTATCCTGGCAGCGCACGTCCCCGAGCCTGTGGGCATCGGGAAAATCATTGGGCTATTGTTGATACTCATTTTGGTACTTGTCTTCGGTGGCATTGCGATTTGGTACGCCATTCAGTTCAAGATGAACAAAACCGATACGGACGGAACGGAGACGATTGTTGACGACAGTTCGAAGGACAACAAAAGCAAATCGACTTTGAACAATAAAGAAGAATCCAAGAAGCAAAAAATCTACATTAGTCCTCTTGAGCCGTCGCTCAGCGATGAAAAGTTGCTCTCTCTAATCCGAGATGCCGAGAAGAACTATCCGGATCAGGCGAAATTGTTTGCGTCGCTCAAAGTTGCGGACGCAACCAAACGGGCCGCGGCATGGAATCGCGTTTTGGGCAAACTCGAAGTGCTTGCTCAACCAAATGCCATTTCGGACTCGGATCCTTTGCAACACGTCCTTGTTCGGAGTTATGCCACCGAATCTGTGGATGCGAATGCCATGCACATTCGCCACAAACTGTTGGAGCTTATGCCGCCCAAAGCCGGCACAGAAAAAGGGGAATGTGGGCGTGCCTTCTGGGCGATGGAAGTATGCGTCAGAATCCTGGAGGAAACCGAGACGCCGGAATCCAGAGCGAAACTCATTCGCCAAGATTTAGAGAAGATTCTCGCAGCCGAATTGCAAGTCGTAAACAGAGTCGCCTTGGGTCCGTTTTGCGGTAAGAAACTGGCCTATCGGTTCTTGAATATCATCGAAGAGTTACAGACACGCGAGAAGGCAAAGGCAAGAACTTTAGGCGTCTCAGTGACTCCGTGGATGAGCAAGTATCTGGATCGGAAAGAGCGACAAATCTTCCGACAACGACTGGAACTGGCTTTCAACGCTCCATCAATCTCGAATCCGATGCCCCCCACTGGAACGGAACCGACAAGTCCGTCCACGAAGGTCGAGCCAAAGGACTCTGAGCCCAAGAAAATCGAACCAAAGGAATCGAATGCCTCACGTGTGGCTAGTTGGCAAGCGTTAGCCAAGCACGTCCTCAAGAACGAAAAGCCTACCACAATAGAAAACCTCCTCAAGGGAACAATCGACCTAGCGGTCATTGCATCGCTCGGTTCCGCTCTGACTCAGGAAAAACTCCCGACATTCGATAACCTCGCGAATAAACCCCCTACGTTGACAGATTATTTGTCGAAAGTGAACAAAGCGGAAACTGCCATTCGAAAAGAACCAGCAGTACAAAAGCTCCCCAAAAACCTGAAAGCGTATCCATTCCCGGAGGATTTGACAGAGCAAGAAGTTGTCGCGGAAGCCTTCAAACGCCTTCAACTCAGGGCAAAAGTAGAGCAACGACTGATCGCGATTCACATCCTCGTCGTAAACGAGCGGGCCAAGGAGTTGAACACCCAACAAGCCGAATACCTTGCGCGGTATTACTTATGGCTGAAGGTTGATCCACTCAACCCTGAGTTCAAAGCCATTCAGGTGTTGCCGATGTTGGCTGCAAAGTTCAAAAACTTGCCGCTGGCATTTGCCGACATGATCGACGAGAAGCAGACAACGACTCGGGTTGCGGCGCAAAAAATCGCCACACTCATTCTCGGGAGACGTATTACGTTGCCGGAAAAAGAATGGAAAGAGGCGTTTCGCAAAGAATTGCTCCAAACCGTGATCGGCGAGAGACCGCGAGTACTCAAGGCCGATGCGGCCCAACTCATCCTGCGAGATTTGTACCGACTGCGTGCGGAACTCCACGGTGCGACCATTGGTCCGGACCTCGAGAAATCCTCCGAAGTGGTCAAAACGCTTGTCGATCACGTCCGGGTCCGCATAAGGTCATCCAAACTCAATCCGTCCGCGAAGTCCAAGCTCGAGATGCTTGCGGCGCGTATACGAGCCACTGATTATGTTGCCGATAACGATTTGCAGCGTCTTGTATTGATGCAGCAAGTCTGGCTCAGCTTACTCGCCATCAAGGTCGCCGAGGAATGTCCGGACGACTGGAACGCCGCCAGAGCTATCTACCACGATTGCGGCCAAGCCATGCAAGCAGAATCTCTGGTGCTGGGTCAGCTGTGGCAAGGAGAAAGACATTTGGTGCGAATGCGAGCACTGATGCTGTCACGAAACGATACAACAAGTAATGATGAGTGAATCATCCTCGAAACACAATGACCCAATGGTGAGGGCAACTCATGAGACCATTCGTTCGACCTTTGTTGGTATTCGTGTTGGTGATCCTGGTACCGTTGCCTGCTTGGTCGATCATCCTCGAGTTCAATGACGGTACCAAGGTCAAGGGACATTACGTGTCTTCGAGTCAAACGGAGATTACAATTCGGTTCGATGGCTCGACAAGAACCAAAACGTATTTGAGACGACACGTCAAGGTCACTCAAGCAGTCGACCCCATGCGATTGAGTCGTCTGACTCCAAAACGACTTATTCAGTATTACGAATACGCCAACGAGCTGTACATCCAACGGAGCGATCCCGATGCTCGAGACACCGCGCTTCGTCTATTCTTGATTTGCGCGTACAAAAATCCTGATGGCTATGGAGAATTTGCGTTTCGGCGGATGGAAAAACTCGCGAGAAGTCCACAAGAGGTGCGTGCGTTTCGAGCCGTCGCTTACGCATTTTCGAGAGGCGAACACAAAGTTTTGCTCCAAAAGGTCCCCCAACAAAAGGCCTCGGATGAAGCCCAGGAGAATCTCGTCAAGGCGTTGCGATACCTACGGCGAGGAAAGGCCAAGTTGGCCTTGGAGCACGGGCAAAAAGCAGGAGTGCTCGAGGCCTTCCAGCAACACTCCGGATTAATGAGCTACGACCAGTTCCTCAAGTTGTGTGAAGGATGTCAGGAGTGTGGTTGTACCTCCGGGCAACAGAAATGTACTCTGTGTAAAGGTCCTGGGCTCGCCGCTTGTGTCGATTGTAAAGGCAAAGGGTGGCACATCTGTAAAGATTGCCACGGCTACCCCAGACGGACAACTTTAACCGCCAAACAACGACGGATGATCCTGGAAATCGAGTTGGCTCACGCTTCGGCGAAGACCGGTGCCATTGCCAACAAAGATTGGAAAACCGAACCCTGGTCGGTCCTCGTTGGGAATGGCAAACTGGGAACGACACGAGTCCTTTCGGTCCGACACGTCACCGAATTTGATCCGGCAAAATGTGTCTACAGAGGAGGCCAATGGGTAAAGCCAGAGTAGTGAACATCCGAGGATCGTTCCTCAGCCATTCTTAGCTGCCAGTCTTCTCGCGTCAATTCGAGCCCACGTTGCCTCCGTCCCAAGAGATCGAACATCGTGGCAAGGCTTTCTGCAACCTCGCAACACCTTTCTCTGAGACTTTCGTTTCTTGGAGTCGAATCGTCTCCAGCCGTTGGCATTTTTCGAGATATTGTAAGCCAGAGTCACCGACCTGGGTCTTGGCCAGGTCAAGTGCCTGTAGTTTTTGGCAGTTTTGGAAGTGAGCCAGACCCTCGTCCACGATCCAATGACACCTTCCGAGCCCCAAATTCGTTAGCTTAGTAGAATTCTTGAAGTTCGCTAAACCTTCGTGCGTTATCTGCAGATTGACCAACTTGAGGTCCGTCAACAGTCGGCACTTTTCGAAGTTTACCATCGCAGCGTCGGTGATTCCTTTGAGATCGGTCAAGTTGAGTGTTTTCAAGCCGTTGCAGCCCTTGAAATACAACAACCCTCTGTCGGTGACGTTCGGCAATCTATGAAGATTTAAGAGTTGGAGTTGTTTGCATCCCTCGAAGTTGGCCAGGCCTTCATCTGTCGCATTCATTGCGCCGAGGAAGAGTTGGTTTAGATGCTTACTCCCTCGAAAGGTCGCCAAACACTTGTCTGGATCTTGTAGCCGTTCAAGACCCAAACTTTCGAGATGCTCAAGACCTTTGAAGTGGGCAATCCCTTGAGGAGTGAAAGTGGAACAGACAAGGTGGAGAAATTCTATGTCTTGATTGTTCCGGAAGTAGCGCAACCCAGCGTCAGTGACTCCAGGAGCACCTTCGATCACAAGCTCCTTGAGTTTGGTGCAACCTTCGAAGTTCGAGAGTCCCACGTTTGTTATGTCTGAGCGGCCCTGGGGATAACAACCCACCCACAATTCGGTCAGATTGTCACTGCCTCGAAAGTGGGCGAGACTTTTGTCGGTAACCTGCGTGTTGAGCAACCTGAGCTTTCGTAAGTCTTGGCATTTCCGGAAGTGAGACAGACCATCATCGGTCAACGAGGAGTTGTTGAACAACAGCTCCTTGATCAACTTGCAATTGCTAAAGTGAGCCAATCCGACATCGGTTATTTTGGTGTTCCCTTCGAAGCTAACACTCGCCAGGTGTTCGCAACCCTCAAAGACGCCAAGACCTTCGTCTGACGCGGTGGACCCGATCCCCAAGTGAAAGCCTGTGAGACAGAACGGCACCAGAGGCAAATCTTCACTCTTGTAGATGCTGGTGGCTTCGCCATTAATCGTGACTGCCCCGCCACAGGATAGCACGTATGTGGCCGCGTACCGGTCAACACTTGGATCCCCTTCGATGATCCCACCGTTCCAGGTAATGTGACAGAGCGGCAAGGCAGCATGCACAGCCAAAGCCCCCTGCTTCGAAAATTTGGTGTTCCGTACATCAAGCGATGTGAGGTACTCGAGCGTCTCGATTTGGGGAACAATCCCGTCACTCACCTTGGTGTGCGCCAACCCAAGACCCATAAGGTCTTGGCAGTCTTTGATGAATGCTATCGCCTGGTCATCGACTTCTCCGCACTTACCCAGGAATAAATGTTGTAAATGCTTGTTTTTGTGGAAATGTTTCAGTCCCTGTTTGGTTACAGGAAGGGACTCGAGGTGAAGCTCGAGGATATGTTCACACACCTGGAAGGGAACCAATCCAGCATCAGTCACATCGACATGAGCCAAACGAAGGTACTTAAGTCGCTTTCGAAGATGAAAATATTGTAGTCCTTTGTCGCTTATCTTGGGTAGGTGTTCGAGGGTCAACTCCATCAGATTGTGACATCGACGGAAGTTCGCCAAGCCAGCGTCGGTTATGTCAAGACTACCGAGTTGCAGGGTCGTCAGTGTTTGTAACTTTTGAAAGTGGCAAAGACCTTTATCTGTGATCGGCAAACTTTCAAGGGTTAACTGTTCCAAGTCTTTGCGATTTTGAAGAAAAGCTATCCCATCGTCGGTGATCTTTGTTTTCACAATGGCAACAGATTTAAGCTTTTTACAATTATGGAAGTATGCCAAACCCTGGTCGGTGACTTGAGGGATGCCGGCTAAACTAAGATGTGTCAGTCCGTCGCAGCCCTTGAAGTGAGCCAATCCAGCATCGGTAATAGGCGAGTCGGTGGGGTAACCGCCCAAGTATAGCTTTTTGAGTTTCTTGCAGTGTTTCAACTCAGCGAGCCCCTCGTTGGTGACTGAGGTGTTAAACAAGTTGAGGTGCTCAAGTTCGTGGCAATTCTTGAAGTACGTGATGCCAAGATCTGTCACCAGAGTGTCGGCTAACACAAGTTCTTTGAGTTGGGTGCAGTGCTTGAAATGGTTGAGGGTTTCGTCGAACGTGTTGTTTCCTCGGAAATTCAGATAGGTCAAGTTTTGACACTTCTCGAAGATAGTCAGTCCGTCTTTGGTGAACGTCGCCGACTCTGGAAACTTGAGGCCGGTTAGACGAAATGGCTCTTTAGGTAGTCCTTCGGCCGAAAGGATATCCTCGTCCTCACCATTGACGCGAACGACTCCGCACACAGAGAGGGCATACTCGGCGGCAAGGCGGTCGTGTGGGGTAATCGGAGGAACGGTCCGGCGTAATGTGACCTGGACAACAACACGTTGGCCTTCCTGGATCGTAAACCGGTTAGTGCTCAATGTCAGACCATCGGCCCCTCTCACATCGATGAGGTACTCCCCTGGTTCGACGTCTTTCTTTCGTTCTCCGGGATCAAGAGTATATCTCAGCTGGCCTTTGCGATCATACAAGTAGACCTTACCGTTTCGAAATCGCGCTTCGATCTTGGAATTGTGGATTTCGACGACAAAGGTCCCGTTCGGTGTCCGGTAAGTTCCGCGAAAGATGAACATGGAACCAAAGACGAGGAGGGCAACGAAAACGACGCCGGTAGCTAGGAGAACTATCCAACGATTCGGCCTCAACAAACTCTTTTGGGACTTCGTCCGTCGGACTGTTCGTCGTTGTGCCTGGATCGTGTCTGTGGAGAGTTTTGCGTCGAGCGAAATGAGGTCGCTGGCCATTGTCTCGAAAGATTCTCGACGCAGGTGGCGTTGTTTCGGGCTAACCTGCAACTCAACGCTCTTAATTTGGTCGATAACTGCTTGGGCGGATTGGGGACGGTTCGCAGGCTGCTTCGCCAAGAGTTGCATGATGAGATTGCCGAGTTCTGAGGGAATCTGGGGGTTGAGTTCTCGAACTGGGCGTGGGTTCTCCTGAGTGAGGGCAATGAGAAGGGCCATCGTGCTCTCGCCCTGGAATGGTATGGTCCCAGTGCACATCTGATAGAGGACCACGCCGAGGCTGAATAAATCCGCTCGATGATTGACGGTTTGGTTTTTCGCTTGTTCGGGGGCCATGTAGGCTGGGGTTCCGATCAGAAACCCGCTTTGGGTAATGTGAATATCATCCGAAACGGAGCGTGCCAGACCGAAATCCAAAATCTTTACACGCCCCCCTCCGACCGGTTCCAACCAAATATTGCTCGGTTTTATGTCTCGATGGATGACTCCCGCGTGGTGGGCAACCAAGAGGCCTTGGGCGATTTGTTTGCCGATACGGAGGATTTGAGCCGTCGTGAAAGAAGTTTGTTGCTTGAGAAACGCGTAGAGGGATTTGCCTTTGAGCACTGGCATGGCGAGATACGGGAGGCCATGTTCCTCGCCAACGGCGTAAATCGGGACAATGTTGTCATGGACAAGTCGCGCGGCCATCTGGGCTTCGCGGATGAATCGTTTTCGACTATCGATCCGTTTTGCCAAGTCGGGTTTCATGACCTTCAAAGCAACTGTACGCTGCAAGACCTCCTCCTTGGCGAGGTAAACGACCCCCATCCCACCGGCACCGAGTTTCTTCAGGATTCGGTATGGCCCAAGGGAATCGATGGTGGCAGGAGGGTGTAAGGGACTGGATTCAAGAGAACCCATGGAAGAAGGAGTGTCGTCAACACTCCCCGCCCTGGTCTCCTTCAGGGGAGGGGTTCGGGCAGCGCGTTGAGCGTCGTGGAGCAGAGCGATCGGATGATTACCAAGCTCATCGCCAGGAAGCGTTTGCGACTTTTGGATCGCCTCCATCCGTTGTCCACACAAGTCGCACTGGTCGATGTGCGTAAGAATCTCTTCAACGGCAGTTGCGGGTAACAACCCTTGGGCTAATTCGAGTAAGACATTCTGTCCAGGACATTGTCTTTTCGCGTCCATCAATAGCTCCGAAATCAAACAGATTTCGCCGATCCGGTTACCAACTTGGATTTGCTTGACGGTTGGATACTTCTGGGCTCTTTGGACACAGGATGCAATTCCCATGGCTGGTCACCTTGGTTGAACTCAGGCTTTGACGGTTCGCAATTGGACGTGTGTAGAAACGCCAAATTGTTATGCGTAAAAACGGCAACCAAGGGGGCGCTGAAGAACAATTTTTTTTCGAATCGGGCCAACAGAGAGCTATCTCTGTCTCTTTCCCGAGGGAACAAAGCTGTGTTGAAGGCTTCACAAGTTTCAGTTGCAAAGGAAATGAGGTTCAAGATGACCATCTTGTTCGTCACTTGCCTTCATCCAAATCGCCCAGGTGCTTTTGCAAGTAGACCTTGGCTAACCGCCAGCGACGTTTGACGCTGTCTTTGTGGATGCCCTGTGACTCGGCAATTTCGGAGAGCGTGAAGCCACCAAAACAGTGGAGTTCCACGACTTCGGCCAGAACGGCCGACTCGGTCGTCAGCGATTCCAGCGCTTCGTGAATCGCCAATATGGTCGACGGGGTTAGGCCCTTGCGTTGGGTCGGCTCGTCGATTTGATCGAGATGAACGGGTTGTTCGCGACCACCTCTTTTTTCAGCCATTCGTTTTCTGGCATGGTCGATCAGGATTTGTCGCATCACGCGGGAGGCAAGTCGATAAAACGCGAAGCGATTGTCGATCTCAAGGTTTGGATCGTTGATGAGTTTTGGAAACGCCTCGTTGACCAAATCGGTCGCGAACAAACTGGCCTGGCCCTCTCGGTTGAGTTGGTGGTTGGCTCTTTGTCGAAACTCAGCTTCGACGAGCCGAAAGAGGCGTTCTTGGGCTTCGATATCTTGCTTGGCTTGCCTCACCAGCCTGGTGATGTCTTGGTCTTCCATCGGGATTTGACACTTTGAGGTGTAAGCTCGTCTCGAGAATCGATAACGCAGAGTAATCTTAATTTAGCATCTGGAACGAGAAGGCTCAACTCCGGCCATTGATCCCGGATCTCCGCCTGGCCCCGACTCCTCATCTTTCCGCCAAAACCCGGTCCAAAAATGACAAAAAACTGCGCTAAACTTGCACTAAACTTGTAGTAAACCTGTGCCTTTCTTGCGCCTTTTTGACACCTATCGATTTCCATATGCTTATATGTATCAATATCTTATGGAAAACGACCTGCGAAAAAAAACGCCATTATGGCTTGTTTGCGAGTTTTCCAGCCATCCTTGTGCGCATCTCCTCATATTACAATAGGATTGAACGCGTGTCATTTTCACAAAAATCGTCGAAATTCCAAAATAATCATTCACAGGAACGCCAGTAGATTGCTGCTGGAGTTTTGTAGGGTGTGACAACGAGCTTGGGAACAACACCGGCCAGAAGACACAGTGGTTTTAACGACGAGCTGTACCCAATCCCGCATAGCAGGCCCAACGAGTATCGTTCGTCCACTGACTACCGTGTGCCGGAAACTACAAGCCAACAAGAAAACACAGCTGACACACTCTTGGGATTTTTTGGGTGTGCCTTTGCGTTCGCTCGCGCTCAAGCAGGTCGTATCCTACGGGAACGGAGAGTCATTGCTTTGCTGTTCGTAGCCTGCGGACGCCAGGCGGCTACAATCAAGGGCCTCTTCCGTGCTGAAAAAGCCGAAAGCCGACCCGTATTTCTCCGACCGCCCATGGTCTTCATGACGAAAATGTGTTGGCTACTTCGCCGTTTTCAACAATCGCACCATTCCTCGTCCCAGTGCATCACCAATGAGAAAATACGATTCCGCATTCCCAAACCAATGATGCCCATGACCAACGTTCGGAGATTCTTTCGCAGGCCGGGCAAACGACGAGGTTTCAACGAAAGCGACGCTCCCTTTGAACTCAGTACGACGGGCAACCGCGGCTTGCGCACGGCGGATATCAAGCATGTTTTTGCTAGCTTTCGGACCACCGTTACCCAGTTCGCCAATCACAGACGGAAGATGAGGACGCTTCAGTTCCTTGCGGATGTCACTAATGAGGTGAGCAAGGTTCGATTCATACTCGGCACGAGCCTTGGTGTTGAACATGTCGTTCCAACCTTGGAACCAGACGAATCCTGTGAGTTCGTATTGTCGACCTTTGAGCTGGGGAAAGTCTTGACCAAGGGTAGTCAAGGCTTCGTGAATCTCGTTCACCATTTTCGTGTAGTAGGCCCCCACCTTGCCTCCCGAACTCGGGGGACGAAAATCCTGGAAAAGACTTTTCCCGCCCCAGGCCGTTTTGATCAACACGACAGGTTCTTGGAAGTGATTGCCGACAACGTGGCCGAATTGCAACTCCGGCCCGAAGTGATGTTTGCCGGGATAGCTTGTGAATCCAATAGACAATCCCCCTTTGCGAACACCTCGTTTGGTACGAAAACGGATGAAGACATCGTCTCGCACGACCCATTTCCCATCCTTCGTTTGGAGGTGTCGAAACCGTTTCGCTTTCTTGGGATCCCGCAAGAGATATTGGAGAGTGCCCTTGCCCCCGTTGTAGTACTTGGGATGATCGAGATCGACAACCGCCTGCCCTTCCATGTTGGATTGTCCGGCAAGGATGAAAACTCGAATCGGTCCCTGCTTTTCGCTCTCCCCAAACGATGGAGAAGCCGAAACCGATAACAGGATTATGGCAAAAAACAAACGAAGCATAGCTATAATTCCTTTCATCTAAACACCACGCAGTTTTGAATTGTAGTCCAACGATCTTCTGGGTGCTACGGTCTTCAAACCTTTCCTCCAACGACACGGAATCTCTCAATGCGGCCCGTTACCAATGTTGTCTTCAGTCTCGCGGTGGTCTTGCTGATTGTCCCTTTCGTTCACGCCGACAGACGTCTCAAAGGGATTGCTTGTCGCTCAGTTCACTTGGGATACCCTGCCCCGGAAGGCCGTGCGTTCTACACCGAAGCCATCGTCGGATCTTCCGCTGAGGGAACCTACTTCATGGCCTGTGGATTTCGCATGGGCTATTTCGGAATGCAGGAGCTAGCGAATGGAAAGAAAGTGATCCTGTTCTCCGTCTGGGATCCTGGTAAGCAAAACAACCCCAACGCAACGCCCAAGGACCGAAGGGTACAGGTTCTGTTTCAGGGAAAAGGCGTTCGCGTTCGGCGGTTCGGTGGAGAAGGGACTGGAGGACAATCCTTCTTCGATTACGATTGGAAAGTTGGAGAAAAGTGCCGTTTTCTGATCCGCGCCGCGCCGAACGGCAAGCGAACCGCATACGCAGCCTACTTCTATCTCACGAACAAGAAGCAGTGGAAGCATCTAGTTACGTTTTCAACGCTCGCCAGCGGAAAGTTACTGCACGGCTATTACTCGTTCATCGAAGATTTTCGCCGCAACCGGATTTCGACAACAAAAGCCCGACGGGCAAGCTTCGGTAACGGGTGGATTTGCAATAAAGATGGAAAATGGCAGCGGCTTTCTACGGCGAGATTCACAGCCGACAGCAACCCAGTGACCAACATAAACGCTGGTAGCAAGAATGGTCGCTTTTTCCTCGCAACTGGTGGAAAAACTCAAAACAAAGATGCGAAGTTGCGTTCCATTATCCGTCTCCCGAAGCAAAATCACACCAAACCAAAGGGATTGTCCGACGAACCCCTTGCCAGAGTTGGTCAGGCCAAACCGCTCCAACTCCAGGAACAGAAGCTCCTTGTGGGCAACCGGCTCAACAAGTGTCGTGTTTTGGTTTGTAAGCTCCTTAGGAGTGAGAGAACCTAGCCATGGGTGGAAACACAAGGAACTAAACTCAAAGTCCTGGGTCCCGCTTGCGGGGAAAGGACAAACCTGAGCGAACCGGGAGACACAGCGGATGAGGGGAAAACTGGCGGTTTCAAAAAATAACAGAACTCAAAGAACCGGAACAAACACGACACTCATTGATCCGTACACCCCTTGCGTGTACTTTTTCGGAATCGTAGGTATGCGCGGCTCGCGTGTACCTACGGCGAACATAGAATCCCACAATCCAGAAGCACACCCAAACGTGTTCGTTCCCAAAGCCATGACTGGCATTTTTCTCGCGGTTTCATCCATTGCCGTCCGCGCGGACAAATGAACCCAAATCGCGAGCACCTCTCAATAAGGTTCGGGATGCGTCTGAGTCGGGAGTGAACTCGGGAAACTGTGCGATGAAATCGCAGAATCCCCGGCACTTGATGAGCAACTCCCGCCACAGCATCCTCCCGGACAACTCGACTGACAACCCACAAGCAACAATGCAAATCCGACCAATAGGCCCCAGAAAACAACCGGCTTGTTCATCTATTCATCCTCCTGACGAATAACGAGCACATGTGGGTGAGATTCCATTTCCCACCCCCAGATTGTCCATCGAGAATTACACGTTAACTCTCAGCAACTTCGATTTCGAAATCGCTGATGTCCTCAACGTTCAGATAGGTTATCGCCCAGTTAGCGATTTCAGTTTGTGAAGCAACTTACAAGTCGACCATCCAGGAATGATTGGCTTGGTGTGACATCAATCGTGCGGGATATGTAGTAAAGGAGCGCTGTAGGCTCAACTGAATTGAATGAGACAGACAGGAGGAACTGGTAACTTGAGCAAAGCAAACGTGATAAGAATGGAACCGCCAGACAATATCCACAAAATGGAAAAACTGAACAAGCAAACAACATATACATTGCAACAGAAATCTGGCGTTAAATAAAGCCAAGCGGTCCATCGACCCTGCGTCTGGTCCCCGCGACAGTCGATTCCGTCGCGGGAGGTCGCTGCACGTTTCCCGCACCTCATCAACGAAGACGCAATGGGCACGCGAATACTTGTGCGTAGTAATAAACCCCTGCCTTGGATTTCGCACGCCCCAATCCAACTTCCGTGAACTCTTTGTCCAAGATGTTACTGCGGTGGAACTTCGATTTCATCCAGCCATCCAAGAGTTGTTTGGGGGTGTATGTCCCTTGAGAAATGTTCTCACCGACGACCATATAGTTATAGCCCGCTTTCAACACCCGGGCGTCCGGCCCCTTGCCGTCGAGTTTGTGTGCGAGTTTTCGTTGTTTGGCCATATTGGCAGAATGGGCTCGCGCGGCTATTGTGAGCGACTTGTTGACTTTGAACGGAGGGAGATTCTTCTTCTTGCGAGCTTCGTTCGTGAGCCTGAGCACCTCATTCTCGAACTTCGACAGTTTCAATTCCGCAGTCTGTCCCGAGACGAACGGTTCATTCGCGAACAGACTCCAAAAAGTAACAAGGGTGCAAACAAGGAATGCAAACTTCATCAGTATTTCCTCAGAAAAGCCAAATGAGGGGGAAATGATGTGTTATTGAGCTGCGTGGTTAAAATAACAGACACACTCCGTGTACTTTAGCCAGCCCTAAAACAAGCGGGCGCCACACTGAGTGTCTTTACTACCATGGTTCATTGCCCGCGCAGTTCTCAATCAACCGAGTTGTGCCGAGTGATTCGCTCGGCAGTCACTCGTTCTCGATTCATTTTAGTTGGACGAGCAAGCTAAAAAGGTAAGACAGTTCACGTCTGACAGAAAATTCTCTCTCCAGGCCACCTCCTACAATGATTCCTCGTTCCTGAGCATCTCTCGATCTCCGGGACACTCGATCGTAAGCCTCATTCCGCAAATGGAGCCAATCTACGCACTTTGGCTGACCGTTGACCCATCCGTTTTTGTCAAATTTTCTTCCCGCATCGATCTCATCTGCTACAACAGTAGGAATCGGAACGCGAAGGAAGCGTCCGCTCTTTCTGTTCGTGTCTAACTTCTCCATCGACGCCATACGTCAACCAAAGGAGTGCTCCATGTTGCGGCTTACCGGCATTGTTCTTTTTACAGCTCTGTTTTGTACAGCTTCGGTCTTTGGACAAGGCGCTAAGAAGACGAAAAACCCTGTCGTCGTGATGAAAACGAACTACGGAACAATCAAGATCGAAATGTTTCCGAAGAAAGCCCCGATCACAGTCAAGAACTTCTTGGCGTATGTCAAAGACAAACACTACGACGGACTCATCTTCCACCGAGTCATCAACGGCTTCATGATCCAGGGAGGCGGCTTCAAGCCGGGAATGCGAAGAAAGGCATCCACACGAAAGCCTATCAAAAATGAGGCCGCCAACGGACTCTCGAACAAACGTGGAACCATTGCTATGGCCCGAACCAACAATCCCGATTCCGCAACAGACCAATTTTTCATCAACGTCGTCGACAACAGCCGAGGGCTCGATCCTCGACCGGGCAGTGCTGGCTATGCGGTTTTCGGTCGGGTGATTGACGGAATGAAAGTTGTGGATGCCATTAAAGAAGTCCCAACAACAACCAAACAAGCATACCAAAACGTGCCCGAGAAGCCCGTGGTCATCAAGTCCGTTCGAGTCCTGAAGTAGTAATTCGGCCAACACCGAGAGCAGAATCCCCAGGGGCCAAATCCAGTCTTTGGCCTCCTGGTTTATCGTGTACCGGAGACAGAGAAGATGTCAGACAAGATTCAATCCAAAAAGAAAAAGAATTCGACCGGAATCAAAAAAGGGATGCCGAAGAAATCCAATTCGAGCACAACCAACAACTCCAAGAACGCTCCTGCTGATCCTCCGTCAGACAAGTCAGCGAGATACATCACGATTGGCGCTATCGTCTTGTTCGTGGGTTTCATCGTCTTCATGGCAGTCAACACTTACCTGCGGGAAAGCACTCCAATCGACCCAACCAACCCCACCGTGGAGATCAAGACAAGCAAAGGGACGATCAAGGTCGAATTATTTCGAAGTCAAGCCCCAATCTCCGTTAGCAACTTCTTGGCGTATGTCAAAGACAAGCACTACGACGGCACCATTTTCCATCGCGTGATTAACGGCTTCATGATCCAGGGTGGAGGCTTCCTTCCAGGAATGCAAAAAAAGTTCTCCCCCAGAGGGCCCATTAAAAATGAGGCTTTTAACGGACTGTCGAACAAACGCGGCACTCTTGCGATGGCTCGCACTAACGATCCCGATTCCGCAACAGACCAATTTTTCATCAACGTCGTCGACAACGCTAAAGGGCTCGACCCCCGACCGGGCAGTGCTGGCTATGCGGTTTTCGGTCGGGTGATTGACGGGATGAAAGTCGTGGATGCCATTAAAGAAGTCCCAACAACAACCAAACAAGCATACCAAAACGTGCCAGTTGATGATGTGATCATAGAGTCCATCCGATTGCTCCCAGAGAATACTGAGAAGCAGGAAGATGGCAAGAAAGCCGGGGATTGATTCCCAGAACGGTGAGTCGCTGATTTTCCACACCCAAAAGAAGAGGTCGCTGCATGACTTGGCGAGAGTCACCACCGACCGCACCGTTGAGGCTTGGAAAATCGACGATCAATCATGTTGAGAGACAAGAGATCCTATTTCTTAACCGAAGGCCAAATCCAACACCGCCTTGGGCAACACCATTCGAACGAAAGCGTCCCAAGGCTCCACGTTTCTCTGAGATCGTTCTTTTCCCAAACTCTCAACTCTCTCAACCTTCGTCTTTTGTCTCTCAACTTTCCATTCACTTTTTCCTCTCTTTTGTCCGATCGATGTAGTAGGCGGTGCAAGTTCTCCAGCATCATGTGATTGGATACAAGAGGTCAAGGATGCCATCACCTTCACGACGCGAAGTTCTCAAAACGGCGGCGGCGACTGGAGTCGCCGCCAGTGTGGCGGCGCATTCCCAGGGCGGACCGCCAATAATTCTGAATGGCCTCCACCATCGGCCAGGATGGGTCGTTGGTCGAATGACCGGTGCCCATGCCCTCGTCGAGACCCTCAAGGTCGAAGGGACTGAGTGCGTGTACGGAATCCCAGGGGCTCAACAAAACGAACTTTGGGACACGATGAAGAGCAACCATCTACCCTACTTGCTCGTCACCCACGAATTCTCCGCGGCTTGCATGGCCGACGGCTACGCCCGCAGCAAAGGAAAGCCAGGCGTCATCTGCGTGGTCCCCGGTCCAGGCTTAACCAACTCCCTGACGGGAATCGGAGAAGCGTTGCTCGACAGCGTGCCAATGGTTTGCATCGTCGGAGACGTTGCCAACGGAGAACACCATCGACCTTTTCAAGTGCATGCCCTCCCCCAGGCCAATCTCCTGCGGCCCGTGACCAAACACGTGTTTCAGATACAACGAGCCGAACATATCCCCCAAGCCGTGCGAGAAGCATTCCGGCTAGCCTGTGCCGGCGAACCAGGGCCGGTTGGCGTCGTCGTGCCGTACAATTTGCTCATCGAGGCCCACAGGTACAACTCCGGACCGTTGCCACCTCTCGCAGTTCCTTTCGACGAACAAGCGTGTGGTCGGGCCTTGGCCCTGCTCGCCAACCGAAATCATAAGGTGGGCATCTATGCAGGCCTGGGGTGCATGAATCACTCTCCCGCCCTCGTCCAGCTGGCCGAACTGATGCAAGCCCCGGTCGCAACGAGCATCTCGGGTAAAGGCGCCATGCCCGAGAATCATCCGCTTTCTGTCGGATGGGGGTACGGGCCACAAGGTACCAGGACGGCCGAGCGTGTATTCCGAGGCATCGACACTGTGTTGGCCATCGGGGTCAAATACTCCGAGGTATCGACCGGATTCTATTCGATTCCACAGTCGCGTCGTCTCATTCACGTCGATGCGAATCGGCAGAACCTTGGAAGAATCATGCGAACGGACGCGTGCGTCCACAGCGATGCGGGAGCGTTCTTGCAGCACGCGTTGGCTCAAGCGAATTGTTTGCGTCGCCCCGAAAACCAACGTCTCCAAGGCCAAATCCGGCTGCAAAAACAACTCGAATGTCGAATCAATTCACGGCAATACGCCCGGTGCGGTGCCGATCCGATGCACTTTTTGATGACGCTTCGCCGGATTGCTTGCCAGCAGGCACTGGCCTTCGTGGATGTGACGTGTTCGCAATACTGGGCGACCGAAACGTTCCACACCTATCACCCACGAACATTTTTCAATCCCACCGACAACCAAGCCATGGGGTGGTCGATCCCCGCTGCGATCGGTGCCCAAAAAGTCCACCCTCACTCTCAAGTCCTCACGATCACCGGAGACGGATGCTTCTTGATGACTGCCACAGAGATCTCAACGGCGGGGCGGGAAGGCTTGCCGGTGAAGTTTTTCATTCTCGACGACCAGGCCTACAACTACATGCAATTGCTCCAACAATCGGCCTACATGCGCACGACGGCTACGATCCTCGCTCGGATGAATTACCGTTCCCTGGCACAAGGATTCGGCGTGGCGTATCAAGAAATTTTGGGAAATGAGGGAATGGAAGCTCGGATTCGCGGTGCTTTGCGCCATCCCGGACCGGTCCTTGTCCGGGTCGTCACCGATTATCGGCGGCGGCCGATCCGGTGGATTAGTGCGGCCAGGAATCGCTTCATTCGCGAATTGACTCCCCGCCAGAGAACCAGGTTCCTGGCGAGGCTTGGTTCAAGGGCGGTCCAATTTCACCCGCAAAACGATTGACGGAAACCAAGTCCGAAGAAAAAAGGTGGGCCAACGCCCACCTGCCAAATCCGAACGACGTGGACCGTCAAACCGTTCCGTTACTGCCCCGAAGCACTAGACGTCGGCGGGATCTTTCCGTCCGCAATGAGTTTCATCCACTTCTTTTGGCTTTCCTGCCGTTTGACCGGAGGCGCTTCCACGCTGTAGGGAACCGTGGCCGCGACGTCGATGCCTTTGTCCTGGAAATGGACCTGCAAACCGTAGTAGAGGTGATACGCCGCCAGTTCACGAACCACCCGTTTAGGATGATCCAAGTGAGCCGCCAGGCTTTGATAAATCTCGGGCTTGATGGCGTCTTGGGCTGAGTACGAGTGGAGGTATTCCATGATCAACTGGGCATCGGATTCCTTATAATCTTGTTTCAAGGCATCATAAAGTTGGTACTCGAAATTTTTCCCCTGAGCCATCCACAGTTTGGCCGTTTCGATTGCAGACTTTCGAACTCCTGGGAAGTTCTTTTCTTCCTTGTCCAACTCGTCAACAAGACTCCCGACGTCGTCCATCGCGGCATAGCTTCGAATCGCCAAAACCGAGACTCCTCGCGGAGAATTGGACTTGACCATATTCAAGAGACCCACATTCAAGTCGCCACCAAGTTCCTTTCGGAAGGTGGCTTGGGCCTTGGCAATGGCCTTTTGCGTTTGCATATACTTCATCAAGTCCCCTTTATCGAGACCTGAAGGCGGAGAAGGCTGCTCGCTAGCACCTTCAGGCATCTCTGTGCGAGTGTAGGTCTCGATGGTACCCCAATCTATACACAAAAACAGGAGGGCCTTACCAGGAGGGCATTTCTGACTGAAGGCGAGAGCCTTTCCCGTGAGCTGGGGAGGTTCTTTCCCAGCGGTAATGTCGTACGCCAAGACATCCGCTTTGCCCTTGAGGACGATGAGGTTGACATAAGACTCGGGACCCCGACGCCTGATGTCGCTTTTGTCCGGGTAGAACCGATCTTCTTGACTGAATTGCCCCCATTTCTCAACCAGTAAGCTGACGGTTTTGGTCTTCGGATCCGTCGCCTTCAACGTGACGTCCCATATTTCGGTCAATGGCTCTGTAGGGTTCTGAAATCGAATGCGAATCGGTGTTTCACCCTTTTGGGTACACTTGATGAACACCCGTCCCCTTGCAATCGTCAGGTCGAGCGGTCGTTCGGTTTTGTGGAGCGTCACCACACTCTCGCGCAAGAAGCCCGCATGCGGAGGAGCTTCGGGAATGGCTCCCCACAAGTTCAGCCTCAGTCCTGGAGCCACGACAACCGTGCTTTGGAACCCTGGAAAGCTCACGAGTTTCATTCCGGAGACGACCTTGTTCCGGCCGCCGGCAATCAATTGCCAATTCTGGTTCGCACCTTGTTGGAAAAGCAATCCGAGCTCACTGCTGACGTAGTTTCCCACATGCACACCGACCGGACCGATCGGGGGTACAGAGAGCTTGGGCGTTTTGTCTTCTGGTGGGGGCGTCTTGCCATTTCCCGGTCCCTTTGTGGTTGTCCCTTTTCCCTTGGTGGGATTGGTCTTGGGCTCCTTGCCGGTATTTTTCTTGGTCTTGCCGGGAATGTTGTTCCCGGTTGTGTCCTTCGGCGAGCCTTTGTTATTTCCTTTGGGATCACCACCGTTGGGCGTCCCGTTTTCTTGCTTGCCCTTCCCTTGGTCCTTGTTGTTCTCGCCAGGATCGGTCTTGTTGACGTTTTCGAGTTGTTCTTGTTGGTCCTTGTCTTTCGTTCCTTCGGCAGTCCTCGGATTCGCTGGGCCTTGCAAGGCCTGGAAGATGGCGAACGCCAAAATGGCGACAGCCGCGATGGCTCCACCGACGACGATCAACACCTGGCTCGTTGGCGTTTGCCGGTTGATTTGAGGAACGCCCATACGCAACGATTCGTCCACATCAGACTTGGCAGCGGTCGGAGTGGGCGGATGCTCCTGGACTCTTTCCGAAGTGGCTTTGCGGCTGGAGTTTGACTCGATGCCCGTGACGAGTTTGTGCATCCGATCCTTGGAAGTGGGCGGGATGAGAATGGGCTCACCCAACACAATCGTCAAAATCTGGTGAGTCGCAGCGACTTCGGCGAGATGAACATCCGAGCGGAGACACACTTGTTCCACACGGGCCACTTGGTCTTCCGATAGTTCGTTGTCGAGGTATTCGGCTATGGTGTTCGGTTCGAGTTCGCTTCCTGGCCCCTCTTCCGGAGGCGTCGTTAAGCGACGGCGGCGGGTCACTTGTTTAATTTGCGCGATCAATTCTTGGGCCGTATCGCTGTCGGCGACTTTCTGCCCGATGGCCTTGACCAGGTCCGGTTCGAGCGTGTCGTCGAGGTAGGCGAGCAGAGTCCGCAGGGTCAAACGCATTGTGTCATCCTCACAGAAATCGACGTATTGGAGGAACGAGGGCCATCAAGTGCCCGACTGAGCAGGGGGCTTCCCTCGGTAAGTGAAGCCACTGCCTTTTCGATCGTCGGTGGTACCTAACATTTCGAAATCCAGAGCCACGCTTGTTCCAATCACCATTGCACCAAATGGCGTTTTTCGGCATCTACCCCTATTAGTGGCAAGAAACGCTCGGTTTCGTACAAGTCGCGGAAACTTTCTTGAAAAAGTTCTGGAGAGGCACAGAAACGATGCGATCAGACAATACTCGGCTGGGGTCCAGCTTGCTCATTGGAATTCTCGTCCTGGCTGCGGTGCCACCCGGCACCGCCAAAGCCGATCTCGTTTTTGCCCAGAAAGTGATTCAGACCGGAAAGGTCAAGACTGGTCCGATCCTTTCCAGGACATTCCAGTTCCGGAACACTGGACGGGAAACGATCGAAATTCTGGACACCCGGACGGCTTGCAAATGCGTCATTCCAAAACTGGCCAAACGTGTCTACGCCCCAGGCGAAGGAGGTACGATCGACTTCCAGGTCGAGACCCTCAGTTCCGCTGCGGGTGAAAAGCGATGGGTGGCCTACATCAGCTACCGAGACGGAAAAAAAGTCAAGCAAACGTATATCGAACTTCGAACGACTTTGGAAACCGAAGTCTCTGTGCAACCGGCAAAGGTCGCCATGCGAGTTCGGAGTACGTTTCAACAGACGTTCAAGGTATACGACCGCCGAAAAACCCCGCTCACAGTCGTTGCCGTCGACGCTACCTCCCCGCACCTACGCGTTCGGAAGAAGGAACGAACGAAAGAGAACGGTCGGTGGTTAACGCCTGTGGAGTTGGACGTGACACAAGCCTTGCCCGACGGGACGCACCGAGAATACTTGGTGCTCTACACCGATGACGTCGAATATCGCGAACTGAAAGTCCCCGTCACGATCGTCAAAGGATCAGGACGCGCGACTGTCGCTCCCAAGAGACTCTATGTGACGTTGAAACGAGACAAGACGAACCCTACCAAACTCCTCGTTGTTCGTTCTCCCAACTCGGATCAACAGGTCGTGATCAAAGACGTTTTGACTCACCATCCAGCCGTCCAGTGCAAATGGAACGCAAAGAGCAAAACGACCGCAGTGGTCAAAGTTACTTTCGATCCCAAACGGGTCCGATCGGGTGGTTTCCAAACGTCGGTCCAAATCATCTTGAGTCAACCATCGGCCAGTGTCTTGACCGTCCGGATACGAGGTCAAGTCGCGGACTAAAGGCAAGTTGGCCAGAGTGTAGGGATTTCGCAGAGAAAGTAGATTCAAAGAATCCCGATTACATTCGTTTATTCCAAGTTGCGGGAAATAAAGGACAGATAGAAAAAAGGAGAAACAAGAATTTTGCGAGGTCCGCTTCCGGGTGTTGAGATTAGAGCGCCGAACAAGTTTTGGAAAGTCAGATAAACAGCCGCCGGGTTTGTAGGGGTTAGAAAAGCTCCAGTGAACTCTCAACGAATGACACGAAGCGGATTCATCCGACCGCCCAAAAAACTGGCCTACGTTCCTTCAGTCTCAAGCTGCACTCATTCCTTAGAAATCCTAAATGGAGCTTTCGATCATGAAGCACCACATCGGCCGGATTGCATTGTTTGTGGGAATCCTATGGGTCGCAGCTCCTCAGGTGACATTCGCCCAAACACCTCGGTTAGGCTTCTTCAAGAGTTTGGACTTCCGTGGAAAACTCCTGGGACTTCAACACCGCTATTCTGCCTGTGGGAAAGCCACAGCTTGCCAGTCGTGTGGACCGAAACGGACATGTTGCTACAGCCGCCTGCATTACTGCGTTCCGAATTTCTATGTTCTGCGAGCCTACAAGGAAAAGCCATTCTACGCGCAATTCGCTCCTCGTTATGTGCGGCCAAAGACAGAAGGCGAGCCAGCCATTCCTATGAACGGTATGGCTGGATTTTCTTCCGGCCCCCAACCTCCACTTCCCGAAATCCTCCCAGGTCCAACACCAATCCAGAGGTTAGGTCACACCGCTCCGCAGTCTCGGCAACCGTCGGGAGTCCTCGTCCCAACGTCATTGGAAAGTCAGAAATAGCCAACAGATTTCGATCAACGCCCTCTCAACTCACCTGTCCCCAAGCCTCCCGCTCTCGGATCTCGTAAGATAGGGCATAGGTGTTTCGTGGACGCGGAGAGTCATGGAAAGGCAGAATATGATGTGGCTTTGGTGGGGCGTCGGGATCGTTGCGGTGCTGGCTTTTGTGCTTTTCGGCCTTCCACCGATTGTGTTTGCATACTTGCGGGCCGAAGCAAGAAAGGCTCGTACGTTGTTCTTTCAACAACAATCACACCTGCAAGAACTCTTTTTCTCGGCAGCGTCTCAAAGTGGCAAGCCGCGTGGACTGCGTTGGAAAAACATCGAATGGACGACCAATGTTGTCGAATTGGCTCGTGATCGAAAGACCCAACAACTTGTCGCCTTTGCAGGAATCACGATTTCGTTCGAGGCAGTCGAGGGGAGCGACATGGAAGGGCTTCCGGCTGTCGGAAATCTGAGGAATGCGACCGCCTTGTTCGTGTTCCACCGAGGAAAATGGATCACCTCCGGAAAAGCCATCTTCAACTTGAATCCGGACGAAATTCTGGATACCTACAAAGAACAATATAACCCTGTGACTGTCCCAGATTCACCAGATTCCTCCGCATAGAAAGAGCAACCGATCGCGCACAAAATTGGGCCGAAACGATTACGTTCCGACCCGTGCATCATTCAGATTTAGCTAGTCCGGCAATTAGTCTTTTGTCAAGCTCGGCGGGAGGATGACGGTGTCGATGACGTGGACAACACCGTTACGAGCTTCGATATCGGTCGCAACGACGGTCGAGTTGCCGTTGAGGACTACCTTACCATCTTTGACTTCGATACTGATCTTCTCACCTTGAACGGTGGTAGCTTCGCTGAGTTTAACAACTTGCTTCGCGGTAACGGTACCAGGAACGACGTGGTAAGTGAGGATCTTCGTCAACAGCTTCTTGTTCTTGAGAATAGCTTTGAGCTTCTCGGCAGGGATCTTTTTGAACGCATCGTTGGTCGGAGCAAAGACCGTGAAAGGACCTTTCTTGGCGAGAACTTTGACCAATCCTGCTTTCTTGACAGCGACGACGAGTGTGCTGAGGCTTTTGGTACCAACAGCCAAACCAGCGATCGACTTCTTCTTACCACCAGCGTGAGCGACAGATGTCGAGAATGCGAAAGCGACGATCGCAGCAGCGAGTGCAATTTTCGATGCAAATTTCATAGCGGACGTACCTCGGGTGCAGAAAAGTGTAATGTGTATGCGTTTGTGTTTACCATGCCGCGGCGCAAAATTGATAGACGGGATTCTTGACAGGTCAAGCGAAAGAGAGTGATTTTTCCCATTATTGCATATAAAAATAGATATTTATGAATTAGAAGGGATTTCTGAATCCGAAGTTCAGTCTGCAACGAATATGTTATAATTGGATCTGTCTCGCGTGTTACGGAATCTCAACCACTTTGCGACGATAGAACTGAGTCATGGGAATTACTTCACGGAGGCGTATCGATGCGCCTCCGTGGAAAATTATTTCACATTTTGAATCTGTTTGGCTGCAAGGTTTTCCAAATCATCCTAAATTCTATGTGGAATCGTTCGGCCTTCCCAAACTTGCCCTGCTGACCGTAACAAAAGAGAATAACTATTTCTTATCGCTTCGCTGCCTTACCTTCCGGATTTCACGACGAATTTCGTTAAGTCTCTCCCATCCCGTGAAGTCGAATTTTCCATCTTCCTTGACCAAGCCGCGGGCAGTCTGCAAGTAGTCCTCCCACAACTTCAATCTCTCTTTTCCATTGACCACATCGATTCGATATCGTTCTAACTGCTCTCGGGACTTCTGAATTTTCTTCAAGATGTTGTCAATTTTTTTGTGCCAGGTCTTGGCCTCTTTTTTCGTAAAGGGGAGTTCGACTACCAGTCGGCTAAGATAGTCATCTTCAAGGTCCTTATTGAATACTTGGACTTCATTCATGGTGACAACCACCTGAGTCCCTACATCTCTGGCGCCGAAGGTGTACCACGTAAATCCAAGACCAAACAAAGCAATCAAGCCGATGGCCACGAACCCCAACGTGGGAGCAAGTATGCCGCTTGAGAATCGTGTGAAGTACAGTGGAACTGTGATAACACAACCAGTTAGGGCTCCGATGATATATCCCCAGAGGCCGTAGGGCCAAATAAAACACAAAATGCCAATGAATAACGCGCTAAACGTGACGCTCCGGATGAGTCCCCAAAACACGTCGCTTGGCAAACTTGACCTGGCGATGATCGCCCACATGAGGGTCGAACCAAGAAAACCGCACACAGCTCCGAACGCTCCCATCTGCGGGTAGTTAACGGTCTCCGGAGTCACCGTCAGGAGCTTGGCACAGCTGCTCCCAAGGATACACAGCACGAAAAGGATAATGAATCGCCATCCTCCCCAAATCTTCTCCATTTGCCGCCCAGAGGAAAACAGCGCCATCATGTTGAAGGCGACGTGGATAAACCCTTGAAAGACGAAAGCCGACGTCAACAGCCGAAACCACTCCCCACTGTCGACGACGAGATTTCGGCTCATGGCCCCGAGCTGGTAGTAAATCGCCGGGTCTATCATACCGCCAAGATACTCCCGCATTGTGAGTTCGTGCGGCTTGTCCATGGCGACCCGCATGCCGTAGAGGTAGTTCAGCACACCCAACATTACCAAGCCGATGGTGAGGATTGGTGCTTTGTTCGCCGAAAGCACAGCCAGTACTTTGTTCTGGCTTCCGGCTCCGCCGTCGCCCTTACCCTGGAATTCCTTGGCGACCGTCGGGGCGAACTCGTGGGCTTCTTTCGGAGCGACTTCGCGTACGCCTTCGGGCATATCCTTAACGCCCGAGCGATCTCGCGGCTCGGGGCCACGGTCGGGGCGATCACGGCCAGGATATCCGCCCGCGCCGGCCGGAGTCCGGGAGGGTTTCGGGACCGGCAGGCCAGCCACACCCATCGTTCGCAGTCGTCCCATGTACTTGGAGCTTCGGAGCATTTCGATTCCGAACCCCGTGATCGCAAACCCTTGACCGCGACCCGGAACGAACTTCGTCAATTCGATCACACCGGCTCGTCGGAGTTGATCAGCTGCGAACTCTAGGTGGTCACGGTCGACTCCGGTCTGTTTGGAATATTCCGCTAAATACCAGGATTCCTCACCGGTATAAGCGCAGTCGCGCAGGATCATTTCGAGAAGTTCGTTCTTCGAGGCATCCATTTTGTGCTTTGCTTTCTCTTCGGTTAGAGTCCGATCGTGGGCCTTGTATTACCAGGCTTTGGGACGATCGTCCCAAGAAAGAACTACCGATGACATTATAGTGAGTCCGGCTTGTCGGGCTTAGACCGCTCAAGCAGGTTCGAAAACTCGCCAGTTCTGTGTTGCATACCGAGCGTTATTGTATCAGGCAGATGCACTGTGGCGTTTGCCTCTTGGTAGCTTTTGACAACGGGGCACAGGACCCCAGAACGAATCGTAGGTACACGCAGGCCGTGCGTACCTGCGACAAAAATAGGATTCCCAAATACAGAGGCACACCCACTCGCCAGAGCCGCATTCCAAGTCCGCTTGATTTTCCCGATCTCTCCAAGTAGAAGTTGCCTGGCTTATCGGGCTACTGGATTTTCTATCTCGGTTCCCACGGACGCGGATTGCGAACGAATGTAGCGGCCAACGATTTTCCAAGTCTTTGAAACCATGCTTTTG
This sequence comes from uncultured Alcaligenaceae bacterium, assembly GCA_964423615.1. Classification (GTDB taxonomy): domain Bacteria; phylum Planctomycetota; class Planctomycetia; order Gemmatales; family Gemmataceae; genus CAYRFQ01. The sequence continues at coordinate 94,113 of CAYRFQ010000006.1, read as the reverse complement.
TCAGCCAAAGCATGATTACGGTGCCAAATCAAACACCAAAACGCTACACCCATTCGCAACGGCCTCCAGTCGACCGAGCTGCCAAAAGAGGATCGGTGATGGGGTGGAATAAGAGCGGTTGGAGATTCCTGGCGGGTTGGGCGCTTGCCGTCACCGTCTGTTGCGGATTGGCAGAGGTTTATCTACGTTGGCAGCCACCGGAAGACCAGTATCCGTATCTTGGAGAGGACTCCCCGTTGACTGGCATTTATAAACCTGACGAAGACTTTGGAGTGACTTACAAAGACTGGAACGCCCTGAAGACCGAGAACACCCAAAAATGGACCGAATATGAATTGGTCCTCGAAGGAGAAGAAGACTTACCCGTTTGGGCGTTTTTTGGGAATTCCTTCGTGCACGCTCCGGGAATGTTGGCCGACCAAATGCGAGCGAGCGTGAAGCACCACAAAATTTTCAACCTCGGAAAGAATGTCCCCGTGTTACTGCGGTTGGCTCAGATGAAACTGTTTCTTGAGCACGGACTCGAACCCGAACGAATGTTTCTCAGTTTTCTTCCGGTGGACAGCCTGGTCATCGGAGCGTTTCCACTCGAAACAGTCCATGTCACCATGAAGGGAGCTTTGACATATCGGCCCACCATTCCCACGGGACCTGTTGGCTGTCTCATTGCCAGGAGTCGTCTCGGTTTCACGGCGTGGGTCCGGACCGGCGGTCATGTGGGCAACTGGCAGTATTCCCGCAAACGACGCCACGGCAAGATTGACCCGGTGTTTCTCGCCGACCTTCGGACGTTGTTTGGAAATTTGTCGAAAATCGCCGGAAACCACGACGTACCGGTGACCGTCATCTTGATTCCCGAACACAACCAAATCGTGCGAGGCCGCGGCTTTGGGTTTCAGGATGATGTGGGCAAAATCCTTCGCGAAGTGGGAATCGACGCTTTCGATCCCCGCCAAGTTTTTCTCGAACATCCCAATCCTCGAAGCCTCTACTTGCCCGACAAACATCTCAGCCTCGAGGGAAATCAACTCCTCATGCGCGAACTCCTCGCTCATCTGAATGGTTTTTCGAGCAAACCGCTAGCAAAAAAACAATAGGTGAGGCAAACTCCCATGAACTTCGTCGAGAAGCCGTTCTTGTACTTCATTCTCGTTGTGTTCGGACTTTGGTGGATCACGCGACGATTCCAGTTCGTCAACCAGGGAATCCTACTGGTGGCGAGTCTTGTGTTCTACGCGTTTCACCAGTGGGAGTTGGTGTTCCTGATCCTGGCTTATTGTCTCGTCGATTGGATCGTCGGGCTCTGGATCACGAACTCGAAGCAACCCATGATGTGGCTCTCCGCCGGGGTGATTTTCAATTTGGCCGGGCTGGCCTTCTGGAAATACACCCCGATGTTGGTCCGCACGGCGGCCTGGATTGCGTTGAAGTTGGATTTGCCCGAAGTGCCGCCGGCTCCCGAAAATTGGTTGCTCCCGATAGGAATTTCGTTCTACTCGTTCACCGGCATCGCGTACATGGTGGACGTTTATCGTGGTGACACCAAAGCCGAACGAAACCCGTTTCGGTTCGCTCTCTACATCAGCTTCTTTCCGCAGCTGGTCGCGGGGCCGATCCTACGAGCGAACGAGTTCCTCAACAAGCTCCAGCCGGGAGAGGCTCCCGAAAAACCGCTGGCTCCGCTCGAGGCCGCGACCTGGATCGCTCGGGGATTCTTCAAAAAATTGGTGTTGGCCGATTCGATCGCTCGGGCCATCGACCCGTTCTTTGCCCACATAGCCGACGGAAGCACCGCGGGTGTTTGGAGTTTACCGTTCGTCTACCTCTATGCGTTCCAAATCTATTTCGACTTCTCGGGCTACACGGACATAGCCCGTGGGCTCGGGCTGTTGTTCGGGTACCGTTGGCCAGAAAATTTCAACGCTCCATACCTGGCAAACTCCGTTCAAGACTTCTGGCAACGGTGGCACGTCACGTTGTCGCGGTTCTTACGAGACTATCTTTACATACCGATGGGCGGGAGTCGTGGCGGACATTGGCTCACGGTCCGGAACTTGATGGTTACGATGCTCCTGGGCGGACTCTGGCACGGAGCGAGTTGGACGTTCTTGTTGTGGGGTGGGTTACACGGTTTGTTTCTGGTGATTCATCGATCGTGGAAGTCGCCACCGTTTGGGAATTGGATGGCTAGATCGCCGAGTGTCATCCGCTGGGCCTGGCAAGGGTTCTGCGTCGTGTTGACGTTCCACGCAGTGTGTCTGGCCTGGTGTTTTTTCCGGCTGAGTGTATTGGGCCAATCGTTGGTGTGTGTGCAGAAGTGGTTCGTGTTCGATTCGGCGAAGATGTTCGTGGGCGGCAGTGCGAATCGCTCGCTCTGGTTGTTGTTGGGGTGTTACGCGATCTTCGGTCTGTCGGCTCGCGTTGTCGCTCGGATGCCTCAAGTGCGAGGAGAAGAGAACGGCCCCGAATTGTCTCCGACGTTTCGGGGCTTTTTATGGGGAACGGCTTCGGCGCTGTTCTTGTTGGCGTTCGTATTATCGCCGGGTGGAGAAAAGCCGCCGTTCATTTATTTTCGGTTTTGAAGGCTTGGGGGAATGTCATCCTATGAATGAACGGATTTACTGTACGGGTTGTCCTGGCGGGAGATGCCTAACCATGGTTCCCGCCGTGTTGGGAAGCTATCAATGAAGGACTTCAAACCTCGTGATTCTTTAGAATCTAAACCAGTAAAAGGTTTCGGAAGTAAACGTAGGGCAGGTTGGATACCTGGCGAAGAAATCCAACAAGGTTTACCGACGAGAATTTGATTGCCGTTGGTTTTTGTTTTCGGTTTTTTGCAGGGTGTACTCAGGTCGTTCTCTCTGGCGACGATGATACGCCATGAAAGATTTCTCGTGTACCTTTGCTTTCGCTAGCGCTCAAGCTGGTCACAGCTTGTGAGACCAACAGACAATCATTGATTTGGCATTCTTCAAATTGTCCTACCTTCACCAACTCAACCAATCTTGGCTGTAAAAACTCATCAGAAACAAGCCTAACCAAATTCTATAACAGAAGTATCACCGACGTCCACTTCATCAATATTGACAGTTCTAATGGTTGGTCCGTCTATGTTTGTAATAACGAGTCCGTGAGAGCCACCGCCAGGATTTTCGTCCAAGTCGAGAAACTCTGCCCACCACACTGCCATCGTTGATGATGTATCGTCTCCAGGTAAGATGGTGTTGTAGCAATCGGCCGCTTTCCCCCCAATCGACGCTGCGGTAACTGGCTTGTTCGGAGGTACCGTACCGTAAGTGAGGAAGTAGTTAAGCTCCTCGGCTTCGATTCGATAATTGTCCATGTCTGGGTAAGCTAACACAGGCACTGTTGTGAAAGTAGTTTGAACGTCGACCTCAACATGATCGGAAGCGTCAGAATCCGGTACACTCACGGTTAATCTATACTTCCGACCAACAGTAACTCCCTTGATACAAACGACCCAGCGGTAGACGTTCGAGATGTTCCGCCCCCTTCTGGTAAACTGGATAGGAGCATAGTCATAGAGAAAGTGTTCCTGAGGTACGGGCGTACCTGACGGGGACCCATCTGGGTTCAGCTGCTCTACACTCACTTCGACCGTTCTCACAGGGTTCACCCTCACGAGCCCAGTAGCTAGGAATTGGGTACCTTTTACAATTCCGTACCTCAGATCAGGTGCACCCCGTCTCGGTCTAGGAAACAAAATGTGTAGTCTGGCCATATCTTCACCTCAACACTTAGAGTCAACTCATCTTCAAGTTCAGACAAATCACTGAAGCGGTTCGATGACAACACGCCGAACCGACACAGTCCCGTCTATGACAACGATTCCCAACCCCGCCCCCGCGTCGAACGATGGCTGGAGGTTTTGGACGACAGGGTCGTCCTTGTGGTCCTGTCGAGTCTTGATCAACGGAAGCCATTTTTCAAGACTCTCAATGATTCGGTGCTTCGGAAGTACAACACTTTTGCCATTAAACGACGCACTTACTTCCGTTGGGGTTACGATCAGCTCGAGATCGTTCCACTTCCCGTTGAGGGGGCCTGACATTTGGATTTTGTCACCTGATACCCCTGGATATTCGCCCATGATGGATGGGTAGTCTCCTTCTTCCTGGTGAACGACGGGCCGTAGTTGGATAACCGACGTCTGCCCGACCGTCAATGATTTTTTGATACCCTGGCGGCGTAATGTTCGGTCAAACCAAGGAACTGCTCCCGCAAGATTGAACGTATACCGCAAGAACATGTGAATGTCTTTCGGGGAGTGGGAAAACCCTTGACGAGCAAAATAAAGTCCGACCTTTCCACCAATTTTTCCCTGGTCGTGACGCATCTGGCACGTGAGTCGATACCGGTCCGTCCTCGCATTTGGCAGAAGTTCTAGCATCCCCGTGAGGTTCTCCGTCGTAACTCCGAACGAGTCCTGATTCCGGGACACCCGACTACCCTTTCCTTCGACGATCCACTCATACCAACCCGGTTCGCCACCATCCCCCAACAACGTGACCTTCTCTCCCCGATCGAGCTTTTCGTTAATGTCTGCCAGGGCTTGTTGTCGGAGTTCTTCCGCCGTCGGTTGGATCGGGTCCGGTGTAGGTTCTGGCTCCAAATCTCTCACAACGACCGCCACCAACAAAGTCACGAACGTGATTACGACAGCAGCCGTCGCCAAAATCTTGCGATGCTGGCGGATCGCTCGCGCAGCTCGGACGAACCAACCTACGGGTCGGGCCTTTGTGCTACGTTCGTTCAACCAGTTGGTCAAGTCGTCTGCCAGATCTTCAGCCGTCGCGTAACGATCTCTCGGTTCCCGTTCCAGACATTTCACACAAACGGCTTCCAAATTCGGCGGCAAGTCCGCACGTAACTTGGACGGGGCGAGCAACTTTCCCTCACGCACTTTCCGCAAGGTTTCGCGTTTGCTTTGCCCACTGTACGGGGGCTGACCTGTCAGGCATTCGTACAACACCGCACCAAGGGAATAAATGTCCGTGCGCGGACCAACATCTTCGTTGTGTCCCTCGGCCTGTTCGGGTGCCATGTAATTCGGCGTCCCCATGACTTCGTTTTCGACCGTCAAGCCTGTTGAGGTGTCGTCGACAAGCTTCGCCAGCCCGAAGTCCGTGACGATGGGGGTCCCGTCCCGGCGAACGAGAATGTTACTTGGCTTCAAATCCCGGTGATACACGTCTTGTTGGTGGCAGTATTCGACCGCAACAGCGATCGTGCGTATCAACTCGGCGGCCTCGCGAAAGCTCTGGGGATTGCCGTCCAGCACGTCTTGCAGATTGTCTCCATCGATCCACTGCATCGTGAAATAAGGTTCGCGAGGGGCGTCGCTGAACGAATAGAGTTTCATGATGTTCGGGTGCTCGAGCCGAGCCAACGCTCCGGCCTCGACACGGAACCGTTCTCGCAAGACGCCCTTCAGGGTAGTGCTCAGCCGAACGACCTTCAAAGCGACCACCTGATCGATGGTTTCGTGCCGTGCCTTATAGACTCGCCCCATGCCTCCGGCGCCGATTTCCTCCAAGATCAGGTAGGGACCAATTTTGAACTCCGGCAGCGAGGGTTGAGGGGGAGGTTCGAGATCGTGCGTTTCGGCTATCGCCTTCCCAACATGGTGCTTTCGGACACCTACAGTCGGAGACGTATCGTTCAAGCTCTCCGTGAGCCGAGAATCGCCATCGCTCGCGAGTTCTTTTAACGCGGCCCCGCACAGCGTACAAACGGATAAGTGCGTGTCCAACGCACGGCGCTGTTCCGCCGACAACAGTCCAGCTTGATAGTCGAGAAGCACTTTCCTTTCGGGGCAGGCAGTGTCCTCGTCTCGTGACTCGTAGTCGTCTGTCATGATTCGCTTCCGAGGCAGTATATAAGGATTTCGGAGATTAATATAAGAATCACCCGAGTAGAGGCAAACAAAAAAATCGATTCAGAAGCTCAGTAATCGCCATAAGGTTTTTAACGTTGTTGAAGTTTCGAAATGGAAGAGTTGAGCCGAAAGATATCGCAGAATTAGTTCGTCGTGGCGAAGGAAGCTGTAAGAACTCTAGGATTTGAGCTGTCGATATGAGAAGACGTGACGTGACAATAAAACGGATCGGACGTCCGTGATGTTTACCGGGACGGCCAAGAAATGATTCCTGGCTGTCTCGGGATGAGTTTTACGCGAGGCAGGAGAGCATCCCGCCTCGTGAAGGATAACCAAGATAGCAGCTAAATTAGCTTCGCGGTTGCGAGAAGTCCGTCATTCCCAGATCAGCAGCACCGTTCGGCTTTGGCACATCGAAGACGTCATTGAGTTCAATGATCTCGTGAAACACAAGAGGTTCTTGGTCAGCAATATTCGTCTTCCTTGTTGACTCGACTCGAAACACTTCATCGAGCGCGTTCTTCACGAGAGGTCCGAGAGGTCCCCAAGGTCCGTCATCGTCCGGAGCCGGATAGCCCGCTTGCCCGACGCTCAAATCCGGCTTGGCGTTCATGGCTTCGATTTCGACATGAGACGGATCGACGATCAATCGATTCATTCGTGCAGTCTCTTCGAAATTCGGGGTGACTACAGCATCAGTCTGGACGGGCGAGAACAAACTCGTCGTTGACAAAACCTCTCGGTTTTCCAAGGCTTCTACGGACGGTGAGTATTTGCGTTCCATAATGGTATCGCTTTCAAAAAGATATGTGTTTTGTTTCAGTGAGTTCGACGACAGAAACCGTGTCAGAGCAAACAAAGGTGATTCTGATTTTCGTGAAGGGATAAGAGAAAGCCGTTCCTTGAACTACTGTGACTAAAAAAAGGAATCCCCGGACGCGTAATCCATGACGACGTTGCGGTTCTTGAACCAACCACCAGAAAAATACCATTCCGTTTCGAACGAGTCGTTCCCCGAGCCACCATAGAGGTAATCGACATACCCGTCGATGCCCCCTAGGAGTCGGTCGTTCCCGCTGTATCCAAACAATGTGTCTTGGCCGTCACCTCCCACAAGGGTATCGTTGCCACCTTCTACAGGAAATTCGCCAACCAACTGACGGTCCGTCAGGTAATCGTTACCACTCCCTCCCTCCATCCAATCATTCCCAGCTCCACCGATGAGTTGGTCGTTTCCGTTACCACCGAAGAGATAGTCATTACCCCAATCGCCAATGAGGGTGTCGTTCCCAGAACCGCCATACAGGCCATCGGTCCCATCGCCTCCGTTTTGGTAGGAGGGAATTGCGGTGTTGTTAAACAACCTATCGATACCGTTATATCCATACATCGAAATGTGTTTGACATTCGGAGTCCATTGGACACTTCGCGGTCCTACCAATTCGAGTTTGTACCGATCGTAAATGGCTTCCACACTGTTGTTGATTTCGACAATGACTTTGTCGTCGTAGGGGGAACTTGTGCCCTGGTGTTCATACCGGACTTCCAAAACATCAGAGGAATTGGTTCCGTAGACACCAAGGAAACCACTGGAAGCATTGAATATGACCGCCGGAACGTCTCGTTGTTCGAGCCGCTCGATGTTGAGATCTGCCGTGATCGAGGACTTGTTGTTGTGATTCTGGGTGAAAGATAGCATCGTATGTCTCCTGATTGTGAAAGGAACAAGATAGCTCTGTGAGCCTCACTTCGAAGCGACCGTCTCGGCCACTGTGAGGTAATGCCACGAGCAATCCGATTTGTTACAGGAGAAACGAAAAAAAGCAGGAAACCTTACCTGAACGTTCGCAAAGATTTGTGATCGTTGGAACGATAACCTTCGGTCAAAACATCACCCATGCAACCGAAAGGTTGTTGGCCCCGCTATGCCGCGGGGCCTATTCCGTGCAAGTAACTGTGCAAGAAGTGAAGAAGCTTGCCGGGGCTCACAAAAAAGGTCGCCGTAACCTGTTGTTACGGCGACCTTTCGAAAATCGGGCCGAGAGGATTCGAACCTCCGACCTCCTGAACCCCATTCAGGCGCGCTAGCCAAGCTGCGCTACGGCCCGATGTCAAGTAGGACTTTGACTTTGTCAATGTTACTCGGTTGGTGCGTTTTTGCAAGCCAAATAGAGCCGGTCGGGAGATTCCGGAGGTTGCCCGGAACTGTAGGTTGAGTATCTTGCCTTCAGACATACGTTGATGGTTTTTCGGGGTTTCGTTGGTCGCTTTGATGCCACATTCGAACCTTCCCTGCGTAGTTCCCAAACCTCACGAGGCTACTTCCATGTTGCGAATCCCGACTTGTGTCTTGGTTAGTGCGATGGTTCTACTTTTCTGTCTCTGGAATTCCGCGTCAGGGCAGGAAGAAACGTTGGTTAAGGCGTCCAAGAAAGTGCGTCCGTTCCGAATTCATGTCGAGGACGAGGTGTTGCGGGATCTGCAAACTCGGCTCGCAAGGACTCGGTTTCCTGACCAAATTGCAGGAGCTGGGTGGAATTATGGAGTGGAGTTGGGCTATCTGAAAAAACTAGTTGGATACTGGCAGAAGAAATACGACTGGCGAACTCAGGAAAAAAAGATCAATGAGTTCGCACACTTTCGGACGACCATCGATGGTTTGGACATTCACTTTATCCACCAGAAATCGAAACACAAGGACGCCCGGCCTCTGTTACTCGTTCATGGTTGGCCGGGTTCGTTTTATGAGTTTCACAAGGTCATCGGTCCGTTGACGGATCCGGTTGCCCACGGTGGTAAAGCTGAGGACGCCTTCCACGTCGTCGTGCCTTCGTTGCCTGGCTTTGGGTTTTCCGACAAGCCGAAAGAGGGTGGGTGGAGTGTCAGTCGGATGTCAGGGGTGATGGCCAAGTTGATGGCTCGGCTTGGTTATGAGCGGTATGGCGTTCAGGGCGGCGATTGGGGGGCCGCGGTCGCGAGATGGCTCGGAACGTACGATTCCAAACATGTGATTGGTGTTCACTTGAATTTTGTGCCTGTCCGGACGCCGAAGGGGCCGAATGCTTACAAGGGCGTCACCAAGGCCGAACGAATCCGCTTCCAGAAACGGCAACAGGAGCTTCGTAACCATCGAGCGTATGGGGCGATCCAGGGTACGCGACCGCAGACGCTTGGGTATGCTCTGAACGACTCGCCTGTCGGACTTGCGGCGTGGATTATCGACAAGTTCTGGGCGTGGAGTGACCATCGAGGCAACCTTGAGAATTCCTTTACCAAAGACGAGTTGTTGACGAATGTGATGATCTACTGGATCACTCAATCGTCAACTTCGTCGGCACGGATTTATTTCGAGCGAGAGTTCTACAAGGGGGATCGGAAGGTTGGCCGTGTGCCTGTTGGTGCAGCCTTGTTTCCCAAGGAAATCGTGGTGCCGCCTCGGGCTTGGGTGAAAGCCAAGGTCAACTTGGTGCACTGGACGGAGATGCCCCGAGGTGGGCATTTTGCCGCCCTCGAACAACCAGAACTGTTGGTTCGTGACGTTCGATCGTTCTTTCGCAAAGTCGCCCAATGAGTCAGGGGACGACACTCCATAGATTCGACGATCGAAAGGAGCCGTTTTGGCTTCGCCCGAACTCTCAGGTCCTCTGGGTGACTGTATTGTCCGTCCTGATATAGTATGACTTGGAGTGGTTCACGCTTGTGTCGGGTCCGGAGCGAGTGGTACACGCGAGCGGCGGAAAAAACGAGAGCTATGGCTCGAGGTATTTTCCTTCTTTGACGTGTATCCACAGTAATCGTGGAATGCTCCAAGTAGACTTGGCTTTCTCAGAACACGTTTCGAAATTTTCATTACTAAGGAATAGAGCCATGAAAATGGGTCCAGTTTCGATAGGCTTCGGCCTTGCGTTAGTAGCCTTGGGGATAGCGGGATATGGATACGCTTTGACGACACCCAAGGCATCGTTGACGGCGTTGATCCCGAGCGCTCTTGGTGTCGTCTTGATTGGTATGGGCATTCTGGCCCTTAAAGAGAACCTTCGAATGCACGCGATGCATGTGGCCGTCCTTGTTGGATTGATTGGTTTCTTGGGTTCGGGCTATCGGATCACCAAAACCATGGTCACGCCGACGACTACCGAGAAATCAGAAGAGAAAACATCGGAAGGGAAAACATCGGAAGGGAAAACATCGGAAGAGAAAGAAGCCAAGGCCGAAGGAACGGGTCTCCCCGTGGCTTTGATTGCCAACATTGCGAATTTGGTGTTGTGCGGCGGGTTTGTCGGACTCTGTGTCAAATCGTTCATTGATGCGCGGAAAGCTCGCAAGCAAGAAGAAGCCGCTGCAACGCAAGGAGCACCACAGGCCTAGTTGTTGGGAAGGTGGTACGCCATTCTTTTCTGGTTTGCCACCGCCGCTTTCGAGCTATGTGCGATTGCGTTGGGCACAGATGAGCCGATGACAAGCAAGGCTTGTGAGGCTACGAAATCGCTAGCTTACCCATGGGACACGCGAAGGGTGGGCGGATCAATGACTGTCGTGTTTGTTGTGGTTCTTTGAGTTCCGTGGGTTCATACCCACGGCTAGGATCTTTCGCCCCTGCGGGGCTGAAAATCGAAATCACGACACTTGTTTATCCGACAACCCGCCGCGTGTCCCTACGAAATACAGATGGTAAGCGAGGCGCGTGTCCCTACGAAATGCGGAGAGTTGATTGACATCGACGGTTTTGGGGAGCAACCAGAATACCACACTTCTTCGTCCGCCACAGTCCTTCAACATTTTGAGAGAAATCGTCTTGATTTTTCTTCCTGCTGACAGTATCAACCTGCCCTGCTACAAACCTCAACTTTAAAGAAAGAAATGACTCAAGCATCCGTTGCGACCGTGCTTGCGGCGCGAGGGGAAGCCGTGGAGTTCGATGGCGACGAGCATTCGCTACCTCATGGTACAGCGATCGTGCCGATCGACTCGGGTGCGGAGGTCAGGTAAGGGAAGCTTCACGACGGACTTGCCCGTGATGCTGGGTGTCCGGAGCGAAAACGACCAAAAGACACCGTCGTTTTCGCCCCGGCCATTCCATTCTCTGGGGAATTCTGTCGCCGCAAACGACCAGATAATTCGACGAGATACCGCAGGACACGAAAGGTCTGCGGCCAATACACGTGAAGTCAAGGCAAAATGGGGTTCACGGGAAAGGAGTCTACGGTGGCCAGACGCGTGACAGAAGAGGTTTTGCGACGGACCTGCCCAGAGGACTGGCTGTCCGGAGCAACACCGAACAGAAAACTCCGAACACGCCTGTGGCAAAGGCAGAAGGCAGAAGGCGAAAGGCAGAAGGCAGAGACTATTCCTCCTTCCCGTTGGCTCTTTCTACCTTTGAAGATTGTTGCCGCAGTGGCTTTGGGCGTGGTCCTGCTTGGCCAAGGGGCGCCTTCCTTCGCACAATCGTTTTTGGAGCCTCCGAATCCTTCGAAGCGGTTGCCTCGTGCTCGAGAAATTAGGCGGGAAGCGAACCTGGCTTGGACTCGAGGGGATTACCAAACCGCCTATCGATTGTTCCAACAAGCGCGACAGATCGATCAACAAAGGCCTCAACTCGAGCCTTATGAGCGTCAAGATTTGGAGAAACAGATCACCCAGACGACGATTGCTTTACAAGGCAGGCAGCAGGGACATGATTTGTTGCTCAAGGCCAATGAGGCACTGCAGGGTGGGGATCGGCAGCGAGCGAATGCTTTCTTGGTTGCCGCGAGTCGGAACCAGTATTTGAGTCCGGGAGACCGACGACTCCAACTCAAGCTACAGCAACAACTCCAGGCCAGAGTCCCGAATTCGAATGCACCCGAGAGGGGTTTTCGTGCCGGACCTGCCGAAACCATTGGCAGTCCGGAGGGAAGTCGACCAGAAAACATGGGGCCGGGGGCTTACCCTCAAGAGTACCGAAGGGGCTCCGAGCAGACCGAAGATGCCTCCGCAACGAAAGATTATAGTGGTCTCTTGAGTGCGGCCCGGGAAGCCATGAAACGCGGAGACTACGACACCGCCGAACGGCTTGCGAACCAGGCGAAGAAGGCGTATTCGGGTGTTTTACCAAGCTGGATGCCCTGGAACAGCGATTCGCCGTCGAAGGTCCTTCGTGACGTACGAGCGGCACGCGTCCAACAGGGACCAGACTCCAGTCCGAAGGAGACCAATGGAGGGTTTCGTCCGCTTCGTAGCATGTTGGCGTGGGGCAAGAAACCCAACACCGACAATCGGACGGAACTTCCACCTCCAGCAGATCCGTCGACGAAGTACGCCCAGGGTAGTTCTCCTTCTCCGAACCAGCACCGAATAGAGAATACGGGACAGGTAACAGAAAGCAGGAGACAGGGAACAGAAAACAGGGGACAGGGAACAGCTCCGTGGACAGGGAAGCCAAGCCCGACGGCTACAGAAACGGCCCGAGACATGATCCGTCAGGGGTACCAAGCGTTGCTCGTGCGAGATTATCCCACAGCAGCTCGCCTGGCCGAAAAGGCTCACGCTTTGCGTCCTCGATTGGCTCGCGGAGAGAAAACTCCTGGTGATTTGATGCGGGATGTCCACAAGGCTGACCGTGTCATTCGGACGACTTTCCAGTTGCGAGAAGATCCGACCACGACCAAAGCCAGGAAGCTGATCGAGCAAGGCTACGAAGCCCTCGGGCAGGGAAATGCGGAGTTGGCCCGTAAGCTTGCTAACGAAGCGAGTTTGCTCAACCACAACCTGCAATGGTATGAAAAAACTCCGGAGAATTTGCTGACGGAGATCGAGACGAAATCGCCTGCTTTGACGACGCCCCGTGTGGCGAAGGAAACGCCCGGCCCGAGAATGGGTAATCCGGGGATGACTCAGACCAAACCTGCTCCCACGATGCCAAAAGGCGTGACGGAGCCACGGGATTTGCTCGAATACGCTCGCAAGTTCTTCGAGCAGGGTTATCTTGACGAGGCCGAGAAGCTTTGCACACGGGCCGCGAACGCTCCGGGGGCCAACTGGGGTTTATTCGGCGACAACCCGAATAAGCTGCACGGCCAAATCCAACAAGCCCGGAACAAGATTAACCGAGAAGCCGCTTTGAAACTTCTCGATCAGGCGCGGGGTGAGTTCCAACAGGGAAATCTCAAAGAGGCCAAACGACTGGCTTGGCAAGCGCAACGTAAACATCGATTCTCGGTGTGGGACATCAGCGACCGACCGAAGACGTTACTGGCCGAAATCGCGAAGGTCGAGATCGAACGGAAGAAGAACAACCGCACGGTTCCACGAGTCGGGTCAGAGCCGAGTCGAACGGACACTCCGAGAATTCCGTCTCCCGAGGGCAAGCTGGCCGGGAATGGCCTTGGCAACAACGTGCCGGGGACAGAACCGATCAGAAAACCGGGTAAGGCCCCAACCATCGCGGAGAGGACACCATCAATGCCTGGCGGGAACAATCCTCTGCCAATTCCTGGGAAAGGTGATGGGCTGAAGGGGGATGGTAGAATCAAGACGCCCATCGGTTCTGAGCCTCCGGGCTTTGAGAAAAAGGTCATTGCCGAGTTGAAGGTCATCCGTGACCTCCAACGACAGGGACGCCTGGCCGAGGCTCGTGAGAAGGCCCTGGCGGTCAACCGGGCAGTGATCGATGCAGGCAAACGAGGAGTGGGGTCGGGAACTTGGAACGGCCATTTGTCGAGTGACTCCCCACAGAAAGTGTTGTTGGATTTGAACATGCACGCCAAGCATGATATCGGCAAGTTGATGCATGACGCGGACAATGCCGCCAACAACTCGCTCGATCCTCGGCGATTCGAGAAAGCCGAAGCGTTGTTGGGCGAAGCTCGTGGCCTCGCCCAGACGTTTGGGTTTGACCTCGGACCGATCGAGGAACGGACCAGACATCTTGCGACGCTCCAGGGCAAAGGTGCTGCGGTTCCTCCGCCTGGAGAAATGCCGAATGAGCTTCAAATGCGAGGCAAGGAGTGGATTGCCGGGAGCCGGAAACTGCTGGAAGCCGGTCGAGTTGATCAAGCTCGTAAACTCGCGATCATGGCCTACGATGAGAAGGGCGACAAGTACGGCGTCAATGCGCAGGCTGCGGCTCTGCTTCGCGAATGCGACAACGAGGAGGCGAAGCAGTTCGTGGCGACGGCGAATCGCAGGGCCGAGGCGGCGATCTTCGCTGCCCAACAGGAAGATTATCAGGGATTCTGGGCGATCGCCAACTCGATCGATATGAAACTGTTGACTCCGACCAGAGCGAGGACGCTTCGCGAACTGTTGTCTTCGACTCCGGCCGTGGGGGATGGACCGGACGTTCCGAACCCAGGCGTCGGACCGACGAAGATTGCTCAGGGGTCGCCAGGAGAACTGCCTCTTGGACCGAACGGCGATCAAGGCCCTCCCGGGAGAGCCAGCGTGGGTAAAGGCAATTCGGAAGATTCTCTGCTCAAGCGTCAACAGATCTTGGAACAAGTTCGCACGGACAAGTTTCGTCAGGAGAGCGAAGAAACGCAGCGACTCGCCTTCAAGCTCTTCTCGGCGGGAGAAAGAGAACGGGCCATCACGCTCCTGCAGGAGTTTGACGACAAACTCGCGAAGGCCGGGCTCGGGTCGCAGCAAGAGCGTCTGTTGCGATCGTCGGTGGCTACTCGTGTCAATCAGTATCGCACGATCCATCAACGTGCCCTTTGGGAGCAAGCTCGCCGCGCCGAGCGGGAACGTGTCCGTGGCAACACGGCCTTCGACCGCGAGCAGGATAAGCTGAAACGTCAGCTCGCGAATGACAAGGAGATTCGCAAGCTCATCAAGGAAGCGAACGAGTTGTACAACCGCGGTCGTTTCGAAGAAGCCGCCGTCCTGGCCTGGAAGGCGAAGTCGATCGACCCGGATAACTTGTCGGCCAATATGGCCATCCGGATGGCGAACTTGGCTCGGAACAAACGGGACTTCGACGACATCGAGAGGGAGAAGGAAGCGTTTAATCTCAAGGCGTGGAACGTTCGAACGGGACCATATGTTGGTGACGTCCAGCAGCCCATTGCCATCGATCCCGATCGACTGGCGCGAGCCAGGAAACGCAAGCCGGGCGAAGGCATTCCGTCGATGCTCAAGAGTGCCAAGGAGCACGAGATCGAGCAGAAGCTGTTGTTGCCTCTGCCGGCTTTGAACTTCCAAGATGTGCCGCTGAAGAGCGCCCTGGAAAGTCTGCAAGAGTTCAGCGGTGTCAACATCGTGGAGAACACACGGGCTATCGAGGAGGCTGGGATCAACCTCAGTCACCCCGTGTCGTTGCGGGTGGTGAACATCTCGATGAAGTCGGCACTGAACTTGTTGCTCGAGAAGGCTCGCTTGACGTATGTCATCAAGCACGAGGTGTTGCACATCACGACGCAGGAGGACGCTGCTGGGAAGGTCGTGACAGTGACTTATCCGGTGGCCGACCTTGTGGTAGCCGTGCAGGACAGCAATGGTCGTCGGATGAAGGATCTGACGACGCTGCTGGAAGAGCAGGCCAACCGGAACCAGGGTGTGATGACTCCGGCGACTCCGTTCTACCCACCGGGTAGTCCGATTTTGCCAGCGGCGGAAGTGGGATCTTACTCGGACGGGTCGGGATTCTCTTCGGGAGGAGGGCCTGATGGATCGGGACGAATAGGCCCAGCCTACGCCCAGAGCCCTCCGGATTCGTTCTTGAAACGGACGATCGAACGTGACCTCATTAATCTGATCACGACGACCGTCGACCCGGATACCTGGTCTCAGGTTGGTGGACAAGGGCGAATCCAATACTTCCCTCTGGGCATGGGTCTTGTCGTAACCCAGACGCAAGACGTCCAGGAGCAGGTGGCCGACTTGCTGCGGGCTCTGAGGAAGTTGCAAGACTTGGAGGTCGCCATCGAGGTCCGGTTGATCGCCGTGTCCGAGTCGTTCTTCGAGTACATGGGTCTCGACTTTGACTTGAACTTCACGACCAACCAAGGTCGATTCGAACCGCAGTTGCTCACTGGAGGGTTTCAGCCGGGTGGGGTCATCAACCGGTTCTTGCCGGATGGGTTCACCTCGGGATTGACGCCCGCGGGGACATTTACGCCGGACTTGAACATCCCGATCGAGAGTACGAGCTTCAACTATACGATACCGACGCTTGGTGGATTCCCGGGGGCGCTGGGAGCCAACGGTGGTTTGTCGGTGGGGTTGGCGTTCCTGAGTGACATTCAGGTATTCATGTTCCTGGAAGCGGCTCAGGGTAACCGCCGGGCGAACAACACTCAGGCACCACGGGTGACGGTCTTCAACGGTCAAACGGCGGTCATTGCCGCCCAGGATCAGGTGGCGTTCCTGAGTGGGGTGCAGCCTTCGGTCAACGCCTTCGGGAATGGGATTAACTTCGGTCCGCAGTTTGTGGTTCCGGTGCCCAACGTGATCCCGATTGGTACGACGATCAACGTCGCGCCGGTGGTCTCGGCCGACCGACGGTTCGTCCGACTCTCGTTACAACTGCAGATGCAGAACTTGATTTCGGCGAACATTCCGATCGTCCCGATCCAGATTCCTGTTCCGCAGGTGTTCATTGACGGGAGTTTTCCTGGATTCAATCCGGCGTTGGACCAACAGTTTTTGACGGTTCCCATACAACTGCCGCAACTGTCGTCGATCTTCGTCCAGACGACCGTTACGGTCCCTGACGGCGGTACGGTTCTTTTGGGAGGGTTGAAAGCACTCCTGGAAGAACGGACCGAATACGGGCCTCCAGTGTTGAGTAAGATTCCGTACATCAGCCGACTGTTCAAAAACGTGGGGTACGGACGTGCGGCCAGTAGCTTGCTGATGATGGTGACGCCAAGGATCATCATCAATGAGGAGGAGGAACAAATCTTCCTCGAAGAAGTCGAGACGATTCCACGACTGTAAGCTCGAATGTGGAACGATGATGGCAGAAGGGGGACTTTTTTCTCCCTCTGCCTCTTCTGTCAACTTCTTTCTGTCAACTTCTTTCTGTCAACTTCTTTCTGTCGGCTCCTTTCTGTCGGCTCCTTTCTGTCGGCTCCCTTCTGCCTGACCCTCTCGAAGTGTTTCTGCTCTCTGCCTCCTGCCTTGCCTTCTCTTTTCTTACTTCCAGTTGGATCGCCTTTGGTCGGCCAGTGTTGGTAACCGCCGCCCTGACGCAATTGCGAACGTACCCTTGGTTGGGAACGTGAAATATGTCGGTGTTGGTTGTGTCGAGTGAGGCGGAGTTGTGGGGGAAGCGTTCCATGGTAGAGCCAGGGAAACAGAATCCAGGAGGGCCGGAACAGAAATCGATTTTGCGTTCGACGAGAGAAATTTTGGAATTTCGACGATTTTTGTGAAAATGATACGTTGCTCAATCCTATTGTATTATGAGCACCTGCGCCCAAAGGTGGTCCAAAAACTCGAAAACGCGCCAAAATGGCGTTTTTTCGAGGGTCGTTTTCCATAAGTCATTGATGTATATGTATATGTGGAAATTGAGAGGCGTCAAAAAGGCGCAAGTTTACTACAAGTTTACTACAAGTTTAGCGCAGGTTTGGTGCAGTTTTAGCGCAGGTTTCTGTCATTTTTCGACAGGTTTTTGGGCGGAAGTGCTGGGGTGTTGGCGTGGGAGAGATCGAGGGTGGCCAGATTTTGCAAATTTTTCCAAGAAAAATCGGACAGTTATTCCGTTCGCGTCCATCGTGGACGGTGACCAACCTCTGTGCAGAAATGAACGGCATAATGGCCTGGGATAGACAGACGGCGAAGCCTTCGGCTCAAGAACACGAAGACAACCATGGCACCAAAATCAATGCCTCCATTGACGACACGCTATTTGCCGTCGTGTCCTGGCGAGGAGGGTTGCAGAACTGGATGGATGTTGTCTCAAGAAAGTCCGGTTCCTTCCAACCGGGAGTTTTCGATAGGCCGCGACGTCTGGCCGGATTCGTCGCTCAATATCCGCTTTTCCGGAACTGTCTTTCAGTGTTGAGGAGGATTTTTGGATTGCGGTGTTTCTTCCCAGGGAACATGCTTCTCCAGCAGTTGCAACGTTTTTCGCCACGAATCCTCGAAGGCTCGTGCGTGTCCCTTGGAAGTACCAATCGTCTTCCCTCGCCAGCTGCGGGTGTACTGTCTGGTCGGGCGATAGGGAGGGGAGATCATGTGGCCAGTTTGGTCGTAAGCCAGGTGCATCGCTTGGTATTCGAACTTGTTGGACTTCAATCGCTTCATGACCATCTCGGACATACGAGTCGAAGGCCAAGTGGCGTCTTTCTTTCCCGAAATCAGGAGGACCACTCCTTGTGTACGTTCGACAGGGATGGCAGCGTGTCGAACGAGTTCTTTTTCAGCAAGCATGGCGTGCCACCAGGGGGTTGTCGAAATCGTTTTGTCCTTGCTGTACTTGGCCATATTCTTCTGGTAGCGATCTTTGTTTTTGAGGTTTTCGGAACGCATGGACGGGAGCGGTTTACCACGCAGGGTCCATGCCGATTTCGTGGAGTCAGGATACCCACGCCAGAGGACGGAACTGGGCACGTAGGCGACGACGCCGCGAATTCGTTTGGCATATGTGGAACCCAATAGCAGAGCCAACTCGCCCCCGCGGGAGGCTCCGCAAACGATGAGGCGTTCGCCGTCTACCGACGGCTGAGCATCGAGGAATCGGAAGGCCTTTTCGAAATATTCCAGAGGGATTTCGGACAATTGCTTTGGCAAACCTTTGGCTTTGAAATACGCGACGGCGAGGGTCGGATAACCGTGGGCTGCAAACAGGGACGCCCTTGTTTGCATCGTGAGTCCACCACCGGAACCTCCGAAGATGAGAACAGCCGGTCGCTTTTTCGCTGCCTTGGGTTCGAAGAATCGACCGTAAAGACCGCGTTCTTTGACCCAAGAGACGTTCACGTTCGGAGCCACCCACCGGCGCAACAACGTCGCCGAGGCAACTTGTTTGCCGTCCACTCGAGCGGTGAACACCACCGGCCATGTGGCTTTGGGTTTGGCCCACGGAATCCAATATGGTGACCTTTGGCCCTTGGCTTTCGTGGCGGACCAGAACAAACCCATGGCGTCGACACCCTTGTAAGTGCCCGAGAGGGCAGGAACTGTAGCGATGTCGATGATGCCTTTGGCGTTTGCCCGGAACTTGGCTTGGGAAGTCCATTCTCCGCCATTGAGTGATTCCTGGAAATGGAGAGTAACTTCTTGTTTTGGCTTCAATCCCCGAAGGCGAATCCGAACTCGTTGGTCCACTAAAACGGGGGCTTGAGGGACAACGATGGAAACCGAATCTGGTTGTGAGGCGACGGACGGTTCCCTGGCCCACAAGCCAACACCGACAACGACACAAAGCATAACTCGGCTAGTACTGATCAACATTTGGCAGACTCCGCAAAGCCACTCGGTAACACATCCATGAGGACATAGACAACAATAGCCATAGAAAACTCAGAGAACAGACGTTTGTCCACGCAAACCGTGTGGCCTTGCGAACAGAACAACCAGAGGTCCAGGTCATCTAGATTTCTACGTTGCCCACGTCGGCAATCGGCTCCATAATGAAATTTGATGTTTTGCTACAATATTTCAGGATTATCGATACACATGGCTGCAGATCAGAAATACATCATCGGAGTGGTGAAAGAACTAAAGACCGACGAAAACCGGGTCGGAATGCTACCAGTCGGCGTCGAAGAACTCACACGTTTGGGCCACCAAGTCATGATTGAGAAGGACGCTGGGGAAGGGAGTGGGGTCGAGAACGATAAATATCAGACGCATGGTGCCGAGATCATCGACAACGCCGCGGATATCTGGAAGAAGGCTGATTTCATCGTTAAGGTCAAGGAACCGCTTCCAGAGGAGTGGAAGCAAATGAGGTCCGGTCAGCTGATCTTCACCTACTTCCACTTCGCTGCAGATGAAAAGTTGACACACGCCGTTATGGACTCGGGAGCGACCGCCATCGCCTACGAAACGATCAAGGATCACCGGGGTGGTTTGCCGTTACTCACGCCGATGTCCGAGGTGGCTGGTCGTATGAGCATTCAGGAAGGGGCGAAATACTTGGAGCGACCTTTCGGCGGCAAAGGGATTTTGCTTGGGGGTGTCCCTGGTGTACTTCCGGCCAAAGTGGTGATCCTTGGGGGTGGCATCGTCGGGTCGAACGCGGCCAGCGTCGCCGCCGGACTTGGGGCCAACGTGACGATCATGGACATCAACCTGGATCGGTTGCGGTATCTCGACGACATCATGCCTCAAAATGTCAGCACGTTGTTCAGCAACCGTCATAATATTCTAGACAGCCTTCGCGAAGCCGACCTGGTCATAGGTGCCGTCCTGATTCCTGGAGCGAAAGCCCCGCATCTCGTTCGTCGCGAGGATCTCCAGTTGATGGGAACCCGCTCGGTCATTATCGACGTCTCGATCGACCAGGGTGGCTGTGTCGAAACGTCGCGACCGACGACGCATACCAACCCGACTTACATGGTCGACGATGTGCTTCACTGTTGCGTCACCAACTTGCCCGGGGGCGTCGCCCGGACGAGTACGTACGCACTGACGAACGTCACTTTGCCCTACGTGTTACAAATCGCAAAGCACGGATTCGGCAAGGCTATCGCGGCTGACCCCGGACTCGCCGAGGGCGTGAACATCCACCAAGGGAAGCTCACCAATCGAGCCGTCGCTGAAACGTTTTCTCTTCCCTGGACGGCCGTGGCATAAGAACAACATGGACGAAACAGATTTCATCCGAGGCGCTCAAGCGGTCAAACAAAGACCGGAAACGTCAACTCTTTTCAGTAGCATGGGACACGATTTCTGCAGTAGCGTCGGTCTAATCCATTGACCAATTTCTTTATAATTTGGTGAAAGAGATAACCGCGACACCAGCATAAATTCATCGCAGAGACAATCCATGGCCAAAGACGAAACAGGCTTAGTCACACGTGGCATTTTACTGTTTGTGGGTGTAGCGATCATTGCTGTCGTCGCCCTCTGGTTCGCCTTACCAGTTTTTCAGGGTACTGGGCCGAAGGAAGAGGAGCCTATTCCTGCCCACCCGACGGTTTCGGTTCTGGTCGTTCCGCAAGGTCCTTTCCCAGCCAACGTTCCCTGGGCTGCTCTCTACGCCGTCCAAAACGACGATAATTTGCCGAGCTTGCCGGGTTTCCAGATTCGCTACAACGCTGTCATCGCCCTACTCCGACGGGGTAGTACGAAGAACCAGAGTCACACTCTAGCGATCCTGTGCGAGATTCTCAGCGAGAAGAAACAAATGGTGAACTTTCGCATCGAGACGAAAGAGGGTGGGTCTGTGGCTGACGTGGGCGCGGCAAGACGAACCGTCTTGAACGGTTTGAAAGCATTTCTCCAATGGCATCAAAAAGTCAAATCAAGCAAAAGATTCCAGCCCGACGCTGCCGATGTAATACGTGTCCGGGAGGCTGTGGAACGGCTGAAAGAAAGCTCCAACCAAGCTCTGCAAGAACAAGCAGAGGCAACTCTGGTTGCGGTTTGGAGTAACGATACCGTTTGATAGTTCGAAAGCCGAGTGTCTGCTGCTCAAGTGACGCACCCACCACCCACTCCAAAAAAGACTCCCTGATTGGTGGTCATTTCCGCGGATTATGTGATCGCTTCGTTAGGCATGTTTGGAATGTGCCCCCGAACAACAAATAAAGGTCGAAACCGGAGTTCCATAATCCACCTTTATCCGTTGGGACAATGTCGTTAGAATCCGGCAGAAAATTTCGAGGATGGTCCACCGTCTAAACTTTGCAATGCCAAGACGTACCCGACCAGAGCGTGCCTCGTCGGTTGGCGCAGAGGACTGATTTCCCAAAACAAGGATGCGTCAGAAACTCAGGCGTCGATCTCGGCGTCAAGATTTCAACGACAAGGACCGATTCAGACGCTTTGGGGATCGGCACGAACGGGTAAGTTTCCAAAGATGCTGAAGGGGAAGTTGAGTATGAGGATTGCATTCATTACGCTGCTCGCGTTCTTTCTCCCATGCACTGCAGCTACCGCCCAACAAACCCCTTGGGCACAAAAATTATTCAAGAACGTCAAGAGTCATGACTTCGGGACCGTGCCCAAAGGGGCTCAGTTGATGCATCGGTTCAAGATGAAGAACATCTACACCAAACCGTTGCAAATCACAGGGCTTCGTGTCTCATGTGGTTGTGCGTCGGCGACGGCCAACAAACGGGTCCTACAACCACTCGAAGAAGGTTACGTTGATGTGAAAATGGACGGAGCTAGATTCACCGGACCGAAGACAATACAGGTCATGGTGACCTTTGGCCCGAAATACGTCTCCACGGCAACCCTTGTAGTCTCGGCTAACGCCCGCCCTGACGTTGTGTTCAATCCGGGTAGCGTGGATTTCGGCACCGTCCAGCAGGGACAGACGCCGACGAAATCGATCGATGTCGAGTATGCAGGGGCAATGGACTGGCGTATTACCGAAGTCATCAAAAGCAAATACGCCCCGTTCGACATCGTTCCAAAGCAGCTTTATCGACAAGGCGGCCGCGTCCTGCGGAACAACCAAGTGGGATACCAGATGAAGGTGACTTTGCGGAAAACTGCCAAGCCAGGCCCGTTTAGTCACAAATTGTATTTGGTCACCAACGACCCAGCCTCGCCACGTCTCGCAGTAAGCATCGAGGGGACGATCATGGCTTCCCTCTCGGTGACGCCGAACAACATAGCGTTTGGGACTCCGAAAGTCGGCGAGAAAGTCACCAAACACGTTGTGGTTCGGGGAAATCGACCGTTCTCCATCAAGTCGATTAAAGGGTTGACTAATGATTTGACGACCACACCCATTGTTGCCGCTCGCAAAATGGTCCATGTCGTCACAATCCACTGCAACCCAAACCGAGCTGGTCAATTGAACAAGACACTCGAAATCCAGACGAGCATCGGCGATGTAAGCCTAGACATCCGGGGTACTGCAATTCAATAATTGACGTCTCATGCTTCTCTCCTCCCTGGGAATCACAAACCCCAGTCACGCTCGGCGTGGCGGGGTTTTTCCATTCGCGGTGTCGGATAGGACGAGTGTTATCTTCCGCCCTTTTGCTTCAACAATTTGTCGAGAGCGGCTTTCGCCTTTTTTTCTTTCGGTCAAGCTGGACTGCCGTCGTGAAGGCCTTAATGGCGTCATCGCATCTGCTCTGAGCGAGGAAAACAAAACCCAAGTTGGACCACGCTCGAGCGTTCTTGGGATTAATGACTATTGCTTTCTTGTAGAAAGTAACTGCAGCCTCGTATCGCTTCAGAGCGACGAGAGCATCGCCACAGTTCTGGTAGGCCGGGACATAACTAAACTCCCGTTCAGTTTGAAACCTCAAGTTTTCGATTAGCTGCTATTCCCTGCAATGGCTTTGGTGTTCGGGTCTGTTTTCGTATCAGCGTCTGTAATGGAAAGAGTTTCGTTTGGTTAGGCCTG
The DNA here is from genome assembly GCA_964423615.1 of uncultured Alcaligenaceae bacterium. Lineage (GTDB taxonomy): Bacteria > Planctomycetota > Planctomycetia > Gemmatales > Gemmataceae > CAYRFQ01. The sequence continues at coordinate 70,750 of CAYRFQ010000006.1, read as the reverse complement.
ACCTGCAAAAATGGAATCAAACGCTTGCGGACGTTCTCCGTTTGTCCCTCCAACCCGACCACAAACGCACAAGAGAACGATTGGCCGCCCTGTTTCAAGTCGGAACGGATGAACTGGTTCGGAGCCTACGACTTGACACAAGGTCGATGTCTGATCTGGCAGGAAGGACCTTGTAATGGTACGACCACGAAGGCCTTCTTGAAGCGAGTCGGGGACTGGATAGGACCGACGAGTGCCAAGATCGCTGTGGCTCAAGCGAAGGCGTTGGGTATGCAGTTGGAGCCTTTGGCGGGATACAGTCCCGACCTCAACCCGATCGAAGGGCTTTGGAAATGGATGCGAGAAGAGGTCACTTACGGCTACTGTCATAAGACTCTCGGGGAACTCTGGCGGGCCTGTCAAGCCTTCATCGAAAGGATCAACCAAGACCCTATGGCAATGATTGATAGGCTATGGCCCAAATTCGAACTCGATCCGGAAAAAGAAAAACTTCTGTTTTCAAATTGAACGGGGTTTAGTTGCGATTTTTGTGGAATTTCACAATAGTGGTGAACGGTTACCTTTTTTCAACTGGTTTGTGGTGCCATTGCTAATCCAAACAACGGAAAATCGAGAAATCTGACCACAGCCTTCCGAATGAAGTCGAAGTCGGCATGCAAGCAACAGACTCCTGTAGTGAATCAATACCACTCCAAACGTACGAACACCCAGACGGCTAAACCGATTTGGTCTTAGATAGCTTTGGCCTTGCGGACTTGAACCTGCTCGATGTGATTGTGTTGTTTCCAACCCCTTTGGTATTCCCTGATGGTCCACAACAACTCGCCGTAAACCCGACGAGTCAACTCCTCCATCTCCACATCGTTCGTGGTCCCGTATTGCGTCTCAGCGTTGTCCAAGTCGATCCGAAATACCTTGACCACACCATTATGTTGCCGATCAACGATGCTACTGAAACGACTCCAGACACCCTCGATACCAAATGTAGGTTTGTTCTTTGGTGTGCTTTTGAGCGTGGTCCAAAAAGAGGTCGAGGACTTCGACCACGGTTCTTTGGGTGGGTGGTTTAAGAGATGGTTCGTCACAAGCCATCAGCTTGCAAAACTGACGCAACTCTTCGGGCTTGTTGTCCTTTCCTTTGGCAAGCGGAATCTGCTTGCCGCCGAGACACACATACCACGTGTCATTGAACTTTCGGTACCACGGCTGTTTCGATCATCGCATGGTAATACCCTCCGGTGAGAAGAAAACGCTGGATGACCGAAAGGTTGTCGCCCCGCAAGGAAGCGGGGTTTTATTCCGTGCAAAACTGAGTTGTTTGGATTTAAAGTGCGGTAGAAAGTGTTGTTCTAAGTCCTTGTGAGTCAGCTACTTCTGCCAAATGGAGACGGAGGGATTCGAACCCTCGACCTTTTGAATGCCATTCAAACGCGCTCCCAACTGCGCCACGCCCCCGGTATATGGATTGAGTTTATAGTATAGCAGAAATACCATGCTCGGGAAGTTGGGCCTAAGATTTTCAGAGAGATTTTCTTCCCTGGCATTTTCACAATCCGCCAGTATACCATCGAATTATGCCCTCATCTACGTGCCGAAGAAGAGTTTCGGCCTTCGCCAATCCGTAGCCCTGTCTAAGCGAGTGAATGCATTGAGCCATCGTTTCTTCTGGACACTGTTGAAGTACGCAATCGGATTGGCCATTTTGGGTGCTGTGATTTGGTCCAACTGGGCACCGGAAGGCCGTCCCGGATTAAGCGACATCGATTTTCGAAGCATCGCCCCACGGTTCATTGCTCTGGCGTGGAGTTGTGTATTCTTGGCCGTGAGCTGCACCGTTTTTCGTTGGTACATTCTGATTCGTGCCCAAGGGTTGCCGGTAACGCTCCAGGAGGTAATTCGTCTTGGTTTGCTTGGACACGCTCTCAGTACGCTACTACCAGGAGTCGTCGGAGGAGACATCGTGAAAGCGGCGACCCTGGCACGAGGGCAAAGCCGTCGGACGGTAGCGATTGCCACCATTGTCTTCGACAGAGTCGTTGGCATGGCGGGTTTGTTTTGGTTAGTTGCCATTTTGGGATCGCTCTTACAGGCCGCAGGTGGAGTTCAGAGTGCCACCCTCCAGTATGTCGTCCTGGGGGCTTGCACCATCGCCGGATTCACTTTTCTCCTGTGGGTCGGCGTAAATCTCATTCCCAGGAGTTGGATTAAGCCCGTTGCCAAGCGTCTCACCGATGTACCCAAAGTTGGCCATGCACTGTCGGAACTTTGGCGAACTCTGGACATGTATCGGATGCGTGGAAAAAATGTGTTGGCCGCCTTGCTTCTATCGATGCTTGGCCATGCACTTACGATCTTTGCATTTTATTACTCGAGCCGCAGCTTGTTCCCCGACGTGCGCCCTCCAGCCATCCCGCCGCTGAAAGACCACCTCCTGATGGTTCCAGTTGGGATGACCATCCAGGCAGGTTTCCCAACTCCTGGTGGGGTCGGAGGAGGGGAATTTGCTTTCGGAAAGCTCTATGAACAACTCGGTGGCGACGGCGCAAAAGGCGTCTCCATGGCCTTCCTCCACAGAATCGTAGTCTACAGCGTGTCCCTGGTGGGTTACCTCATCTTCCTCCAAATGCGACCAAGTTCCCCACTATTGACGGTAACTGAGAGCCAAGGTGACCAGGACTCGAACATAGAGGAGACAATCACGCCTTCCTACGATGAACACGGAACGCCTCCCCGTATGCGCTGACTATAGATGCCAACGAACCGCCTGAGTAGGTACTGACGGTGAAGGGAAATGTCACGGTCTCCATACGAACGCGGTTTAGCAACACTCTTCGTCAAAGTCCGTTGATCTTTCTGTAGTTTGTCCGATAAACACCTCGATTATGTCAACCCATACAGTGGTCCGTATTTCTCCTTCAGATACCGGATCAATGGTTGATGACTCAACGGTTGACCGGTGACCGTTTCGCACAGATCGGTCGCCCGATATTGCTGCCCCCTTTCGTGGATGTTCCTGCCCAGCCAATCCTTCAGTCCCTGAAACCGGCCTCGGCGAAACTGGTCATCGAGATCAGGAATGTCTTCATAGGCTTTCTCCATGAACTGTGCCGAAAACAAGTTGCCTAGCGAATAAGTTGGAAAGTAACCGAACCCACCTGTGCTCCAGTGAACGTCTTGCAGGCAACCCTGCGCATCGTTGGGTGGCGTGAGTTGGAAGAACTGATGGAACTTTTCGTTCCACGCGCTGGGAACGTCGGCGACTTGGAGCTCACCGCTGATCAGCGCTTGCTCAATTTCGAATCGCAAAATGATATGCAGGTTGTAGGTGGCTTCGTCAGATTCGACACGGATGAAAAGCGGCTTGACGTCGTTCAACGCAAAGTAGAAATCGTCGAGCGAGGTACCCGCTAGGGTATTCGGGAACATCTGTTGGGCCCGAGGATAGAAGTGTTCCCAGAAAGGGCGACTACGGCCGACTTGATTTTCCCACATGCGAGACTGGGATTCGTGAATGCCCATCGACACAGATGTCCCACGAGGCGTTCCAAAATGTTCGGGAGGGAGACCTTGTTCGTACATTCCGTGCCCAGCTTCGTGGAGTGTGCCGAAGAAGGCCTGATTGAATTCCTGTTCGTGGTAGCGTGTCGTGAGTCGGCAATCCCCTGGACCGATGCCCGAACAAAAAGGATGAACTGTCACGTCAAGCCGACCGGCCAAGAAGTCGAACCCGACTGCCGCCGCTGCCCCCTGGGAGAAAAGGTTCTGTCGATCGATCGGGTAGGATCGTTCGAAAATCGTCCGGTCGGGTTTCTTTGCCGACTCGGCGATAGCACCAATGAGAGGAACCAGTTCTTTTTGCAGCTCAGAAAAAACATCGGTGATTTCCTTGGTCTTCACACCGGGTTCGAATTCGTCAAGAAGGGCATCATAAGGCACTTCGTCGTAGCCGATTGCCTGGGCTTCCTCACGTTTGAGATCGACGATTTTTTCCAAACTCGGACGGAATTTTTCAAAGCTGTTTTCCTGGCGAGCTTCTTGCCAAATGCCGTAGGCGTCGCTGGTCGTTTTGGCCAATTCCTCGACGAGTCGCGACGGAAGTTTGGTTGCACGGTCATAACTCCGGCGGATTTCTCGGACGTTGACGGCGGCGTCGGAGAGAGGCTCATTCGTCAAGTCCGAGCCTTCCACATTATCCAAAAGCTCGCCCATTTCCGGAGCCGTCAACATCGCGTGCCCCATTTTTGCCAGGAGTTGAAGTTGCGCACCCCGGTGGGCGCTCCCGTTACGAGGCATGAACGTCTGCATATCCCAACCAAGGAGTGCTGCACTCGATTCCAGGACGCTCCGTTCTTTGATGCGACTGATGAGGTCGTCGTAGGCTTCTTGCGGCGTTGGCGACATTATTTTTCTCCATAAGTGTTCGCAGGAAGGTCCGCCATGAAGATGGAATCGGACGATTCCTTATCATTACAGATTGTGGGGAGATCAGGAAACGACGTTGAGAGCTCTCCCCTTTATTGCGGACTTCACTCATCTCCGAATGCCAATTCCATCTCACTGGTTCCAGTCACCACCGGTTCCAGGTACCCAACGTCCTCATCAAGACTGGTTCCTCGCAAGGCCACCAGAGCGAGTCGGTCGCAACGTTCGTTCTCGACATTTCCGGAGTGACCACGCACCCACACGAACCGAACTTCTTGGTCTTCGCACGCTGCGAGAAGTCGTTCCCACAAATCAGGGTTCTTCACGTATTTGCCGTTGCTCAAGAGACGCCAACCACGAGTCTTCCACCTGACCACGTTCCCTTGCGACATACTGTTGACCAGATATTGCGAGTCGCTGTAGAGGGTAACCTTGCACGTTTCCTTGAGCGCCTCCAATCCAACAATGGCGGCCATCAATTCCATCCGGTTGTTCGTCGTGTGTAGAAATCCTCCGGATAGTTCTTTGCGGTGTTTGCCAAACTTGAGAACCACGCCGTAACCACCCGAACCAGGATTGGGTACAGCCGCGCCATCAGTGTAAATTTCGACCTGTTTTCTTTGCGAAAGGTTCGATTGAGCCATTGGTGCCACCTCCTGCGGAACGAACGCAATTTGCCAGAAAGGCAAATTCTCTGGAATTGTGAAACATTGTTCACAATGTTCAAATTTCCACATAGTTTAGGCAGATTGCGTGGCTTCGCAAGTCGTAATTGCAAGCGTTTTCGTTTTAAAACAGAAACTGTAGAACTCCGCAGCTCTGTCCTTTCTCATGGCAAACCGAGGGCGATCAAAAAGTGTCACGTTTGCATTGGTAACAGACTTTTCGGTTTCACAGTCCGTGGTCCCGCGTGCGGGGAGAAGCCAGATCTGACCGAAGCAGGAAACATTGGGAATGAGAGATTCTTGGAGGTCAAGGTGTCTGACGACAGCGAACCGCTCCCAACACAAACGTGAACCACTCAATGACGAGGCCGTGATCGAATAGATAGTTCTAGCTGGTCTGTCCTTTGATAGTGTCGTGCCGCCAGCGGACTCCTTCGACACAATGGTCTCACCATTTGCTGGACGAATTGTCGATGGCGAGAACCAAGTTAGGAATTGTTCCAAAGTTTCGTGGGTCACCGCTTGGAGAAAAAGTCTTTTGGTTCTCGTTGTTGAAACTTACCCTCAGCTTGACTGGTAATTTTTGCATACGTCCATAAATCGAGTTCTACAGATTTCGGTTTCCAACAACCCTAGAGTCCGTGGGCCCCACATCCTCACTGACAAAATCCAACAAAGAGGAGATCGTATGCAAGTTCGAGTGTGGCTAACCATTACCGTGGTGGCCTTGCTTGTCCCAGGCATGACGTCCGCGCAGCAAGCCAAAAAACGTCGCCAGTGGGACCAGAAAGAGGCTGTTGCCAAGGTCAAAGCTAGTTTAGAGATGGAAAAGGTCGGTCAGCCATGGAATGACATTCCGTGGCTCAACGACATCGACAAAGCGGCCGCACTAGCAAAAAAACAAAACAAGCCGCTGTTCGTTTACTTTTATTTGAAAAAGAACCTCGGACCAGCCACAGATCCCGGCTGACCTGGCTGCCGACTCATGAGGGCGGTCAGCCTCTCAGATAAAACTGTGCAAGACAAAGTCGTTCAATCGTTCATTCCGCTGAAAGTAGCAATCTTACCCGGAACAAAAAAGTTCCCCTTCGATTGGCCAGCCATGCAACAGTGGCGGTCCGTCTATCGGCAAATGGGCAGTGAAAAATGTCAAGGCATCACCGCGTGTACTGTCATTACTCCTGATCTCCAGGTGCAATACGGCAACACCGGTTCGGCCTTTGTGTGGGAGATGTTTGATTCGATTGCCTACGATGCCAAAAAATTTGCCGCGATGCTCGACCGAGCCGCCAAGCGTTGGGAACGCGAGAAGGAAATTCGCGGGAATAAAAAAATCGATGCCCAGGAACGCAGTCGTCAACTCGCGAACTTCCGTCGGCAAGTCGCTCGGGAGTTACGGAGCGAGGGGCGATTCCAATTGCCCCCACGGGGCTTCACGATCAAAGGAGCGATAGAACTCTTCCGGCTCTCCGGCGACGTCAAATGACGGCTCGTGAGTTTCCCGCCTGGAGTCAATCCTCTATGGAGGAGGGTCGTCGCGAAACAATCTAGCGTCGTGGCTTTTGAAGTAGCACTCCAGATGGGTTTGGCTTACTGGCCGCAGTTGGAAGACCATGTCACTTTCTCCTCCTGCGTTCATCGCCCCGATTAGAGCGATGAACGCTTATTTTGAGTACAGTTTTTCGTTTTCAAAATCCTCGGTTCAGTTTGCCGACAGAAGGCCAAACCTGAGCAAGGCGGGAACGACAGCTCAACCAGAAGGATCGCGAAGGGATCCTATTTCCAGTAGAATGCTCGGGCTAAGGAGTTCGGCGACTGCCAACTGCACCCAAAAATGCTAGCCGCTCTAAGTGATACAGTCTAAACAAATCGTCTTGTTTCGCTGGAGGACTAACGCGGCAACAACTGTGTCATTGCAGAGAACTTCATCGTTCAAACCACCAAGCACCTGTCGCATTTCGATGGCTGCGAGCCATTCTAAGAAAACCTTGGGAAGCCGAAGTCCTAGCTATCCAGGACCGTCGCCGAGAACCGTTTCCAAGAACCGAATTTGGGAGTTTGGTGACCAAATTCGGAACTCGTTTTTCCGGTGATCCGGAACGATTCCGACGCGTCCATTTCTATCGTACAACAAGTCAGACCAACATCATCGGTACAAAATCCAACAGAGCACCAAGCCTCCTGTTCCTCTGGACAGAAGACCTTTGGCCTCCTATGTTGACATAACAACTACGGCTCCCTAGTATTATCAACTTTACGATCCAAATAAAGAACAGCGAGTACGTCAAGGTAAACTCTCATGGCAGTCCCCAAACAACGACACTCGAAATCCCGCAAGGGAAAACGACGGAGCCATATACACGCAAGATCCATCCAAGTTCAGTATTGCGAGCAATGTGGTGAACCGACATTGCCCCACCGCGTTTGTCCCAGCTGTGGCTATTTCCAAGGCCGCATAGTGGTCGAACCTGAGGAAGAGGAGAAGTAGAAGTATGCAACTCGCTCTGGACGCCATGGGCGGCGATCACGCACCCGGTCCGATCGTTGCCGGCGCTTTGCAGGCGGTTGCCGCTGACCCCGAACTACGCGTGACGCTCGTCGGAGACCGCGAGCAGGTTGAGTCCTGTCTTGAAGAAACTTCCGACTTTGAAGGCATTCGGGATCGCGTCGACATCTTCCATTGCAGCCAAGTCGTTGGGATGCACGAATCCCCCGTAGAGGCCTTGCGGTTTAAACCCGACAACTCCATCAGCCGTTGTTGGGAATTATTGTCGCAAGAAAAAGTCAATGCTGTCGTCAGTGCCGGAAACACAGGTGCTATGGTCGCCGGAGGAATGCTACGCCGGTTGTTCCTCAAACACGTTCGCCGTCCCGGGATCGCCGCGGTGCTGCCGACCCTCAGAGGTCAGTGCATATTGCTCGACGTCGGTGCAAACATTAGCCCCAAGCCTTTGCACCTGTACCATTACGGCGTCATGGGTGACATCTACGCAAAACAGATTTTCAAATGCGAGAAGCCGAAGATCGGCTTGATGAACGTTGGCTCCGAAGAACAAAAGGGCCACGACCTCGCCAAAGAAACCCACGCACTGTTCAACACCAGTATCCTCAAGGAGCAGTTCATCGGGAACATCGAAGGACGAGACATCTTTCAAGGCGTGGCTGACGTCGTTGTGACCGATGGGTTCGTCGGCAACGTCGTGCTCAAAACGTGCGAGGGCATGTTCGAGTTCTCCATGAAACTCGTCGGGGGTGCCCTGCACCAAGCCTTGGACGGAGAGCGAGACAAAGCTCTGGGAGCCATCCATGAACTCGTCCGTAAACACGAATACCATGAGCAAGGTGGAGCCCCGCTGTTGGGCATTGCTGGAATCTGTATTATTTGCCACGGAAGTTCGAACGACCGAGCGATCAAGAACGCCCTCGGGATGGCCGCAAACTACGCCCGGGTAAAACTCAATGCCAAAATCGTTGAGGAACTCGAGTCGAAGCCGCTCCACGTGATTCAGGAATCCTGAAAATTCTCTAATAGCTCAGAAAACCACCTAACTAAGAAGTCTCCAAATTACAAAAAGTCAATTCGCCTACCCTAAGTCCTCAGGAGGAGGTCATGTCACGGATCGCGTTTCTGTTCCCCGGACAAGGTGCCCAGTATGTCGGGATGGGGCAGGAACTTTACAACACGATTCCCGAAGCCAAACGACTCTTCGATGAAGCCACAGAAATTCTCGGTTACGATTTGCGAGAAGTCTGCGAGATTGGCCCCGAAGAACGTCTTAATTCCACCAAAGTGAGCCAGCCGGCCATTTTTGTGGCAAGTTTGGCTGCACTGGAAAAATTGCGGACCCAAGAAGGGAATCCCGAAACCGAATGCGTCGCCACAGCGGGACTGAGCTTGGGCGAATACACCTCGCTCGTGTTTGCTGGAGCTATGACTTTCGCAGACGGATTACGTTTGGTCCAGCGTCGTGGCGAAGCCATGCAAGAGGCCGCCGACGCCACTGCGAGTGGAATGGTCAGCGTCTTGGGCCTTGAGGTCGAGAAACTCGAGCAAGTTTGCCAACAAGCAAGCGAAAAAGGGATCGTCAAAATCGCCAACTTGTTGTGTCCGGGGAATATCGTTGTTTCGGGCGTGGAAGAAACCTTGACCGAGGTCGAAAAACGAGCCAGCGAAGCCGGAGCGATGAAATGCATCCGTCTTGCCGTTGCTGGTGCCTTCCACACCGAACTCATGAAGCCTGCCGACGAGAGATTGGCCGAGGCCCTTGCCAAAGCGGACATCCAAAAACCCAGGATTCCCGTATGGTCAAATGTGGATGCGAAGCCACACTCCGATCCGGCGGAAATTCGTGAACTTCTCGTTCAACAGGTTCTCAATCCGGTCCTTTGGGAACAGACGATCCGAAATTTGATCGCGGACGGAGTTGAGGAGTTCTACGAACTTGGGCCAAAACGAGTCCTCGCTGGACTCATCAAACGGGTCGAGCGCAAACGGAAGTGTACGAATATAGAGGCCTGAGACCGCCAATCCATAACGGCGCACCGGTCACAGAAATCCTACAACGCCGAAAGGAATCCGACGAACGAGAACGTAACGAAGTTTACCTGTCTTTCCAAAACGCCCATCCTTCGATACATTTTCTCTTCTGCCGTCGGCGAATTTTCTGTACATGTAAGAGAATCAGGTTTTCCCGCAATTTTGGAACAATTGGGTTTAGCTGAATCGTTCGTTACCCTCTCGGAGCGTACTGTCAGGAATCTCCCGCTGGCTTTGTGAGGGCGAAAAGCAGATTCTGGAGCCCAGTTGAAGCCTCAGAATCGTTGCAATCGACAAGAGCCCTTGTTGGAAATGCGATAACTATGGTACATAACCCTTTGACGGCCTGTTTCCAAGACGTCTGGGTTGGCTGTCATCAAGCCGAGAATTGTCTGCCAACCCCGTTTTCTCGGGCCGGGGCTGCACAGGAGGAATCATATAGTGGCAACTACGACTGAAGAACGTGTCGTTGATCTCGTCTGCGAGAATCTTGGAGTCAACAAAGAGACCGTCACACGCGAGTCCGCGTTCATCGAAGATTTGAACGCGGACTCCCTCGACATCGTCGAACTCGTGATGGAACTCGAAGAGGAATTTGATATCACAATTCCCGATGAAGAAGCCGAAAAGATCAAAACGGTTGGGGAAGCGATCGATTACATCGAAAGGGAGCAAGGGAAAAAATGACAACGACCCGGCGTGTGGTGATCACCGGAATGGGCACGGTCAATTCGCTCTCCACCGAGCTCTCAACCTTTTGGAAGTCCCTCATTCAGGGAAAGAGTGGGATCAGTCTGATTGACCAATTCGACACCACCGACTACAAAGTGAAGTTTGGAGGTGAGGTCAAGGACTTTGGTCCCGGAACGTTCATGGACGCCAAGGCGGCGAAGCGTCTCGATCGTTTTGCCCAGTTCGCAATGGCTGCTTCGAAGTCCGCCCTAATCGACAGTGGATTACCGCTTGGGAGCGACGGTCGGCTCGACACCACCAAGGAAGATCCCTTCCGATATGGGACCATCATTGGGTCAGGCATTGGCGGTATAGCCGAATTCGAAGAGCAAAAGGAGAAGATGCTCAACGGCGGACCTGGTCGTATAAGCCCGTTCGTCATTCCAAAGATGATCGCCAACGCTGCGTCAGGGAATGTTTCGATTGCGTTCGACCTTCGTGGCCCGAATACATCAGTCGCTACGGCTTGCGCATCAGCAGCCAACGCCATTGCCGACGCGACGCGAACAATCAAGTTCGACTACGCTGACGTGATAGTCACTGGTGGGAGTGAAGCGGCCATCACAGGCATGGGACTCGGGGGATTCATTCAGGCTCGAGCACTGTCTCAGCGGAACGACGCTCCCGAGAAGGCTAGCCGTCCGTTCGATATCGATCGCGATGGGTTCGTACTCAGTGAGGGAGCGGGAATTCTCGTTCTCGAAGAATTCGAACATGCGAAAAAACGGGGCGCGAACATCTACGCCGAGATCAAGGGGTGTGGTGCTACTGCTGACGCTCACCACATCACTGCCCCTCATCCTGACGGAGCCGGGGCGGTCCGCGCAATGCAAAGCGCCATCCAAGACGCCAAACTCAATCCCGACGACATAGGTTACGTCAACGCCCACGGGACGAGCACGGATCTCGGCGATGTCGCCGAAACCATGGCTATCAAGAAAGTCTTTGGTCCTCACGCTTCAAAACTTGCAGTAAGCAGCACAAAAAGCATGATCGGCCATCTTCTCGGGGCGAGTGGCGGCGTCGAAGCCGTTGCTTGTGCCATGACGATCCGATCTGGGGTCATTCATCCCACGATCAATCTCGACAACCCTGATCCGAAATGTGACCTCGACTACGTTCCCAACCAAGCTCGCGAGGTACGCATCAAGAACGCGATCTCCAACAGTTTCGGCTTTGGCGGGCATAACTGTTGTTTGGTCATTGGAGCTATCGACTAGATCGGTTGGCGAGGAGTGGTCGCAGCGATCAACGTCCAGTTTCGATTCGTTCGTTGTCGACGTTGACTGGCGACAGCACAGCCCAGCGACGGCACACCCAGCAATCTCAACGGTGTGCCATCGTCGCAGTCTCCTCATCACACCCTACCAAAGCTCATACATCCGCAGCCCCAATCGTAGTCCCTCATACCACTCGACCCTAAACGGTGAACATCCTCAAGCGTCAAGGTCGTTCCCCGACGATTGCATTTTCTATTGATACCTCGATGAAACCGTTCGAACTTACCGTCGCTTTCGAGACAACACATCGACGTCCGTGGACTTCTCCAGAGACAGTTGAGACACGAGCCTAACCCACTCTGTCGAAGTACCAACTCTCACAAGACAAAATGTAAGTGAAGTTGTATTTCGTCCCATCAACAGCGTCTTTTCTCATCACTCCTTTTATAGTGGACCCCATTGTCTAGACCACAAAAGTGCTTTCCTTAGCGAGACTTTGGGACACGTTAAGGATCGAATTCCTCTCTTACAAGGACGTCCCAAAGAGAGTGTTGGGGAAGCCGAACCAAGCAGACCTGAGAAGACGCTGGCCTCCGTCAACTTGTCGGCTGATTTGTCAACCAAAAGGGAGAATGTAGACAACTCTGCGGGAATCTTGAGAGATGACGTCGCCAAACTTTAAAACACAGAAATGACACAAGTGATTGCCAGACAAGAGGAAACCTGGGGCAACATGAGAAAGTGGAAATACGCCCGGCAGGATTCGAACCTGCGACCTTTGCTTTAGGAAAGCACTGCTCTATCCCCTGAGCTACGGGCGCAGCAATTGAAAAGACTTCATCACCGTAAAGGACGAAATTCGGGAGATCAAGTGGAATCTAAACGCTAGGGTGGATTCCTTTTCTTTTCCGAAAAGTCGGTATGGGCACTAAGGTCCAGGCAAGATTGTCTTCCGACCGAACTGGCAGCCCCTTGGAGGCACCAAAATATCCCATCCGACACAGCCCACAATTCACCCTCATCTTTCGCAAGAAATTCCGCATACACACCCAATGCCATCCACTAAATGGCCGATGGATGGACGGGGTGTGTAAATACGTCGCCGAGAATCGTTCCTACTGCGAGAGCTGTACCCCAAACTCATCGGCCAACAACTCAGCCCGCCCTCCGAAGGTATTCCGGAGCCAAGGATTGGACCAATTCAGAAATTCTTTCTTTGGAACGGAATAGACAAGGATGAGCGACCCCACGATGATACAGCTACACCTAAGCCGTTTGCCTTTCGAGTCCTCCACTGGAGTGGTCCCATGGTCTGGAATATCTGAAAATCCCCGTTCAATCGACGCCCCTCTCGAATCACTAAGAATCCGTTAACGCCCATCAAGCATACCTCTCGACTTCTCCTGGAGTCGCTTGAGGATCGTGTCACTCCCGTTGAAGTCACGCTCACGAATTTCCCAATGCCTTTCGATTTGGCCTCACCACGGCTTTTTCGGGAGGGCAACGAGATCGTCCTCATGGCAGGGCTGGCTGGTACCCCTCAAGAAGTGATTCGTCTTTCATCAAATACGAGCGATTTTCTGACTGTCAACAGTGGCAACTTTCTCCTACTAAATGTAAACATAGTGTTGACTGTCGATTTCAGCAATGGCAACCCCATCCCGAGTGGAGGGCAGGGCCGTTTGATTGTCGGTTTCTGATGGATTCTTTGGGAGTCGAGGAAACTTGAGCAGCTACCTATTTTCCCCAAACCGTTTTCTGATCGGGAAAACTCGGACAATCAAACGGCCCTGGAGTGGAGGGCTGAACTATATCACATCGGGTGGGACCACGTCAGGTCTTAATATATTCAACGATTCGGTCGACGAAGTCAACTTCTCAATGGAGCTGCGTTGGTAAGCGGATCAGGAGACATCGACATTGTCGCAAACACGGGAGAGAACTCCCTTTTCGACCTCCCAGGTGTCAACATCAACAGCTCGTTCGTGAATTCGAATGACGGAGATATCATAATCGAAGGACGAGGAGGTAGCGGTGATGGAGGAAACAATCACGGCGTGCAGCTTCAACAAGGGGCCGACACCGTTTCAGTCCGAGCCACAGGCGAGAACAGCATCACGGACATCCAAGGGGGAGACGGGGCGGACACTATTTCTATCGGCTCCACGGACGATGACACTTCGACCCTCGACGGGATTTTGGGAGACATTGGCGTCGACGGAGGAGCTGGGGGCGCCAATCGTCTGCTGATCAATGACGGTGGGGATACTGCTCACAACGACGTCCAGGTCTTCAAAGATAGGATTGCTGGACCCGCCGGACCAAATAACAATGTGACCATTTCCTACGAGGCCATAGACGGCTCGTTCACTAACGGAGACACAAACGACGGAATCTTGGTCACGACTTCCCTGAACGAATTCAACGATGTCTGAGTCTTCAGCACCCTGACGGGAAGCACAACGAAGGTGGTCAGTGGTCCGGGAAGTGACGTCTTCCTTATTTCGTCAACGATCCCTCTACAAGCAGATGGCAACCTCGATGGCATTGAAGGAACTTTGAATATCGAGGCCGGAGCCGGCATCAACACCCTCACTGTTAATGATTCGTCAGGGACGACCAACGAAAACGTCACTTTGAGTGCAAATCAAATCACCGGTTTTGCCGGACGAAGCAACGACGTCACCATTTTTTACAGCGCCACCGACGGCTCGTTCGATACGCCAGATCAGCGAGATATCTTCTTGCTCGGCTCTAGGGCCCAAGCCAACACTTTTCATATCCAGGGGACACCGGAAGAGAGTACAGCTTGGATCGAGGGCAGCTCGGAAGACGATGTCTTCCAGGTTTCTTCGGATGCCCCCGCCAATCAGGGGAACCTTGATGGTATCGGTGGGAACCTAACGATCGAGGCGTTCGAAGGGACCGCAAACCGCCTCGTTGTCAGTGACTTCTGAAGTTCTGCGAATCCTGACGTGGTTGTCTTTCCCGATGAAATTCTCAGGTTCCTTGGTGCCACCAATGACGTCTCCTTAACAGACCAAGCCACTGGTGTTTTTTTCTCGAACGAGGACACTCTCGATGGTCTTCTCCTGGTCGGATCAAATACCGACTCCGATACGTTCCTCGTTCCCAATACGACCGAAGGGAATAGACTGACGATCGACGGAAGTGGCGGAGATGACTTCATCAATGTGACTTCAACGTTCGCAGATGACTCCAACAATGTCCGAGGGAATCTGGATGCCATCGAAGGGGAGTTGCGAATCCTCGGTGGCGAAGGCCGAGACGAGGTCTACATCAATGACCGAGGTAAAGTTGGAGACTTCGACTACCTTGTGAGTCCCACCGAAGTGCTCAATGCTCCAACATCCGGAGCCCCCGACCGACCCGACTTTGCAGGCATTTTCTATGACGGTAGTGTCGACTTCCTCCGACTCGATGGCACCGACCAGGGCAACACCTTCGACGTGAAGCCAAGCACAACAACACAATATATTACATCGACGGGAACTTGCCTCACTCCGAAAGCTGCGAAGCAGGGGCTGGTGACTATCTGTTTCTGGACGACTCTGGGACTCATGAGGGGACCAGTGTTCCGGAAGGAAGAGCCCAGACCGTTAGTGACTCAGGGAGCGGTGCTTGGACCTTCACCACCCACCAGAGTGTCAATTTCGAAAGCATCGAACGCTTCAACCACGTCGGGATCACCGTCACTGCCGGGGTAATCGGAGAGAATGGGGGCATACTACCCCTCGTGATCGTCCGTGATGCCGAAACCGGCCAGGTGAAGTTTGAGTTTCTTGCCTATGAGAACGAATTCCGTGGTGGTCAGAACGTTGCTGTGGGGGACATGAACTGCGACGGACTCCCGGACATCGTTACTGGGCCCGGCTCAGGCGAGAAATGGATTCGCAGCGCAGTCGAAAATGCGTGGTACCTCCTTCTTCCCAATGGCGAGCTGCGACAATGGAACGGTGTCAGTGTCGACTCGAGTCTTAGTATGAAAACGTTCGATCGATCAACGTACGACGACCCTAGCCTCCTGCATAATGCCACCCCGCCGCCACCTTTGTTACCAGTTGACTTTCAGGTGGAACTCCTGGGAACAACTTTGGAGGAAGGCATCCCTTTCCTCTGCGTTGTTGATTTGTGTGTTGTTGGCGCTTTGTCGATTTTTATCTTGCCGAAACGACAACGATACGATCGAGGCAATCTCTCTGATTCTCGACTCTTTTCCTTGTTCCCTTTTTGTCACTTCTCAATTCCTGTCGCAGGACGTGAGCGTCTCGACTTGCGCCTTTTCGAGCGAACTGTTGCCCCCCTGGTCTCGTCTCGCTAATCTGGATTGAAGAATAACTCCCACGCGGTCTGCTGGATTCATCAACCTGTCCAATGAAGTTCCCCGATGAAATCCTGCCGTTCGATTGGGCTTGGCCAGAAACAAAGTGAGGAGATTCAGATATGTCAAGAGCCATCGTGTTGATGGTGTTTGGGACGATAGCGAGTGCGTTTGTGACCAACCTTGGCGTGCCCCAACAACCTCGTTGGGACCCATCCCCACACGTCGCCCCCACTGACCCCTTAAAGCCCGAGGAACAGCGAAAACTCTTTCAACTGCCTCCTGGTTTCGAAATCCAACTCGTTGCTTCCGAACCACACATCATGAACCCCATGAACATCGCTTTTGATGCGAAGGGCCGATTGTGGGTTACGATGTCGAGCGAGTATCCGTTCCCTGCCAAAGGACCGAAGACCAAAGATACCGTCAAGATACTTGAGGATTTTGGACCGGACGGACGGGCTCGAAAGATCACGACGTTCGCGGAGGACCTCAACATCCCAATTGGCGTGTTACCGTTCGACAAAGGGGCAATCGTCTTCAGCATTCCGAACTTGTGGTATCTTGAAGACACGAACGGAGACGACAAAGCCGACAAGAAACACTTACTCCTCAAAGAATATGGGGCCCGCGACACCCACGGGTTGACGGGAGAATTCCAACGGGGATTTGATGGCTGGGTTTACGCGTGTCATGGATTCTCGAACACCTCCACCGTCAAAGGGCGCGACGGGTCATCGATAACGATGCAGTCGGGGAATACGTATCGTTTTCGACCCGACGGGACTCAAGTCAACCACCACACCCACGGACAAGTCAACCCCTTCGGTTTGACATTCGATCCGGCGGGAAATTTGTTTTCCGCGGACTGTCACACTCGCCCCATCTACCAACTCCTGCGTGGGGCTTATTACCCGAGTTTCGGTAAGCCACACGATGGCCTTGGGTTTGGTCCTGACATGATGCAGCACAATCATGGTTCGACAGCTATTGCTGGGATCACGTACTACGCTGCCGAACACTTCCCAAAAGAATACCGTGACAACATTTTCTTAGGCAACGTAGTCACGAACCGAATCAACCGCGATTCCCTCAACCGAGACGGTTCGACGTACACGGCTGTTGCTCAGCCCGACTTCGTGAGCTGCAAGGATCGGTGGTTCCGACCTGTAGACATCAAACTGGGACCAGATGGAGCCCTCTACGTCGCTGACTTTTACAACCGGATCATCGGCCACTACGAAGTACCGTTGACTCACCCAGGACGTGACCGGACTCACGGTCGCATCTGGAGAATTGTCTACAAAGGCGACGTACCACATGCCAAGTTGAAGGCTCCCCGCAAGGACTGGACTTCCGCCAATGTCAAAGACTTAACCCAAGACCTCGCACACCCGAACTTGGTCGTCCGGCTGCTTGCGACACACCAACTCGTGTCCCGCGGAAAGACTGTTGCACCAACGGTTGCAGAGATCCTGAAGACGACCACGTCGGACTTTCAGTATGCCCATTCCTTGTGGGTGCTGCACAGACTCAGGAGCTTGTCCGAGGAGCAGATTCGGACAGCAGCGACCCATAAATCCGCTCTCGTGAGGATTCATGCTTATCGTGTCCTCGCGGACTGGAAAGACCTGACTGAGGGGCTTCGGAAGATGACGGTCCAAAGTCTCCAGGAACCGAACGGTTTCGTAAAACGCACCGCCGCTGAGGTCCTCGGTGCTCATCCCACTCCCGACAACGTTCGGCCACTGTTGACGTTGCGTCATAAGGTCCCTCCGAAAGACACCCACCTGCGGCACTCCGTGCGCATGAGTCTTCGAGACCAATTTCGTGTCACAGATACCTGGGACCAAGTTCGTCAAATGAAGCTCGATGCGAAGGACATTCAGGAGATCGCCAGCGTCATCTTGAGCTTGCACAACGAGCAAGCTGCTGAGTTCCTTGTGTCCAACTTGTCGCACATAGTGAAGGACCCTGCTGGACTCAAAGAGAGTGTGCGGCACATCGCTCGTCACGGCGGTACAGCACTACCGCAGCAGGTTGTCCAGTTTGCTCAAAAGGAATTCATGAAAGACCTGGTAATCCAAGTTCTCATATTACGGGCACTCCGCCAGGGGACTCAAGAACGCGGGCGACAGCCTGGGAAGTTAGCAGCACGATGGGGAACTCAACTCTGCGAGACACTCGTCAGGTCGAAACGGGATTCTGAGATGACTCTCGGGATCGACCTCGCGGGGGATCTTCGGGTCACCGCGGTGAAGGAAAACTTGTTGGGGATCCTTGAGAACTCCATGCGAAGTACTGAACAACGAGCCAAAGCTGCTTCCGCGTTAGTCCGGATCGATCCTGACCAATCTGTTCCACAGATCACCAAAATCGTCCTCGATGGCCGCCAACCGGTAAGTCTTCGTCAACGGCTGGTAGACGCCCTCACGCTGGCCAATAGTCAACAAGCCAGGACTGCGATGGTAGCAACTCTCAACTCCGCCTCGGCATCGTTACAACAACACATCGCCAACGGACTGGCCGGGAGTCGACAGGGAGCGGATGACCTTCTCAAGGCCATTTCCGAAGGAAATGCATCCGTTCGACTGCTGACCAATCGAGGTCTTGTGGAACGACTCGGTCGGGCCAATCCACCGAATGCCCAGCAACGTCTTGCGCTGTTGACCAAGGAACTTCCCAAGGCTAATACTCAGATGCTCCAGTTGCTTCGCCAACGGTTGGCAAACTTCCGGGATGCGAAAACTCAAGTCGCCATGGGGGCCAAGATATTCCAGAATAACTGTGCAGCCTGTCACCAACTCAACAACAAGGGTGGTAAGATCGCGCCGCAACTCGACGGCATTGGAGTGCGAGGCCCCGAACGTCTCATCGAAGACATCCTTGACCCGAACCGGAACGTCGACCAGGAATTCCGTTCTACCTTCCTGCTACTCAAGAATGGAAAAATTCAACAAGGTCTTCTTCTGAGGACCGAAGGAGTGATTTTGGTTCTTGCGGATGAGAAGGGTCAAGAGGTCCGCATTCCGAAAAGCGAGGTCGCACGCCAACAGGTAGTCGCGACTTCACCCATGCCCGATGACTTCCACGAGAAGTTACGTGAGGATGACTTCCACGACCTGATTGCCTTCCTCTTGGAACAACGACAGAACCCGACACCCTCTCCGAAAAAGGAGTGATCCAAAATGAGTTCAGATCACACCTGGGTCCTGACCGACGTCAACCGGAACCTCTGGATCGATGAATTCTACATCAGCAGTGTCGATATCGGGGATTCATCCGAACCACTCTGGTCCATCACCAAGCGAACTTTGCAAGGGGGACGGCGAGACGGAATTGACCACATCGAGGTCAACAACGGCGAACTGTCCTTTAACGTTCTTCCGACGCGAGGGATGGGACTTTGGCGAGGCCAGTATCATGATGTCCGTCTGGGCTGGGATGCTCCACTCCGTGGTCCCATTCACCCCAAGTACGTCCAACTCGGCGACAGGGGTGGGCTTGGATGGTTGTCGGGATTCGACGAGTGGATGTGCCGGTGCGGACTCGGCTTCAACGGCCCCCCCGGCGAAGACAAACACACCGAGGGTGGGACTACCATTCGCCAAGAGCCAATCACCTTGCACGGGCGTATCGCGAACCTTCCAGCCAACTATGTACGCGTGGAGATCGATCCGAACACGCCTCACGACATCTCCATAACCGGGAGCGTCGAGGAAGGAGGTTTGTTCGGAGGGCGGCTGTGTCTCACCACAACGTACTCCACAACGCCCGGTTCGAATCGTCTCACGATCATCGACGAGGTCGAAAACCTCGGAGGTCTTCCAGCCGAGCTTGAACTGCTCTACCACTGCAACCTGGGGCCGCCTTTGCTCGAAGCCGGGAGTCGTGTCGTCGTGCCGATCAAGGAGATGTCTCCCCTCACGCCCCGCGCCGCGGAAGGAATCGAGACCTACGCGGTCTACGAAGGCCCACAACCTGGTTTTGCTGAACAAGTTTACTGCTACAAACTTCATGGGGACGACGAAGGAAAGACGGTCGTCTTGCTCCACAACCTGGCGCTGGACAAAGCGATTGCCCTGCGTCACAGTGTGAATGAGCTTCCTTGCTTCACGGTCTGGAAAAATACGGGAGCCCTAGAGGATGGTTATGTAACGGGATTGGAACCAGCCTTGAACTATCCCAATTTCAAGTCGTTCGAGCGGGAACAGGGACGAGTCCGAGTCTTACGACCTGGCGAGCGTTACCGGGCAACATGGAGTTTGGAGGTGTATGACACCACCGAAAAGATAAACGGTGTGAAGGCAGAGATCGAGAAGTTACAATCACGAGCAAACCCTGTCATCCACAAGAGCCCGACGAAAGGATTCTCGGCTTTGGCGTAACGCGGCAATTCTCCATGAAACGACAGAAGGCCGACAAGTCGTTTCCTCGTCGGCCTTCTTGTTGTGTTTACAAAATCGGGCTATTCGGCCTACTGATCGACAACTTCGATCAAGATACACGAAACGTTATCACGAGAACCGCAGTCCAGGGCGAGTTGTCCCAACCCTTCGGCACACTGTTGGACGTCTGGTTGTTCGGAGATAAAATTCAACAACTGCTGATCCGTCACGGGGCCGGTCAGGCCATCGCTGCAAAGCAAGACTCGGTCTCCAGGCTGGACCGGTAGGACGAGGACGTCCGGTCCTTCGCCCACTTCCTTACTGCCAAGGTATTTCCACAAGACATTCCGGAAACGGTGTTCTTTCGCTTCCGACGCCGAGATCGTTTTGTTCTCGACGAGGGCTTGGGCCAGGGAGTGGTCAATCGTCAGCTGCTCGATCTGGCCATCTCGGATGATGTACGCCCGACTATCTCCCACCCAGGTAATATACATTTCGGTACTTTTTCGCCAGACGGACATGACGATCGTCGTTCCCATGTTCCGCAAGTCTCGGTCCAAGGCCCCCATCTGCAAAATTTCTTCGTTGGCCTGTACAATCGCCTTCCGGATCACCGCCTTACTTTGCTCGTGGCTTGTGGCTTGACCGAGGTTCTTTCGCAACTCTCGCGGAACAACTTCGATAGATCGCTTACTGGCAATCTCCCCCGCTGCTTGTCCACCCATTCCGTCGGCGACGATGCAAACGGTCATATCGGCGAATTGTTTGGCTTCGATGGCGTCTTCGTTGTTTTCGCGATAGTTACCCAGAAGGGAACATTTGCCAAGGTTCAATGCCAGGGCCATGGGTTACCTCATTTTTTCCATTGAGACTCACAAGAAACGTTGAGTTAATCTTGTGTGTATGTGGTCAGCCGTGGAGATGCGGATAGTTCATGCGTGCGTCAAACGGATGACCGAAAGGATTATTCGCTTAGATGGCCGACATTTTCAAACACAAAATGTCACCTCATCCAATAAAATATCGCAAATTTGGAAGTATGCAAACTAGTTTTCTTCGATCCGAAAGGCGACAGGGGAAACCGAGAGGCGTCGAATACGGGCCATTCCTACCATCGGGATGGTAACGTCAGTACAGGCTGCTCAGGATGCCTTCTCTGCACCTCCGTGGTACTTTGACAATCAAAACTCTTTACTTTTCAGTATCTTCCGGCAATCCACTTTCGTTCTTGGGTGGTTCTAGACCCCACATCCAATTCTCTTGGCATGTGAACACGATATCCGTCACAAGTCGCAAAGGACTCACGTCCAGACTTCGATAGATCCGTTGGCGTATGTCGTCCAGTTGCTTCACACTTCCGACAGTGTAGTCTTCCTCAACGACGACGTGGATGAAGAGGTAGGCAAACCGGCCGATTTTTACCATACGAACGTTCACCTTCCTCGCTGGTAAATCTTGAACCGCGGATTCTACTTTATTTCGGATTTCAGTCTGGGACGTACTGTCCGGGGCCACAAAGAACACTTCTTTGAGGTTGTCGAAAAACATCCGAAAGGGCACTGGGCTCATGGCAATGACGAGCACCGAGACGAGTAGCGGATCGACGTAAGGAATCCAATGCCTGAAGGTTTCCGCGCCTTGGAGTAGCCAACTGGCCACGAACGCGATGCCAACAACTCCACTCAGCACCCCATCAATCATCCAGTTCCGGGCATCAACGGCCAGAACTGGGGAATTGGCTCGTCTCGAATTGCGATACTGCAAGGACGCGATCGAGACACAGCCCAAGGCCGCAACAATCCCGTAGATGACTGCAATTCCAGCCTTGAGTTCTCGGCCACCGTGGAAAAGGGAACTCACCGCCGAAAAGAAGGCAAACGAACACAACACGAGGATTAATAACCCGCGCACGGCGTTGAGCCAGGGCTCGAAGTGAGCAAAACCGAAGTGAAATGTATCGGATTCGGGGAGGTCCACTAACTTGACGACTCGTGATGCCAGCATTGCCATCACGAAAGAAACGAGCGAATACACGCCGTCGAGCAAAATCGCTTGCGACTGCGTCAACCACGCGAAACCGATCCCCAAAGCAGCCATGAAGAGGTAACCACACATCGAAACCCGCAAGGCGAAGGTCTCGATCGGATTTGATTCGGCGTTCTTGAAGGAGGCATTCGTCGGGGCAACAGTCATCGGTAGGCGTCCTCTTGGGAGATGCGAACGCTCTATTATGCTCGCTCGTGGCGTAAAAACAACACCCGGCGACTCGTTCGGGGAGTCGCCGGGTGTTGTTTTTACGCCAATATACACAAACGTTCATTTGGCGATTTCGAGCACCAAAACAGCTTCAACATAACGGACACCTTCGCCAACGTTCTTGTGGCGACGTACGATGCCCGCCACAGGGGTCTTGATCCGACACCTTGAGAATTGGTGTTGGGCCTTTTCGACGTCGAGTTCCTTGAGTTTGACGGCCACTTCGGCTTTCTTGGTTTGTTCAGCACAACGGAGTGCCTGGACTCGTCGGATACTCAATTCCTCGGCCGAAACGCCTCCAGTGTTCTGCGCCTTTTCTGCTCGGAAGACTTGTTTGTTCGCTTCCCTTTCGACCAATTTGGCCATGACCAAATCATGGGTTGCCAGTTTGAGTTGGAGCTTCGCGGCCGCCAGCGCGTGGCGAGCCGTGGTATCGTCCAAGACTAATAACAAGGTTTCCGCTTTGACCCTTTGTCCGACTTTGATGTGTACTTGTTTTACAATTCCAGCCACAGGTGCTGCGAGTCGGATGAACTGCTCTTGGGATTTCGAGAATTGTTTGGCAAGCTCGTCTCCTCGAAGTGTCGGCGTCAAGGTAGAGCTGGTGGCAAGTACAACAAGTCCCCAAGTGAGTTTACGCCATTTCATCATGTTTCCCCTGCTACTGAGGTGTTTTGCGGGTCTGTGTCACGATTTCGGCGACCGTTTCCAACGCTTTGACGCCCTCTCCTCGGCTCTTGCAGCTTCTTAAGACCCCAGTCACGGGCGCTACGATTCGGGTTCGGCTGACGAGTTCGTTTTTCAAAACGACTTCTGCCTCAGCCATTTTTGCGGATAGCTGAATCTTCCTGAGTTCCTCTCGCGCCATCAAATATTGAGTTCGTTTGAGTCCGACTTCCTCGATCGAGATGACACCGGTCTGGAACGCCTTCTGAACGCGTTTGTATTGTTGCTCAGTTTCGTTAACTCGCAACTTGGAGACCTCAATTTCCCGATTGGCGATCTCGAGGGACTGTTGGGCAATTTGCAGTTTGTGGAGAGCGACCTTATTATCGAGTTCAACCAAGGGAGTTCCCTTTTTCACAAGTTCCCCAACTTTGAGGTGGGCTCTTTTAATGATTCCCGTCGTGGGGCTGGCAACTCGGATGATTTTGGGCTGTTGCAACTCTCTCTTCCGTCGCTTCAACTGGGCCAAAGCGGTCTCGACCTCAAGAAGAGTTTGGCGATTGAAGTTTTTTCGGAGTCGCTTGACTGCACTTTCGAGTTTCTCCAAGGCCTCGGCTTGCAAACTACCTGATCGGGACTTTCGATCTTGAGCGCTTTGTCCCCCCTCGTCCTGTGGTTCCGAATTGCCGCCAGGCTTTTCCTGCTGAGTCAGATTTGTTGGCGGAGTGGGGTTCGATGCCGCACTGCCGACTGCGACGTAACCAACACCTCCAAGGCCGAGAACGGCAACGCCCAGCAAGACGAATGCGACTATCCCGAAGACTTTTTTCCAGAGCATAATTCGTATCATCTCCTCTGCCAATGTGAGGACTTGCGGAGTCAACGTGAAGTTGGACAGCTGACCCGAGGTGGCGGACATCGCCGCTTGAGCTGCCGAAATAGCGAGAGGAGCGGAAACGCTGGCCTGGAGTTGGGATTGAGTGAACCCTACCGAAAACGCCGCAGCTGCGAAAGGAAATCCCAGGCGTGTCAAGCGGGACCGAAGCAGGTCTTTGGCTCTCGCGACCCGCGTCGAAACCGTCCCAGTCGGACACCCAAGGATCTCACCTGCCTCGCTGTGAGAATGGCCCTGCAAAAAGCATAACACGACGGCTTTCTGATACCGTTCGGGAAGCCGTTGAATTTCCAGATCGATGACCGCGGCGGCTTCTTCCGTCGCGAGCCATTCGACGAAATCCTGGGATGGCTGCACGGGGTCCACTTCCAGCGTCTCCAACGAATGAGTGGTCCGGCGTTTTCCCCGCAATTTCAAGGACGTCCTGTGAGCCACACCGTGTAACCACGCCGCAAGCAATTCCTTTTTGCGCAGTCCCTTTGCTTTCTGAGCTAACACTAGAAATGTCGCCTGGAAGGCATCCTCGGCGTCGTGAAGGTCCCGCAACACTCGTCGGCACACCCCCAAGACCATTGGGCCGTGGCGATGCACCAACGTCGTGAAGGCGTCCTGGTCGGCCCGCGACGTGAACCGATCGAGGAGTTTCCTGTCGGTCGATTCCGTGGAGGAGGTCCCCCCGACCAACCGACACAGGAACTGGGAAACAGGAAAGCGGGTTTTCTGAGCCATACATTAAACTCCTGGACAATCCGACCTCTCTACCAAAGTACTGCCCAGGAAGGAGAGATTGCTTTCAAAAAATTTCTCCCTCATCGTGTCCACGAGAACCATTTCTTGAACAATCCCTTCGCGAAAGAAGTCAGCCGAGTCCGATTGTATTCATCGCCGAGTTTTCGGATGGCTTCGGCCTGGGTCGGGTAGGGATGAATGACGCTCGCGATGCTCCCAAGACCGATTTTTTGCTTCATGGCCATGGTGATCATCGAAATCATGTCACCGGCGTTTCCCGCAACGATGGTAGCCCCCAGGATTTTGTCGGTCCCCTTTTTGCAGTGAATTTTGACGAATCCTTCGGTCTCGCCTTCCAGGATGGCCCGATCAACGTCGTCCATCGATTGCGTGAACGTGTCGATCGGAATGTTTTGCGCCGCGGCGTCATTCTCTGACAGTCCCACGTGGGCCAATTCGGGAGACGTGTACGTACACCACGGAATTATCAATTTGGACACGTCCGACGTCCCAGGAAAGAGAGCATTGCGAACGACCGTTCGGGCCATGAAATCGGCGGCGTGGGTGAATTTGTGTTTCGAGGCGACATCTCCGATCGCGAAGATCCGCTTGTTCGTCGTGCGGAGTCGGTCGTCGATCTTGATGCCGTGTTTGTCGTACTCGACACCAACGGTCTCCAAGCCCAGTCCTTCGACGTTGGGAGTCCGGCCAGCAGCGACGAGGAATTGATCGGCGACCAGTTCGTCATCCTGGCCGTCGGTCGAAACAACGACCTTCACTCCCTGTTCGTGTTTCTCGACGCGGCTGACCTTCGTGTTGAGCATGAGGTTCACGCCATCTTTTACGAGTGAGGCTTGAACGACAGCCGACGCGTCTTTGTCTTCTCGAGGCAGGACGCCGTCGGACATCTCGATGAGTGAGACCTCAGAACCAAAACGAGCGAAAGCCTGAGCCATTTCACAACCAATTGGTCCGCCACCCAGAATCGCAAATCTTCGTGGTAGTTCCGTCAGCGAAAACAACGTTTCATTGGTCAAATAGCTGACTTCATCGAGACCAGGGATCGGAGGAGCGGCGGCCCGGCCCCCTGTTGCGATGATCGCCCGTTTGAAACGAAGCGTTTTTCCAGAGACCTCGACGGTGTCTTCGCCCACGAACTTGGCGGCTCCGAGAAAGACATCGGTTCCCATGTTTCGAAACCGTTCGGCAGAGTCGTTGGGACTGATGTGAGCGCGAAGTCGCCGCATTCTTTCCATGACTGCCGGAAAATCGACTGTTGTTCCGTCTGGGACTCGAACGGCAGTTTCCCCTGCGTCTCGGACCACACCGTAGACGTGGGCCGCGTGAAGCAAGGCTTTCGAAGGAACACACCCGGAGTTGAGACAGTCACCTCCCATCAAGTGTCTCTCGATCAGCGCTACTTTCGCCCCCAAGATGCTTGCGATGCCTGCGGTCACGAGGCCCGCCGTACCGGCCCCGATCACAACGAGATTATATTTCGCGGCAGGTTCCGGGTTGGCCCAGTCGGAAGGATGGACGTGGGCAACAAGGTTCTGATTATGTTCGTCCCACGGGACGATTAACTCACTCATCGTTTGCACTTCCTGGTTTGATCTGATTGGTTTCCGGTTTGTAATCTGTGGAATTTTCAGGTGTGGGTTGGCTTGGGTGGAATTTCGCTCCCACATCGAGAGCGTCCTCCCGCACAACTTCGATTGCACTCGGACGGAGCCACTCGATTGTTTTCTTCGCAGCTAACGGAAAGACTCCAAGGGCGATGAAAGCGGCCCAAAAATACCAGGGAAGACTCTCGACGCCTTCAAATTCGCTTAACGACGGGATCGAGGCTCCCGCAAAGACATATACACATGTTCCAGCTAACATTCCGAGCTGACTCACCCACCAGAACGTCCACACACGCATTTTCGTGAGTCCCATCCCGGCATTGATGACGAAGAACGGGACTGCCGGGATAAGGCGAAGGGTGAACAAGTAAAAGGCTCCCTCGCGTCTGAGGGCTTCGTGAAACGTTTTCAGGCGGTCACCGAATTTACGTTCGATGACATCACGAAAAAGATAGCGGCTCAGAAGAAACGCTACTGTCGCGCCAGTCGTGGAAGCGAAACTCACGAGCACCAAGGCAACCCAAAAGCGAAACAACCATCCGCACACGATCGTCATGAACCCCGCTCCAGGTAACGAAAGCCCTGTAACGGCCACGTAAATTAGAAACGCAATGACGAACGTCCAAACAGGGTAAGCTTGTTGAAAGTTACGAAGTTCCGTTTCCCTCTGGGCGAGGTATTCGAGCGAGAGTTGATCCCGAAAGAAGTAGTAAAGCGACCCGGCGATCGTAACGACACCAACCAGAACCAACAGTTTTATGAGCCAGCTTCGAGAAGCTGGTGTGCCCAGGTTAGGGGAGTGGGAAGGCTGCGGTTGGTCGGGTTGAATGCCCGTCTCGTTCATGGTGTTCTCCGTACGACGTGGCAAGTATGGATTTCTGGGCGGATCAATTAACAGGTCCGCTTCGAGTTTGTGCCGGTTTTGGTCGCGAAACCTTCACAAGATCGAAATCGGCCCACGAGCTTAATCCAGTGAGCCGCGCAGCCCTCAAAAGTCCGTCAGGTTGTTTTTCATCCTGTTTTATTGGGTCTAACTTCTGACGCCAGTCGAAGTATCATTCTTACGTCGGACCTTGAGAAGGGGATCGAGAGGACACGATTATCTGAATGTTCGAATTGGGTTAGGAAACCAGTCTGTACGCTTGAGAGCGATTCACGGTTGTATTGGGTACAGTTTTTCGTTTTCAAAGCCCTTCTCCCCCGGAGCAGTCGGATAAACGACTGTCGTGTTTTTGATTTTCAACCCCGTAGGTGCGAACGATCCTAGCCGTGCGTGGGAACCCACGGAACTCCAGAAGAATCACGACTCCTATTCATCCGACAGCCCGAGAGGAGAAGGCCCCCAACCCGAGCGAAGCGGGAATCATAGCGAGCGAAGCGGGAACCGCAGCGGAACCGGAAGGAAGGTGGTCCTATCTCGAGAAGGGGTCTCAGGCTCAGGAGTTCGGCGACTGCGAACTGGACCCAACACGAACGTTAACCGCTTTAGGATCGTGTAAGAACGCTAATTCACGGACCAAATCATTCTCGATCGTTGGCCAGCGATATTGCCGAGCTGCTTGAAATTACTCGGTGTTCCCATCTTCGATCCGCTGAAGACGATCCAAACTTGGCTGAGGTTTTCGAAGTTTGTTTGCGGCTTCGCGGGCTTGGGCCATATCTTGCTGGGTCAGCTCGTCAGCCAACCTTCGTAATCGACATCGGTCGACGTGCCATCGAGCTTCGGTTCCGAGCATGCCGCGGTTTTGGATTGTTTGGAGAGCGTGATCTCGGGCCCAAACTGCGTGTTCGTAGTCATTCGCCAGTTCGTGGAAGTAAGCAAGGGTGTCGAAATATTCGTCGGAGGGCAACTCTCCAAGCGAGCGCAAGACGTTTCTTCCCCGATTGTACAGCCGGTGGGCGTGATCGGAGTGGCCATCGCGTTGGGCGATGACCGCTTGCCAGAGGAGGGCCTCACCCAAATCACTGAGCCGATTCGTGGCTCGCCGGGCGAGTTCTTCCACTTCGGTGGCATAATATTCGAGGCTTTCCCAGTCTCTCCGATAAAACGAAACGCAGGCTAAACTGGCCCGCACATTGGTCAAATACCATGAGTCGATCCGTTTGGCCGACTCGATCAATTCGAGATGTTCTAGCGCGGTTTGCCAAGCCTCTTCGAGCCGGCCGGTCATTCGCAGGAAGGTCGTTTTACCGCTCAGAAACACGGATCGATGTTCTCCCGGTCCCGGTGGGATGACCGAATCAGCGTGGGCGAAAGCCGAGGTCAGTTCTTCCCGATAGCCTTCGACGTCGATCGCGATGTAAATGCTGCTGAGTTTGTTTACAATGGCAAGATACCATGGGTGACCAGCGAGTTCAGGCCGGTTGCCCTTGAGGTAACACGCCATGGCGTCGTCGAGTAAGTTCCGGAAGTCCCGTTTGTGCGAGACGACTGTCAAGACATACCAAACTTCGTAGAGATACGCCCACCAGGGCTCATCGAGTTGTTCTGCCAGACGCTGGCCTTTGCGGTGGAGTTGGCAAGCCAAGTCGGGATTTCGCTCGGCGACGTCGAACGCTTCCTCGAAACACTCGGCCATTTTCAATCGTTCGTCGTCGCCGTAGATTTGATATTCGGCTTCTTTGGCAGTGAACCATGACCACAAACTCATGGGTAGCAAATCTCCTGGAAGGAGTAAAATGGCCGGTCGGATCGATTTCAACGGTTGGCCGCAATCTCGTCGAGTTGCTTTCGATAACTCTCTGGCTTTTTTAGCCGATTGGCAGCATTGTGGGCTTGCTCGAGGGCGTCGTCGGTGAGGCGGCCGAGTTGGGCCAACCAACGACAGCGTTCGACGTGGGCATGAGCTTCGCGGTCGAACATGCCCAAGTCTTTTATCGTATCGAGTTCTCGCTCACGTGCCCTCAGAGCCCGTTCGAAATCGTTGGCAAGTTGATAGAAATACGCCGTGGCGTCGGACTGGTCACCCGAGGGGGGTTCTCCGATGCGGCGGCTGATGTTGTTGGCTCGGTGGAAGAACCGTCGGGCATCATCTTCGTTATCTCCCTGTCGGCGGATGACAATGGCTTGCCAAGTGAGGGCCTCGGACTCGCGACGTTTTCGATTCCGCCGCTCCTGGGTTAACGCCTCGAGTTCGGTGGCATACTCGGCCAGAGCGTCCCACTTGTCTTGTTTGAAGGCCACTGCGCAAAGTTCGGCAAGGGCATTCGACGCGTACCAGGGTTCGTTTTCGTTAGCGGCGTCGACAAGGTCCAGGTGTTCCTGACCGACCTCCCAGGCTTCTTCCAATCGGCCCACTTTTTTGTAGAACCGCATTCTTTCGAACAGATAGACATAGCGATGGTCGCCCGGTCCTTGCGGAATGACCGAATCGGCGTGGGCAAGTGCTTTTTCGATTTCCTCGGCGTAACCTTCGGCGTCGATCATGAGGTAGATTTCGATGAGCTTGTTGATCGCTCCAATCCACCACGGGTGCCCTTCAAGTTCGGGCCGTTGGCCCCGCAAGTAGCAAGCGATGGCGTCGTCGAGAATGTTGCTGAAGTCGTGTTTATAATCGACGGTGTAGAGGATGTACCAAACTTCGTACAAATAGGCCCACCACGGTTCTTTGAGTTGTTCGGCCATCTGTTGGCCCGTCTTGAGCAGTTCGCATCCCCGATGCGGTTCCGCCTCGACGATGGCGGCGGCTTCGTCGTGAAGTTGGGTCATTCGGAGTCGTTCGTAGTCGCCTTCCTCTTCGTACTCGATTTGACGTTCAAAGAACCAGGACCACAAGCTCATCGTCAATTACCTCTCGTTCGAGGAAGGAAAAGTAGAATCGGGTCGTGGGACATACTGTAGGTGGTTGGGGATTCGACCTGCAAGCCACGCAGCGGACATTGGTGAGCGCAGCAGGAGCAAACATCATTCCGGCTTGGCGATCACCTCCAACTTCTTCAACAGCTCTTCTGGTTTCCTTAGTCGACGAATGGCAGTGCGAGCCTGATCGAGGGCTTCGTCGGAAAGTTGTCCCAGTTTGGCAAGGACACCACACCTTTCGAGGTTGGAGTCGGCCTCCCATCCGAACATTCCCCGTCCTTGAATCGTCTGGAGTTCGGTCTCGCGGACTTGCAGCGCTTCGGCCCAGTCGTTGCCGAGTTGGTGATAGTAGGCCGTTCCGTTGAAATAGACTCCGGAGGGGATCTTTCCCAGCCGTGTTCTGATTGTTTCACCCTGGCGACGGAGCCGTTCCGCAGCCGCATCCTTTTTTTCCCGTTTGAGTAAGATCGCCTGGAGCAGCAAGACTTCGCCGAGGGTGCTTTGGCGTTTCGGATGTTTGCGTGCGAGAGCTTCAGAGTTGGGGAGATACTGTCGCAATCCGTCCCAATTCTTGCTTTGGAAGTAGGCCGAGCAGAAACTCATGTGGGCATTCAGGTCGTACCAGACGTTGTAGTCGAAAGTCCCCGCAGTCTGTTGGACGAGATCGAGGTTTTCTTGCGCCGCTGCAAGGGCTTCTTCGTATTGTCCCAACGCGACAGCGAACGAACTTTTCGATTCCAAATAAACGTATCGATCACCACCTGGGCCGGGCGGAATCAAATCTTCCAGATAGTTGAACGTTTCGTGAATCTTCTCGGCGTAGCCGACGGCATCGATCATCTCGTACACACGTCCCAGATTCCGGAAGGCGGCGATTCGCCAGGGGTGTTCGAGCCCCTCGGGCTTCAAGGCCGTGAGAGTACACTCGATGGCGTGTTCGAGGACATCGGTAAAGGCGAGTTGGTGGTAGATCACAACTATGACGTGCCAGACGCCGTAAAAAAATGCCCACCACGGTTCGTGGAGTTGATTCGCCAATTCTTGGGCGTTGAGCAACATCTTCGCGGCAGTGTCGGGGTGGCTTTCGATGAGTTCCCAGGCCTGGGAATGAAGGTTGACCATACGAAGTCGGTCGGGATCGGCTTCCATCTCGATGTGATATCGCCGCTCGTAATATTCGTCCCACAGTTTCACAACACGGCCTCTCCTGGGATACGAAATCCTCTTTTTCGCCAAGGTCGTCGGTCGGGACGTCCTTGGCGAGAAACATTGAACGTGCTTTAACTCTGTCGATGCGATACCACAGAGGTCACCGATCGCGTAATGTGTCCGAAGGCCTCGGTGGCTTCGACGGCGTTGAGCATTCGGCCCGCGACCAAACGAGCCATCTGGTACAAGAGCGTCAGGGTCGCTTCAAAGATTTCTTTCTGCGGGGGCTGCTCGGCGAGCGTTCGAATGAGCCGGCACGATGCGTTGAGGCAAAGAGTTCCTCGCAGGTCGTCTTCGCTCATTCGGTTGGAGACGTATTCGCCCACGAGTCCGGCGAGCCCCGAAGGAACGTCGCCTTGTTCGAGGGCCATACCGGCATCTTTGACGATTTCGGCGTTCTTGGGATAGAGCATCAACGCGGGGACTTCCGGTGGCTTAAATGTCACGACCTTGACGTTAATGTCCTGGTCTTCATAGAACTGAATCAACTTTTCGTAGTCGTCTTCGGACACCGGCCGCATCAATTTTTCGGACTGGCCGTCGAGTTGGACCTTGCCGATCTCGGGATGTTGGTTCGCGTATTTGTCCAGGAACGGCTCGACTTCGAACCAGATCGCTTCGATGGCCGGCACGTCTTGTCCTTCGGCCAGCATCTGGTCCTGGAGCGAACCCAGCGTCCGGGCAACGTAATAGAGAGTTCCCCCGGAGTGTTCGAGGTATTCCGGAAGGGTCAACAAGCCACGCGACGTTCGGAACGGAACGATGTCCTTGACGCGTTGGAAGAACTCGTCGTCCTTGACGGCCCAACTGACGATCAACGTCGAGTGGGACCGGACGATCGTTTTCCAGGTGACAGGATCATTTTCGGCCAGGTTACGAAGCGCCAGGCCAAGTTGTTCTTCGATGGCCTGGCGGACCGAGTCGAAGTTCTCGTCCTGGTGGATTCCTTCCCGCGAGGCCGTCGGTTGAATGAGAGGACAGTCGATTACGCCACGAACGAACTTCGCCCAGGGCGGCAACAAATCTCGTTCCCGGTCACAAATGAACATGCGTCGGATGTAGACTCGTAGGTCGCCGAATTCTCGAACCGACGCGAGCGATCCTCGAGGGATGTACAAAAACCCTTGCAGCGGAATGGTGATGCTGTCGTATTCGAGATCGACTTTCCAGTCCTGGAGCCGTATCACGTATAGCGATTGGGAACCGGGAGACATCCGGTCAATATAATCCTCGATGGCGCGGTCGGGATTTTCGGCTTCCCAAGGCGGCCGCATGAGGTTGCTGGGAACCTCATCTCCCTCCATGTAGATCGGTACGGGAAGGAAGTCCGCGTAGGCTCGGACCGTCTCTTCGAGCTTTTCTTCGCTGAGCAGGAAGGTTGCGGTCGGTTTGAGCTTGAGCGTGATGCTCGTTCCTACTTCGTCACGCGGAGCGCAGGGCTCCAAATTGAAGTGTTCGTCTCCGGTGGAATGCCATTTCAGCGAAACACCTCCCTTGTACGATCGAGTCACGACCGTCACTTCCGAGCCGATGAGGAAGGCGCTGAGAAACCCAAGCCCAAATTGTCCGATCAGCTCGCTGGCTTCGTGAGCCGAGTGGAACGAGAGCTTTTCTCGCAGTTCGCGAGTGTAGCCGCGACCAATCGTTGAGAGATAGTTGTAGATTTCTTCTTCCGTCAGGCCGCTTCCGTTGTCGGTAATTGTCAGGCTGGAGTCTTCAAGATTGACAGACAAATCGATCCGGGGCTCATAGTAGGTGTCTTCTTCTTCGAGCTTTCGGCGGATACAGGAGTCGTGAGCGTTCTGCAACAATTCCCGCACCGCCACCTTTTTGGTGGAGTAGAGGTGCTCGGCGAGAACTTTCAGTAAGCCAGGCAAATGAAGATTAAAGCGTTGTTTCTCGCTCATCGAAAATCTCTCGGTGTTCCTTGGTTGATCCGGTCTAACGAGCCTTTGGGCGCGGAGCGTTCGAAAGGCGCGGTAGATGGGTTCGGTTATGAATGAATTGAAGGCTCGCTCGCATCCACCATCATTTGAATCAGACGGAGTTCGATCCGACAAGGTTCGTAGGGGAATTCGCACGGCAACGACAAGATTCGGGGCTCACAGTACTTTTCCAGTGTACTTGGTTTCGCCAGAAACTGCGAAGGGAAGATTAGAACATTCTGATCTGCGTTAGGTTCGAGCTCGCAAAGCTAATTGGGATTTTGAAAAACCGAATTTCGCAAGGGCTACCTCCAGAGAACTGTGAGGATAAGCTACCAGGCGCACGTCGTGTTCCGTAGCCAGGCCATAAAAAGAAACAGACGGCACAACGAGTTTGTCCGCTACTTGTGATCTTTGGTATTTGTAGTTTTTCGAATAAGCCGAGGTCATCGTCTTCGTGTTGGGATCTGGACGGACTCACAATTCACCTGAGCCAGTTCCTGCTGCCAACGTCTCGAGGGCGATTAGCCCGTCATTCGCCGAAGGAACGACGAGTGTGCTCCCATTCATTTTTGAACGGAGTAACGTCTCAGGCAACATGACTGTCAACTTTGCACTCGCTGGCACCGCGACCCAAGGAGTGGACTACCTCATGCCGAGGATTTCAGTCACTTTCGAAGATGGCAAAAAAAAGACAATCCTCGAAGTTGAAATCTTGGACGACTTGTTCATCGAGTCGGACGACACCATTGAGTTAGTCCTGCTCCCTGGTAGCGACTACAACATCGGCAGTGAAGGCTCTGCAATCAGGACCATCTTGGACAACGACGCGCTAGTCTAACCAATGTAGTCTGCACCGCTCGAACGGGCCGCTACTTACTCACAAGAATCGTGACTTGGGCAACGGAAGCCAACCGAGTCAACGGCTGGTACATTCTCTTCCATGTGGAGTTCGGCTTATTCGTCGAGTTACCAATGAAGCAGATCCTTATTCATTGCCGAATTAGCTTTCTCGAACGTACGCCTCTTGGACTCGGCCTGCGAGCCGTGGTCGGCATGCTCGCGAAAGGAGTAAGGTCGGTTTTTGACGAGAAATATCTTTGCATCGAACTTTTCGACCTAGCGTAGTCCCTCTCTTCGTTTGCCATTGTTAGGTCTTATTGACAATACACAACAAAGAGAAACAGGTTGGGCGAAGTGGCTTTCAGAAATCAACTCCCCCATTGGGTCCGCCAATCCCTTTTTGTTTCTCTGGATCGAAATTTCCTCCGTTTCGGCTTGGTACAAACTCACAAGAAGCCCTAATTGCTGTCAACCCTAACTAGATATATCAGCCCAGGTTCCTATCAAATGTTGTTTGTTGACTTAGTTTCTGGTGCCTTGTTTTGTATTATCTGCGCAGAGGAGACTCCATGCTCTTGGACGCCAATGGCAGAGACAAGCTGAACTTGTGATACTGGCGTTGGTTTCGCGAGAAGTCTCGGTTGGTCTTTTTGCGATCGGCCCTGGTATAAAGGTTCTTCATCGTTTAAGGAGCGAGTTTCTTCCTTCTCGTTACCATCCCGTCCATAGGTCCAGAGCAATTCCAAAACAGGAACCCCGGGTTCGTGTTCAATCAAGCGAACTGGCCCTAGGATCATTCCTACACCAAGAGATATTCCATCAATCTGGGGGCCCATTGTGCTCAACTTGACACATTCCTCTTAGAGTGCTAAAAGCAAGTTTCTTCGGACTACGTGGGTGTGACTGGGCGTTGCCACGTATCTATGCCTCGGTAGTTTCCGGGGTTTGGAATCACTCGATCTGTGCAGAACGCAGCTGTTCGATCTGGCAAGGATGTCACAGATGATCAAACAACGCAGTCAAGTCCTTTGTGCCTGGTTCATTTTTTGGGACGTGCTATTGACGGCACTGGCGTGGATCACCGCCTATTTCATTCGGTTTCACTCTGGCTGGGTTCCCGTAATCAAACCATTTCCCGATTTTGCCCTTTGCCTTCAAAACATTCCTCTCTTATTGATCTTGAGCATCGTCGCTTTTCGGTTCACCGGACAATACGAAATCCATCGACTCCGGCGATTCTCCGACGACATGGTTTGCGTCATCAAAGGAGCCTTCCTCGTTGCTTTGTTGATGATGGCGTGTACCTTCTTTCTTCAAGACCCTTACGAATCACGGATGACGATGTTAATCTTCACAACGTTGACTACGGTCTTCTTGCTCGTCATGCGGCGGGCAAGTTGGGTCAGCGTGCAGTGGCTTCGCAGCCGCGGATACAATCAGACTTTCGCATTCGTCGTAGGGACTGGGAGAGTGGCACGGGCGACGGCGAGGACCCTTCGTCGTTCGACCTGGGTGGGGATCAAACCTCTCGGATTCATCGAAGATGAACCATCTCACCTTTGTGAAGACCTCGATATCCTGGGCGGAACAGAAGACCTGCCGCAACTCATTCATAAGTACCAAGTTGCCTATATCTTCATCTGCCTCCCGCTTCAACGGTCCCAAGAGATCCGGCACGTGTACGACGTTCTCTCCCAAGAACTCGTCGAAGTTCGTTTGGTCATGGACATGCCGGGGTTGGCCGGTGTTTCGTTAGGAGTAGCTCCACTGGACAACATGACGATGGTGAGCTTGCGAGAATCTCCGCATTACGGGCTCAACGTCTTTGTTAAACGAGCAATGGACTTCATACTCTCGTCGATTCTCTTGATTCTTTTATCCCCTGTGCTGCTGTTGATTGGAATTCTTGTCAAGCTCACGAGCAAAGGTCCCGTTTTCTATTCGCAACCCCGATGCAGCCTCAACGGAGAAACTTTCAACATGCTCAAATTCCGCAGCATGCGAGCCGATGCGGAAAAACAATCTGGAGCAGTCTGGACTCAAAAGGACGATCCACGGAGAACACCGTTTGGGACATTCCTTCGTAAAACGAGCCTTGACGAGCTTCCCCAACTGATCAACGTTTTACTTGGCCACATGAGCCTCGTCGGTCCTCGCCCGGAGCGTCCTGAGTTCATCCAGCAGTTTCGTAAAACGATCCCGAACTACATGGCACGCCACGCCGTCAAGTGTGGAATCACCGGTTGGGCGCAAGTACACGGTTGGCGTGGGAACACTTCGTTGCGGAAGCGAATTCAATACGATCTCCAGTACATCAATCAGTGGACGCCATGGCTCGACCTACGTATCTTGTGGCTGACAGTCTTCCGTGTTTTGGCAGACCGAAACGCGTATTAATGTTCGGAAAAATTCTTCCCTTGGCTCTCCTCTTGCCCTTATGTCGGGCGTCGGCTATTCTGGAGTTTTGAACAATGTCGGAGGAGTGCCAGAGTGGCCGATCGGGCCGGATTCGAAATCCGGTGTGCGGTTCTCCGTACCGTGGGTTCGAATCCCACCTCCTCCGTTTACCAGATAACGACTTATGGCAATTGAGACGTGTCTCAGAAGTGATCAAATCAGGTGAGGTGTTACGCGGACTGTTACGTCAGGTCTTGAATTGCGTCTTGAAGGGCATCATCCACACTCGCGTAATAATCCATCGTCACTTGCATGGAAGAATGACGCATCAACTCGTGGAGCATCGCCGCACCACCCTTTCCAAGTGTTTTCGCTACACGACATCCAAAACCCTTCCGCAACTTGTGCATTGACAACTTCACACCGGCGAGTTTCGCAATGCGCAAGACACGATTGGTGATCCCATTTCGCGTCAACGGTTCTTTCGTCTTCAAGGAAGAAAACGGGAACACCTTCGCTTGAGCGGAAGACAACCCCTCGAGCGCTTCTCGAAGTTTTGAATGCAGAGGAATCCACTGATCCTCAACACTCTTGGCAAAAACGCCGGGAAGGACGATTCGGTTGTTTGGAAAATCAACCCAGGGAAACTCCTCCGATGGGTCCCAATGGAGATGGCTTGCTTCTGAGAGACGAAGACCACCCCACCAACCACAAAGCAGAAACGCCCTCCAGAGTTCGTCAGGCGCTGCCGCAGTTAACTTTTCAAAGTCCTCCGATGAAATCGGTTGCGGCTTCTTCTTCGGCACCTTGATGGCAGGGAAAGAGGGAAGAAACGGCAATAGCTTTTGTTGCACAGCCCACCCAAGTGCGGCCTTGAGATGGATCAGATAGCTCTTGATAGTGTGTGCCGACAGCCCGATTTTGCCGCCTGGGCGCTCGCGTTCTCGCATCCCCTGGACGAAACGGCTGACAACTCGTTCGTTGACGTTTCGCAGTCTTTTTGGATTAATGATCTGCTCGAAGACATCGAGAACGGTGCCATACTTCTCTCGCGTGCGCTCACGGAGTCCAGCCAAGTGCTCGGTTTCGAAAGACTCCCGGAATCGCTCCCAACTGATGTTGCTCCCTTCTTGGTACTTTCCGTGATTGAGTTCGTACTCCAAATCTGCCCGAGCTTGCTCGGCTTCCTTGGCGTTACTTGTTCCCGCGCTCTTGCTCTTGCGGCGACCCGAGAGCGGATCGATCCATTGCAAGACGAGGGATTTACGGTCCTTAAATTCTTGGACCCAGACTGTGACGCGTTTGTCGGACATCAACAAATCTCCTGATCTGCCACGATTGGAAAATAATGCCGCCAGTCTGTTCGTGGCCAACAGGGATGGCGACAAGGTGATAGTTTTGGAGATAAGGGCAGAAGGCTTTGTCGCTGGACTCTTCGTCTAACCAGGCCCAGACTCAGCATAGCTGTGTTCCCAAGGCTGAGGCTGCACGTGGCTGCCTGAAAGTAATTTGGCATCGCCAGGGAACGAAAACTGAGGCCATCTTTGTTTCTCGAAGGAAAGCCCATTCGCTACTGCTAGATAAGTGAGTGACTCTTTAGTTTGTGTAAATTTCTTCACTTCGACAA
Source organism: uncultured Alcaligenaceae bacterium (assembly GCA_964423615.1). GTDB lineage: Bacteria > Planctomycetota > Planctomycetia > Gemmatales > Gemmataceae > CAYRFQ01. Next base: position 32,473 of record CAYRFQ010000006.1, on the reverse strand, counting down.
GTTCGTAAAAGGACAACTTGGTTGGATTGTGCCAACAAACTTGATAGTCAAATGGCTCGGCGGGAAAAACGTACGCCAGAGGTGGGTCGGTGGTTAGAGCTCCTTCCAAACCTGGCCTTTGTAACGCTCCTCCTGCTAGAATAACCATAAGTTGTTTCCAGGCTTGCCGCGCCACACGGTTGTTCATCTCGATTGAGAATCCCTTGTGCCAAACTTTCTTGAACTCAGTGACGAATCGGACTGTCAGTTCCTGTTCTCGTTTACTTCGGACTCCATCGTTCGCTTCGTTTTCAGCATCGTTGGCCTGAAATTGACGTCCTCCAAGGAGGATCGAGTCGTCTGCATAGCACTGGATGCACTTTTCACCGTATTGTTTTTGCCCAAGGTAGTTGACTGAGTATTCTGTGGTTCCACCACCCATGTCTACCATCATGTAAAACCCTGGCGAAACTCGGGGATCTTGGACAAGAGACACAATCGGAGCCAAAGTCTCGGGGAGGACTTTGAACTTGCGTTGCCCTTCCTCCGGCAACCGCATGTCAAGGAATGGACGAAACTTATGGATAAGGTCGTCCAATCTCGTACCTTGCTCCACAGGTACTTTGTTCGGGCCAAAGGTAGCTTGCCAAGCTGCGTTCACAACTTGGAGATAACGTTCTTTCAGGGCAGGAGCTTCGAAGTGGTTCATGGGCGCGGCAAAGTTGAACAGCAGTCTTTCTCCAGTTTCCCGACCCAACACCCTTTTGATCTTGCCGAGAACCCACGAGAGGTAAAACGCAACCAACGAATCCGGGGTCGTGGGTTTTGGAAAATTATCTTCGAGTCGGCCATTCTCAAGAGAGGGAGGCAAGAGCGTGATCTTCAAAGACCGAAACAACCGACCGCAACCAACGGCAAGAGCCTGACGGCCAAAGAAAAGGTGACCGTCCGCCAAGTTCACCAACGAAGGAAGGGCAAACTCGGGATAGTCCGTTGTTGGCGTGTCCAGGAACAACACGCGTCCTTCTTGTTCGTTGTGAACTCGAGCAATAATCTTTGTCGAGTGTGTCCCGAAGTCTATCCCGACGTTGATTCGTTGATTCCCGGCCCAAGGGGCGAGCTGTATTGGTGGATCCGGAGCGATGGTGGGACGTGGTTTGACCGGTGGAGGAGGTTTGTCGTCGGTCGGAAGAGCGGGATATTTCAACCTGTCCCTGAGTTGTTTGTTCTCTTGTTCCAGCTCGTCGATTCGCTCCCGATTCTCGATCTCTCGCTGGCGCAACGTGTCCAAGCAATCCTCAAGGTACTCGTTCTCCTTCCGAAGCTTGTGGTTTTCTACCTCGAGTTCGCGAACTGTTGCTTGCTCCCCTGAGAGTTGTTGCTCCAGATCGGCAACTTTGCCATCAAGCCCGGCAACCTGATTCTCAAGCCCCTTGATTGTCGCGTCCCGTTCAACAATTTGTTCGCCCAAGCCGTCAATGGCGGTGTCTCGTTCCGAAACTAACTCCCTGAGGTTTTCAATCTCTCCAAGCAACCGTTCGCGTTCCTGACTCCACTCCTCAAACAGATTTCGAAGGGCCTGAGCTTCTCCTCGGAGCGATTGACTCTCTTCCTTCAACTTTTGATTAGTCTCTTCCAACGAGCAAACACGAGATCGCAGTTGTTGCTCTTGCAACTGGAACAACCGTTCCTCTGCCGTAAGCCTCCGTGTCGATTCCTTGTAGGCAACAAGTAGGCCGTTGTACCAGTGCGTCAGATCGCTACAGCGTTCCGCCACTTCTTCGTTGTGTGAGAGCAAATTAGTATTTTCAGTCCGGAGGGCGGCGATGTGACCGTGGAGATCGATAAGCGAATTGGCCGTCTCGGCAAGTTGGTTTTGCTGACCAGCCCACCATGCTTGAAGTTCGCTAAGCCATTCCGCATTCACCTCGATCTTTCCGGACGCACTACCGAGCAAGCGACGGAGAAGATGCCAAGCGGGCAGAATCAGTCCGAGGGTCACGACCACGCCCAAGAGCAAGGCGAGCGAGTGTGCTGTTCCCCAGCGCGCGGTGAGTTCTTCAACAGCTTGAGGTAAGTCAAGGTTCATTGGGCGTTCTCCTGCAAGGTGGGATTACGACGTTGGGTTTGTTCGACGAACCTCGATGACGCATGCAGCCACGGGTTCAGACAACCGGGCTTGGACTTCACGAAGTGTCACCAGTTCGCGGATTTTTGTCTCGAAGTTGGACCTAGCCTTGTTTATCTGGGATCGGAAAAGCGCGATTCCTCGATGATGATTTCGTTCTTCAGCAGTCTGAATCCGCCTCTCGTTCGTTTCTCGAATGTGCTCGTATTCCGCCTCCAGTGCTTTGCTTCGTCTGTGGAATAACGCTTCGTTCTCGGTTCGCTCGAGAGCTAAGAGTTTCCGGTTTCGCTTCCTCGCCTCAGACTGGATGGCTTGCCAAACGGCTTCGGGGGTTGCTGGCCCTGACGTATTCAAGTCCCACTCGCGCCCGCTCTTCAAAACGAGATGGAGAAGCCGTTCGCTCGTCTCGCTATCGAGGAGGCCCGCTTGCTCTGCCGACCACGCTACAGTTTCGAGCAATTGTCTAGCTCGAATTCCCTCAATCACTTGCGTGAACACCACGACGTAGCAAATACCAGATGGAATGGCCTCGTCTTCGTTTTCAGGAAGTTCGAGAACAGCCTGCCCCACCCTCGCAAGGTCATTTTCGAGTCTCTTGGTGACACGTTCCAAAGCGGCTCGAACGAGTGGGTGGGAGACATTTACCAGTTCGACATCTGGGCGACGAAACGCCACTTCCCCTTGTGTGGTGAACAGAATGCGTTTTCGCCCAGGCCTCTCCAACCACTCGTGTGCTGTCAAATCACCGGTAAGATCGTGCGTGAGCCGTAGACTGTAAACACTGTCATCCTCGTCTAAGAGCTGCAACCCAGGGTGATGCGATTCAAGGTAACTCGAGATCACCGCGATAATCGATGCTTCGCTGATGAACCGACCGAGTCGTCCGACTCTTTGCATCTCGGCCCGGATGTGTTCCTCATGCCCAAACAACACCTCCGCCTTCTGCTCCAATGTTTTCGCGTGTGCCTGTCGTTGTTCGATGGCCCAAGCGGCTTGATCCACACGCTTCTCCGCCTCCTTGGGGGTTAGGCGGCCTGTGAAGTAATCTCGTTGGAGTTCGCGCACTGCTTCGCCGAGGATGGTCTCCAAGTCACCGAGGCTGTCCTTGAAAATACCGATGCGTTCGTAGAGCCGATACAAAATCCGATCTTCCACGGTCCCTTCGACAACGAGATTGTGGATCGTGATCACTTCGGATTCTTGGCCGAACCGGTCAATCCTCCCGATGCGCTGTTCGACGACCATTGGGTTCCACGGAAGATCGTAGTTGACCAGGTGGTGACAAAATTGGAAATCGAGCCCCTCGCTTCCGACTTCGGTAGAAACTAATACACGAATATCGGGGTCTTCTCGAAATGCTCGAACCCGTTGTCCGCGTTCGTCTCGGTTTGGGTTGTGTGGATTCGAGGGAACGTCCCCGGCGATTCTGAGGGTTCGGACACCTTCCTCTTCAAGACGTTGGGTTAGATATTTGGAAGTCCCAACAAAAAACGTGAAAACGATAACTTTCGAGTTCGGGTCGGTTTCCCAAATCTCTGCAAGCATTTGGCGGAACCCGTCGTATTTTGAGTCTCGACATGACCAGGCGACGTTCACAGATGGAAGAGGCTCCGACTCTGAACGGGCAGGCAGATTTAGGTCGCTTGGCAAAACATCGACTTGATCCACGGCCTCGTCATCATCGCGGGCGATCCGATCGGCTTGGGCCTCGATCGCTGCAGGAAGGCAACTCGCGGCCTGCCGTGCCCTCTGAATTTGCCCAAATCCAAGCCCGGAGGTCGTCCATCCGCGGCTGGTGTTCTGGCCGACCAGGCGGTTGTAAACGTCTTCTTCGGCCTCGGTCCACGCACATTTCAACACGTATGATTGTCGAGTCGGTGCGTCCTCAAGGACCTCGCGTTTTCGTGTTCGCGTTACGATCGATGCGAGCGGGTGGAGGTCTTGAATCCGGCGTTCGAGATTGACCCATTCGTGCCGTTCGGTTGGAGGTGTGTTGCGAATGTGCTCGATCACCTGCATGGCTAGTGGATCGCGTTGATGACTTGGATTCTGATGGACGAAAACTTCCTCCAATAACTGTCTTGCTGCGTCCAAGTGCTCTGGCTGTTGCGTCCGCACGAATCTTCCGGCTTCAATTACTCGAGCATGGTGTTTGAGCTGACGATCAAAGAAATCGGCATCGCGAAATTCTGCTGGCCTCAGTGCGTGTAACAGCGTGTAAAGGTCCCGACTTCCGAGGTGGAGGGGAGTGGCAGTTAACATAACCACACAATCGGTGATTTGGCAAACCTCACAGAGCATCTCGGATGTCAAGCTGCTTGGGTTACGAGCATGGTGAGCCTCGTCAACGATGACCAAATCGAGAGCTCCAAGATCGTTCGTGATCATTTCGCGAATTTCTTCTCGCCTCACAACTTGCATCGAAATGATGGCCCGGAGTTGTTGCCGCTTTGGATTTTCTCGAACCCGCATAACAAATTGTTCCAGCGACTTCTTGTCGAAGATTTCGAAATCTTGGTCGAACTTACGGTTCAACTCCTCTCGCCATTTGTCCCGCAACCTTGAAGGGCAGATAATCAGGATGCGATCGAGTTGACGGCGGGCTTGGAGTTCGGTCATTATCAGTCCGGCTTCGATCGTCTTCCCAAGACCCACCTCGTCAGCGATGAGAAGACGCCGATCCAGCGAGTCGAGTATTTTCAGCAGTGGCTTGTACTGATACGCCTGAAACAGAATTCGTTGGGCTTTGAACGAATAGACCGTACTTCGGTTGATGTGGGTAATCCGCTCGACCGCGAGAGCCGTCCGAAAGGCCTGGAGGCGTCCCCACTTTCCAGCTATGAGCAACGAACGGATCGATTGGTCGGTGTCTTCGACCGGTTCGAGGTCTTCTTCAACACAGTTCTCAATCCGCTTCTCGAATTTGACCCTGTACCAATACTCCCCACCATCAAGTTCTGGTTCATCAACCACTGCTCCGAGTTCTCGTGTGGTCCGTAGAATGACAGGGTCGCCGGATTGAAAAATGGGGTTGGTCGACATGGGAACTGCTCGTGGACGAAGAAACGCAAATTGTACCGTTGGTGAGAAATCTGCATGCCGATGCAAAAGTATGAGCTTCGGACATGTACTGTAATCGCTTGTCCTTTTGACCGAGTGTACAAGAATCTATCCTGGCTCGGAAGAGTTCTCTAGTGATATGATATGTCAAAAGAGACCGTAAAGACAGTACAGACATACCTTCCACCTAGATTCAGAACAGGGAGGTTTCCGTCGAGTTCCATCCAATTCGGTGTTCCTCCAAAGCCGCGTACACGGCCTGATGCACTTCCCATCCGTCAAGGAGAGGATCGAAGTCGTGACCGAGATAGCCCGCCGTCGGTGGGGGCGGACGGTCGGTCAACAAATCAGGGTCCCCCTCGCGCCCGACTACAACGCAGGCTTGTCGATGTCGGGTCAACAACACACAAAGCCGTCCGGGGTCGAGGTGGAATTCGTCGGCCTCCAATAGCCCGGCTAAGGGGTGCCAAACAAAGACTACTTCAAATTCCAAGCCTTGCAACTTGTTCGCCGTCTCAACGACGACGCCCGAGAGACCTCGCTGTTGAAGCCGAATTCGGAGTTGGTCTTTCTGGTCATTGTGGCAAACGCCAACAGCAACTCTTTCGGGTCTGAGGGGACTTGTCTCTGTGGTGCGTTCACACTGCACGTGTGGCGTCCGCTCAAACAAACGCTCAACGAGGTCGACGATCAATCCCATTGCTTCTGGATCGGCTTGCAATACGGCTCTTCGTGGAAGCTCGGCGTAAGCCCAACCATGGTCGGCCGCGTTGTCGAGTATCGGGTCGAGGTCTCCGCACTTCCCACCTTTTTGCGTGAGTTCCAAGCTCCTGACGCCACTCAAGACAGCCGCGTTGAAGGCCAACTGAGGATAAAACAGTTTCGCCACCGGAGCGCCCCGTTGGTCGAGTCGTCGAGTGATTGGTAACCCGTAGACTGGAGTGCTCGGATGATTTCGGAGCAACACACCGACTGCTGTTTGGAGTGGATCTTCAGGTAGTCCGCGCCATCTCGCCGGATCAACCATTGCTGCGAATGGGCTAATTTGACCCGCGTCACCAACCAACATGTGAACCGGCGCCAGACCTCCGACTGCGAAATACTTCGCCGAATCGGCCTGGTAGGCTTCGTCAATCAAGAGGACGTCGAATGGATGGAGGTCCCCACGCCCGAATGCATCTCCGAACTTGCTGAGAGTCCCGACGATTAATTCTTCGGCGTTTGCGTCTTTGGCTTTCACTTGTTGCACACCATCCAGCTTGCAGATGAGCTCTGGTAATGCGACGGAACTCGCTGGGACGAAAGACACCATTCGGTCAGCGTGTCCGGAACAGTGCATCTTGGCGATGGTCCGGACGAGTCCGAATGCTTGCTCGTTTGTCGGGGCAGCGACTGCTACCCTTCGGCCTTCGGCTCGTACCTTGTCGACGGCTTTAGCAATCAGATGACTCTTTCCTGCCCCAGCCGGCGCGGTGACAACCACACCCCGAGATTGGTTCGAACTGGAAAGGAGATCCTGAATCGCAGCGTCCGCAGTCGCGTTAGCCGCAGCCACAGTCGCAGAGTCGTAAAAGTCAGTCGTCGAGTTTTTTGTCATGTGGTTAAACCTCCGTTATTTCTTCGATGGGTTCAGGGACGGCCAGTGGCACGCTCGCTTGGTGTGTCCAAGGAGCATCTTTGGGGAGCTTGTTGAAGAAATCCCGCGATTCAGTCGAGTGATCTGAAAAACATTCAGTCATTCCAACGCTCGGAAGGGGAATCGATTTCGTTGACGTCATCAATTTGAGAGTCACATCCGACCCGCCGTCCGGTCTGGAAGATATTTCGGTAACGACGTACTCCTTCCCAGCCGATTGCTTCGTCCACCACAACTCTCGTCCAACGGGAATCAGGCACGGATCGGGTGATCGCAGCGTAACCAACGGCCGTGTGACTTTCCTTTTTGGTCCTTGTTCTTTGTGTCCCGAGTCCACGGCGACAACTTCTCCGCGGACGGCTTTGTTGTTCAAGACGTATCCGGCCATGCGGAGTGGGTCGTCGCATGCCTCTTCAGCCTCAACGAGTCGCCCGGCTTCTTCCCAGTTCCGAAAAGTCATGGCTGCTTGACGTGGAGTTTGGCGCGTTCGTTGCAGGCCGTTCCGATCGAGCCAATCGATGTGGCGTGTGTAATCTTGGCGGTCAGCGTCCCAACGTCGCCCTACCGATTTCGCCTCCGCAAGTTTGGCCTCTCGATCCCGACAGCGCCAAAGCAAGTCCCAAGCTCTTCGCAGCAACGGTTGATAGTGGGCTTTGATAGGTCCGAGATGCGGATTGACAACACCAGCAGCAGTGCTCCCCTTTCGGGCCTTGTTGAATTGTTCGACAAGACGGATTAACTGTTGCTCATCGTCTCCATCCGCAATCGGACCAACGGGATAGAGTTCGGCGATGGCTGCGGCCTCAAACCCGGACAATCCTTCTGGTGGATCGATGAACGCATCGAGAGCCGACAGCGATTCCCGCTCTTCTCGCGACTGTGGAGTCGCCCAATGTGCGTTCATGAGGTCCGTGAGAGCGACAATGAGTTGTTGACCAGGGACCTCGAAGTGATCTCGCAAGAATCGGCAGTGTCGTCCAAGTCGGATCAGTTCGGATGATGCGGCTTGTGATCCTTCGGTTGGCAAGTAGGCCAGACGGCGTCCCAGTCTCCCAAGAAATTCAACCGTTGCTTTGTTGGCAACGATCACCTGCGGCGCTGTCCGGGCAACTTTGATTGTGTAGTTCTTCGTGGTTAACGTCTCGCGATCCTCGTAATGGGGTTCAAACTTGGCATTGAACCACTTGGCAAATTTAAGCAACGCTGCGAACGCAAGATCGCGGTTCCGAGGTTCGCCAGCTATGGCCATGTGTGGTTTGGAATGGTCGTCACCCCATCCAATCGCAGCGGGTGCAAACGGTTCCGCACCAAGTTGCCAGAGAACAACAGCGATGGGCTTGGGAACAAGTCGGCGATGACGGACGGTGCAACTTCGGATGCCTCGCCCGGCTGTGTACGCACGGGTGGCGAGTGTCACATCGACATAATTCATGAATTCCTCCTTGTGGTGTCTTTGCTATGCGGGAAGTGTTTCGTCGATTAACCGGCCAGCTTGGTGTAACAACTGTGCTGTCGGTGCTTCAGCAGGCGTAGGTGTGGTCCCACGGCTGAGGGATTCAGCTCGACCAAGCGAAACAATTTCGGGAAGGGCTCGCGCCACTGGAGTTCCAACAGCACACGGCGACCCAGCGTGAATCGCTCGATCTCGGCAGAAGCGAGCGTTTCCGCATGTCGAGAGACAAGTTGGGGTGTAGGCCGTCCCAACGGTGTCGGCGATCTGCGCCAGTGCGTCGATCCGCTTCTCTTCTTCGGCAGTTTTGTCAGCGACGGTGGAGAAGGTAATCGTCTCTGGCGTTGCCGTAGCAATGTCCTTCGCCGACGGAATTGCCGACATCACTCGCTTGATCCGAGCGACGTTCGGAACCACAGACTTTTCCGAAAGCGTTGGTGTGAGCCCGACATTGCGTGGCGTAATGATCAGTGCTTGATCGCTTACCATACCTTCGGGATCGCCACCAAGAGCATCAACAACCTGACGAGCCAACAACACATAGATGGCGACTTGATCGAGAGCGGCCCCGAGTTTATCACTATCAAGTCGATCGTCCACTTTCGGAAAAGACTTGACCTCGGCAACGCGAAGCATACCGTTGGCAGTTCGAGCGGCCAACGCGTCAGCTTCGAAGAAGGCTTCCAACCCGCCGATACATCCCCGCAACACAGCTCCATCGATAAGGTGTGGCGCCGTTGGTTTCCCTGCGATGATCTCACGGACCAAGTTCTTGGTGGCATCGGCCCGATCACTCATTTTCTTCGAACCACCTGGGAGGCCCTGGCGAAGATTCACGACGCGACCTTGACCAGACTGCAGGTTGAGAGGTTCCCGAAGAAGGTCCAGCGTGAGTGCGTAGTTGTTCTGCCTGAGCAATTCTTCGAAGGCGTTGCCCCGCTGGATGGCGAAAGGTGACTGACCGAAGGGCGTTCGGAACTTCGTGCCGACAAGCAACTTGTCGAAGTCGACTTTCGCTGCAAAACCCAACGTGGCAAGGGGACAGGTTGTGTTCTGCGAGTATGCGGACAAGACACGTACGCTGGGCGAACGCTGGGGAGCGGTCCCCCGAATATTATCTAATCGCTTTGCGGTAGTTGCATCTATCGAGTTGACTGAGCTGGACATGGCACCTCCGAAATGAACTCTTTCCCGTCGCTTCTGGCAGTCTTGTAACGGGCATTTCGTTGAGGTGTCCGGATTTGTTCGGAAAAAAGTGAGGGTGGGTATTTTTGAAAGTTCCAGCCTACGTCAATTTACTCGCCCCACTGGCGAATAAATGAGTTGGCTTGAAATGATCTACTGACATAGAGCCGTACTTCGGGCAAGCACATTTCGACCGGATGAATTCTCCAAAGGCCATTGAAATTCGTTTCTGTATTTAGCTACTTTCGGAGTTCATATGCGCCCGATCGCAACCAACTTGGACGCGGATTATTCTGCTTTTCGACTGTACTTACAGTCGGGGTAAGAGCTACACACCATCAACGCGGCTGATTTTGTCCGCCGAAAAACGAGTTCCTCCCCACATTTCGGACAGAGTTCGGCTTCCAACTCTTCGAATTCAAACTCTTGAATGCTGTCCGATTTCGAATCAGGCGTCTTCTCAGGTGCAGCAGCCTGTCGAACAGTTGAGCCACCATGCATCGTACACCGGGGACGAACCTCAAGTTGTTGCGGAACGCGGAGCATCTCGTCAGTACAGTCGTCATCTGTTTGAATGAAACACAATCCCTGCTCAAGATCTAGATTGGCAACTCTTTGGGGTGAGAGTCCTTCTAAGTTTGGTGCCGCGTGTCTGACATAGTTGATTGCCTTCGCGTTTGGCAACTTAAAAATGAGTCGAGTCAGCAGGTATTGGAAAATACATCGAGGTATCCGTTCTGGAAATTGAGAGGCAAGCACAAAGGATAATCCGTCATGCCGAATCTGGGTGATGGAATTTTCAAGTTCTTTTACGAGTTCCTTGCAATCCACGTACTCATGCGCCTCGTCGAACACAATAACTTTATTGACCCCGTTCTTCGTTCGACGGACTAAGTCCGTAATGATTAGACACAGTTTAAGTGCCTCGGATGATTTCATTGTCTGCATTCGAAGGTCGAAAATATTCAGTGAACCTTCCTCCAACACTTCGGCCCATTCGTATTCCCTTTCAGCAGTCATCCATCTCTCCGCAAAACTCATCCGGTTCATCGCTCGACGGCGCTGTGTATTTGACATCCGCTCATCAGTTTGAATTGCACGTTCAAGATTCTCGAACGTTAGGCGTTCCTGATAGTAGAGTTTTTGGATGATGTCACGAATAATGTCCATGTATTCGGCTTCACCTGTCGGAGGCTTCATTAAGATTTCCCAATGTTCCGCACCAAGTTCGTCAGGTTTGAATTTGATTGCGAATGTTTTGAGATCCCCGTACTCTGTTTCCCTCCTTGAAAGTTCTTCTTTGTAGCCGAAGACGTTTACAATTTCTACGGGTGCCGGCTGCGCACCGTATTTCTCAGCTAGTCTGCTGACCTCGGCTTCGGCTCGGTTAGGTTCAGCAAAACCGCCGTGTTCGAATCGAGCTTCCGGATTGCGACGGAAGTTGAATGCAACCACTGTCATTGGGCGGCTCTGCTCAATTAGTCCCTCCTGCCGAAGTAAAGCGGACTCGATAAGCACACCCAAAGCGTATGATTTTCCAGAGCCCATGTAGCCAAGAAGTACAAGGCATTGAGGCTTCGTGAGCGATATGGCCAACTTTCGTCGCCCGTCTTTCAACTCTCCAAGAACTCCGATGTGGGGACTTTCCAGAACATCGTCACCAATGAGAAAATCCGCGATTGCTTTACTCTCAGATCGAGGATTTGATTGACTTACAGTTGGTGTGTCGAGAGCTCCCGAAGCCGTTGGGATATTCTCTTGGAGTTGATGGTTTGGTGCGGGTGATGATGGATGTAACTCTTTGCTTTCACCCGCTAGAGTGAAGTGTTTGCTCGCGTGCCTAAATAATTCAGTCCGAGAGAGAATTCCACTGCTGCGGAAGAAACTAACGAGTTGGCGTTTGTCGATCTCGTGATTCCCAACGGTAAGATCATGTTCCTCAACAGCAACTAATGTCTCGTACATCGCATTCAGGCATGTGACTTCGTCTAGGCCAGCGTGCACAAATATTGCTCCGGCAGCCAATGCCTTGTCCAGGTGAGCTTGACTCATCGTGCCAAGTTTTTTACACCGTCGATCTCTAATCATTAGAAGGTGCTCGAATTGACCACCTTTCTTTACGCACTTGGTTAGATTTCGCATCCTTGCTGCGAACGCATTCCCCTCACTGTTCATCACGGCAATGCAGATCGAGGCACCAATTGATGGCTGCCGAACGATCACATTTGGTGGCATTACGTAAGGGTCACAGATTGCTTTTCCGAGTCGGATCTCTTCTCCATCAACCCGGAGGATTGTCTCAACGAGGTTGCAAAGACGACCAAAGAAATCTTGCTCCAGGATTATTTCCGATTGGAATGACTGTCGAAGGGAGTTTTCAAAACCTTCGAACGAAATAGCTATCGCTCGCTCGATTTCCTCTTGAGTGATTATCTTGGGAAGATGATCGGATGGTTCCACTGTGTTCACAGGAGTCCCATCCAACCAGGACTGAAAATCGTTGTGAACAGCTTGAATGAACGTCCTAGGTGAGATTGAACGACTGCACAACCTCTCAACGTCGTCTTCTGTAAAAGGAAAGATGTTTGTGGGAAGCCGATGCTTGGTAAACGACGGTTCGAGATGGGTTGCCAACATCTTCAACCCGTGGTGTGGCTCGAACGACTCAAGCGGTACTGTTTGTTGTGCAATTCTCTCACTTACGCTCTGATCTAAATTCGGGTTGAACCAAGTTTCCCACAGCGAAGGGAAAATGCACGTAATGACGAGAAAATTGGGGGTCATCGTGAAGATTTCTCGCACTACATCACCCCACCTGCTTGTAAGGCGAGGATGGTCCCTTAGCCCTTCCAACTGATCAAATGCGAGGATGAGCGGTTGGTAGTATGTGGACAGTATGCCAATTGTTCTAATTGCTCGAAGGGCTTGTTCCTCTCGCTGCTGTGATGTTGCAACTTCGCTCGAATCCTCATTGAGAGTGAGCCACGAGGATGGAAGACCGAGGGTTTTCGCGTCACCCTCGTCAACGTCTTGCCCCGCTAACCACGTCAGGAGTAATCGCTTCCGATCCTCGCGAGCAACAAAACAATACGTAATCAGGACACGTGCAATGGTCTGGTCAACGTCTGGATGATTTGACTGAAGAAATCTGAGTGTCCTTCGTCGTATGCGGTCCATGTTGTCCTGGCGACGTTCACCCTCACCCAACATGCCAAATAGATTGTATGGGTCTTCCCTCAATCGCTTTATCCATCTCCGTTTCTGGTCCGCGTCTTTGGCCTCGCGAACATCCTGCTCAAACTCAGGGATGAGCACCTTGGAAAAGACGTGCGCCAGAAGATCATCTAGCTGACTACGTGTGTTTGTGGCAGACGGCAAAGTTCGAGCCAGGCTACTGACGATGTTAGACCAAACGTGTTGGGCAACTGCCTCTTCGTTGTTCGGCTTACGGATAAAGAGAATGTGGTTACTCTCGGAGAGGTTACGAGCTACTCGCATGAGCAAGTGGGTTTTCCCAGTTCCTGCCTCACCAAGAATCAAAATTCCTTGTGAGTTGGAGTCCGTTCGATCACTCCCGCCACTGGACAGTCTTTTCAGTGCCCTAACGATTCGCCTATAGGCATGGCGGTTGTAGTCTTCGAAATCTGGTACACGATCCCAAGGTGTGTTCACTCTGTCTAGGAATGCCGGAGGATCATCTTCGAGAGTTGGACGAAACTCGTTGTTGATGTCTGGATTCATAGCGGTCCCTGCTTAGTGTTCCGGTGTCCCGTTTGATCTCCACTCAATTGGAACTCCGCCACAGTAGATTCGTGGTTGCTTACCGTTGTCGTGACTTTTTAGCGAAATAGGATGCTTTTCAAAAATCTCCGCATCCTCTTCTTTCTAATTCTAATAGTACATCTCGCAGCACTTTTGAAGGATTTATTCGCTTGAATCCGGCTCCGACTTCCGCTCCGCATATCGATCAAACAACAAATCATTGAGAAAATTCGCAAACTCCGGTTTATCATTGATCTGTTTGAAGAACTTGAAGTTCGTATCGATCATATCTTGGACATGGTCGCGGACTTTGTGGTCGAAGGTGAGTCGGGCATTCTCGCGGGTGTTGACGGCGAAGCTCGCGGCAAGTCCGTCGTCTTCGTCGAGTTTCTCCTCGAGAGTTTCAAGAAACTGTTCATCTTCTTCTTGGAAGTCGGTGCCGAAGCGTTCGTTAAGCAGCTTCAAGATTTCCGACAACGGCTCGAGTTGTTCTTCTGGCTTGCCACCGGCGACACCCGCTTTTTTGGGTTCGAGAACTCCTTGGCCCGATTCGGGTTTCACATCCTCTCGAGCAGCTTGGACCAGTCGGACGGTGTTGACGTCCACAAACTTTTGCAGTTCTCGCGGTTGTTCCTCTCTTGAGACTGGCAGCAACCTCACGAGGCATCGGCAGAACTGGTAGAGTTGCTCCAAGTCTGGGTCGGTGAACGGGAGCACTTGTCCGAGGAAGGCATAAAGCTTGCCGTATTTATTCAAGAGGCCGCGGAACTCACGAGCGTCGGCCTCTTCGGCTTCTTGGACTCGCTCGACGATCGGTTTGAGTGTGGCGTAGATCTTCTCCATCACCGGTCGTTTCGAATAGAACTGCTCCGCGAACGCCTCAAGGTCCGAGGTGAAGTAGAAACCATATTTCTTCAACTCACTTTCCAGCGTGTACAACACATTCGGGTCGGTCCCTTCTTCCAGGCTCGTTTGGTCGTAGTAGCGACTGAACGCCTCGCGGACTCGTTCGGCGTTGTCGGCGAAGTCGAGGATACATGTGTCGTCCTTGCTGGGGTGTGTCCGGTTCAACCGCGAGAGCGTTTGGACGGCGTTCACTCCTGCAAGTTTCTTGTCCACGTACATCGTGTGCAACAACGGTTGGTCGAAGCCGGTTTGGAACTTGTTGGCCACGATCAACAGTCGATAGGGATCGGTCGCAAACTTCTCGGCGGTGTGCGTTTCGGGAAAGCCGTTCATGCCGGCTTCGGTGTAGTCCTTCTTCGTGTCTTCGTCGGTGATGGTGTCCGAAAAGGCGACCACGGCCTTCCATTTGAGTCCTCTCTCGGCGAGGTATTTGTCCACCTCGAGTTTGTAAGCCACGGCCTGTTGTCGCGAACTCGTCACGAGCATCGCCCTGGCCCGGTTGTTGATTTTGTCGAGAACCTTCGTGTCGAGGTGGTTGACGACCACTTCGATTTTCTGCCGAATGGTTTTCGGATTCTCGGCGACAAACCGCGTGAGCAACGCGCTGGCTTTTTGCTTGTCGTATTTGGGGTCCTCCTTCACTTTCTTGAGCAGCGTCCAGTAAATGCGGTAGGGAATGTAGTTCTTGAGCACGTCGAGGATAAAGCCCTCGTCGATCGCTTGCCGCATGCTGTACAAACTGAATGGCTCGAAACCGCCCTCTGGTTTTGGAGAACCGAACAGCTCGAGCGTTTCTTGTTTGGGAGTGGCTGTGAACGCAAATGTGCTGACGTTCTTCATTCGCCCGCGGGCCTGTTGGTCTTTGAGGGCTATCGCTTCTATCGACATCTCATCTTCGTCGTCGGAACTGACTCGAAGTGTTGATTTCATTTCTTTGCTGGCGTCGCCACCCTGCGACGAGTGGGCTTCGTCGAGGACCAATGCGAATCGATAGCCCTTGAGTTTGTAAAACTCGGGCTTCTCCTTCTCGTCGGGTTTGCGTCCGAGTTCTTCTTGCTGTTTTCGCCATTCCTCTTCGAGCTTCCGGATTTGCTCAAGGACGACCGGGAACTTCTGCAGCGTGGTTATGATGATCTGTTTGCCGGCCTCGAGGGCTTCCTTGAGATGTTTGCCGCCTTTGTCGATGTGCTCGACGAGTCCGGCGGTTTGCTCGAACGAACTGACCGTCCGGCTCAACTGTCGGTCGAGGGCACGGCGGTCGGTCACCACGATCACCGTGTCAAAGACCCGCTTTTCGTCCTTGCCGTGGAGTGACGCGAGCCGATGGGCCAGCCACGCAATCGAGTTCGACTTACCCGAACCGGCGCTGTGTTGGACCAAGTAGTTCTGGCCCGGTCCGTGTTCGCGGGCGTGGGCCACGAGTCGGCGGACGGAGTCGAGTTGGTGATACCGTGGGAAGATCACCGTTCGCTTGAGCTTTCCCTGATCGTCGCGGTCGCGGACGTCCTGGATGAAGTATTGCATCAGGTCAAGAACGCTGTCGATGGCCCACACTTCCCGCCACAGGTAGGCCGTCGAGAAGCCTTCGCCGAGCTTGGGTGACGGGTTGCCGGCACCGCGTTGGGGGCCTTCGCCATCGCCACGGTTGAACGGCAGGAAGAACGTCTCGTCTCCCTTGAGGTGTGTGGTCATGTAGACGAGGAACGGATCGACGGCGAAGTGGGCCAGGCACCGACCGAGAGCGAATATCGGCTCGCGTGGGTCGCGGTTGCGGCGGTATTGCGTAATGGCGTCGGTCACGTCCTGGCCGTTGAGCGGGTTCTTGAGTTCGGCGGTGAACAGCGGCAGGCCGTTCAGGAACAGCATCAGGTCGAGACTGTGTTCGGTCTTCTCGCTGTAGCGGACCTGGCGCATGACGGTGAACATGTTCGCCTTGTACAGCACCTCGGTTTCGGGGTTGAAGGTGGTTTCGGGCTTCCAGAAGGCGAGGCGGAACTTGCAGCCGGTGACCTTCACGCCTTGTCGGAGGACGGTCAAGGTGCCGTCTTGCTCGACCACCTGGGCAACACGCTTGAGGAAGACATCGCGGGCATCGGTGGGGTGTTGTTGCGTGAACTTCTTCCACTCTTTCGGCTGTGTGGCCTGGACGAAGTCGATGAGCGGCTTGGGATCGAGGCAAAGCGTTTTGTCGAACGCAGACGGTTGACGCTCTTTGTAGTGAGCTTTCGTCATGTCCGCGACGATGGCGGTTTCGAGGGTTTGTTCGGAGATGGTCTTGGTCATGATGTCACCTCGTCGCGAACGTCAATTTGTCCGGTCACGGCTGCGGAGATGAGGGCGGTGCGGTATTCTTGAAGGCGATCGATGCCATCATTGATTTGCTTTTCCAAGGTGTCGATTCTCGGCATCCTGTTATCCAACCAATTCACGATTCCGACTTGCTCGACTGAAGGAGGTAAGAGGACAGGCATCTCACCGAACTTCTCTTGATTGACGTACGCAAGAGTCGTCACCGTTGCGTTTTGCCCGAAGTAAGCTTCAGATATCATAATTAGGAATCGTAAGAAGAACGGATTGATCCTTCTGGGGACATATGCTTGTAGTTGTTGGTTGATGATACACGGAACCTTATTGATCGAGGCGAGAGCAAACCTTCCGACACAACTGGCAACCACACTGCCACTTGAGAGAGAACGAGAGCCATTTCGGGTCATTGCTTCTTCACTTACCCAACGATTAGAAACCGAGGCTGAAACGGTCGGTTTGCCAATGTCTTCCGGTGTTATCCAAGGTAAACCGTCGTGGTCGTTATTGATGTCTGGTTTGCTGCGTTCTGGAACGAAGATCTGACAAACCCTCTTGGCAACAGTTACCCTCCAATGCTCCGGCACCATGCCAAGCCACTCCACTCCGGAATCCTTCATCGGCACGCTCGGGTCGAGTCCGCGGGTGACGGCGTGGCTGATGACGGCTTGGCGTTTCTCCTCCAGCAGGGCGATCAGCCGCTCCTTGCGCTCGATCAGGGCGTCGATCCGGGCCGTCTCCCGGTCGAGGAACGCTGCGATGGCTTGTTGTTCGGGGATAGAGGGTAGTGGTAGGATTGTGTCTCCGATTACTCTGCCCCCCAAATTTGCCAAACCTGTTGTGGTGGTACCATTGAAGAGGAGTTGCTCTCGCCCCGGTGACGAGTTCAAGAACCACCAGAGGAACTTTGGCATAAGCGCAGATTCCGTTCGCAGCCTTTGCATGAAATTTGAAAAACAACATCCGAGGTCTTCGATATCTTGAGTCACCAATGCGGTTTTGCCCAAGTGCAATTCACTTCCGCTGGATTTCGTAACCAACAAATCTTCAGCTCTCAAGCAGGCGTTTCGTATCTCGTTATGCGTCAAGCGGCGGGAAGCAGGATTAGTCAAATCCCAGCCTCCGCCAATTGTCACGTCTGTTGACCGAAGAACGATTGTCCCGTTTTCATCAAAATCTTCTCCCCAAACGCCTCCGTCATTTGCCGAGAGAAGCGATTTCAACTTCCGGCTCTGCCAAGTTGCAGGAAGTCGGCAAAACCAGATGCGGTTTCCATCCTGATATTCCCGATACCGCTTCCATCGTCGAACAACTTCGGTGTCAAGTGTTACCACACTCATTCATTCCCCTCCCTTCAACTGTTCCCGAGCCAGTTCCGCAGCCGCCCGCAGTTTATCTTGGAGCAGCGATTTCGGCGGCAATTCTGTCAGATACGTCGCCACGCGGATGCCACTCTCGCCGAGTTGCAACAATTCGACCTGTTCCTCTCCCGCCGATTCACACAGGATCAGGCCAAGCGGCGATTCCTCATCCGGCTCCCGCTCGTTGTCAAAACCCATGCGACATCCTCCGGGCAACGTGTTGATCGAGTTCCGTGTCGGTCCATTCCGGAGGTCGGAGCTTCGCCGGTTATCGGATGCTCTCTCACGATTGTTATGATGCTATGAGCCAGGCCGGTGGTTCAACCCGGCGAAGCAAGACAGTCTCCGCAAGGCACCAACACCATCTTCTCCTTCGCTGCCCATCGCAGCAGCACCACCCATTCGTCGTGACACACTTTACGATTGCGCGTCACATCCCCGTCCTCTGCGTCCCATTTCACGGGTTCGCCGAGGTGCCAGCAGCCAACTCGATGGAGCATGGCTTCGGACGACCGGCAGTTGATGTAATACCCCTCAGGGTGCGATTCCCACCAGGCTTGGAATTCTTCCCCCTCACTCTTTCCGTCCTTGCTCGAATAAATCTCCGGTTCCATTATTTCTCCAATCACAAGAAGGCTGAACCTGTCACAAGTAGTGAAAGAACACAGCCAAGCAGTCTTTGCTCATGCGACGCGACAGCGAATGGTCGCAGTGTGTCGTGGATTGCCTTTGACAGCCGGAGAGCCTGATTCCGATGCCGTTTGATCGTGAACAACCACGAGATTCATTCCTTCTCTTCTTCCATTCGGTCTTGTATCAACTGCCATTCGGATTCGAGCCCGAACTTCGTAATCCAATCATTGAGATACTCGGAGTCGATATTCTTTCCCTGGACTTCAAGGACCCCAACGATGTCTCGGAGGTGCTTTTCGGAACCTCCTTCTTGGAAGTACAGCAGTTTCTTGACGATCAGATCTTCAGCCGATGCGAAGGTGACCTCGAAATCCTCGCCAGTAGGGAGTCGGACGCCGCGTGCGAGTCGTGACCGATCAAACTCGGAATCTGTCGCAACGATCACATCGATCTTCAACCCGGAAGCGGGGCTCAGGATGTTGAATTGGAATCCATCGCGGACAGCTTTGAGCGCGGAATCCTCCGAGCAGTGGTAGTCGGGTGCCGGAAAGGCAGCACACAAAGCGGGCACCTTGTCGACAGGGAGAGCCACCACAACATCGATATCGTTGGTAAACCTCGGCTCACCGTACGCAATCGAAGCCATGGAGCCTGTAACCAGATAAGGCACACCCATTTGGTCGAGAGTGCTGGCCAGATGCTTGAGTAACTCAGACTGCTCCATGCGACATCCTCCGGGCGACGTGTCGGTCGAGTTCCGCGTCGGTCCATTCCGGATGTTGGACTTCTGCCGTTTGCCGGATCATCTTTCGAGCAAACGACCACATCCGGAAGGCTATGGCGAGCCGTTCCGCAGGGGTCTTGGTGCGAAGGATCGCAGCCATGTCCTTGCTCAAGATCTCATCGGTGAAGGTTCGTTTTTTCTCGTTGATTTCTTGTGCCATTCAGAGGGCCTCTCTTAGGCGGCTGACGAACATTTTGCCGACAGCGTCGACAAAATAGTATCAACCCAATTTGTTGCGACAGTGTCCCAACAATCTCGCAAACAGTGAACATAACCCCGCAGATAACAACTCCGAGCCCCCAGATAAGGACTTGGAACTCCACAGATAACAGATTTCGCCCCGCAGATAATGGGCTAACCCCACAGATAAGCCGGTGAGGTTACCAGGCAAGCTGCACAGGTTGCCAGAGAAGCCGGTGAGGTTACCAGGTTGGGTTACCAGGTTGCCAGGTTTCGCGAGACGGGGCAACAACCGAGCAAACGTCATCCGGCAACCTCCTTGAGCAACTTGAGCACATCTTGCTCGACCGCCTTGATGTCGGCTTCGATTTCTTCCAACGGTCGCGGCGGCTGGTAGCGGTAGAAATATCGATTGAAGTTGATCTCGTAGCCCACAACGCCGATTTCGCCGTCTTTCTCGTCTCGGATCGATTCGTTAACCCAGGCATCCGGCACATGAGGCTTAACCTCTCTCTCGAAGAACGGTTGCACTTTTTCGCTGAGTGGCACGTTCTCGGTGTCGCGTAGTTCGGTGTCGGGTTCCGGATTGCCTTCCTTGTCGAGACAGACCTCGGCGGTTTCGTCTCGTTCGCTGAGGGCCGTGAGGATGGCTTTGCGGATCGCGGCAGTGATCTTGAGTCCGTTTCGTTTGAGAGCGGCGTTCAACTCTTCCACGAAAGCCTCGCGATTCTTGAAGAGTTCTCCTGGCAGTGTCGCCAACGCCTCGAGGATTGCCTCTTGTTGTCGTTTGCCCTCGGCTTCGGCCTTGGCTTTTTCGTCTTCGTTCTTCTTTTTGCTCGTCGCCAAGTTCACGAACGTCGTGATCTGCTGCAGACGTTCGATTCGTTCGGAGCTTGCTTGGAAGTTGAGCTTCAACGGGCGTTCGATGGTAACCTTGCGGTATCCAAAGTCAGTCGTCAGAAAAACTTTGCTGCGGAGTTCCTTCGGCGGGTCTGCCGGAATCGTCACGGTGGCATCGGTGAAGTCCTCGAACATCTTCACGATGTATGGGATGTAGTTCTCGGTGCGATCGACACCGTCGGGGATGTCCCGTCGTTTCTCGCCCAAACTTTTCCGTCGCGGGAGCCAAGCCTCGGTCGCGTCGATGAGCAACACCTTGCCCTTGCGATCCTCCGCCTTGTTGTTGGTGAGAACCCAGACGTAAGTGCTGATGCCGGTGTTGTAAAAGAGTTGCTGCGGCAGCGCGATCAAGGCTTCGAGATAATCTTCCTCGAGAATCCAACGACGGATTCGACTTTCCCCGGAGCCAGCGTCGCCAGTAAACAATGGCGAGCCGTTCATGATGATGCTAACGCGGCTCGTTCCTTGGGTCGGATGATGCATGCGGCCAAGCATGTGCTGTAGGAATAGGAGTTGGCCGTCGCTAATCCGTGGAAGTCCGGCGTAAAACCGGCTATGGGATTCTTTGGGTTTGGCGGCTTCTTTGCGAACTTCATCCGAATCGAGGTTCCAGTCTTTGCCATACGGAGGATTGGCGAGCAGGTAGTCGAATGTGTGCTCCGAGTGACCGTCGTGCGAAAGGACGCTCCCGAAGGCGATGTTTTCGGCATCGCGGCTCTCTTCCGGCTTACTCTTGATGAACAAGTCAGACTTGCAAACTGCGAACGTCTGCGGATTCACCTCCTGGCCGAATAGATGGACGTCGGCTTCGGGGTTGATCTCGTGAATCCAGTCCTTGCCGATGGTGAGCATGCCGCCCGACCCACAACACGGGTCGTAGACGGTACGGATGGCCTTGCCGACTGTGAGCTTTTGATGGTCTTGGGCCGTGATGAGAGTGACCATCAAGCGAATGACCTCGCGGGGTGTGAAGTGCTCCCCAGGATTTTCGTCGAGGGCCTCGTTGAACTTCCGGATGAGTTCCTCGAAAACGTAGCCCATATCATGGTTGGTGAGCCGATCCGGCGACAGGTCAACGTCGGCGAAGCGTTCTACGACGCGATACAGTAAGTTGGCCGCCTCGAGCCTGGCGATTGTGTTCTGGAAATCGAATTTCTCGATGACGTCGTACATGTTCGGCGAGAAACCAGTGATGTAGGCCCCTAAGTTCGCGGCGAGTTGTTGGGGTTCGTCGAGGAGCGTTCGGAAGTTGTACTTTGATTTGTTGTAAAACGCGAATCCGGACGCCTTACAGAGTTGTGGCTCAAGGTTGTCGAGTTTTCCATCGAGCTTGGTAAAAGTCTCGAACACTTTCTGCCGTGTCGGTGCAAGGACAGCGTCGATCCTTCGCAGGACGGTGAAGGGTAAAATCACGTCCTGGTAGTGGCCGCGCTTGAACGAGTCGCGAATAAGGTCTGCCACGCTCCAGATGAAAGAAACAATTTCGCCATGATTACCCATCGATTATGCATCCTCAAAATTCTTGTGTTTTGTCATCCGTCTTTGATTAACGGCTCACAACTCAGATTGTCCGAGTTTATGCTCGAATAACATTTCTTCGAAATCGTCATCGTTTGGCACTTTCCCAATTGCAACCACCTTGCTGAGCAGTCGAGCTAGCAAATCACGGACTTCACCCAGGTGAGACATCAGTTCTTCGGTCTTAAGTTTTCCACCATGAACAGCGTTTGAGCGAGTGTTATACAATTTTTTGAATCGTTTGAAATGTTTTCGGCGCTCCAGGCCGTTCTCCTCAACCAATAAAGCAGTCATAATACGCAACCGATATCCAACTTCCCCAAGTCGCCGACCAAATAACGCTTCTACCCCTGCCCAGAGTTGTGCGGCTTTCATTCGGTCGTTGGCAGCAAGCATGTAAGTGCAAAGGGCTTCGACAGCCGTTTGGAAGCCCTCGTGTTCGGTAAGTTCCACGATGGTTCCGAGATTGTTGCGTAACCAATCCATGTCCTCTGGCAAGACAAGATGGGGTTCGACGGCAAGTTTGTGCGACAACCCTCGTTCGAAGTGGTAAGCTCGACACTGGTTGGGCGGGGTCGACTCAAGATCATCCCATGATCGCTCACAAACGGCCGGGCATACGATTTCCGTGCTTGTGCAAATGCGGAGACCAGCCAGGATGGCTTCTGCCGTTGGGAAGATTTGTTCGAGGTTGTCTTCGAACCGTTCGGCATCAATGACTAATTCGTGCTGGATAATCTTCTCGCCATACAACGCCATTGCGCCGGCGACTGGCAGACTCGTCAGGCTGAGGGCGAGATCCTCATGGGTCGGAAACTGCTTGAGCCGCCGAAGCAAGAACGGCCCTCCCAGCTCCAAGACTTCTTGTTGAGTATCGATTCCACCAACTGCGAAGTGCCAGTGGGTAATCTCGTCGAAGTCGTCTTGTGGGACATCGGACACGGGCGAACTCCTGGTTCAAAACGGCCCAACTTGTAAGGCCTGTGCGGGTGGATGGCTGCGTTATATACTACAGCCGTAGTCCCAAACTGCAATTGGCAGACCGTTTTTCGGGTAACTGCGATTGCCGCGAGACGTCCGAGTTTGTCGAAGATTTTCCAAGCGAGTTTTTTATGGACCACCAAGCAAGCGAAGCTACCGGAACTGAGGTGAGGCCGGACATGGAAGCCGAAGATGCGTTCCAACCTGATCGCGACCTACTAGGGGAAGTGTTTATGATCCCCAACAAGCATTGGGATTTCGAAAACGTATCCTCTTCCGACCATCCTGGGGCTTGTTTCAATTACCGTTCTGCCAAACGGGAAGGCGGGTTGGTGAAAGGGACCGATTCGGCCAAGGTTCGCTATTCGTGGCGGTATATCCATGTCGAGGCGACGGACCAAAATGGCCTCGACAAGCGGACTGCATTCGAGACCGTTCCTCGCTATTTCCGGTTTCACAGACTTCGATTGTATTACCCAGAACGCCGATTGGGAAATCTCGGAAATGAAACACTGCAAAGGCTTCGGGACGAACTTGCCCGGCTTCATCCGGAGGACTGAGCCGTTATGAGTTCTGTATTCACTGACCATGTTCGGCATTTCGGTCACGAGAGTGATGCTGCACAAAAGGTCCTGCCTGCACTCGAGAGGCTGCTCAAACGCAAGATGCGAGAAAAGAATCTCCTCACGGCCCCGCCATCCTATTTGGGGTACCTGGAGATTCAGGACTGGACTGCGCATAACGCTTTCGAGGACATCGTCGCAGACTGCTACATTTTCGCGATTCTTGATCGGTTGCAAAGACTTCAGGGGCAGTTGAAGGCAAAGCCAAACATCGATGGCTTGATATCGAGGAACGTGAATAATTTTCTGTTCGAGCGACAACGCACCCACGATCCGATTGGGTATGCCATCTTCTGTAACGTGAAAAATAGTTTCCTTGAGATCGCAACGACGCAGGGCGGTAGACTGGAGAACCTCGAAAAGGGCAAGGTTCACAACGGAACGATTCTCAAGCTCGATCCAAACCAACACGAAATTCCTCTCGGTGCCGAAAACGATATCCGGAATGCCCTCCAAACTGCGACACCGCTGAAAGATGTCTTACCGCACCTAGTGAAGACAACTCAGGAGGGGGGAGATTGGATCACTGGTTTTCTTGGGCAACTTAGGGAGGCAGGCATAAGAGCATTGAGATGTGGTGATTTGGTGTCAACGCTGGCTAATTACGTCCGAACGGAATGGACGGCCCGGCACACCGAATCCGCGAGCGAGCTTGCCTGGGAAGGGGACGAAGAATTCCAGGCCATTGTGCGTATGGTTTGGCCAGACAAAGGGCTCGAGACTCAAGAAAATTGGGAAGAGTTGAAAAGGGAACTTCCAGAACGGATCGCCAACATGAATCGCCAAACCCGAGTGCGAGAGAGGCTCGGAAAAGTCTTTGCAGTCCTGGTTGAGGCGATCGAAGGTGGAAACCGGGACACAGTGACCCAAGTAGAGCTGACTGCTCGGACAGGGATTCCTCGAGCAACACTTTCGGATGATTTTCGAATTCTCCAAGAAATTCTTTCGGAATTTCTTGGAGAAAACTCGGACATGTAACTTCACAGGCCGTTACCCAAGATCATACGAAATTACAAGAACCTCAACCATTGAGTGAGGTATAAGATCATGGTGAACCCCAACACCACAGATCGACTCCGGAAAGCCATCACAGAAGCCGCTGAAAACCTCAAGCGACACTCCGAAAAACCTCTCGATCACGACACACCAACCCCAGGTGATTTGTACGTGTTCGATCTGGGCGAGGATGTCTGCGTTGAATGGTTGGTGGTGCGCTTCCATCCGGACAACGAAGGCTTTGTTCTTCTTGCCCCAGCCGACGACTTCCCTTTGGTTGGGACTCCCGATGTGCGTCTCTCCAGGGAAGAGTTAGGGCGTCCTCTCGTTGTCCGTTGTGGCGAAACCGATTGGTTCCCCGCGAGTATTTGTGTTCCCAGACTACGAACCGACGTCGCGCCCGAATCCGACCTCAAGTCGGTGCGGCAACGCCTGGCGGACCTCGCCCGAGGACGAACCTTGGACACCACAGACGAGTCTGTTGATCTCGATCCCGAGTACCAAGACTGGCTCGAGGATATCGCCCAAGCTCGAGACCAACTCCTCGCTCGGGTTGAGAACATTCCGGAGGAGGTGGGCGAAGTCGTTCCGATGAGCAGGTTTCTGGAAGGTCAACCGTCAGAACTGACCTCAACTCCAGATTATTCCCTAGCTGCCGAGTCTGGTGGGGAGTTCTTTGCAGAATTGAGTGAGGCCCTTGCCGACACCTCGGACGTACAACACCACGAGGTGCCAGACTTCCCCGATGGGAAACTTTTCCTCGTCGCGGATGCGAATGGTGTGTCTGGGCTTTGGAGTGGGACGGTAGAATCTGCGCCGCCTCTTTCGGGTTTCGATGCCTCTGGTCAAGCGTTCGTAACGTCTTGGGTATCCGGTCCCGAAGGCCGACTCCACAAGACCGATAAGTCGTTTCCGTGGATCGACGGCCAGGTGGTCGTGGAGGTCGGATCGACTCCACCAAGGAAGCTCGCGGTGCGAGTATGAACGAACGAGCGCTGATTGCAGAACTGCAAATAGTGGCCGACCAAGGCCTGATCCGGACGAACCCGGTTTGGTGCATGGATCAGTTGCTTGCACGCTGGGAGGGCCGGGACGAGTACTGGGTAGCTCTCCCACATTCACTCGGACGCGTGATCACAGCGTTAGCTCAAGTCGGTATCAACTTCCCGCGAAACGCTTTGGAGCGATGGGGAGTGCAGCTGAGTGATTCAGAGCAGGACCTTGCGAAGGAACCAAAGCCGGGGGTGGTGGGGCTCGTTGTTGACCGGCTTTGCGATGAGGGTTTGGTTCTTCCCCTGTCGGTTAAGAGAACCGACGAGTGGAGTATCGATCCGAGCCTTCCATTTCGTGACGTCGTTGGTTTCCAGCTTCTCTGCTTACAACTGCTCCGCGCCCTACATCTTCCGAACAGCGATGGTGTGCCAGAACGATTTGCTTACACATTTGGGGATCCGTTGGGGCGCCGGAGTGATGGAGCGTCCATGCACGTCGCAGGAATGCTTGCGATCGTCCGCGCAGAAAATAACGATCCTTCTGCCTTGGACAGAGCGTGCTCGGTAGTCCAACCCGATCAAGAACACCTTGTGCCTGTGAGCGGTATTCGTCCCAAACTCGACGCTTTCTTGCGGGAGTACGAAACCGGGACTCTGTTGATTCGGGCCAAAGGATGCCAGGAAGCGAAGGCATACTGCGAACATTTTGAGGAAGTCTGGGAAGTCACCTCTCTCGAAGACCTCGCGAAGGAACTCGAAAGTCGAGGATGGCTCAAAGTGTTCTTGACCCATCAGCGTCTCACAAAGGCAGAAGCCACAACGGTTGCCAACAAGGCTCGACGACTCGAAGTCGAGGAGCATCGGTATCAGGACGCACTCAATCTCGTCGCTCGAGCCGAGAGATGCGAGTTCGCTCCAGATGTACCCATGCGGATTCGGCGAGAGTTTCGCCAACAACAGATCGATTTGCACCGTCACCTCGGGGCATACCAACAATCTGCCAACCTGGCTGATGAGTTCTCACGAGAATTACGAGATTCGGTTGCGTCCTCGTATGACGATTTAGCCGAAGCCGATGTTAATCGAGCTTCGGCTCTCTATTCTCCGCACAACTTTGAGGGGATGGTTAGCCTACTTGAACCATGGCGTAATCACCTAACAGAAGATCCCTTCCAAGTGAAAGCAGTCACTCGGCTCAAGGTATTCAATACTCTTGGCCGAGCGCTGGTCGCGTTGGAACAAGACGGCTGGGAAGATTTATTTTTCTGGTCTGAAAAACTCTTGGAAGAATTGGAGCCTTCGGACTTACCTCGCACGTGGAGTTATCGAGCCCAAGGCTATCTCCGTGCTGGTCGATTGGAGGAAGCTGAGGAAGTTCTCCAACGAATCGAGAACCATCCTGGCCTTGGAGATATGTCGCGGTGGTTCTTGCGATTCTGGCAGGCCGATGCAGCCAGACGACGAGGCAGGATTTGGGAAGATCAAGAGATGGAACAAGCCACTGTCTCCCGACGCGTTGGCCATCCCTTCGCCTTTTACTTCCAGGCGACGGCAAGGCAGCCAGGTCGAGAGATCGCAGACAGCGTAGAACGTTTTCGCCGTGCTCGTGAGTTCTTTGGACAAGATAGGCCAGGCAGCCAGGATGAGCAAAACATCCAATGCTTTCTGACGGATTGCATTTGTCTTGCAGAGGCAGCCTGGCAGAACAACCAGCAGTCTTGGGATGACACTTTGGGAAGACTTGAGAACCAGTTAGTGCCCACAACAAGTTTCACACTTCACGAGCACTATAAGGGGTGTTTGCCAAGTAAGGGTTCCGATCCGGATCGAGAGACGGTTGAAAAATTGTTGGTCAAAGTCCCGTTCTTTTAGCCTTGTACTATCTCAATGGTTGCCATGGGTGATAATTCCATCTCCAAGAGAATTTCCCATGGGACCGAAAGACTTCGACACTTTTCCAGAGATAAGATCATGAGGATTTAGCCAGTTGCGAAAACCATTTCGGTGCGGACATACAGAGCTCACATCTACTGTTTGATCGTGCAGACAACAGCGAAGAATTTCTCCACAACCAAATATCCTCAAGACTATTGCCACTTTGGGTTGTTCTTGGCCTGCGGAGCCTCAAACACTCCTCCTTTTTATACCCAAATCTCCGCAAGACGCGATGGACTCTTGGTCTTCTTGGTTGTTGCAAGAGTACCAAGAATCCAAGAACCTATGGCTCAAGCGGGCAGGATTCTTGCTCTGCGGGGGCGAAGAAAATAGAACAGTTTTAGCGTTGCCAGTTGCCTTTTGGGCTGAGAGTGTCCAACGCGAGCCTTTTTTACGTCGCCGATTTTCGCAACTCTATCGTTGCTCGAACAAAGCGGACAGGCGATCGCCTTTGCTCTAGATTCCAATATGTCCCGTTTGGATCGAGCAGGTCTTCCGGATTCTCATGTAAGCGCACGCGTTCGTCTGGTCGGAGGGCTCTCCCTCATCACTCCCAAGAGGACGAAGAAGACCAAGAATCCAAGAATTCAGGGGAACGAGGTCGCAATTCTTGGTTCGTTTTGGCGAAAGGACAGATTCCTTTTCCGTTCCCATCAGCCGGCTCATTCGTTCTCATTGATGCCTTTTTTATGTCACGAAATTCTGTCACTTCATTGCTGTTCCGCTATCCCGAACCGGAAAGTTTTTGGGGTAGTGGAACAGCAACGAATTCCTTTTTTATACCCTCCCAAAATGGGTGTTCATCGTTCCAACGTAGCGAGGACTCTCGCCGAGATTTCGTTCTGTGTCTGTCTCACTGCGTCAGGATTCTTGGTCTTCTTGGGTCTCTTGGTCTTCTTGGATCGGCCATTCGTGCTCGACCAGGGTGAAATACCAAGCTCCAGTTCCTCCAGGTGCCTTGCGAGGTTGCCCACCAAGTCGTTTTTTCAAAATCTCGTCCCGCCACCACTTCGACGGTTTGTTCAGTCCCAACGCTTCGTTGCCCGCCTCGACACATTCGTTGGTTGGCCTTGGCCCATCCTGGAGAAACTTATTCAACCATTCCTCGGCGAGGTCTCGGTCCTTTACACGTTCGCGAGAACCACCCGAAAACCCTTGGATCAATTCGTCGGGATCTACATCCACTTGTCCTTCCCACTGAATCCGCGTGAGTTGGCTCGCGAAAGATTCGCGAGCCTCGGAAGTTTGAATGGTCGGACATCGATGGAGCACCTCAACCTGTTCCTCATCGGTCAAAGCAACAATCCGGTACGCAAGGCCGAACTGCCTTTGGGCGATGTTGACCTTGGTAGGAACAAATAGCTTGCGTTCGTCGTCCTCTGGATCGGGCACAACAATATGAGCCATCCGAACGGCGTTGATGTAGCCAACCGACCCGCCAACTTTGTTGGCGGCATTTTGCGACAGACTTTTGTTGAAATGTTTGACTAACAACAACGAGACTCCTGTCTTCGCGGCGAGGTCGATCAACGGACCCAGAAGGGCTCGAATCTGGGAGTCCTTGTGATCGTCACATCCGGCTTGACCGACATACGCGACAACTGGATCGATCACGACCAAACGCACCTTTGGGCGGTATCGCAGTTCTTCTTCGATCCGATGGGCGTGTCGTAAATCAAATCCCACTGTCGCAGCTTTTTCATCCCGCACGCCATCGACGCGGTGAATTAGCTTGAGGTCGGCTCGCATCCCCATCAAACGCGGCACGACCGTATCGGCGAAATCGTCTTCGCAATTGAGGAGCAACGTTTCGCAAGGCTCTCCAGTGGGATAGTCCAAACCCAAACAGGGACTCCCTTGGCTGAGGTGTGCGGCGATGTGCAGCGTGATCGTGGACTTCCCGTGGCCGCCGTCGCCCGCCAACAACACAAGCTTTCCGGCTGGGAGATAGCCCGGAATGAGCCACTGAATTGGTTCCGGTCGGATCTCTGCCAAACACGTCGTGGCGAGTCCTCCTTTGGTGGAGTGCTTCGGGGTAACGACCTGATAGTGCTTCTCCACCCCGTGGACAAATTGTTCGCCCAACTCGTATAGCTCATCGATGATGTGAAGGTCCGGATTCCGCGAGCCTAACCAAGCTCGAGCGTCTTTGGCTCCATCTGGGGGTAGGACCACGAAGACATCCCGCCCGATTCCATCAGCGAGGGCCTGAGCCGTCTTTTTCGCACCCTCGACTCCAGGACAGGACATGTTCGTTTTCATGTCCGACTCGCCAAGGACGACGATCTTGCGTTCCGCAGGCACGTCTTTCAGCAACTCAATCAACAGATCGACACCGCCGATGTTATTTGGACGCCCGACAGCCGCAAGGCCCATCGCGGTCAACGCGAGGGTGTCGGACGCCCCTTCTGGAAGATAAATCGGACCATCGCGTTCCAGCGACTTGGAGACGATCGTCAAACCGCTCCGACTATCTTTCATCCGCTTTTTGTCGCCGTTTCGGAAGCGGCGGTTGATGCCGATGATGGCTTCGGAACCGTCCCGCTCTGGAATCGTCCAACAGACCCCGCGTTTATCGCCTGGATTGCAACCCAAATGCTCCACCTTATCCAAGACCCATTCGGGCAAGCCGAGAGAACTGGCCAACTCGGCACGCAACTCGGTAGTGAGTTTCTTGGCGAATGTCATCGCTTCTGCACGCCAATCAATTTTCTTCTTCGCCTTTAGGTTCTTGGAAACGCCGTTGCTTTGCTGCGAGTTCGGGGGAGTCCTGACAAGAAGGGGGTCGTCATCCCGTCGGTAGAGGTGGAACTGCGGGTCCCCTTTTGCTTCTCCGAGGTCAACGTATCCGACAGGGCATGTTTCTGGAGGGCGCCCGCACATTACAAGCCCGTCCTCGCCCTGTGAACACTTGTGGTCGTGGTGGCAGATGTCGCATGGCGTGTCTTTCGTAACAGTGCGAAGGTTCGTTGATAGCTTGCTCATGCGTTAGCCTCCCCTCCGTTCGTCGACGAGGAACTTTGGCCAGCGCGTTCTGGTTTTCGAATGATCTCGCCCTCCTCGATCCACTCAAGGAGCCATTTACCGAGGATGTAGTATCGCCCTCCTCTTTTGCTCACCCGAAGCCGCCGTTTGCGGATTTCGCGAGGTAAGCAATTTTTCGCAGTTCCGAGAGCAGCTCGAGCCGTGACGAGCGTGAAGACTGCATTGGATTCAACAACGACATGTGGTCGTTGAATTGGCTGGGGCTCTACGTCGTGTTGTTTCCGGGGCATATTTTCGCCTCTCTCACAAGGGTATTTGAAGTGTGAGCGAACTTGCTTTCGCACAGTTCACATCGTCTTGTCAGGTCGGCGAATTTGCTGAGGAAGGTCGGAAACGTCGGCTCAGAGATCGGAAAGGCCGGTCATCACGGACATACAAATTGGTAGCGGCCACGACAACCTTTTCCGGGCGTTCGGATGACTTGGTTCCAATACGAGGCCTGCTCCTTCAACTTCCTCAAGGCTCGGGGGGCATCTGCCGCCCTGGATAGATTGTTCAGCTGCTGGGCACACAACCCATCGTGATGTTCGCACAGGACCCGTACCACCTCGAACGGCGTTGGCCTGAGGACTTCCCGTGGCTTACCCAAGACAATCACTGGCTTATCACTGTTCGTTACTGCGACGAGCCGTGGATCGCCGATCAACTTTTCCGCCGAAGGAGCCCATGTTTGCGACTGATAAGGCCGAAGTGGCAAGCCCAGTCGCTTCAGCAACGCTTGGAATTCCGCAGGGACCTCACACCCATATTGCCAAAGTCTCTGAATCACCGATCTTGGATTTAACGGCATGCCCAACGGAATCTCATTCTGAGAATCGCATTTCTCCAAAAGAAACCAACCTCCGTTCGTTTGGCACATCGTTACGAAACGATAGTGCCCACGTTGATATTCTCGGAAGGTCCAAGAGTCGAGGATGTCGTCTCCGCAAAATGACTGCACCTCTCCAATTGGTGTACAAAACGTGATTACCGAGCAGTTCGTCTGCTCCATAGTTCATTGTCTCCGATATAAAGGGTTCGAAGTGATGATGTCCCGAGGCTGAGCCAACCCCTGACCCAACACCGTCACGATTCCCAGCGATCCCCCTGCTGTGGAATCCTCTCAGTGGACAACTGCTTAGGCGATGTATACGAACGTCCAACAAACGATGCAAGGGGAACAACAGAAAGAAGTTATGCCGATTGCAGAAAATCAAGGGATCGGCCAAATTTCGATACGAAGCATTCAATGCGAAATGGGAAGTTGAGTTCGCTCCGACATGCGGAAACACGGACCGTAGTGATTCCGGTTGGGGACAGGCAAGAGGAGACGAAGGACTTCATTGGTTGGTTTGAGTGTTACGTCGACTGTTACATTCGATGGTAGATTTCGCGTGCTTTGGAACTCAGTTCCAAAGACTTGGCAGATCGAAAGCCCCAAAATACCGGGTGATTTCGATCTGCTTATCACCTGATTTGACCATCGCCAGGATTCGAAATCCGGTGTGCGGTTCTCCGTACCGTGGGTTCGAATCCCACCTCCTCCGTTTTCCGCGGTTGCGTCATCCTGCGACGACTCGCATCCAGACGTCACAAGTTGTTTGTCAGCTTCACTTTCTGACTCTTCCTTCTGTTCCTTGCGATGGCTTGCGGTTCTCTGCTGCGCCGGATTTTGCGCCGCCTATGGCTCTCTCGAAATGCTCTACCGTTGTTTGGGCGTAGTGCTTGAGACTTACCTTCGGATCATGTCCCATCCATCCAGCGACGACATGGACCGGAAAATCTTCCAAGAGTTCCGTCTCCCGACTCGAACGGAGGTTATGAAACAGCCTTGGCCACGGCTCCAATCCGGCTCGTTTGACCAGTTTTCCAAACGTTGTTCGAAGGTTGCAGCTTTTCCATCCGTTTCGCGCTTGGGCTTTGGCCAAATGACCTCCACCAACAACATGCGTTTGGCTCGAAGTAGCCAGTTCAAAAGCCTCATCCAGGTACGGGCGTAAATCTGCGAACAGTGGGATCGTCCGGCTTCCCTTGCCGTCGTATCGGTCGGTCTTCGGCGAAGGAACGATCAACTGACTCCTCTCCCAATCGACATGTCTCCATTCAATCGACAGCACCTCGGAAGGACAACGCAAC